>CAUWDA010000018.1:0-46552 GCA_963557075.1 uncultured Flavonifractor sp. | reverse complement strand
GATCACAGAAGCCCACCACGTCCATATTTTTGATATAGCCCTGGTTGTCCGGGCTTTTGGCATAAAAAGGAACAGACATAAAAACCTCCTTGGAAAATAGAGCTGGGCGCAGCTATGAAGATGCGCCAGGCTGATATGCCCGGCCTCCCCATAAAGGAAGGCCGGGCGTGGCGGCCGGGCCGCCGTGCAACAAGGAATGGGACCCTGGAAAACAGTTGGGAAAAATCAGCAGGGCTTGGAGGACTGGATGAAGTCGCGGTACTTGGCCTTGCGGGCCTTGGCCTCGTCGGACTGCATCATCTCGCGGGAAGCGGCCTCGTTGCGCTGGATGTCGTCGCCGTGGATGAACTTGCCGGAGATGGAGTCGTGCGCGTGGGGGGCCCACTTCTCAGCATCGTACTCAAAGACGTACTTGCCGTCCACGTTCTTCATGACGCCCTCGGTGCCGCACAGGCAGCAGACGGCGGTGCCGTCCTCCTGGAGGTAGAAGTTGTTGCTGTGGCAGTAGGGGCACACGCCGGCGGGACCCTTGTAGTCCTCGTTGATGATGCCGGGGCCGGGCACGAAGGTGCCGTCCACCACCTTCTGGGCGGCGGCAGCCAGGTCAGCGCCCATCTGGTGAGCCTTGGCAATGGCCTCGTCGTTCATCAGGATGCTGAGGGACCAGGGGAAGCACTGGTTGTCGATAACGGTCCACTTGGGAGTGAGGGCGTGGGTGGCGAAGTCACACTGGATGCGGGTGGCCCAGTCGGAGCCGCCGATGCCCAGGAAGGTGACGGGCTTCTCCTTCAGGTACTTGGGATCGATGGGCTTGCCGCCGTGCTCCTCGGCGATCTTGGAGGCGATCATCACGTTGCCGCGGTCCAGACGGGGGCCAAAGCGGTCCATGATGGTGTGGAAGATGCCGGGGGCACACTTCTCGAAGATGGGGGCGGCCCAGATGATGCCGTCGGCGTCAAACATCTTGTCCACCAGCCACTGGAAGTCGTCCTTGATCACGCAGCCGTTGCCGCGGCCGGAGAACAGGCTGGCCACGCAGGCCTTGCAGCCGGTGCAGTGCTTGATGTTGAGCTGATGGACGTTGATGAACTCGATCTCGGCGCCCATCTCCTGGGCGGCCATCAGGGCCTCTTTGCACAGAGAGTCGTTGGCGCCGTTCAGAGTGCCGGCAGACAGACCTAAAATTTTCATTTGAATTTCCTCCTATGATGATACAGTGATAGAGATGGAACGATGGAACCACGCACAGCGGGACAGGCTGCCCGCTGTGCGTGATCGAAGAACACTTAGTCGCGGCCCACCTGGGTGTCGTCCACGGTGAACATGATGATGGTGCCGATAACGGCCAGCACGCCCAGGATCATGTAAGCCACGCCGTAGCCGGGACCGGCATTGCCCACGCCGCCGCAGATGGTGATGCCCAGAGCGCCCACGATGGCCACGAAGGGCTTGAGGACGCGGTAGGCCATGGGGAAGTCATAGCGGCCCCAGATGGTGTTGGTCAGGGAGACCAGGTAGTTGGCCGCGCCGCCCAGCATGATGGACAGGAAGGGCAGGGAGGCGTAGAACAGGCCGGTGGCCAGAGGCTTGTTGCCGTCGGCGGCCACGTTGCCCGCGGCAACATTGAGGATGATGGAGATGATAGCGATGATGTAGGTGATGATAATGGCCTTCTTGGGGCCCACCTTGGTGTCCAGCACGCCGCAGAGCACGGAGCCCACGCAGGCCACCAGACCGGCCACTGCCAGCATGGGGATCACTTCGGCGTCCTGATACACCCGCTGGCCATTGCACAGGATCTGCTGCATCCGGGGCAGGAAGTTGGTCATGATGCCCAGGCTGAGCAGCTCCATGACGCCCAGAGAGATGATCATTTTCCACACGGTACCGGTGCGCAGCAGCTTGCCGGGCTTCCAGGGGGAGGTCTTCATGTACTCCAGACCGGCCTTCAGCTCGGCATCGGCAGCAGCCTTGTCAAAGTTGTGGTTGTTGTCGGGGAAGGCGCCCTTCTCCTCGGGGTAGTCACGGACATAGACCCAGACGACAATGGCCAGGATGATGCACAGGGCGGCGTACAGGTAGTAGATGCCGCTGAGCTCCAGGAAATTCACCAGAGCGGTGCACAGGGGAGTGGCGACCACAGCGGACAGGGGGAAGCCGATGGTCACCCAGCCCATGGCCAGGCCCTTCTTGTGGGGGAACCAGTTGGAGACCACGTTCAGGCTGGCGATGTAGGCAAAGCCCATGCCGCCGATGTAGGACAGGGCCAGAGCCACAAAGTAGATGGGGGAGGAACCGGCCTGGCTCCAGATCAGGCAGCCGACAGCGGCCACCACCAGGGAGAGGGACCAGGCGAAGCGGCAGGTTTTTTTGCCGCACAGGGCGCCCCAGATGCCCGCGCCGATGACGGAGATCCAGGCGGCCACGGTGGAGAACATATACAGCAGGGCGATGTTGCCGCCGACGGCGGCGCCCATCTGCTCCTGGGGCAGGCCCAGCATGGCGGCGAACTTACCGGCAAACTGGGGGATGGTCACGTTCAGGGAGTCGTAGCAGATGTTGCTCATCAGCAGGATGCTGAGGAAGGTCAGGACGAGGATGCCGGTGCCCTGAGCGCCGAATCCCCGGCTGGACGCGGGTGCGGTTGCTTTTTTGGTCGACATAATCCACTCTTTCCTTTCAAACCATTTCTATGACCGATCACCGCATGGTGATGTAGCCACGGTACTGGGTCAGGTTGTCGCTGGCGGCCATGTCGGAGAGGAACATACCCACGATATTGTGGTTGGAGCGCAGGAAGGGGAACTGCCCCTGCTGGGCCCAGTCGGGCTTCTCCATGCTCCGGGTACCTTCCACAGCGGCGGCGTACCACTCCTCGGGGCCGTCGAACCACAGCTCCACCAGGCGGTGGAACTGGCAGCCCACCACGTCGTGGTAGATCTTGCTGGACAGGAAGCGGTTTACCTCGGGACGGTTCTGGAAGTAGGGGACAAAGACCTCCTGGAACCACTTCTCGCCGGTCTTTTCGCAGGGCCAGCGGAGCACGAACTGCCAGCGGTAGTTGGGGCCGTCGGCAATGGTGCGGCCCTTCCCCTTGTAGTCCTCCTCCCAGTTCATGGGGACGTGGGCAAAGACAAAGGGAGGACAGCCGTTGTCACCGCCGGAAGCGCGGTGGCTGTCGCCGTCCATGTTGGCGGCGTGGCTCAGGTCGGCGCCGTCATCGGGGATCATGCCCTGCCAGCGCAGCACCTCCACCGGCATCCGCTCGGTAAAAGCGTTGACGCTCATTTCGGGCACCATCTCGTTGACCATCCAGTAGTGCTCGGTCATCTGCATCCGCCGGGTGCCGAAGCGCTCCCCCTCGGGCGGGGTGGGCAGGGCATTGTAAAAGGCGTATTTGGTGCAGTAGGGGGTAAATTTGCTGATGCTGTCCGGCACATGGACGGCGTACAGCCAGTGCTGCAGGCGGTGCCGGTACTCCTCACGCACGCAGTCTACATAGATGACGCTGCGCATGGGGCGGTATTCAACGGACATGAAAACTCCTCCTTTTTGCTAAATGGCCGGGGCGGGGACCGGTCGTATTTGTGGAAACCGCCCCGAGGTTGGGAAGTGTTTGCTCCTATTTTCGTGTGAATTTTACCTGCTTTCGATATGGGTGTAAAATGCCGGATATGAATGGCAGGCATGCGGTTTTTGTGTTACTGGAGCATTTTTGACGATAATTTTCCTGTATCTTACAGATGCGGGGCGTTAAATTGGGTAAAATCAGTAAAAGCGATCTTACTTTCCTGTCAGTAATCACGATTTTCTGTTATTTTTGCGTATGGCTGCTATGCGGAAAATGAATTGAACTGCGGGCTGGGCCATGAAAAGGAGCTGCTGACAGGAAAAACCCGGTGACAAGCACGGCTAAGTTTGCTATACTGGAGTACAGACAGAACATGGGGGGATCAAGGTGACACTGAATCAGTTGGAGTGCTTTATGGTCTTGGCGCAGCGGCTCAATTTTACGCAGGCGGCAGATGATCTCTTCATGGCCCAGCCGGCGCTGAGCCGGCTGATCTCCGCCCTGGAGAAGGAGCTGGACGTACAGCTGTTTTACCGCAACTCCCGCAGTGTGACCTTGACGCCTGCCGGCGCCGCCTTCTTTAAAAAGTGTCCCAGAATTCTGGATGAGTACCGGAGCAGCGTGGTGGCGGCCCAGCTGGCCCAGGAGGGCTATCGGGGTTCGGTGTCTCTGGGCATCATGCGGGACACCTTTGAGCCCAAGCTGGCTGAGATATTCCAGCGCTTTCGGGCGGCCTATCCCCACGTCTCGCTGATCGTGCAGGGGTACAGCCACTCCGATCTGCTGACTGCGCTGGAGCGGGGCGAGGTGGACGCCATTTTGAACTATATGCCCATGCCCACCAGCCTGGACAAGCCCTCCATCCTGCTGCACAAGAATCACCAGTGCATCGTTACCTCTCTGGACCACCCGTTGGCGGGCCGGGGGAGCGTCCAGATGGAGGAGGTCAAGAACGAGCCCTTTGTGGTCATGGCCCGCACCTCCTCCATCCCGGGCCACGACTTCATCTGGAAGACGGCGGCGGACGCCGGCTTCGCGCCCCGGGTGGTGGCCCAGGCTACCCACGTCCCGGTGCTCCTCACGCTGGTGTCCTGCGGCATCGGAGTCTCCACCCTCAGCGATAATATGGCCTGTCTGTCTCAGGGGAAGGTGGCCTTTATCCCGCTGCTGGGCGTCCCCTTTGCCAGTGTGCGGCTGATGTGGAACGAGGACAACGAGAATCCGGCCCTGCCCCATCTGCTGGATGTGGTACGGGCCATCTGCTGAGAAAGAAAAAACAACACGGGTCTGCCCATGGGCAGACCCGTGTTGTTTTTTCAGAGGCATGGACTCAGTCCGCTGCCGCACCGGCGGCCTTCCCGTGCTGCACATAGTCCATCAGTACCGGGATGTTCCGGTCCGTATTGACCTGGAGCAGAGCGCACACCCGCTCCCCGTCCCCGGACCGGGCGGCCTCCAGCATGGCGGCGAAGTCCTGGTCGTTGCTCCCCCGCTGGGTCAGACAGGTGGCGTAGATATAGCGCAGCAGCAGCTGCTGCCCCTGGATGGAGATCATGCTGGCGTCCAGCCGGCGGTTGCCGCAGTTGGCGTAGAAGGTGCCCACGAACTGATTGACTGCCGTCACCTCGCTCTGGATGGTTTTGGCCCGGCGGTATTCCTCCAGGTGCTTCTCCAGGCCGGAGAGGATGGCTTTTCGGTCCCCGTGCTCCATGGCCAGGCGGATGGCGGCGCAGTGCAGGGTCATGGCCAGCTGCTCGATCTCGGTGATGTCATGGGGCTCCAGGTCCAGGATGTGGGCGCCTACATTATTTTCGTAGACCACCAGCCCCTCCTGCTGCAGACGGTTCACCGCCTCCCGGATGGGGGTGCAGCTCACCCCCAGCTCCTCCTGGAGCTCGCTGACGTTGAGCTTGCTGCCCAGCGGACGCCGCAGCATGATGATATCGCTGCGCAGGGTCTCATATACCTGGTCCACCAGGGACCGCTTTTTGATCGTGGCCATTGCTACGCCCCTCCAAAATCTCATTTCTTGCAAGATATTATATCAGCGTTTTTCCGGCTTTACAAGCCTTACTGGCGATTTCTCCAAAATAGGCAGCTGGATTTTGTTTAATTACCCAAACCTGCGGTCAGGCACTTGCAATTTCAGAAATGTGTGCTATTCTTAACTCATAAATCTTGCAAGATGCAAGAAAAGTTATGCCGGAGAGGAGGCGTCGTCCATGCCCAAACAGACCTCGGTCCGCGATCTGCTTACCTGTGAAGGGGCGGATAACTTCGTCTTTCTGGGGGAAGCCGGGGGCGGAAAGAGCGAGATCGCCCTCAACTTTGCCCGGGAACTGGCCCTGACGGGGGAGAAGCCTGTCCATTTCTTCGACCTGGATATGACCAAGCCCCTGTTCCGCGCCCGGGACTGCCGGGAGCAGCTGGAGCAGATGGGCGTGGAGGTCCACTATGAGGAGCAGTTCATGGACGCCCCCACCCTCACCGGCGGCGTGCGCCGCCTGCTGAAGGACAGGAGCTGCCGCACCGTACTGGATGTGGGGGGCGATTACATCGGCGCCCGGTCCATCGGCGGGTATGCGCCCCTGCTCAATCAGGACAGCACCCGGATCTACTATGTGATCAATCCCTTCCGGCCCTGGTCGGCCACCCTGGAGCACATCGACAAGGTGCTGGGGGAGACCCTGGGGGTCTCCCATGTGGAGCTGGACCGGCTGCGGCTCATCGGCAACCCCAACCTGGGGCCGGACACCACCGCCGAAGATGTGGCGGAGGGAGCCAGGCAGCTGGTGGAGATGGTGGGTCCCTATAAGCCGGTGGATTTCCTCTGCGTGGAGGAGGGACTGTGTCCCGCCCTTCCGGAGGGGCTGCCCTGTCCGGCGCTGCCCATCCGCCTCTATCTGACCTACCCCTGGGTGGAGCAGACGGAGTCCCGCGGGTAGTTCCCGTATCGTTCAAAGTTTGCAAGATGCAAGATATTAAAAGGAGATGTCGGTATGGCAAAGGTACAAATCGTGGCGGAGCGCTGCAAGAGCTGCGGCTACTGCATCAAGTTCTGCCCCAAGCAGGTATTGGCCATCGGAGACAAGGTCAATTCCAAGGGCTATGAGTATGTGGAGCCCGTCCGCCCGGACGACTGCATCGGCTGCGCCATCTGCGGCCGGATCTGCCCGGACGGCGCCATTGAGATCTACAAGTAAGGGGAGGTAACGAGATATGGCTAGAGTGTTTATGAAGGGCTGCGAGGCCATTGCCGAAGCGGCTGTGCGGGCCGGCTGCCGGTTCTTTGCCGGCTATCCCATCACCCCGCAGAACGAGATCCCCGAGTACTTCTCCCGCCGGATGCCCGAGGTGGGGGGCACCTTTGTGCAGGGCGAGTCCGAGGTGGCTTCCGTGAACATGGTATACGGCGCCGCTTCCGCCGGCACCCGCTCCATGACCTCCTCCTCCTCTCCCGGAATCGCCCTGAAGAGCGAGGGCATCTCCTACTGCGCCGCCGCCCGCATTCCCATGGTGTATACCAACATCTCCCGTGGCGGTCCCGGCGTGGGCTCCATCCAGCCCGCCCAGATGGACTACTTCCAGGCCACCAAGGCCTCCGGCAACGGCGGCTTCCAGATGATGGTCTTTGCCCCCTCCACTGTGCAGGAGGCCGTGGACATGACCTACAAGGCCTTCGATTACGCCGACCGGGACCGCAACCCCGTCCTCATTCTGGCCGACGGCGTCATCGGCACCATGATGGAGCCGGTGGTGCTGCCCGAGATGAAGAGCGACGAAGAGGTGGCAGCTATCAAGGCGTCCAAGAAGGACTGGGCCTGCATCGGCCACAAGCTGGACTACGCCAACCGGTCCTGGATCCAGCCCGGCCAGTGGTCTACCGCCCGGATGCAGGAGGTCAACGAGGAGGCCGCTGCCCTGTACGAGTCCTGGAAGAAGGACGTGCAGGTGGAGGAGTATCAGGTGGCCGACGCCGAGATCGTCCTCACCGCCTACGGCATCTCCGCCCGCATCTGTAAGTCCGCCGTGGACCTGCTGCGGGCCGAGGGCATCAAGGCCGGTCTCATCCGGCCCATCACCGTCCACCCCTTCCCCTATGAGGCCTATGACCACATCGACTATACCAAGTGCAAGGCCGTGCTGGATGTGGAGATGTCCATCCCCGCCCAGTTTGTGGCCGACGTGGCGGTGGGCGTTAAGGACCGCTGCCCCATCGAGACCTGCCTGTGCTCCGGCGGCAACATCATGAGCCGCGACAATGTTATCACCGCGGTCAAGAAGATCATGGAGGGGAAGTAAGATGGAAAAGATCTACGGAAGAACGAAAACCATCCAGGAGGACAAAGTCTCCGGCTTCTGCCCCGGCTGCATGCACTCCACCGTCATCAAGCTGATCGGCGAGGTGCTGGAGGAGATGGACCTGGTGGAGAAGGCCGCCTGCGTGCTGGGTATCGGCTGCTGCGGCCTGCACATGGACTATATTGCCTACGACAACACCACCGCGCCCCACGGCCGGGCCTGCGCCGTGGCCACCGGCATGAAGCGCAGCAACCCCGATTCCCTGGTGTTCACCTATCAGGGCGACGGCGACTTCGCCTCCATCGGCCTGGCGGAGTCCATCTCCGCCGCCAACCGGGGGGAGAACATCACCGTCATCTTTATCAACAACGGTATCTATGGCATGACCGGCGGTCAGATGGCCCCCACCACCCTCATCGGCATGAAGGCCTCCACCGCCCCCAAGGGCCGCATTGCGGAGGAGCACGGCTACCCCATGCACATGTGTGAGATCCTCAACCAGCTCACCGCCCCCGCCTACCTGGTGCGTACCAGCTGCAACACCCCCGCCAACGTGAACAAGACCAAGCAGGCCATCCACAAGGCCTTCCAGAACCAACTGGATGGCAAGGGCTTCTCCATGGTGGAGATCGTCACCAGCTGTCCCACCAACTGGGGCCTGGATCCCCTGAAGTCCCTGGACTACATCGAAGAGAAGATGCTGCCCGAGTTCCCTCTGGGCGTCATCCGGGACCGGTAAAGGAGGAACGAGAGTATGGAAACCAATCTGTGTGTGGCCGGCTTTGGCGGCCAGGGCGTTATGACGCTGGGCAAGTTCCTGGCCGACGCCACCTGCAATTCCACCGACAAGAACGTCACCTTCTTCCCCTCCTACGGCGCGGAGCAGCGGGGCGGCACCGCCAACTGCTTCGTGGTCATCTCTGACGAGACCATCGGCGCCCCTCTGGGCGATGTGATGGACGACCTCATCGTTATGAACGGCCCCTCTCTGAAGAAGTTCATCGGCACCCTGAAGAGTGGCGGCACTCTGTTCATCAACAGCTCCATCGTCTCCGACGACATCGGCCGGGACGACGTGAAGCTGGTGAAGGCCCCCGTCACTGAGCTGGCCCTGGAGATGGGCAACGCCAAGGTGCTCAACGTCATCATGCTGGGCGTCTATGTGGGCTACACTGAGGTCATCGACCCCGCCATCGTGTGGGAGACCATCGAGCACAAGCTGGCCTCCAAGCCCAAGCTGCTCCCCCTGAATAAGCAGGCCTTCGAGAAGGGCCTGGAGCTGGGCCGGGCCCAGAAGTAAGATCAGCGCCACATCCGGAAAGGAGATCTGCCGAATGGTATTTCATAATTTTGACGAGCTTATCGCCCATGTGAAGGGCAAACCCAACCGGGCCCGCATGGCGGTGGCCGCCGCCGGCGACGAGCACACCCTTCAGGCTGTGCTCCGGGCCCGGGCCGAGGGGATCGTCTCCCCCATCCTGGTGGGCGACAAGGCGATCATCGACCAGGTGCTGGCCGAGCTGGGCGAGACCGTGCCCGCCGAGGACATCTACGACGAGCCCGACCTGGCCGAGGCCGCCCGCAAGGCCGTGGCCCTGGTGAAGGAGGGCAAGGCCGACTTCCTGATGAAGGGCCGTCTGGACACCTCCGTACTGCTGAAAGCCGTGGTCAACAAGGAGAACGGTTTGGGCAAGGGGGGCGTCATGAGCCACTTCACCGCCTTTGAGGTGCCCACCTATCACAAGCTGCTGCTGCCCGTGGACGGCGGCATGGTGACCTACCCCACCCTGGAACAGAAGAAGGCCATCATCGAGAACACCGTGGGCGCGCTGCGGGCCATGGGCTACGACAACCCCAAGGTGGGCATCCTGGCCTGCGTGGAGAAGCTCAACCCCAAGATGCCCGAGACTGTGGAGGGCGACGCCCTGAAGCAGATGAACCTGCGGGGCGAGATCACCGGCTGCGTGGTGGAGGGCCCCATCTCCTACGACTGCGCCGTCAGCAAGGAGATCGCCGACTTCAAGGGCTTTGAGAGCCCCTGCGCCGGCGACTGCGACGTGCTGGTTGCTCCCAACATCCACGCCGGCAACATTATGGGCAAGATGCTGGCTGTGACCTGCGGGGCCAAGATGGCCGGCTTCATCGTGGGCGCTCAGTGCCCCATCGTGATGACCAGCCGGGGCTCCTCCGCCGAGGAGAAGTACCTGTCCATCGTCATTTCCGCCGCCGCCGCCCAGAATCAGTAAGGAGGGAACCGCATGGAACGACTTTTGATCCTCAACCCCGGCTCCACGTCCACCAAGCTGGCCGTCTTTGACGGGGAGGAGCCTCTGTTTGTGGAGTCCATGACCCACACCGCGGAGGAGCTGGCCCCCTTTGACTGTGTGGCCGACCAGTACGAGTTCCGCCGGGATCTGGTGCTGGACTGCCTGAAACAGCACGACATCCCTCTGGAGTCCCTCACCGCCGTGGTGTCCCGGGGCGGTCTGCTCACCCCCATCCAGGCGGGGGCCTATGAGGTCAACGACGACATGGTGTGGCAGCTGAAGAACAAGCCCCAGAACGAGCACGCCTCCAACGTGGGGGCCATGATTGCCCGCTCCATCAGCCTCCAGCTCAACATTCCCGCCTACATCTACGACGGGGTCACTGTGGACGAGCTGCTGCCCATCAACAAGATCACCGGCCTGCCCATGCTGCGCCGCAAGGGCATGGGTCACAACCTGAACACCCGGGCCGCCGCCATGCGCTATGCCCGGGAGAACGGAAAGGCCTATGAGGACATCACCGTCATCGTGGCCCACCTGGGGGGCGGCATCTCCGTCAACCTGCACCACAACGGCAAGGTGGAGGACTTCATCAACGACGAGGAGGGTCCCTTCTCCCCCGAGCGGGCCGGTGGCCTGCCCATGTTTGATGTCATTAAAATGTGCTTCAGCGGCGAGTACGACTACAAGAGCATGATGAAGCTGGTGAAGAGCAAGGGAGGCCTGCTGGCCCACCTGGGCACCACCGACAGCCGGGATGTGGAGCAGATGATCCGCGGCGGCGACGAGCACGCCAAGCTGGTCTACGACGCCATGATCCTCAACATTGCCAAGAACATCGGCAAGGTGGCGCCCGGCGTGTGCGGCAAGGTGGACGCCATCCTGCTCACCGGCGGCATCGCCTACTCCCAGTATGTGACCAGCGAGATCGAAAAGCGGGTCTCCTTCATTGCCCCCGTGGTGGTGTACGCCGGCGAGGACGAGATGCGCTCCCTGGCCCTGGGCGGCCTGCGGGTGCTCCGCGGCGAGGAGCAGGCCAAGACCTTTGTCAAAAACGAGAACCCCGGTTATTGATCCTGACGATATCCTTCCTTTTCCCCTGGGGCCTGTCCCGGCGTTTGCCGCGGCAGGCCCTTTTCCCCTTTTGGGCGGGCGAAAAGCAGCAGTAGACGGGGCGGGGCTTTTCCTATATAATAAGGAAGGCGCGGGCTTTGCCCCGCCGGATTTAGAGATGAAGAGAATGATTGGGAGGCATTAGACATGGAACGGAAGGGGAGCGCCGGTCACCTGGCGGCGCTGATCACCATTGCGATGTGGGGAACGACGTTTATTTCCACCAAAGTGCTGTTGGTGGATTTTGAGCCGGTGGAGATCCTGTTTTACCGGTTTTTGATGGGCCTGCTGGCCCTATTTTTGGTCTGCCCCCGGCGTTTGAAGGGGACCACGGCCAAACAGGAGCTGACGTTTGCGGCGGCGGGCCTGTGCGGCGTGTGCCTGTACTATTTGCTGGAAAATATTGCCTTGACCCAGACCCTGGCGGCAAACGTCAGCGTCATTGTGTCGGTGGCTCCGTTTTTCACGGCCCTGCTGTCCCACATCGTGTTCAAGGGACAGGAGAAGCTGCGGGTCAACTTCTTCCTGGGATTTGTGGTGGCCATGGCGGGCATCTTCCTCATCAGCACCGGCGGCGCCGGGGTGCGGTTCAACCCGGTGGGGGACCTGCTCTCCCTGCTGGCTGCTATGATCTGGGCGGTGTATTCCATCCTGACCCAGAAGCTCAGCGCTTACGGCTATCCCACGGTGCTGACCACCCGGCGCACCTTCTTTTATGGGATCCTGTTCATGGTGCCCGCACTCTTCTTCTTTGACCTGCGGTGGGCGCCGGAGCGGTTTGCCAACCCGGTCTATGTGGGCAACTTCCTGTTCCTGGGGCTGGGCGCCTCGGCGCTGTGCTTTGTGACCTGGAATGTGGCCGTCAAAATGCTGGGACCGGTCAAGACCAGCGTCTACCTCTATATGGTGCCGGTGATCACGGTGGTGGCCTCGGTATTCATCCTGCATGAGCCCCTGACCTGGGCCACCGGCGTGGGCGTGCTGCTTACGCTGTGCGGCCTTGTGCTCTCCGGATTTCGGAGAAAGGGAGAGAGGAAGCAGCAGGAGGCACAGGAGACGGATGCAGCCGAGGTTCTCTGAACCCTGTGAGAGGGCAGGGAGCCACAGGACAATAGAATAAGTGAAGCGTGCCTGGTCGCGCCGCAGCTGCGGCGCGACCAGGCACATTTTTCAGACGAAAATTTGGGGGACTTTCCAAAAAGTATCTGCTTGCTTCTGGGAAAAGATTGTGCTATAATCACATCAATTCGATAAGTAAACTGAATAGTACAAAGGAGGAACTATCATTATGGGTAAGTTTGACGGTAAGGTAGCGATCATCACTGGCGGCGGCAAGGGCGGCGGCATCGGATACGGCCTGTCCACCGCCTTTGCCAAGGAGGGCTGCAATCTGGTCATCACCGGGCGGAACACCAAGAAGCTGGACGACGCCAAGGAGGAGCTGGAGCGGCTCTACGGCATCAAGGTGCTGGGCTGCCAGGCCGATGGCGGCAATGAGGAGCAGGTGGCCGGCGTGGTGAAGCAGGCGGTGGACGCCTTTGGCCGCATTGATTTTCTCATCAACAACGCTCAGAACTCCGCCTCCGGCGTGCCCCTGGCGGAGCACACCAAGGAGCAGTTTGACCAGGCCATTTACTCCGGCCTGTACGCTGTGTTCTTCTATATGAAGCACTGCTATCCCTATCTGAAGGAGAGCCGCGGCTCGGTGGTGAACTTCGCCTCCGGCGCCGGTCTGTTCGGCAAGCCCGGTCAGTCCTCTTATGCCGCGGCCAAGGAGGGCATTCGCGGCATGACCCGCGTGGCGGCTACCGAGTGGGGCCCCGACGGCATCAACTGCAACCTCATCTGCCCCCTGGTCATGACCGACGCCCTCAAGAAGTGGAAGGAGGAGTACCCTGCGGTCTACGAGCAGACCATCAAGGGCATCCCCGCCGGCCGCTTCGGTGATCCGGAGAAGGATATCGGCCGCACCGCCGTGTTCCTGTGCTCGGAGGATGCCAAGTATATCTCCGGCGAGACCATCACCATGCAGGGCGGCAGCGGTCTGCGGCCCTGAGCGGTTAAAAAATTGCATCAAAAAAAGGCTGCCTGCGGGCAGCCTTTTTTTGGCGGGAGGGGAGCTCAGGAATCCTCGCCTCCGGCAGGATCTCCGCAGCGCTCCGCTAGGATGCGGGGGAAGAAGTGGAGAAAGAGGATGGTGGTGACGGTGGCCGCCACCGCGTCGGAGATGGGCTCGGACAGGAAGGTGGCCTCCGCCGACACAAGGGCGGGCAGCAGCAGCAGGCAGGCCAGAAAGACCGACTTGCGGAAGAGCGAGCAGAAGAGGGCAAGACGCACATGGCCCAGGGCGGTGGTCTCGTCCACCAGGGGGTACTGGACGGCCAGGGGCAGGATCATGGCGGTAAAGACCTTGATGTACCGGACAGAGCGGTCGATCAGCTCCGGACTCTGGGTGAACAGCCGGACAAACACGGGGGAGAGGGTGTAGGTGAACACCGTCATCAGGCCGCAGAAAACTAAGCACAACCCCACGATGGACTTCATGGCCCGCTTGATGCGTCCGGCGTTGCCCGCTCCGTAGTTGAAGCTGATCACCGGCTGGGTGCCCAGGGTCAGGCCGCCCATGGGCATGGTGATGAGCAGCAGGTAGCTCTGCACAATGGTGGCGCAGGTCACCAGGGTGTCGCCCAGCTCCGGGCCGCCGTAGCGCTGGAGCACGGTGTTGAGGACGATGAGCAGCACGCTGTCGGTGGCGATGATGAGGAAGGGGGACAGGCCGAAGGTGACGATACGCAGCATGCCCCGCCGGTCGAAGCCCCCCCACCGCAGGCGCACCGGCATCTTTTTACGCAGCAGGGAGCAGAGCACAAAGGCGCAGGAGGCCATCTGGGAGAGTACCGTGGCCAGGGCAGCCCCCGCTACCCCCATATTCAGGCCGAAAATAAAAATGGGGTCCAGAATGATGTTGAGGATGGCCCCCAGCATCACGGTGGCCATACCCAGCCCGGAGAAGCCCTGGGCGATGAGAAAACTGTTCATGCCGGTGGCCATCAGGGCAAAGAAGGTGCCGGCGGTGTAGATGGTCAGGTAGGTGTTGGCGTAGCCGAAGGTGGCGTCGCTGGCCCCGAACCACCGGAGCAGCTGCCCCTTCATCAGCAGGAACAGGCCGGTCAGCCCGACGGACAGCACCAGCAGCATAAAAAAGCTGTTGGACAGTACCTTGCGGGCCTCCTTTTGGTTGCCTTCCCCCATGCGCATGGCCATAATGGGGGAGCCGCCCAGCCCCACCAGAGAGGCGAAGGAGCTGAGCAGGGTGACGATAGGGCCGCACACCCCGACGCCAGCCAGCGCCAGATCCCCGATCTGGGGGATATTTCCGATGTAGATGCGGTCTACGATGCTGTACAGCACGCTGACCAGCTGGGCCAGCATGGTGGGAATGGCCAGCCGGCAGACCAGCCGAAAGACCGGGTCGCGCCCCAGGTCGTTGGTCCGTTTCATGGTGTTCCTCCTTTTGCGGGATGGGCCTTGTCACAGAAGGCCTAGGCATTATACCTCTTTTTTCGTCCCCCGTAAAGGGGCGGCGGGAGAAATCCCTCCCTCAGACGAAAGGGTTAGCACTCCTGACAAGAGAGTGCTAGAATTTACATTCCGTTCATGATTTTCCGGTGGCGTGGGACTATACTGAGGACAAACAAAAATCTGCCCCTTGAAAGGAGTGTTTTTTATGAATGCACAGAAGTATACCCAGAAATCTCTGGAGGCCGTTCAGAACGCCCAGAGTCTGGCCACCGAATACGGCAACCAGCAGATCGAGCAGCCCCACCTGCTGCTGGCCCTGCTCAGCGATGAAGCCGGCCTGATCCCCCAGCTGCTGGGAAATATGGGCCTTACCGTCCCCTCCTTTACCGCCGCCGTAAAGGCGGAGGTGGAGAAGCTGCCCCGGGTGTCCGGCTCCGGCCGGGAGCAGGGCAAGATCTATGTGGCGCAGGATGTGGATAAGTGCCTGAACACCGCCGAGTCCGTCGCCGCCTCCATGAAGGACGAGTATGTCTCGGTGGAGCACCTGCTGCTGGCCCTGCTGGACACCGCCAACAGCGCCCTGAAAGAGCTCTTCCGCACCTACAACGTCACCCGGGAGGGGGTGCTCCAGGCCCTCACCGCCGTCCGGGGCAATCAGCGGGTCACCTCCGACAATCCGGAGGAAACCTATAATGCCCTGAAGAAGTACGGCTCCGACCTGGTGGAGCGGGCCCGGCAGAACAAGCTGGACCCGGTCATCGGCCGGGACGACGAGATCCGCAACGTCATCCGCATCCTGAGCCGCAAGAGCAAGAACAACCCCGTCCTCATCGGCGAGCCGGGCGTAGGCAAGACCGCCATCGCCGAGGGGCTGGCCCAGCGCATCGTCAAGGGGGATGTGCCCGGCTCTCTGAAGGACAAGACCATCTTCGCCCTGGATATGGGCGCCCTGATCGCCGGCGCCAAGTACCGGGGCGAGTTTGAGGAGCGGCTGAAGGCCGTTCTCAACGAGGTGAAGAAATCCGAGGGGCGCATTATCCTCTTCATTGACGAGCTGCACACCATCGTGGGCGCCGGCAAGACCGAGGGCGCCATGGACGCGGGCAACCTGCTCAAGCCCATGCTGGCCCGGGGCGAGCTCCACTGTATCGGCGCCACCACCCTCAACGAGTACCGCCAGTATATCGAGAAGGACGCCGCTCTGGAGCGGCGGTTCCAGCCCGTCATGGTGAATGAGCCCTCGGTGGAGGACACCATCGCCATCCTCCGGGGCCTGAAGGAGCGCTACGAGGTGTTCCACGGGGTGAAGATCCAGGACGGCGCCATCATTGCCGCCGCCACCCTGTCTGACCGCTATATCACTGATCGCTTCCTCCCCGACAAGGCCATCGACCTCATCGACGAGGCCTGCGCCATGATCCGCACCGAGATCGACTCCATGCCCACCGAGCTGGATATCATCCAGCGGAAGATCATCCAGCATGAGATCGAGGAAGCTGCCCTGAAGAAAGAGGACGACGCCCTGTCACGGGAGCATCTGGCTGAGATCCAGAAGGAGCTGGCCGAGATGCGGGATGAGTTCAACGCCAAAAAGGCCCAGTGGGAGAATGAAAAGAACGCCATTGGAAAGGTCCAGAAGCTGCGGGAGGATCTGGAGGCCGCCAACGCCGAGCTGGAGAAGGCCCAGCGGCAGTACGACCTGAATAAGGCCGCCGAGCTGCAATATGGCCGCATTCCTGAGCTGCGGAAACAGCTGGAGGCGGAGGAGGCCATCGCCAACGAGAGCAAGGCCCGCTCTCTGCTGCGGGACAAGGTCACCGAGGAGGAGATTGCCCGCATCATCGAGCGCTGGACCGGCATTCCTGTGGCCAAGCTGATGGAGGGCGAGCGGGAGAAGCTGCTCCACCTGGAAGACATCCTCCATCAGAGGGTCGTGGGCCAGGACGAGGCAGTGCGCCTGGTGTCCGAAGCCATTCTCCGCAGCCGGGCCGGCATCGCCGACCCCAACCGGCCCATCGGCTCCTTCCTGTTCCTGGGCCCCACCGGTGTGGGCAAGACCGAGCTGGCCAAGACCCTGGCCGAGGCCCTGTTCGACAGCGAGAAGAACATGGTGCGTATCGACATGAGCGAGTATATGGAGAAGTTCTCCGTGTCCCGTCTCATTGGCGCCCCTCCGGGATATGTGGGCTATGAGGAGGGCGGCCAGCTCACCGAGGCCGTCCGCCGCCACCCCTACTCCGTGGTCCTCTTCGACGAGGTGGAGAAGGCGCACCCCGATGTGTTCAATATCCTGCTCCAGGTGCTGGACGACGGCCGCATCACGGACAGCCAGGGCCGCACCGTGGACTTCAAGAACACCATTATCATCCTGACCTCCAATCTGGGTTCCCAGTTCCTGCTGGACGGCATTGACGAGAGCGGGGAGATCACCGAGACGGCCAAGGGCCAGGTGGAGGAGCTGCTGCGGCGGTCCTTCCGGCCTGAGTTCCTCAACCGCCTGGACGAGATCGTGTTCTACAAGCCCCTGACGAAGGACAACATCACCCACATCATCGACCTGCTGGTGGAGGAGCTAAACCGCCGGCTGTCTGAGAAGCAGCTGAAGGTGGTGCTGACCGAGCAGGCCAAGCGCTTCATCATCGATAGTGCCTATGACCCGGCCTTTGGCGCCCGGCCCCTGCGCCGCTTCGTGCAGCACAGCGTGGAGACCCTCATCAGCCGGAAGATCATCGCCGACCAGGTCCAGCCCGGCGACACCCTTACCGTGGACTGCGTAAACGGTGAAGTGACCGTGGAGACCAGGAGCGTCCTCACCGGTCAGGTGGTGGATCAGGCTTAAGGGGCGCGAGCATCAACAGATAAACGCATAAGAAGGCGCGTACAGCCGCTGAGACGGCTGTACGCGCCTTTTTTGTTGGGCGGCCTCGCGGGAGATAGGCAATCCGACTCAAATGTCCATTGACCATTTTACGCGGCGGGAGTAAACTTTGCAGCGTGTCCATCATTCATATTATATATAAGGAGGGAAGGGAGATGGGAGAGCGGAAAAAACGCCTGTCCCGGGCGATGGTCTTTCTGCTTCTGTTCGGAGTGGTCAGCTTGTTTTCCGACATGACCCACGAAGGGGCGTCCAGCATCCGGGGCGCTTATCTGACCCTGATGGGGGCCTCTGCCGGCGTGATCGGGTTTGTGTCCGGCCTGGGGGAGCTGGTGGGCTACTCCATGCGGTATGTGTTTGGCAGACTGACAGATCGAACCAAGCGGTACTGGTCCATGACCATTCTGGGGTATGTATTGGATGTGGTGGCTGTGCCTGCCCTGGCTCTGGTGGGCGAGGGAGGATGGATCTGGGCCTGCGGTCTGCTGGTGGTCCAACGGATGGGGAAGGCCATCAAAAAGCCGGCAAAAGATACCCTGATGTCCTTTGCGGCCTCCCGTGAGGGCGTGGGAAAGAGCTTCGGCATCCAGGAGCTGCTGGACCAGATCGGCGCCTTTTTGGGCCCGGTCCTCCTGTCGGCGGTCCTGCTGCTGCGGGGACAGGGGGACCCCTTTCAGAATTATGCCTTCTGCTTTGCGGTGCTGGCCGTGCCGGGGGGCATCACGCTGCTGCTGCTGTTTTTCACCAGACGCAAGTTTCCGGATCCGGAGCAGTTTGAGCCGGAGCCCAAGGAGTATGTGCCCTTCCGGATGAAGAAGCAGTTCCTGCTCTATATTGCGGGAATCAGCCTGTTTGCGTTCGGATTTGCAGACTATTCCCTGATCCTGATGCATATCTCGCGGACATTCCGGGACCTGGCGGCCCAGAACACGCTTCCTCTGATTTACGCGGGGGCGATGGCGGTGGATGCGGCGGCGGCCCTGATATTTGGTCACCTCTACGACAGGATCGGAGTAAAGGCGGTGGCCATTTCCACGGTGCTGTCCAGCGCCTTTGCCATCTTTGTGTTCTCGTTCCGCACGGTGCCCGCGCTGCTGCTGGGAGTGGCCCTGTGGGGCGTGGGAATGGGGGCGCAGGAATCGGTACTGAAAGCGGCGGTCACCACGATGGTGCCCAAGAACAGCCGGGCGACGGGGTATGGTATCTTTGAGTGCTCCTTCGGAGTCTTCTGGTTTTTGGGCAGCTGGTTGATGGGGGTGCTCTACGATGTGAGTCTGCCGGCCATGGTGGCGGTATCGGTGCTGGCCCAACTGGCGGCTGTGGCGCTCTACATGGCGTCAGACCGCTGTGCCCAAAAAGCGTGAAAAGAAAACGAATAACAGCGCGGCTGCCCCGGCAGCCGCGCTGTTATTTGAAAGAAAAAAGACGGAGCAAACGGCTTACCGTTTGCTCCGTCCTGGCGGAGAGAGAGGGATTCGAACCCTCGAGACGCTATTAACGCCTACACGATTTCCAATCGTGCGCCTTCGACCAACTCAGCCATCTCTCCATGGTGAGTGCTCTACCTGCTGCGCGCTTGTGGCGGGCAACGGATTATATTATAGCAGGTTTTTTTCTTTCGTCAAGAGAAAAATAGAAAAAAGTCAAAAAATTTTTTCAGGACGTTTTTCCCGTCCTGGAGCCCGGAAAGATCCCATCCAGGGGGGGAGCAGGACCGCCGAAAACCGGTCGGTTCAGGGCCGGAGGGCGCGGAGCCGGGGAGGGAAAACTTCCCAAAGGGGAGACGGAGGAACTGTTTCTTTTTGTTATAATTTGTAGTCATGGCTGGTAACATAATTCAGTAAAATGTTACCCGTGAAAAAATTTTTAATCAAAAAAATCATTGCGGCGCAATGCTTACAAGGAAAATTACAAAATATCCCATTGACTTTTTTGCCCCAAAGTGGTTACAATGTGGTTACAAAACAGTGACCAACAAGTAACAGTCTGTAACAGGAGGAATCCTAGCAATGAAAAAACGAGCCCTTTGCGCGCTCGCGAGCCTGGTCCTTTGCGTGTCCCTGACCGGCACCGCGTACGCAGCCGAGAGCGGCGTCAGCTTTGAAGTAAACGGTACTCCCATCGTGACGGAGTTTACCTCCAAGGTGGAGAACGAGATGACTTACGTCTCTTACTGGCCTGTGGTGCAGGCCCTCTACCCCGAGGCGACGGCGGTCTGGAACAACGGCCAGGCGGAGGTGACTGCCCCCGGTCTGACCCTGCAGATGAAGCCCGGCGCCAAGTATATCGTAGCCAATGGTCGCTACCTGCATGTGCCCACCGGCGTCAAGATCGAGAACGGGACGGTCCTGGTCCCTGTCCGCACCCTTTGTCAGGCGCTGGGCGCCCAGGTGGCGTGGAACGGCGAGACCCAGACCATCGTCATCACCTCCGGCAGCGGCCCCATCGCCTCCGGCGACAGCTTCTACAACCAGGAGGATCTGTACTGGCTCTCCCGCATCATCTACTGCGAGAGCGGCAATCAGTCCCTGGAGGGCAAGATCGCCGTGGGCAACGTGGTGCTCAACCGGGTGGCCAGCACCCAGTTCCCCAACACGGTGTACAACGTGATCTTCCAGCGCAATCAGTTCACCCCGGCCTCCAACGGCCGGATCCAGCGGACGCCCCCCGCCGATTGCGTGGTGGCCGCCAAGCTGGCCATGGAGGGCGTCAATACTGCGGGCAACGCCCTGTATTTTATTAACCCCTCCATCTCCTCCAGCCGCTGGTTCAGCCGCAACTGCACCTATGTGGCTACCATCGGGGCCCACGCCTTCTTTGCGTGATCCAAATCCCCGCCGCAGTGCTCTGCGGCGGGGATTTTTATGAGTAGAAGAAAATTTGAAAAAACAGTTGACAAGATGGGGAGCCTATAGTATAATTTCTTTTGCATTTGACCTGGACAGGGCGTGGAGAGATGTCCGAGTGGTTGAAGGAACCGGTCTTGAAAACCGGCGATGTGGAAGCATCCGTGGGTTCGAATCCCACTCTCTCCGCCACACTTTTCATACGTCAGATTGATTCGGCATGCAGAAGTACCCAAGTGGCCGAAGGGGCTCCCCTGCTAAGGGAGTAGGGCGGGAAACCGTCGCGAGGGTTCAAATCCCTCCTTCTGCGCCAAAAAAGAAAGACATCTGCTTTCAGCAGATGTCTTTCTTTTTTGGGTTCCGCCGCCCAGAGGGCGGCTCCACCCTTCGGTGATTAAAAATGCTCGGGGCAAGTGAATTGCCCCTGCGCCAAGGTTTTGCCTGCGGCAAAACGCTTGTACGGCGCAAATGCGCCGCCGGCCAGAAGGCCGATTGGGTACTCCTCAAGTAAAACCGCAAACAACCTGAGAGGATTCGGATTGTTACCCCTTGCCAACAAGCCGCAAGCGAAATCGCTTGCGGCTTGTTTTTTTATTCATTCAGAACTGGCTTGCACAGAGATCGGAACGCCCACCCCGCGCTCATCCAGGAACCAGAGTTCCCCGGTGAAGCTGCCGTCGGGCTGGGGGGAGAGAGTGGTGTAGGTCGTGCCGTCTCGTTCCTCATCCTGGCGGATCAGGATGCAGGCTGTGCCCTCCGCCAGAGGGATCTGATAGCTGCCGTCGGTGAGGGCCAGGGCCTCGGCCTCGGTCAGTGCGGTCTGATCCAGAAGTGTACCGTTTTCATCCAGCTGGAAGAAGGTGCAGGATTCCATCCGGGGGATCATTTCGGTACGCAGCTCTACCGAGAGGGTGTCCTGCGTGGTGCGGCCATTGATGGTGGAGGTGTATTTGGTCTCCTGCTGGAAGCCCATGCCGCCGCCGTAGAAGGATTGGCCGTCGGTCAGATAGAGGGAGCCATCCTCCCGCTGATAGACCAGGCAGGCCGTCCAGGCATAGCCCAGCCCGCCTGGGGCGGGGGTGGTGGGGGCACCAAAATACAGCGCGTACCGGAGAGGGTTTCGGTGTTAGCGCTGTCTGTTATGTGTGTATTATGGACAACCTCTGCCACATCACCTTGAAAGGCGACGGTAGCGGAATAGGGGTCCTCCGGATCGGTAGGGGGAAGGAAATCAAAGAACAGAGCCTGTCCCTCCAGGTCGGTGAAGGTATATCTGCCGTCGCTCTGAAGCTGGGCATTCAGGATCTTGAGGTCTCCGTGGGTCTCCCAGTTCTGGCTAAAGTCCCAATTATCGATGGGGCGAAGAACCATATAGTAGCCCACCCAGCGGTCCTGCGTTGGGCTTTGCTGCTCCGGCCGGGCCAGGCTGACCGGCCGGAGCAGCGCCAGCAGCAGGACGAGGGCGACCCCCAGGGCGGGGATCAAGAGCCGGCGGTCAGGGCGTCTCTTTGCTGTCATCATCCTCATCCTCCAATCGTCCGTCGAAGCGGAGGAGATCCCCCACGTCGCAGTTGAGGTAATAGCAGATTCTATTGATGGTGTGAAAGCGCACGCCGTTGGCCTTTCCAGAGCGCAGAATGGACAGGTTGGCCTCGGTGATGCCTACTTTGGCGCACAGCTCCTTGGCGGTCATGTGGCGATCTTTCAGGATCTCACTCAGATGTACGGTAATGGCCATAGCGGCACCTCAGATAATGGATTGGTTGTCCTCCTGGAGCGCTTTCCCCTGCTGGAGGCAGCGGCACAGCAGATAGAGGGCGGCGGCCAGCACCAGGGAGGACAGAGGGATATACACCCGGAATTGGGACTGGAGCGGAAACGCCAGGAAGGTGAGCTGAAGCAGGTTTTTTAAAACGGTGAGCAGGGCGGACCACACCACCATCTGGCGGCAAAAGCGGGCGGTGATGTTGCACCGCTCTACCGCCTCCTGGCTGAACAGACCCTCTTTTAATACAGCCGTAAGGGAGGCCGCCTGGGCCAGCAGAAACGCGGTGAACAGATCGGCTGCCAGAGGGAGGAGCAGCAGGAGAAACTGGAGTATGAGACCGCCGGTGACGGTGTCAGTCATGCTATTGCCCATCCCAAACAGCTCGGGCCCGGCAACACCGGAGAGCGCCTGACTGGCCTGAGCGGCAAAGCCGGCGATCCGGCTGAATGCCGTCCCAAACGCCGCCAGCAGGGCGCAGGCCCACAGCAGGAACCGGAGTGCCCCGGCCAGCCGGTCTGCCTCCTGCTCCTCCAGCCGCCGCAGCACCCGCAGGACCAGCCAGGCTACCGGCATGGAGCAATAGACACACAGGGAGGCAAAGGGCCAGACCTGGGGCAGGGTCAGGGGGAGCAGGGTGGGATTGACGGAGAAAAACACCATGCAGAACCCTACAACGCCGGTGATGGGCAGCAGCCAGTCCTCCCACACCAGCGGCCCGCGATTTTTGGGCAGCACCAGCAGCAACAGGGGCAGAAGGGTAATGGCCAGGGTGATGGCCCAGGCCGCCAGGTTGCCCCAGGGACCGGTCAGGGAGAGCTCCCGCAGTCCTTGTCCCGACGCGGACAGCAGGCCCATCAGGCCATTGGGATTGACGGCCTGCCCGGCCAGCCCCAGCAGGGCGCTCGCCAGGGCGGCACACAGCAGGATCGCAATGTGCTTGCGTGTCATGTCCCTCACCTCGAATTATTGTTTTATTTAAGTTCAACTTGAAGATAGCAGGAAAATTATCGTTTGTCAATCATTTTTCGGCAAAAAAGAAACTCCGCAGTCTGCGGAGTTTCCTGGCTTCAAGGGGTCACAGTCCGGCGCACTGGGCTTCGATATCGCCCTCGCAGTCCTTCATGGCCTGGAGGGTGCGCTCCAGCAGGTCGTTCAGCTCCCAGCCCAGCATCTGGGCGCCCTGGGCGATGGTCTCACGGGAGCAGCCGGCGGCAAAGCGCTTGTCCTTGTATTTTTTCTTCAGGCTGGACAGCTCCATGTCCTGCACGCTTTTGGAAGGGCGCATCAGGGCGGCGGCGCCGATGAGGCCGGTGAGCTCGTCCACGGCGAAGAGGACCTTCTCCATCTGGTGCTCCGGCTCCACATTGCCCTCGGTCATGCCCCAGCCGTGGCTCACCACCGCGTGGATAAGGGCGGGGTCCAGATCCTGGCCCTCCATGATCTCCCGCACCTTGACGCAGTGCTGGTCGGGGTACTGCTCAAAGTCCAGGTCGTGGAGCAGGCCGGCGGTGGCCCAGAAGCCGGTCTCGCTCTCATAGCCCAGCTGACGGGCAAACCAGCCCATAACAGCCTCTACGGTAAAGGCGTGGCGGAGGTGGAAGGGCTCCTTGTTGTAGGTTTTCAGCAGGTCCAAAGCCTGCGCACGGGTCAGTTCCATGGCGGACAGCCTCCTTTTTCTGCTTTGCTGCATTATAGCACAGAAGGGAAGGCAATGCAAAGCCCGCCGGGCTTTGCGCAGTCTGTCAATGGGCCTTGCCGGTCAAAGGATTCGGAGGGAAAGATAGTGTGAAAGAAAACCGTCAGGGTTATCTTTCGCGTCCAGTCAAATACGTTTTGAACCTCTAAAAAGGTTCGAAACGTGCCATAGCTTGTCGAAAAGGCTTTTTCGACAAGCAGTGCAAAGCCCGCCGGGCCTGATCCAGGCCCGGCGGGCTTTGCCTTCACGGCTGTACCGGCGGGGGCAGAAAGGTCTGTCCCTCGATGCCCTCCAGCGGAAAGAGGGGGGCATGGTACCGGGCGGCAAAGTGCTGGAGCCGGTCCAGCGAGTCGATCTGGCGGTACTGAGCGCTGATACGGTCCTGCACGTGGGCGGGCAGGTGGTCAAAGTATTCCTGCGCCCGTGCGTCGTGGCGGAACAGCACATAGAGATCGGTGTACGATTGGCGCATATTATCACCCCGCGCCTAGGATGCCGGGTTTGAGCCGTTCCTACACCAGAAAAGGGCTGGAAAGGACGTTAAAAATTCCATGCTGATTTCAACAGCTCCAGGGCGGGGGCCATGTCCTCGGCGGCCACCCGGGTATAGCCCAGGATGAGGGCGGGGGGGCGGTCCGCCGGGGGCGGAGTCAGGTCGCAGATGGAGAGCGGGGAGACCCCTACCCCTACCTCTGCCGCCCGGGCCGCCAGTTCATCCTCCCGCCATCGCCGGTCCATCCACAGCAGCAGGTGAAGTCCCGCGTCGCCCCCGGCGAAGGAGCCGGCCTGGGTGAGGCCTGTGTCCCGGGCGGCGGCCAGCAGGGCCTCCCGCCGGGCCTTGTACCGGGTGCGGGTGCGGTTCAGGTGCCGCTCGAAGTGGCCTCGGTCCATGAAGCGGGCCAGGGCGTACTGCTCGAAGGAGGGGACGGTGGAGGAGTAGAACCAGAACTCCCGCCGCCATCGCTCCAGCAGGTGGGGGGGCAGCACCATGTAGCTGATACGAAGGGAGGGGGCCAGGCTTTTGGCAAAGGTATTGAGATAGATGACCCGCTCCATGCTGTCCAGGCTCTGAAGGGCGGGGATGGGGCGGCCGGAGAATCGGAACTCACTGTCATAGTCGTCCTCCAGGATGTAGCGCCCCGGCTTCTGGGCGGCCCAGCGCAGCAGGGCCTGCCGCCGGGCCGCCGGCATGATGATACCCAGGGGGAAGTGGTGGGAGGGGGTGACGTGGACCACCTGGACCCGGTGCCGGTCCAGTTCATCCACCACCAGGCCCTGGCTGTCCAGGGGGATGGGTTCCACCGCAACGCCGCAGCTGCGGAGGATGCGGTGGGTCTTGGTGTAGCCCGGGTCCTCCACGCCGTACCGCCCCTCCCGTCCGAGAAGCTGGACCAGCAGACTGGTGAGCACCTCCGAGCCTGCGCCCACCACGATCTGAGCCGGGTCGGCCCGGATGCCGCGGAACCGGTACAGATGGGCGGCGATGGCCTCCCGCAGCTCGGGCACGCCCTGGGGGTGGGGGGTGCTGAGCAGAGTATCCTCCTGCTGAGAGAGCACCTCCCGCATCAGCTTGGCCCAGGTGGCGAAGGGGAAGAGGGCGGTGTCCACCGCGCTGGTGGAGAAGTTATAGCGAAAAATGGGGCGGACCGGTTCCTCCGGCGGGGGCAGGGGCCTGGGGGGACGCACCACCGGAGCCGCCTGGGCGGCCTGCACGAAGAAGCCCCGCTTGGGCCGGGAGAGCAGATAGCCCTCCGCCAGCAGCTGGTTATAGGCCCCCTCCACCGTCACCACACTGATCTTCAGGTGGGCGGCCAGGGTCCGCTTGGAGGGCAGCCGCTCCCCGGCGGCCAGCTGCCCGGATTCGATCTCCCCCCGGATATGGCGGTAGAGCTGTTCATACAGCGGCATGGCGGCGGCGCTGTCCAGAATGGGCGTAAGCATAGACGACCTCCATCTGACCTGAGTCTTTGTTTTATTCAGTATAGCGGAAATAAGGTCAGAGTACAAGGGGGACCGAAGTCCATCGAAAGCGGTCCCACGATAAAAAAGATTGCCGCCGGGGCAGCCGTATGAAAGGGACTGCCGGGGACATACTGAACACAGACACAGAGACAAGGAGGCGGGACTTATGCAGGGAAAGGTAGAGATCTGCGGCGTCAACACGGCCAAGCTGAAGGTGCTGAAAAATGAGGAGACTATGGAGCTGCTCCGGCGGACCAAGGAGGGGGACATGGAGGCGCGGGAGCAGCTCATCGCGGGCAACCTGCGGCTGGTGCTGTCGGTGATCCAGAAATTCTCCAACCGGGGAGAGAACGCCGACGATCTGTTCCAGGTGGGGTGCATCGGACTTATCAAGGCCATCGACAACTTCAACACGGAGCTGGATGTGCGTTTTTCCACATACGGCGTGCCGACGAGGGTGGTCCTGGGGAAATGGACGGAAGAAATGAAAACTGATGGTTTTAGAAACTTGATTCCGGGGCGGCAGAGTGGTAAAATAAAGACAAGAAGCCGCAGACAGCGGGCAGACGGGAGGAGCGGACAGAATGAACAGCACTATGTCGAAACTGAGTGTCGCCGTGCGAAAGCCGGTGATCAAGATCGTCAGCAAGCCCACGCCGGTGACCTATATCGGGCCGGGGCGGGCCAGAGAGACGGGGCGGCTGCTGCGGACCCTGGGGGTGCGGAAGGCCCTGGTGATCACCGACGGATTCCTCCACCAGTCCGGCCTGCTGGACGGTCTGCTGGAGAGCATCCGGGAGACGGACGTGGAGTACGGCGTTTTTGACGGGGTACAGCCAGACCCCACCTTTGCCATCGTGGCAGAGGCTAAGCAGGCCTGCGACGGCTGCGACGCGGTGGTAGCCGTGGGCGGCGGCTCGGTACTGGACACGGCCAAGGCGGTGGCCGCCGCGGTAGCCAACCACACCAGCGCCGAGGCCCTGGCCGGGATGCTGAAGGTGCGCCGCCGGCCCCTGCCCCTCATCGCGGTGCCCACCACCGCGGGTACCGGTAGCGAGACCACCGTGGCTGCCATCATCTCGGACACCGCCACCCACAGCAAGAAGCAGCTGCTGGACCCCAAGCTGGTGCCCATGTTTGCCATTCTGGACCCGGAGCTGACGGTGGGCCTGCCCAAGCACACCACAGCCCACACGGCCCTGGACGCCCTGACCCACGCCCTGGAGGCCTATGTGGCGGGGTACGCCGACGAGGAGACCGACCGGCAGGCCCGCATGGCCGTCCGGCTCATCTTCAAGTATCTCCCCCGGGTACAGGAGGACCCGGCAGACCTGGAGGGCCGGGAGGGGCTGCTTACGGCGTCTTTCTTTGCCGGTATGGCCTTCACCCGTACTTATGTGGGCTATGTCCACGCCTTTGCCCACACCATCGGCGGCAAGTTCGGCGTGCCCCACGGGCTGGCCAACGCGGTGCTGCTGCCCCACATCATGCGCTACTATCTGCCGGTCAGCTATCACCGCTTTGCGGAGCTGGCCCGGATGCTGCACCTGGGTACGCCGGGGGACAGCGATCAGACCCTGGCCACCCGCTTTGTCAAGCTGCTCTATCAGCTCAACCGGCAGCTGGAGATCCCCGCCCGGTTTGAGAAATTCCCGGCCTCTGCCATTGAGGACGTCATTGACATGGCCTTCCGGGAGTGCCACGGCACCTACCCGGTGCCCCGGTATTTCACCAGGGCACACGCCCGCAAGCTGATGGAGGCGGTGTGCGCCAAAGCGGACGACTGAATGTGCGTGGACGACTGACGAGGCCCGCCCCGCATCCGGGGCGGGCCTTTTTGCAAGAGGGAAGGAGGGGGCGTTGAATGCCCTACCACATCACACAGGACTGTATCGGCTGTACCCTGTGCGCCAAGCACTGCCCGGTGGGGGCCATTGCCGGGGCGGTCAAGCAGGTCCATGCCATCGACCCGGTCCGCTGCACCCAGTGCGGAGTATGCGGCATGGTGTGCCCCCGGGGGGCGGTGGAGGGGCCGCTGCCCGGCCTGCGCAGTCAGAAGGTCCCCCGGGACCAGTGGCCCAAGCCCCATATCGACACCGGCCTGTGCACCGCCTGCTCCATGTGTGTGCTTGCCTGTGGGTTTGACTGCCTGTCCATCAGTCTCCCCCGGGAGAAGGGGGACCTGGAGGTGTTCGCCCGGCTGAGCCAGCCGGAGAAGTGCGTGGGCTGCGGCCTGTGCGCCAAGGCCTGCGGCGTTGGGGCCATCACTATGGAAGGAGGAGAGGGCGCATGATCCTGCCGGTCTATGCCCAGGTGGATCTGACCAATGGACGCTGGCGGAAATGTACCATCTCCGCCAAGCTGTTTGAACGCTATCTGGGGGGCAAGGCCATGGGGGCCCGCCTGCTCACCGATCTGACCCCGCCGGGTGTGGACCCGCTGAGTCCGGAGGCCATGCTCATCATCAACACCGGTCCCATGAACGACACCGGCGCCCCCAGCTCCAGCCGGTTCAATATGACCTTCAAAAATGTCCTCACCGGCGGCATTGCCTCCTCCAACTGCGGCGGCCCCTTCGGGATGCTGCTGAAAAAGGCGGGCTTTGACGGGCTCATCCTGTGCGGCAAGGCCCCGGAGCTGAGCATGGTGGTGGTGGAGGACGGCAGGATCCGCATCGAGCGCTGCCCCCAGCTCCAGGGCCTGGACACAGAGCGCACCCAGGAGGAGCTGCCGGAGCGGTATGGAAAGCTGGTCATCGGCCCCGCCGGGGAGAACCAGGTGCGCTTTGCCTGCGCCGCCAGCGGCGAGCGGGTGGCGGGCCGGTGCGGCGCCGGCGCAGTGATGGGCAGCAAGAACCTGAAAGCCGTTATCGCCTTTGGCACCCGGGAGGTGGTGAAGGCCGACCCGGAGGGCTTCGAGGCCCACACCCGCAAGTGGGTGAAGCAGCTGAAAAAGCACCCCATGACCGGGGACAGCCTGCCCCGGTACGGCTCGGCGGGCCTGGTGAGCAAGGCCAACGCCTCCGGCGTGCTGCCCACCCGCAACTTCACCAGGGGGCGGTATGAGCATTACGAGGACGTCAGCGGCGAGACTCTGGCGGATACCCGGCTGACCCGCAACAGCGGGTGCGTCAGCTGCCCCATCCGCTGTGAGCGGCGGGTGAAGGTGGGCGGCAAAGAGGTGAAGGGCCCGGAGTACGAGACCCTGGGTCTCTTTGGCCCCAATCTGGGGAACCGGGATCTGGACCTCATCAACGAGCTGAATTACCGCTGTGATCTGCTGGGTATGGATACCATCTCCCTGGCAGGTACCATCGCCTTTGCTATGGAGCTCCAGGAGCGGGGGATGGGCGACTTTGGCCTGAAGCCGGACCAGCCCGCCGACCTGCTGCGGGTGGTGGAGGACGTGGCCTACTGCCGGGGGCCCGCCGGAGCGCTGGCAGTGGGCAGTAAGGTCCTGAGCGAGCAGTACGGCGGGGCCGACTTCGCCATCCACGCCAAGGGGTTGGAGCTGGCCTCCTACGAGCCCCGGCGGAGCGTGGGCATGGGTCTGGGATATGCCACCGCCAACCGGGGCGGCTGCCACCTGAACGGCGGCTACCTGGCCCTGCTGGAGTCGGTGGGGGTCATCAGCATGGACGCCCAGACCCCAAAGGGCAAGCCGGAATTGACGATCTTTTTCCAGAACGGCATGGAGGCGGCCTCTGCCGCCGGGTTCTGTCTATTCACCATGCAGGCCATGATCCCCGGCTTTTTGTTCCGCTTCGGCCCTGCCAGCTTTGCCAACCGGGCGGCGGGCAAGGCCCTGCTGGCGGCCCGGCCCCTGCTGGGGCAGATCTGGAAGCTCATGCCCTGGATCATGCCCATCAACTGTATGCTGGTGCCCCACAGCAAGTCCATCGCTCTGGTCACCGGGCTGCCCATGACCATCGGAAAATTCTTTACCGTCGGGGAACGTAGCTACAATGTGGAGCGGCTCTACAACCTGCGTGAGGGCCTGACGGCGGCGGACGATTCCCTGCCCGGGCGGCTCACCCGGACCCCCCAGGACCCGGGGGAGCCGGACACGGTGGTGCCCCTGGACAAAATGCTGCCGGAGTACTATAAGGTCCGGGGCTGGGACGCCCACGGCGTACCCACCGCCAAGCGGCTGCGGCACCTGGGGATCCCGGCGCCCAAGGAGGGGTGAGCATGGCGCTGGTACGCTATTACGGCCGGCTGGCAGAGCTCACCGGCTGCCGGGAGGAAGGTCTGGAGGGGACCAGTGTGTCCAGACTGCTGGACCAGATCAAAAAGCGCCACGGCGCAGAGGCGCTCCGGCTGGCCAAGCGGAGCCACATCATCGTGGACAGCCGTTCTGCCGGAGCGGGGAAGGGCTTTCGCACCCCCGTGGGGGCGGACAGCCAGGTGGAGTTCATCCCTGTGTGCGGCGGCGGATAGGAGGAAAAGGTGGAACTAGAGCGATACCGGCGGCAGATGCCTCTCCCGGAGCTGGGGGAAGCGGGCCAGCGGAAGCTGGCGGCTTCCTCCGTGCTGGTGGTAGGCGCCGGCGGCCTGGGCGGTCCGCTGCTCTACGCCCTGGCCGGGGCAGGCGTGGGGCGGCTGGTGGTGGTGGACGGGGATACCGTCTCCCTCAGCAACCTGAACCGCCAGTTCCTCTTTGAACAGGCCGATTTGGGCCGCCCCAAGGCGGAGGCGGCGGCCAGGCGGCTGGCCGCCTTCAATCCGGAGATCCGGGTGGAGGTGGTGCAGGCTGTGCTGGACGGGGAGAACGGGCCGGCCCTGCTGGCGGGCTGCCAGCTGGCGGTGTCGGCGGTGGACGATCTGCCCGCCCGTCTGGCGCTCAATGCCGCCTGCGCCCAGAAAAATATCCCCCTGGTCAACGGCGGGGTGGAGGGCTGGTACGGCTCGGTGCTGGCGGTGGAGTTTGGAAAGACGCCCTGCCTGGCCTGCTGCTATGCCGGGACGGCCCCGGAGGATGGGGGGCAGGCCCTGGGCGCGGTCACCGGCGCGGTGGCCTCCCTGATGGCCTCCGTCTCCCTGCAGTTGTTGCTGGGGCACGATCCCATCCCCGGACAGATGCTGCTCTATGACGGCAGGCGAATGTCGCTGGACAAGGTGAGTCTGGAGCGCAGCCCCGGCTGCCCGGTGTGCGGCCATATTTGAAGCGAGAGACCCGGAACAGGCGGATAAGCGCCTGTTCCGGGTCCTTTTTGTCTGAATATCCGTGGGACCGGGCACACTGAGACAGGAGGCGATACCATGGAAATTCGGCGCTATATCAACGGCAAGCCGGTGCCCGGCAAGGGGATGCCCCGGCAGCAGGTGGACAACCCGGTGCTGGTCCGGCTGCTGCGGCAGGCCAGAGCCAGAGGGCGGGAACGGTGAAGGAAGAAAAAGGAATTGCAGCGGCGGAGGGCGCTCCGGTACAATGGGAGCGGCCCCTGCGGGCCCTCTATATCCGGGTGTCTACCGAGGCTCAGGCGGAGGAGGGCTACTCCATCCAGGCCCAGACCGAGCGGCTGGAGGCCTATTGCAGGGCCATGGGGTGGGACAACTACCGCTGCTACACCGACGGCGGATACAGCGGCAGCAACCTGGACCGGCCGGAGATGACGCGTCTCATCGCAGATGCCCGGGCGGGGCGGGTGGCCACGGTGGTGGTATTCAAGCTGGACCGGCTGTCCAGAAGTCAGAAGGACACGCTCTACCTCATCGAGGACGTATTTCTCCCCAACGGGGTGGACTTTATCTCCCTGAACGAGAGCATCGACACCTCCACCCCCTATGGCCGGGCTATGATCGGCATCCTGTCCGCCTTTGCCCAGCTGGAGCGGGAAAACATCTATCTGCGAACCCGGATGGGCATGGTGGAACGGGTGCGGCAGGGCTACTGGATGGGGGGCGGCGGGGTGCCCTTTGGATATGACTACGACCGGAACACCGGGGTCCTGGTGCCCAATGCCGACGCCCCGCGGGTGCGCCAGATGTACGAGCTCTACCTGAAGGGGTGGTCCGCCCAGCGCATCGCCGACCTGCTGGGACTGAAATATGACCGGCTGGTGACCCAGATCCTCACCCGCAAGAGCAACATCGGCATTATCACCTACAAGGGGGAGGAGTATCGGGGACTCCACCAGCCCATTGTGCCGGAGGAGCTGTTCTACCTGGTCCAGGACAGGATGCGGGAGCGGGGGACCAAAAACCGAACCGCGGCCGGAGGGCGGCACCTGCTCACCGGGCTGGTATTCTGCGGCAGCTGCGGGGCCCGGATGCGGTATATCCGCTGGGGAAAGCGGGGCTACAAGCTGCGCTGCTATGGCCAGGACCCCTCCAAGCCCCACATGAAGCGGGGGGAGAACTGTCAGGCTCAGGCGGTGTGGGCGGAGGAGCTGGAGGCCCAGGTGATCCGGGACCTGTTTCAGGTGTCCGCTCGGCTGGAGGAGGGGGAGGACGCGCCGCCCGACCCCCTGACCCGGCTGGAGGAGGAGCTGGGGCGGCAGGAGGGGCGGCTGCGGCGCCTGTACCAGCTCTTTGCCGAAGGGGAGGACCCGGTCCTGGTGGAGGAGGTGCGCCAGGTCCGGCGGCAGCTGGAGCTGCTGCGGCAGGAGCGGGATGAGGAGGAGGCCACCCGCCGCCGGGCGGCCCGGCTGACTGGTCTGCGGGAGCGGGCCGCCGGGATCCGGGAGGCCTGGCCCGGCCTGACCTGGGAGGAGCGGCAGGCGGTGATCCGGGACTGCGTGGAGCGCATCGTGGTGGACGGACCCCGTGTGGAGATCTACTACACTTTTTTGCGGCGGGGGGAGGGGGATTAGCCCTGTTTCCCCAGGGGGATGCTCGTGCCGATGATCGTTGGGGAGATACGCCGGTATCTCCGGGACAACTCCGCCCTGCGGGTATCCCGCTCCATGCGGGACACCGCCTACCGGGTGCTCCAGGCCAAGGAGAGATTTATCAACGAGCACCAGCGGGAGCCCAGCATTGAGGAGATCGCCGGGATGCTGGAGCTGAAGCGGGAGGAGGTGGTCTTTGCTCTGGACGCCATCGTAGACCCGGTGTCCCTCTACGAGCCGGTGTACGAGAACGGCGGGGACACCGTCTGCGTGATGGACCAGGTGAAGGACTCCAAAAACACGGACGAGCGCTGGCTGGAGCACATCGCCCTGAAGGAGGCCATGGAGCGGCTCACCGATCGGGAGAAACGGATCCTGCGGATGCGATTTTTTGAGGGCAAGACCCAGATGGAGGTATCCGCTGAGGTAGGCATCTCCCAGGCCCAGGTCTCCCGGCTGGAGAAGAGCGCCATCAACCGGATGAGAAAGGACCTGTAAAGTGTCGATTGCGCATCTGTGGCGGCCATGATACAATAGAGGGGACAACAGATGGAAAGGAGTTCTGATCCCCATGAGCTTTACACTTCCGCGGTATCATGCGCCCGATTTTTCTCAGCCCGTATTTCAGAACGCCCCCAGCGTAACCTTCCGCTCCGCCCCCCGGGCCGGCGTGGCCCCCGAGGGCTACCACGCCACCAGTATTTTCCCGGAGTACTTCAAGGTGAACGGCGAGTGGCTTCTGGCCGAAGAGAGCCGCATGGACTGCGTGGCGGTCCTGCGGGAGGGCAAGATCGCCGTTGTGGAGTTCCGCAACTTGGAGGAGGGAGAGCCGGTGGTCGTGGGCCGGACGGAGGACGCCTCCCAGGGCATCTACATCCATGCCGACGGCTTTGAGAGCGACAAGGGGGAGCAGGAGACCTTCTCCTTCCGCCAGGGCCGCTCCCGGGAGACCGCCTACTCCATGGATTATGACTCCATCTATGAGCTGCTCAAGCATGAACGGGACCACGGACGGATCCTGTGGGTGATGGGGCCCGCCTGTGCCTTTGACCACGACGCCCGGGACGCCTTTGCCGCCCTGGTGCGGGGTGGTTTTGTCCACGGCCTGCTGGCGGGCAACGCCCTGGCCACCCATGATCTGGAGGCGGGCTATCTCCGTACCGCCCTGGGCCAGGACATCTATACCCAGCGCAGTATGCCAAACGGCCACTACAACCACATCGACACCATCAACGCCGTCCGTATGATGGGCTCCACCGCGGCCTTTGTCCACTCCGGACAGGTGAAGGACGGCATCATCTACGAGTGCGTCAACCACGACGTGCCCTTTGTGCTGGTGGGCTCTGTCCGGGACGACGGCCCCCTGCCTGAGGTGTACGGCAATGTGTACGAGGGCCAGGACGCCATGCGGGCCCTGGTGAAGGATGCCACCACCGTCATCTGTATGGCATCCACCCTCCATACGGTGGCCACCGGCAATATGACCCCCTCTTACCGTGTGGTGGACGGGGTGGTGCGCCCGGTGTACTTCTACTCGGTGGACGTGTCCGAATTCGCGGTGAATAAGCTGCGGGACCGGGGCAGTCTGTCGGTGCGTACCATCGTCACCAATGTGCAGGACTTTGTGGTCAACGTCCGCAAGGGCGTGATGCAGGACCAGGGGAAATAAGGACGCGCCACAGCAGAGAGAAATGCGGCTGTTGCGGGGGAAAGCGGTTTCTCCGGACTCCAGAGTAACAAAAGGACCTGTTGCAAAAATGACAGTTTGCACAAGCCCGTCATTGCGAGCCAGTGCGTACGGACGGTGACCTGCCCCGTAAGGGGCAAGAGAGGCCGCCCTGTGATGCTGGCGCGGCGATCCGTTTTCGCAGCAAGTTGAGACGGATCCCCGAGAAAAATGGCCGCCCACTGGGCGGCCATTTTTCTCGGAATGATGGGTCTTTTGTGCGGCTTGTGCATTTTGCAACAGGTCCGCTTTTTTAAAGTCTCTTTTCAAGCACAGTGTGTCTGCGCCATTGCAAATGAACGATACTAAGCGCAAAAAGGCGTTTTGATTGCGCGTTTGCGGGAATCAGCCGATGCCGCCGTAGCGGATGCCCAGGATCCATACCGCTGCCGCCACCAGTACATAGAACCGGGCAGTAACCGTGAACACCTTGCCGGGGCGGCGCAGCCCGCCCAGAGCCAGCTCGTCCTTGATAGTGTCCATGCGCAGGACAAAGTAGAGACACACCGCCACCAACAGGGCGCCGAAGGGGGAGACGTAGATGGTGATGAGATCCATCCAGCCGCCCATACCCGGCAGGGATTCCAGGAACAGACCGGGCACGAAAGCCACCGCCCCCATGATAAGGGTGGCGGTCCGGCGGGACAGCTTGGCGGTGGAGCTGAGGGCCTCGCCGCAGGCCTCCAGCATGTTCATCAGGGACGTGATACCGGCGAAGAACACCGACAGGAAGAACAGGAAGGCGAAGATCTGCCCGCCGGGCATCTGCTGGAAGACTCGGGGCAGGGTGACGAACATGAGGGCGGGGCCGCGGGTGGGATCGATGCCAAAGGCAAAGACCGCGGGAATGATGGCAAAGCCGGCCAGCAGGGCGGCGATGGTATCCAGCAGAGCGGTCATGCCGGCGTGGCGCAGGATGTTTTCGCTCTTCTTCATATAGCTGCCGTAGATCAGCATGCCGGCCCCGTTGATAGACAGGGAGAAGAAGGCCTGTCCCATAGCCATGACCCAGGTCTCCGGATTGAGCAGGTAGCTCCAGTCGGGGCGGAGCAGGTAGAGATAGCCCTCCACCGCGCCGGGCAGGAAGGCCACCCGGATGGCGATGATGAGAAAGAGGATGAAGAAAGCGGGCATCATGAATTTGCTCAGCTTCTCGATGCCGGAGGAGACGCCAAAGACCAGAATGACCACCGTCAGGGCGACCGCGATGAAATGCCAGGGCACGGAGCCGAAGTCCACCGCCAGATGGTCAAAGAACTGCTGGGTATCGCCGGCCAGAATGGAGCCGGTGAGGGAGCCGGCGGTATACCGCAGCACCCAGCCCACCACCACGGAGTAGCCGATGGCGATGCCCAGTACGCCCAGCAGGGGGATGACGCCCAGCAGCTTGCCGCCCTTTTTGCCCCGGGATTTCAGGACATAGTCCAGAGAGCCCATGGCGCCGGTGCCGGTGAGCCGGCCCAGGGCGAACTCGCCGGACAGGCCCACATAGCTGAACAGGGCCACAAAGAGAAAATAGGGGACCAGGAAGGCGCCGCCGCCGTACTGCCCCACCCGGTAGGGGAAGAGCCAGATATTGCCCATGCCTACGGCGGAGCCTACCGCCGCCAGGACAAAGCCCAGGGAGCTGGTAAACTTGCCGCCGGATTTGTTGTGTTCCATTCAGAGATCCTCCTCTTCATTTCTGCGGACCATGTGGATGTGGTCCTCCCAGATGCCATTGATCTGCAGGTAGCGCCTGGCCAATCCCTCCTCCTCAAAGCCCGCCTTGCCCGCCGCCCGGCGGGAGGCAAGGTTGCGGGGCATGATGTTGGCCTCCACCCGGTGGAGCCCCAGGGTGCGGAACCCCCACTCGGTGAGGGCGGCGATGGCCTCGGAGCCGTACCCCCTGCCCCACAGGGTGTGGTCGATCTTATAGGAGAGAAAGCAGGACTGAAAGGCGCCGCCGATGATCTCGTTCAGCCCGGCCATTCCCACGACTCTGCCCGGGTGCCGGGGCTGGACCAGCAGGAAACGGAAGCAGCGGCCGTCCTCGGCCTGCGCTCTGTCCCACTCCAGCTGCTCCGCCTGTCCCTCGGCGGTGAAAAAGGACTCCGGCTGGATGGGATCAAAGGGGGCGAAAGCCGTCCGGTTGCGGCGGTAGAACGCGGCCGCCGCCGGAGCCAGAGCCGGATCGGGAGCCAGGAAAGCCAGCCGGGGGGAGCGGAATGAAAAATGACGCATAGAGATACATCGTCCTTTGCAGATGAATGAGTAACAGTATACCACACTGATAACAGATTTGCATGCCCTAAATGAGAAAATGAGATAAAAACGCCGCGCCCCAGCGTTTTGCCAGGGCGTGGGGATAACTGCTTCAATTCTTTTGGGTTCGGACCCGTCAGGATAAGAAGCAATTATTGCATTTATATAGAGGTATCCCAGGCCGCGAAAGGGACTTCGTATCCAAGCGGTCAAAAGCAACATGCTGTTTTTGAATAAGGTTGATTCCATTTTAGACGGTTGACCTCGGGCACGCTTTTCGATACAATAAGAACAACAGAAAGGGAGCCGCCACCTGTGGGCGGCTCTCCCGTTGCCAAGGGAGATCGAGGAGAATTATGCTGAATACCCAAGAGGAACTGCGCTTTTGTAAGGCCCGCCGGGCCGCTATCGAGCTGGAATTCGGGAACCTGAACCCGGAGCAGCGAAAGGCCGCTCTGGCCACGGAGGGGCCTCTGCTGCTGCTGGCGGGGGCGGGCAGCGGCAAGACCACCGTACTGATCAACCGCATCGCCAACCTGATCCAGTATGGCCGCGGGTCGGACTCTGATGAGGTACCCGCCTGGGTCACGCCGGAGGACCTGGCCTTCCTGGAGGACTATGTTGCTCACCCGGAGCCGGAGAAGAAGGGGGAGCAGGAGCGGCTGTGCCGCCTGGACCCGGCGGTGCCCTGGTCCATTCTGGCCATTACATTTACCAACAAGGCCGCCGGTGAACTGAAGGAGCGGCTGGAGCGGATGCTGGGCCCCGCCGCCAACGACGTGTGGGCTTCCACCTTCCACTCTGCCTGCGTGCGCATCCTGCGGAGAGACATCGACCGGCTGGGCTTTACCAGCTCCTTTACCATTTATGACACCGCCGACTCCGAGCGGGTCATCAAGGACATTGTGAAGGACTTCAATCTGGACGACAAGACCTTCTCTGCCCGGACGGTGCTGGGCTATCTGTCCCGGGCCAAGGACGCCATGCTGTCCGGGGCAGACTATCTGGCCCAGTGTGAGAAGGCGGGGGATTTCCGCCTGGTGAAGATTGCCAGGATCTATGTGGAGTACGAGCGGCGGCTGAAGGAGGCCAACGCCCTGGACTTCGACGACATCATCCTGGATACGGTGCGGCTGCTTCAGCAGTTTGAAGAGGTGCGGACCTACTACCAGAAGAAGTTCCGCTACGTCCTCATCGACGAGTATCAGGACACCAACAACTTGCAGTATCTGCTGGCCTCCACCCTGGCGGGGGGCTATGAGAATATCTGCGTGGTGGGGGACGACGACCAGTCCATCTACCGGTTCCGGGGCGCTACCATCGAGAACATCCTCTCCTTTGAGACGCAGTATAAGGGGGCCCGGGTCATCCGGCTGGAGCAGAATTACCGCTCTACCGGAAACATTTTGGAGGCCTCCAACGCAGTCATCAAGAACAACGAGGGGCGCAAGGGCAAGGAGCTGTGGACCCGCCACGAGGCGGGAGACAAGATCCAGTGCTACACAGCCATGAACGAGCACGACGAGGCCCAGTATGTGGCGGCCCAGATCCTGGCGGACTTCTCCGCCGGGCACAGCTGGAAGGATCATGCGGTGCTCTACCGGATGAACGCTCAGTCCAACCAGATCGAGCAGGCCTTCAAGCGCAACGGTATCCCCTACCGCATCATCGGCGGCATCCGCTTCTTCGACCGGGCGGAGGTCAAGGATATGCTGGCCTATCTGAGTGCCGTAAACAACCCCGGCGACGACCTGCGGCTCAGCCGCATCATCAACAATCCGCCCCGGGGGATCGGCGCCACCACGGTGGACCGGGCCCAGAAGATCGCTCAGGCGGAGGGCTGCTCCCTGTGGGAGGTGGTCAGCCGCCCCAACAACTGGCCGGAGCTGCAAAAGGCGGCCCCCAGACTGGGCCAGTTTGCCGAGCTGATGGACGACCTGCGCAAACTCTCCCGGGAGCTGACGCTGCCGGAGTTCTACGAAGAAGTGGTGGCCCGCACCGGCTATGCCGTCATGCTGGAGCAGAAGAACACCGTGGAGGACCGCACCCGGCTGGAGAACGTGCGCGAGCTGGCGACCTCCATTCAGAACTACCTGGATAACAGCCCGGAGGAGCCCTCTCTGGCGGGCTTCCTGGACGAGATCGCCCTGTATACCGACATCGACAGCCATGACCCCAGCGAGGACTGCGTGGTGATGATGACCATGCACGCCGCCAAAGGGCTGGAATTCCCGGTGGTCTTTGTGGTGGGTGTGGAAGAGGGCATCTTCCCCGGGATCCGGGCCATCGGAGAACCGGAGGAGATGGAGGAGGAGCGAAGGCTGTGCTATGTGGCCATGACCCGGGCCAAGGAGAAGCTGTACATGACCTGCGCCTCCCAGCGCATGCTCTTCGGACGCACCAATGCCAACCGCCCCTCCCGCTTCCTGGGGGAGATCCCGGCGGAGCTGGTGGAGAAGTCCGGACGGCTGCCCCACGGCGAGCGGGGGGAGAACGAGCGGCCCGCCCGGCGGACGGCGCCGGTGCGGCGCACCTTCGACCCCGGATTCTCCCTGGGTCATTCCGCTCCGGCAGCCTCTGCTGCCGCCCCGGCTGCGGGACAGGCCGCCCCTGCCGGCGGAAGCTTCCGCATGGGTGACACCGTACGCCACAAGGCGTTTGGTCAGGGCCTTATCACCAAGGTGACGCCCATGGGGGGCGACGCCCTGGTGGAGATCGCCTTTGACAGCGTGGGCACCAAGAAGCTGATGCTCAAATCCGCCTCTCAGTATATGACAAAGGGGGAGTGACCCTGCACTCCCCCTCATCCGGCCGGCTGCCACCTTCCCCCCGATGGGGGAAGGCTGGATGCGGTTTATTCAAGTAACTCGGCAAAGCTATGGATATACCGGTGGCACAGTCCCCTCAGTTCATCCTCGTACCGGGCGTAGAAGGGATCGTATACGCCCACCACGGTGAGACCGGCGGCTCTGGCGGCGGCGCAGGCGCCGGGGGAGTCCTCGTAGAGGGTGCTCTCCTCCGGAACGGCGCCCAGGTCGGCCAGCACACGATGAAAGGTATCCGGGTCCTTTTTGAGCAGTCCCAGCTCCTGAACGAAGATAAGCTGGGAGAAATACTGCCCCAGATCCAGCCGCTCCAGGGCGGCCCGGCAGAACGCGGGGACGCAGGCGGTGAGCAGGACCATGGGTTCCCCCTGCCGGCGGCACTGCGCCAGAAAGGCGGCGGCCCCAGGTTTGGCAGGCACCTGGGAGAGGTAGGCCTCCCGGGCCAGCTGGGTCCACTCGTCCATAATGGCCTGGGGCGTGGTATCCAGGTGGTAGTAGTCAATGGTGAACTGAGCGGCCAGGGGGAAGATCGAGTGTCCCACCGTTTCGCTGTACTCCTGGGTGGGAGTCAGCCCCCGGCGGGCCAGGAAGGTGTTGTCTACCTCCTCCCACACGCCGTTGGAGTCCACCAGAGTGCCGTCAAAGTCAAACAGGATCATACATAAAACCTCCAGGGAAAGTGGACTGCCTCCTGGGCGTAGTCGATGCCGATGCGGGGGCTGGTGTGGATGACAGCGGGCGTTTCGCCCGCATCACAGAGAAACAGCTCCCCGCCGCACAGGTCCAGGCCATTTTGGGCCCGGGTAAGGGCCAGCGCCTGACACACCTTGCCGGGGCCGTCCAGAAAATGCTTGTTCTGATAGGGGGTCAGGGCGTCGGGGGACTTGCCGAACCGGTTGAGACTCATGCGCGCAAGTCCCGCCACCGGCTCCAGCCCGCGCAGCAGCACCGCGGCGGGTTCGCCCTCCGGCTCCGTCACGAAGTTGAGGCAGTGATACATCCCGTAGATCAGGTAGATGTATGCGGTGCCCGGCGGGGCGAAGAGCGTCTCGGTCCGGGAGGTGCGGCGGTAGCCGTAGGCGTGGCAGGCCTTGTCACACCGCCCGATATAGGCCTCGGTCTCAGTGATGCGCCCTACCAGAGGTTCCCCGTCCCACATCCGCACCAGATATTTTCCCAGCAGGTCCCGGGCCACCAGAAGCGTGTCCCGGTCGAAAAAATCCCGACCCAGCTTTTTCATATCCACATCCCCTTTCGCGGAAGCGATTTTATCTTACCATAGGTAAAGGAGAGGTACAACCATGAGCCAACAAAAAGAGAAAACCGGGCTGGCAAAATTCGCCACCCCCCTGATCATCCTGGCTACCATCATCTGGGGTAGCTCCTTTGTGGTGATGAAAACCAGCGTGGACGTGCTGCCCACCTTCTGGCTGCTGGCCATCCGATTCAGCGCCGCCGCCATCGTGCTTGCCATCGTATTTCTGCCCCGGTGGAAGGTGTGCGACAAGCACTACCTCATTGGCGGCACCATTATGGGCTTCTGCCTGTTTTTGGCCTACACCTTCCAGACTTACGGTCTGGTGAGGACCACCCCGGGCAAGAACGCCTTCTTTACTGCGGTCTACTGCGTGATCGTCCCGTTCCTCTACTGGATCATCGCCAAGCGCCGCCCGGACAAGTTCAATGTGCTGGCGGCCTTCCTGTGCATCGGCGGTATTGCCCTGGTGTCCATCACCGGCGACAATGCTTCCGCCTTTAACTTCGGCGATGTGCTCACCCTCATCGGCGGTTTCTTCTTCGCCTGCCACATCATCGCAGTGGCCAAGTACTCCGAGGGCCGGGACATCTTTATCCTCACGACCCTTCAGTTTGCGTCTTTTGCGGTGTTTTCCTGGCTGGGCGTGCTCGTTACCGGAGCTCCGGTCTCTCCGGAGGTCTTTGACAAGGACCTGATCTTTGGCCTGATCTATCTGGTCGTGTTCTCCTCCTGCGGTGCTCTGCTCTTCCAGAACATCGGCCAGAAGTACACCGCGCCCGCTACTGCCGCCGTGCTTCTCTCTCTGGAGGCGCCCTTTGGCGTGCTCTTCTCTGTGCTGCTCACCGATGAGCGGCCCACCGCCCTTATGTTCTTGGGCTTTGCCCTCATTTTCCTGGCGGTGGTGTGTTCTGAGACCAAGTTCTCCTTCCTGACCCGAAAGAAGTCCGGCTCCAACAAGTGAGCCTGCGGCCCCGCCCCCGTTCCGGGGACGGGGCCCTTTTGTAAAAATGATGGCTCCGAATGGAGCCATTTTGAGCGCTGTATGGCTCCGTTTGGTACCATGAGAGAGGTGATGACCATGTATTTTCAGCGCATTCGGGACCTGCGGGAGGACCACGATAAGACCCAGCAGGAGATCGCCGCGTATCTGAATATGCACCGCAGCGTCTACCGGCGCTATGAGCTGGGGCAGCGGGAGCTGCCCCTGTGGGCGGCCATCAAGCTGGCTGACCTGTACCGTACCTCTGTGGACTATCTGGCCGGGCGGACGGATCACGCCGGGCCGCCCCATGCGTAAGCTGGCCTGGTTTGCCGCAGCCTTCTCCGGGGCGGTCTTTCTGGCGGTCTATCTGCTGCCGGAGGGGGCGCTGCTGCCGCTGAGCGCCTGCTGCGCACTATTTGCGCTGGCGGGGCTGAAGCTGCGGGGAAAGGCGCGGCTGCGGACCATGCTGCTCTGCTTCGGTCTGGCGGCAGGTCTGTGCTGGACGGGGGTGTACAGCGCTCAGGTCCGGGCGCCCGCCATCCGGCTGGCCGGCAGGGAGGCCGAGGTCTCCGCCGTTGTGGCCGACTGGCCCCGGGAGAGCGGCTACGGCGTCTCCCTGGTGGCGGAGGTGGAGACTGAGCGGGGCGGATCGGTCAGGACCCTGCTCTATCTGAACGGGAGCGAGGCGGGGAAGCTGCGGCCTGGGGACAGGCTGAGGGTGCGGGCCGCTTTTTCCATGGCGGACACCAGGGCGGGAGAGCCTACCGATTACTATTATGCCCAAGGTGTGTTCCTTATTGCAAGCGGCAAGGCGTGGACTTGGGAGCGGCCCGAGCGGGTGCCGGCGAGCGCCTGGCCCGCCCTGGTCAGCCGGGCGATGCGGGACAGCGTGGACCGGGCCTTTCCGGACAGCGCCGCTCCGCTGGTCACCGCGCTGATCACCGGAGACAAGAGCGGTCTGCCGGACGGGGTCTACAGCGGGCTCCGCCGCACAGGGCTTGCCCATGTGATCGCGGTCTCCGGTCTCCATGTCAGCTTTTTGGCCGGACTGATCTCTATCCTGCTGGGCCGCCGCCGCCGGCTGTCGGCAGCGGTGTGTATCGGCCTGCTTTTTTTCTTCGCTGCGGTGGCGGGCAATACGCCGTCGGTCCAGCGGGCGGTGCTGATGCAGACGTTGCTGCTCATCGCGCCGCTGGCGGACCGGGAGAATGACCCGCCCACCTCGCTCAGCGCCGTGCTCATGGTGCTGCTGATGCGCAATCCCTATGCGGCGGCCAGCGTCTCCCTCCAGCTGTCCTTCGGGGCGGTGGCGGGGATCTTCCTCTTTGCCGGTCCTCTGTACCGGCGGTGGGAGGGCAGGCTTCCCCGCAGACCCAAGGGCTTCTGGCCCGGACTGGGCTGCCGGGTCTATCGGGCCGCGGCGGCCGGTGTGGCCACCACGCTGGGGGCCGTCGTATTCACAACGCCGCTGACGGCGCTCTATTTCGGGAATCTGTCCCTGGTCTCGCCGTTGACCAACTTGCTCTGTCTGTGGGCGGTCTCGGCGGCTTTTCTGGGCGGTGTGCTCACCGCGGCTTTGGGACTGCTCCTGCCGCCTTTGGCCGGGGCGCTGGCCCCGGTGGTCTCCCTGCCGGTGTGGTATTTACAGGGGGTGACGGGAGCCCTCTCCGGGCTGCCCTTTGCCTCGGTGCCCGTTCGTTCGGTCTATCTGGTGCTATGGATGGTCCTGACCTACCTGCTGCTCTTCCTCTGGCTGTTGTGGCGGGGACCACGGGGGCGGGTTGCGGTGCCGGTATGTGTAAGCCTGTCCGCCCTGTGTGGCGCGCTGATGCTCCAGGCCGCGTCTCTGACCGGAGGGCGGTTGACGGTCTCGGTGCTGGATGTGGGACAGGGGCTCAGCGTGGCCCTCTGCTCCGGCGGCCAGACCGCGCTCATCGACTGCGGCGGCCATAACGCGGGGGACCGGGCGGCGGACCATTTTCAATCTATGGGCCTGAACCGCATCGATCTGGTGATCCTGACCCACTACCACGACGACCACGCCGCCGGGATACCGCAACTGCTGGAGCGGATGGAGGTTGGACTGCTGATTTTGCCGGACGTGGAGCCGGACAGCCCGCTGCGGGCGGAGATCCAGTCCGTCGCGGCCGCCCGGGCGGTGGATTGTCTGCTCGTTGACGGCGGCGCCGCTGCCAGCCTGGGGGAGACGGAGCTGCGGATCTATCCGCCCCTTGGCAGCGGAGACAGCAACGAGGAGGGCTTGTCCGTTCTGGGCAGCGCCGGCGACTTCGATATGCTGGTGACGGGGGACATGAATGATGTGGTGGAGCGGCGGCTGGTGAAGTACGGCGCTCTGCCGGACACCGAGCTGCTGGTGGTGGGACACCACGGCTCCCGGTATGCCGCTTCGGAGGAGCTGCTCCAGGCTGTCAAACCTGAATTGGCTGTTATTTCTGTTGGATACAATACCTACGGTCACCCGGCGGAGGAGACTCTGGGCCGCCTGTCCCGGTACGGATGCGAGATCTACCGCACCGACTGGTCGGGGACCGTTACCATTACTGTGGAATAAGGAGAAGATACCATGCCTCCAAAGGGAAAACCGGATACCGCCGCCTACCAGAAGCTGAAACAGGATCTGAAGGGCGGGACGCTGGGCAGCCTCTATATCTTCCACGGGGAGGAGGCCTACTTGCGGGACTACTACCTGGGAGAGATGAAGAAAAAGCTGCTGCCCCCGGGGATGGAGACCTTTAACTACCACACCATCAACGGCAAGGAGTTCGACCTGAAGACCCTGGCTCAGACGGTGGACTGCCTGCCGATGATGAGTCCGCGCACCCTCATTGTGGTCAACGACCACGACCTGTTCAAGGGGGATAAGGAGGGACTGACGGCTCTGCTGCGGGATCTGCCCGACTATGTGTGCCTGGTCTTTGTCTACGATCTGATCGAATACAAGTCGGATGCCCGCACCAAGCTGGCCGGCGTGATCAAGGAAAAGGGCAGCGTGGTCCCCTTCAACCGGCAGGGGCAGGGGGATCTGGTGGACTGGATCGCCCGCCGGTTCAAAGCAATGGACCACGATATTGGCAGCGAGGACGCCAAGTACCTTATCTTTCTGTGTGGCGACCTGATGAATACCCTGATCTCCGAGATCGGGAAGATCGGGGCCTATGCCTCCCACCGCCGGGTGACCCGGGCGGATATCGACGCGGTGGCCACTCCCCAGCTGGATGCGGTGGTGTTCCAGATGACGGACGCGATTTCCTCCGGTGACTTTGATAAGGCGGCCTCGGTGCTGGGAGACCTCTACCACATGCAGGAGGCCCCCATCAAGCTGCTGGCGGTGCTGGGGAAGCAGCTGCGGCAGCTCTATACGGCCCGCCTGGCCATTGAGCAGAGAAAGGGCAGCCGCTACCTGATGGAGCTGTGGGGGATGCGCTCGGCCTACCCGGCGGAGCGGCTCATGCAGTCGGCGCGCCGGTTCTCTCTGGGGTGGTGCCGCCGGGCGGTGATCCGCTGCGGAGAGATCGACCTGGCGATGAAATCCACCGGTGCGGATGGTGAGGAACTGTTGACCGGCCTGCTGATGGAGCTGGCCATAAAGAAAGGGGCCTGATGGCAATGAAAAAACGGACTGTGATCGGAATGGCCGTGGCGGCAGCAGCCGGCGCGGCGGGGGTATATTGGACCGCCAACCGCAGGAAAGGGCAGGTGGAGACCATTCGGGGCCAGCTGCTGGAGCTGCTGGCTGCACAGCGGAATGGTTTGCAGACCATGCGGCAGGCGGCAAGAGGCGGAGAGCTGACTGCTGAGGACCTGGGCTCTTTGGATGGATTGAAGGTAGAGGCGGTGCGGCTGGAGGACGGTGCGCTGACGGTTTGCTTCAGCAATGGGAAGGCCAAGGCCTGGCTATCGGACCAGCCCATGGACCGGCTGGACGTGTATACCCTGCCCTGGCGGGGCGGTGCGCGCCCTGGTGTATTGTACACCGAGAGCCTTGGCGATGGCTGGTACGCCGGATACGCCTGCCTGCACTGGAGCTGAGCCATGCTGCGGATCAAAGAGGCCATTGTGGTGGAGGGGCGGTACGACAAGAATACCCTTGCCCAGATGGTGGATACTATTATTGTAGAGACCTCCGGCTTCGGTGTCTTTAAAAATGGTGAGAAGCTTGCCCTGTTCCGCCGCTTGGCGGCGGAGCGGGGGCTCATCATTTTGACCGATCCGGACGGGGCGGGCTTTGTCATTCGCAACTTTCTGAAGGGAAGTATTCCGCCGGAACAGGTCAAGCACGCCTATGTGCCGGACATCCACGGGAAGGAGCGGCGGAAACGGACGCCTGGTAAAGAAGGAAAGCTGGGTGTGGAAGGTATGCGGCCCCAGGTACTGGAGCAGGCGCTCCGCCGGGCGGGGGCAACATTCCTGGATGAAGGTGCCCCGGCGGTACGCCAGGGGCGGTCCATCACCAAGGCGGACCTGATGCTGCTGGGGCTGTCCGGCGGAGCGGGCGCAGCGGAGCGCAGACAGGCACTGATGAAGCAGATGCAGCTGCCTGTACACCTCTCTCCCAATGCCATGCTGGAGGTATTGAACGCTCTGTTTTCCTATGAGGAATTGGCAGCCGCGGTGGGAGATCTGGAGCGGCCTAAAAAAAGATGAGGAAAAGTGTTGACAAATGGGGCGCGGGGTGGTATTCTACCTGAGCGCCTTGCGAGAGGCACTGAAAACTGGATCTGAACGGGAGAAACCGAGCG
>CAUWDA010000017.1:0-49153 GCA_963557075.1 uncultured Flavonifractor sp. | reverse complement strand
TTCTCGGAATGACAGGCCTTTTGTACGGTTTGCGCATTTTGCAACAGGCCCTTTTTGTAACCAAATCGTCATTGACAAAGAGGTCTATAAGCTGTAGACTACAGACGAGGACGACAAGTAGTAGACCAAAGGAGGAAGTACCATGAGCGACTGGAAGCTGGGTGCGGTGGAGTCCCGGTTTGCCGATCTCATCTGGCAGGGGGAGCCCATGAGCTCCACCCAGCTGGTGCGCCAGGCGGAGGAGGTTCTGGGCTGGAAGAAGTCCACCACCTATACGGTGCTCAAGCGGCTGTGCCAGCGGGGTATTTTTCAGAATCAGGACGGGGTGGTAAGCTCCCTGGTATCCAGGGAGGAGCTTTACGCCCGCCAGAGCGAGGCATTTGTGGAGGAGAGCTTCTCCGGGTCCCTGCCCGCCTTTCTGACCGCCTTTACCCGGCGAAAAAAACTGTCCCAGGAGGAAATTGAGCAGTTACAGCAGCTGATTGAAGAGAACAGGGGGTGACCCGGCTATGACGGCATTTTTGTCTCAGACGCTTTTTCCGGCCCTTTTCAACATGAGTCTCACCGCGGGCATTGTGATCCTGTGCGTGATGGCGGTCCGTCTGCTTCTGAAACGGGCCCCGAAAGTCTTTTCCTACGCCCTGTGGGCGGTGGTGCTTTTCCGGCTGCTGTGCCCGGTGTCCCTGCCCGCCGGCTTCTCCCTGCTGGGGGCCCTGGACGCCCCTGCCAGGCAGGCCAGCCCGGTGATAAGCACCGTCACCTACGTCCAGCCCCGGCCGCCGGTGGATGCGGAGCCCCAGACGAGACCTCTGCCGCCGGAACCTGACGTCCCCGATCCCGCCCCGGCGGCGCCGGTGGTGCCGAAAAGGCCGGTGGACTGGTCTGCCGTGGCCGCCTGGGTGTGGCTGGCGGGGGCGGCGGGACTGGCGGGGTACAGCATGTTTACCCTGCTCCGTCTGCGCCGCAGACTGGTGGGCAGCCTGCGGCTGAGAGACAACATCTACCTGGCCGACCATATCACCACCCCCTTTGTGCTGGGGCTGGTACGGCCTAAAATTTACCTGCCCTCCACCCTGACCGAGGGGGAGATGGGCTACATCATCCGCCATGAGCAGTACCACATCCGCCACCTGGACCATGTGGTGAAGGTGGTGGCCTTCGCCGCCCTGTGTCTCCACTGGTTCAACCCCCTGGTGTGGGCGGCCTTCCTTCTGGCGGGCAGGGACATGGAGATGCGGTGCGACGAGGCGGTGGTAAAAGAGCTGGGGGAGAACGTGAGGGCGGACTACTCCGCCTCTCTGCTCACCCTGGCCACCGGGCGTCTCACCATCGCGGGCACCCCCCTGGCCTTCGGAGAGGGGGACCCCAGGGGGCGCATCCGCAACCTGCTGCGGTGGAAGCGGCCCCGGGTGTGGCTGTCCGCCGTGGCTTGCATCGCCTGCGTGGCGGTCATTGCCGCCTGCGCCGCCAACCCCGCCGGGCAGAGCGGCGAGACGCCCACCGGACAGAGCGGCCAGACGCCCACCGGCAGCAGCGGGCGGTATGCCGGTGTGGAGGAGTTTGTCCGGCAGAATATGGAGCAGGTCAAATTGGTGACCTACTATACCGCTTCCGGTGAGGAGGCCACCGCTCAGGTCACCGGCACCAAGGTGGCCTGGCTGGACAAGATGGGTGAAGTGGAGGGATTGGCCCCCGAGGGCACCCTGGAGGCCTGGACCTTCAACTACCGGGTGCAGCTGGATGTGCCCGCCGAAGAGGTGAGCCTGGTGGGCGGGATGTACGAGGAGAACGGCTGGTTCGACCTGGAGGGTCAGGGAGGACACAACATCGTCGCCCTGCGCTATCCGGACGGCAGCTACGATATCCTCTATGATGAGTTGGTCAACGACAATGGCGATTTTCTGGGTTGCCACAACAGCTATGAGGAGGCCGTCTACGACTGGTATGTGACCGACCGGGGCCTGGATATGCCGCTCTATGTGGAGGACTGGATCGAACGGATCGCCTATCCGTCGGAGGACTCCAAGCCCAGTAACTACCCGGTCCACCGGTACGATGGGGACGGCTGGTACGAGGGGTGGCACCTCTATATCCCCGTGATGTCTTGGACACAGTGGTCGGCGGACCCGATCCACAGCGTATGGGTGTCCCAGTACAATACCGGCTCCGCCATCACGGTGGACTATACCAAGACCAACCTGGCCGACTATCTGGCGGGGGATACCGCCGGTATGACGCCCTTCGGAAGCAGCAGACGGGTCTTTGAGACCCATACCGCGGACGGCTGGAACTACCGCTATTACTATGTGGAGGGGCTGGAGGGCTGCTGGAAGATCACCATCCAGTGGCAGGATGCCGCCATCACCGACTATCCCCATATCGCGATTGAGCCGCAGGTGCTCCAGCTGATGGCGGAGAGCTTTGCTCTGGACAGCCGGATCACCCCGGCGGAGCCCGCTTTGGCCATGAAGTCTGTTCTGGAGAATGTGGACGAGGGGAACAGCACACTGGTGCGGGTGGAAGGCGACCGGGAGACGGGGATGGTCCGCAACGGTGCTGAGACTGAGGCGATCCGGGCGGCGGCGGATAAGCTGGAGCCCATCGGGGACCCGGAGTCTTATATGGACGCCGACGGCGGGCTGTGCCTGTATCTGGACGGTCCGGGGGACTGCCGCATCAGCTTCTACGCCATCCGGTCCCAGCCCAATACAGTGCTGCTGCGCCATGTGGGAGATACGGTCAACGAATCGGCCATCGTGGAGGACCCGCAGCTCTATCTCTACCTGACAGCCGCAAGGGAGAATATGGATGTGGAGCTCCACGACCTGGATGAGGACGGGATCTACGAGGCGTTGGCCCGATCGGCGGAAGAGCGCAATTTGATCGTATACGACTACTATGACGGGCAGGTCCAAAGACTGGATGTGAAGCAGGCGCTGGGCGTGGAGCTGGCCGACTATACCGGAGGTCTTGCCAATATCCAACGGGAGTACAACAATATGGTGGAAGCTGGCGCCGGGCGGGAAAACGGAACGGATGTGTACCGGTATGACGACGGAACACTGACCTATGTCTGTTCCCTGGAGGAGGCGCTGCTGAAAACATGACAGGAACAGAGACGCTCCATCAGCTGTGGCTGGACGACGGGGCCCGCATTGTCTCCTTCCACCCCATGGAGGGCTGGCGGCTGCTGGCCTTCCAGGACCACGGGCATTTTATGGGCTTTCTCCGGGGGTTGCAGCAAAAGGGCTACCGCTTTCAATAATAAAAGGGGACCTGCCGGGCGGCAGGTCCCCTTTTATTACAAAATAGCTTACTCCATAGCGATGTGGCTGCGGATGCGCCCAATGATCATATCCATGGCCACCTGGTTGCGGCCCCCCTCGGGCACGATGAGGTCGGCGTACCGCTTGGAGGGCTCCACGAACTGCTCGTGCATGGGCTTGACGGTGGTGAGGTACTGCTGCACCACCGAGTCCAGGGAGCGGCCCCGCTGCTTTACGTCCCGCATGATGCGGCGCAGGATGCGCACGTCGGCGTCGGTGTCCACGAAGAGCTTGATGTCCATCCGCTCCCGCAGGGCGGGCTCCACAAAGATGAGAATGCCCTCCACCAGGATGACCCTGGCGGGGCGGACCTCCACCGTCTCGGAGGAGCGGTTGTGCATGGTATAGTCGTAGGTGGGGCTGTAGACCGTCTCCCCCCGGCGCAGGGCGTCCAGATCGTCCACCAGGCGCTGGGTGTCAAAGGCGTCCGGGTGGTCGTAGTTCAGCTTGCACCGCTCCTCGTAGGGCATGTCGTCGTGCTGCTTGTAGTAGTTGTCGTGGTACAGGATGGAGACCGACTCCCCAAAGCGCTCCTTCAGACCCAGGGTCAGGGTGGTCTTGCCCGAGCCGATGCCCCCGGCGATACCGATGATCATGGTGTCCATTTCGTCCGCTCCCCCGTTTTTTCTTCTTTTTCTTCAGTATAGCACAAACTGCCCGGATGGTACAGGCCATCCGGGCAGTTTGTTATTCCTCTTCATTTTGAAAGAGCAGCCGGTAGTCCCCCTCCTCATGGAGGTAGACCGCCTCCAGGTCCTCGTCGGCCCAGACTGGGTCGAAGGGGAGGAAGAATTTTACGCAGGTGCCGCAGGAGGCGGACAGCTTGCGGGGCACCGGCATCATCACCGCCCCGTCCCCCAGAGCGCACAGCTTCTTGTGGAAGGAGAGCGCCCCGAAGTGGGTGTGAAAGGTGGCGACGTATTCCTTACTTGGTGATGGTGAGCTCATAGTCCTCTCCCACCTCTTTCCAGGTCACCTGGTAGCCGTTGTTGGCGGCAAACCGGCGCACGTTCTGGAGGGGGGTCTCGCTGTCCACCAGCACCACCAGGGGAGTGCCGTCTTTCAGGGCGTTCTTGGTCATGAGCACCGGCTCAGGGCAGGAATACCCTCTGGCGTCTACTTGATTCATACCGTTCACCTCACGCTTTCTTGGTGTTGCCCGCGCCGATGGCGCAGACCAGGACCAGACCGATGATGACGGCCACCTTACCGGCCAGGGTGGGGCCATCGCCGGAGGAGGCCAGACCAAAGTTGTGGCAGAAGGCGGCGCCCACCACCATGCCCAGCACGGCTACGGAGGAGTCGCTGTTGCCGCTGCCGGAGAGGATGAGCTGCCGCAGGGGGCAGCCGCCCAGCAGCACGGAGCCCAGACCCACCAGGGCCATGCCCAGCAGGTTCCACAGCCCGTCGGTGTGGGCCACGGCCTGTCCGGCAAAGCCGGGAGTAAAGCCGCCTCTGAGACCCATGCCGCCCACGATCAGGTTGCCCACCAGCACCGCCACAAAGATGGCCACAAAGCCCATCAGCAGGTGGAAGTCCCGGAGCATCAGGGCGTCCCGGATGCCGCCGGCCATGCACAGGCGGCTGCGCTGGGCGATGGCGCCCACCACCAGACCGGCGATGAGGGCCACGGCGATGGGGGCCTTCATGGAGCCGGGGCCCTCCGTGGAGAAGAAGAGGAAGGCGGGGGCGGCGATCACCAGGATGAGCAGGCCCACATTGACGGCGGGCATGAGCACGCCCTCGATCTTGGGCTGGGGCTGGGACTTCTTAAGGGAGAAGCCCTTTTTCAGGAACAGAGTGCCCACAAAAATGCCGAGGATAAAGCCGACCAGACCCAGGATGGCGTTGCCGTCGCCGCCGCCCAGGCGGATGACCATCCGCAGGGGGCAGCCCAGGAACATGAGGGCGCCCACCATGACGCAGAAGCCCAGCACGAACCGGGTCATGGGGGAGGAGCCGCCCCGGACCTTGAATTCCTTGCCCACCAGAGCCATAGCCATAGCGCCCAGCACCAGGCCGATGATCTCAGGCCGGATGTACTGCACAACGGCGGCCCGGTGCATCCCCACGCTGCCGGCAATGTCCCGCAGGAAGCAGGCGATACAGAAGCCCATATTCACCGGGTTGCCCAGGGCAACCAGCACCACCGAGGCGATGCCCACCACCAGACCGGCCAGGATCACCGGCAGGTGCTCGTTCATCTTTGACACACACAACACCTCACACATTTTTTCTGCGAAACAGAAAATCTTTCTGCTTTAATTATATCCCAACAGGTGGAAAATTTGAAATACAAATTTTCGATATAACAAATGAAAGATATAGAAAAAATCTATAAAGTGAGGTATACTGAGAACTGAGATAAAAGAAAAGAGGCCGTCGAAAAACTGTTTCGACAAGCTGAAAGGACCTGTTGCAGCTTGCGGCAACAGGTCCTTTTGGATGGACTATGGCTTGATATGGACCAGCTTTTCCGCCCTGGGCCGCACCGCGCCGATGGCGGCGGCAGGCACACCCGCGTCCGCCAGTCGGGCCAGCAGGCCGGACAGATGGGCCTCTGGTACGCTGAACAGCAGGCCGCCGGCGGTCTGGGGGTCGTAGAGACAGTCCAGCACCTCCCGGGGAACGGCGGGGTCCTCCAGGGTCTCGCCGGCGGTGAAGTCCATATTCCGGTAAGCCCCGGCGGGGATGATGCCGTCCCGGGCCAGCTCCAGTGCTTTGGGCACAATGGGGACCTGCCCCGCCCACAGCTCGATGGTGTGGCCGCAGCCCTCGGCCATCTCCTTCACGTGACCCACCAGGCCGAAGCCGGTGATGTCGGTACAGGCGCTGAGGGGGACGGCGGCTGCCTGGGCGGCATACTTGTTCAGGGTGGTCATCAGCTCCACCATGTGCCTGTAGTCGGCCTCTTCCAGCAGTTCGGCCTTGGCGGCAGTGGAGAGGATGCCGGTGCCGATCGCCTTGGTGAGCACCAGGATGTCGCCCTCCCGGGCGCCGCTGTTGGTGAGGATGCGGCTGGGATGGACCAGCCCGGTGACGCACAGGCCGTACTTGGGTTCCTGATCCTCAATGCTGTGGCCGCCGGCGATGACCGCGCCGGCTTCCGTCACTTTGGAGGCGCCGCCGGCCAGAATGTCACCCACCGCCTCCACCGGCAGGCAGGAGGGGAAGGCCAGCAGGTTCATGGCCAGTCTGGGCTCGCCCCCCATGGCGTATACGTCGGAGAGGGCGTTGGCGGCGGCGATCTGCCCAAAGGTATAGGGATCGTCCACCACCGGGGGGAAGAAGTCCACCGTCTGGATCATGGCTACGTCGTCACTGACCTTGTAGACGGCGGCGTCGTCGCTGGAGTCATAGCCCACCAGCAGGTTGGGGTCGGCCGCTTTGGGCAGACCCGATAATACATTCCTTAGGACACCCGGCCCTATCTTGGCCCCTCACCCACCGGCCGTGGTCATAGCGGTCAGGCGCAGCTTCTCATACGGCATCTCATCACCCCCTGTTGTTCTGGTAACAACAGTGTACCCCATTCCGGGGAAAAAAGCAATCGGAGGCATATCATGCAGATCAAACAACTGGAGGCTTTTTTGCAGGTGGCTCGTCAGCGCAGCTTTTCCAAGGCGGCGGAGACCCTCTACCTGACTCAGCCCACCGTCAGCGCCCATGTGGCGGCCCTGGAGGAGGAGCTGGGGGCGCGCCTGGTGGTGCGGTCCACCCGGGAGCTGCGGCTCACCCCCGCCGGGCGGGTGCTGGAGCGATATGCCGCCGAGATCCTGGGCCTGTGCCAGCGGGCGGCCCAGGACGTGCGGACTGCCGCCTCCTCCATTTCGGGGACTCTGGTCATCGCTGCCTCCACGGTGCCCTCCCAGTACCTGCTGCCCCAGGTGCTCCCCCTGCTGCGGCAGCGGTACCCGGAGGTGCTCTTTCGGGTCCGCCAGGGGGACAGCAGCCAGGTGGCCCAGTGGATGGGGGAGAACGGGGCGGAACTGGGCCTGGCAGGTGCGCCGGTCCAGCGGGCGGGGCTGCTGTGCGTGCCCTTTTTTACCGAGCGGCTGGTCATTGCGACCCCCAACACCCCGGAGTACCGGGCGCTGGAGGGGAAGATGACCCCCGACGTGCTGCGGCAGGCCCCCTTTTTGATGCGGGAGCCGGGCTCCGGCACCCGCAGGCAGGGAGAACGCTATCTGAAAGGATTGGGACTGGAGCAGAAAAGCCTGACCATGGCCGCCCAGCTGGAGAGCACCGAGAGCGTGCTGCAGGGGGTGAAAAATGACCTGGGTGTGGCGATCCTGTCGGAGTGTGCCGCCCGGGAGGCGGCAGAGGAGGGGAAGATCCTGATGTTTGCTCCGGACAGCCCTCTGCTGGAGCGGCAGTTCTATCTGCTCTACCGTCGGTCCAGCCCTCTGTCTCCCGCGGCGGCCATGCTGGTGGAAGAGCTGCTGTATTTTTATCGAAAGGCGCGGTGACCGGCGCACCGGATGGCCTGTCCATGCATACCCTGAGAATGAGAAACTCACGCTTGGAGGGGCATTTATGGACACAGAGGCAAAGATTTTTTATTATCTGGGGGCCAACACACCGGTGGGCTTTTACTCGCTGTACGATGAACTTATCGACCTGGAGCGGGCCAGAGATGTGCGTATCCTGAAGGGCGGGCCGGGCTGCGGTAAGTCCACCCTGATGCGCCAGGTGGGCGAAGCCATGGAGGAGCGGGGCCACACTGTGGAGTATATCCGCTGCTCCGGGGACCCGGACTCCCTGGATGGGGTGGTGATCCCGGCTCTGGGGGCCGCAGTGGTGGATGGTACCGCGCCCCACGTCATAGAACCCCGATATCCCGGTCTGGTGGAGCGCTATGTGGACCTGGGAGCTTTTTGCGACCGGGCGGCCCTCCGGGGGGCGGAGACGGAACTGAAAGCGTGCATGAAGAGCTATAAGGCCTGCTACCGCAGGGCCTACCGCTGCCTCACCGCCGCCGCCCAGCTGGAGGAGGATATGCTGGCCCTCCTGCTGGTCCCCGGTCTGGAGGCGAAGCTGGCCAAGCGGGCCAGGGGTATCCTGTCCCGAGAGGTCAGGCGGGAGGGAGAGCAGGAGGGCCGGGTGGTGCGGCGCTTTCTGGGGGGCGTCACCTGGAAAGGGGTTCTCCGGGAGTACGGCACGGTGGAGGCCCAGTGCGGCAGGGTCTATGAGCTGACGGATCCCTACGGCCTGGCGCACCCCATGCTGACCTGTCTGGCCGCCGGAGCCACGGCGGCGGGCCACGACGTGGTGGCCTGTCCCGACCCCCTTTTCCCGGACCGGCTGGCCCACCTGCTGATCCCCGCTCTCTCCCTGGCCTTTGTCAGCACCACCCGGGAGCAGCCCTGGCCGGGGCGGCCCTACCGCCGCATCCGGCTGGACGCCATGGCCGACCCGGAGCTGCTCCGGCGCAGCCGGGGGCGGCTGCGGTTCTCCCGCAAGGTGGCGGACGCTCTGACGGAGGAGGCGGTGGAGGCGCTGGGGCAGGCCAAGGCCGGACACGACGCGGTGGAGGCGGTCTACCGCCCCAGCATCGACTTTGACGGTGTGCGGGTCAGAGGAGAGGAGATCATCCGGGACTTTTTGCGCCTGGAGGAGCATGCCGGCTCAGGCGGTGACCCGCAGGGGCAAACCGAAAGGAAAAGCGAACGGTAAAAAAGTGAGTGAGAACATCCCGATGTTCTCACTCACATTTTTTCGGACTGTTAAATTAGAAAGGATGTGCTGCGGAAAGCAGGCGGCTTCAAGGCGGCCGCTGTGCAAACGGCGCGATGCGGGCTCACTGGCCCAGCAGCCTGTCCAGCTCTGCCAGAGCGCTGTCCAGCAGTCTGCCCACCGGCAGATCCTCCGCCCCGGCCACGATGTTGTCGCACTGGTTCATGGGGATAAGGATCTTTTTGGCCGGGGACTGCCCCACCGCGACGGCCATGGCGGGGGAGATCTCCCCCAGCAGAGCGTCGGCGATGACGATGCCCAGTGGGCCCAGGATCACGTCGGCTTTGCGGCAGGCCACCAGAAGGGCGTTCTCGCCGGTGGCGCCCTGAGCGGCGCCCCCCTTCAGCATGGCGGCAGTGGCCAGACTGTTGGTGCCCACTGCGGAGACCCGCAGAGAGGGATGCCGGGTAGTGATGCCCCGCACCAGCTGTTGGCCGATCCGCCCCCCCTGGCCGTCTACTACCAATATCTCCATCGCGTTGCCCCCACTTACAGCAGGATGACGCCTGCGTCCTGGCAGGCCTGCATGGTCTGCTCGTCCCAGACGGAGGCCTGGACTTCGCCGATGTGGGCCTTGCCCAGCAGCAGCATGCACAGCCGGGACTGGCCGATACCGCCGCCGATGGTCAGGGGCAGCTTGCCCTCCAGCAGCATCTTGTGGAAGGACAGCGTCCGGCGGCTGTCGCAGCCGGCATATTTCAGCTGGCGGTCCATGGCCGCCGGGTCTACCCGGATGCCCATGGAGGAGATCTCAAAGGCCCGCTCCAGCACCGGATTCCACAGCAGGATGTCTCCGTTGAGGGTCCAGTCGTCGTAGTCGGGGGCGCGGCCGTCGTGGGGCTTGCCCGACTTGAGGGGGCCGCCGATCCCCATCAGGAAGGTGGTGGGGTGGGTCCGTACCCAGGCGTCCTCCCGCTCTTTGGAGGAGAGGTCGGGCCAGAGGTCCTCCAGCTCCTGGGTGGTGACGAAGGACACGTCGGCATCCAGAGGGGGCAGGGCGGTGAGCTGGGGGAAAACGGAGCGGAGGGTGGACTGGGTCTCCACCATGGCCCCTACGATGGTGCGCACCGTCTCTTTCAGATAGTCCTCCGTCCGGTCCCGGGGGGCGATGACCTTCTCCCAGTCCCACTGGTCCACATAGACCGAGTGCAGATTGTCCAGCTCCTCGTCCCGGCGGATGGCGTTCATATCGGTGTACAGGCCCTCGCCCACGGAGAACTGATAGCGGTACAGGGCCATCCGTTTCCACTTGGCCAGGGAATGGACCACCTGGGCGTCCCGCCCGGCGTCGGGAATATCGAAGGACACGGCCCGCTCCACGCCGTTCAGGTCGTCGTTGAGGCCGGTGGACGCCTCCACGAACAGGGGGGCGGACACCCGGCGCAGGTGGAGGGCGCCGCCCAGCGTGTCCTCAAACAGGCGCTTGAGCAGGCCGATGGCCTTCTGGGTGTCGTACAGATTCAAACAGGGGGCATACCCCTGGGGAATGACAGTTTGCAGCATGGCGCAGCACTCCTTACCTTCAATGGATACAATGCAACACATTATACAGGAAAAGCGCCCGGAGCACAAGCCCTCAGGGGTGCTCCAGCCACAGCTTTTGCCGGGCCCGCAGCACAAAGAAGAGGGTGCGTACGATCCAATCCCCCACCATAGCGATCCAGACGCCGATGACCCCCAGGCCGAAGTGGACCCCCAGAACGTAGCTGAACCCCAGCCGGACGATGACCATGGAGCAGACGGAGATGAGCATGGGCACCTTCACGTCGCCAGCGGCCCGCAGGGCGTTGGGCATGGTAAAGGCCAGCGGCCAGAGCAGCATGGCGCAGCCGTTGTGGATGAAGATGAGCGCGGCGGCGTACCACTGGGTCTCGGGGGTCAGGCTGTACAGGCGGAGGATGAGGGGCAGGCCCAGCAGCAGGGCCCCGTTGAGGAGCCAGGTAAAGAGATACGTCAGCTTGACCAGCTTTACGGTGTAGGCGCGGACCTGGTCCCAGGCCTCCGCCCCCACACACTGGCCTATCACGGTAATGAGGGCCAGCCCCATGGCGGAGCCGGGAATGACGCCGAAGTTGTCAATGTTGTTGGCCACCGCGTTGGCGGCGGTCTGTGCGGTGCCGAAGGTGGAGATCATGCTGACCAGCAGCACCCGGCCCAGCTGGAAAAAGCAGTTCTCCAGCCCGTTGGGGACGCCGATGCGCAGGATGCGGCCCATCATGGGCGGGTCGAACCGGAATTTGAGCAGGCCGGACACCCGCACCGGGTTGCGGCGGCTGTGGAGAAGGACCAGCATGATGGCGGCGGCTGCCATGCGGGAGAGCAGGGAGGACAGGGCCACGCCGTCCACCCCCCGGTGGAGGAGGAACACGAAGATGGCGTTGCCCGCCACATTCTGGCCGTTCATCCAGGCGGAGACGTACATGGAGGCCCTGGAGTTGCCCATAGACCGCAGCAGAGCGGCGCAGCCGTTGTACAGGGCGATAAAGGGATAGGACAGGGCGGAGATGATGAAGTAGGTCACCGCGCCCTCCATGACCGCCGGCTCCACCTGGCCGAAGAGCAGCCCCAGCAGAGGGCGGCACAGGGCCAGGGAAAAGGCCATAATGAGAAGAGACGCAGCGGTGACGATGTACATCAGCTGGTTGGCGGCCCGGTTGGCCCGCTCCAGGTGCTCCGCGCCGATGGACTGGGCGCATACCACTGCGCCGCCGGTGGCCAGGGCGGCAAAGACATGGATGATGAGCACATTGATCAGATCCACCAGGGCCACGCTGGATACGGCGGCCTCTCCGGCGGAGGACACCATCATGATATCGGCCATACCCACCATAGCGGAAAGGAACTGCTCGATGATCAGGGGGATAATGAGTTTTTTCAGGGCCTGTTGATTGAACACGGGGAGTCCCCTCTCTCTCTGTCAGACTGCATGTTTTAAAAGTATACTCCCGCTGCCTGCCAGGCCGCAATGGGCAAAACCCACAGGAAGGAGGCCCATGTGCCGCTTGCGTTTTTACAGGAATGGGGGTATAATTTTCCCAAAATCCAGCCGACGCAAGGAGGAGACCATGGAAAAGATTCAGATGACCACCCCTCTGGTGGAGATGGACGGCGACGAGATGACCCGGGTGCTGTGGCAGCAGATCAAGGACGAGCTGCTGCTGCCCTTCATCGACCTGAAGACCGAATATTATGACCTGGGCCTGCCCCACCGGGAGGAGACTGGGGACCAGGTGACCGTGGACTCCGCCGAGGCCACCAAGAAGTACGGCGTGGCGGTCAAGTGCGCCACCATTACCCCCAACGCCCAGCGGGTGGAGGAGTACAAGCTCTCCCAGATGTGGAAGTCTCCCAACGGCACCATCCGGGCCATTCTGGACGGCACCGTGTTCCGCGCCCCCATCATGGTCAAGGGGATCTCTCCGGTGGTCAAGACCTGGAAACGCCCCATCACCATCGCCCGCCACGCCTACGGCGATGTGTACAAATCCACCGAGTACCGGGTGCCCGGCCCCGGCAAGGCCGAGCTGGTGTTCACCGGTGAGGACGGCAAGGAGCAGTTCCGCCAGACGGTCTATGACTTCGAGTGCGGCGGCGTGCTCCAGGGCCAGTACAACAAGGACAGCTCCATCCGCTCCTTTGCCCACGCCTGCTTCCAGTACGCCATCGACACCAGGCAGGACCTGTGGTTTGCCACCAAGGACACCATCTCAAAGAAGTATGACCACACCTTCAAGGACATCTTCCAGGAGATCTTCGACGAGCAGTACAAGGCCAAGTTCGACGAGCTGGGCATCGAGTACTTCTACACCCTCATTGACGACGCCGTGGCCCGCGTGGTCCGCTCCCAGGGCGGCTTTATCTGGGCCTGCAAGAATTACGACGGCGACGTGATGAGCGACATGGTGTCCACCGCCTTCGGCTCCCTGGCCATGATGACCTCCGTGCTGGTCAGCCCTGACGGCAACTATGAGTACGAGGCCGCCCACGGCACCGTTACCCGCCACTACTATAAATATCTGAAGGGGGAGGAGACCTCCACCAACCCGGTGGCCACTCTCTTCGCCTGGACCGGCGCCCTGCGCAAGCGGGGCGAGCTGGACGGCAACGCCGATCTGATGGCCTTTGCCGACAAGCTGGAGCGCGCCACCATCGACACCATCGAGGGCGGCGTCATGACCCGCGACCTGGTTGGCCTGTGGGAGGGGGAGACCCCCGCCCGGGGCGTCAACTCTCTGGAGTTCCTGAAGGCCATCCGAGCCAAGCTGGAGGCCTGAGTACATCATAGTAAAAAAGCCTGCCGCATTGCGGCAGGCTTTTTTACTCTCAGGCGGGGCTGCCCAGCAGCAGGGGCTGGAGCTGACGGCCCTCCAGAGCGGCGGCGATGGCATCGGGCACCAGGGAGAAGTCGGCCACCAGGGAGGTGGGCTTGCCCGCAGGGTCATCCTGGCGGAAGGGGACGAAGTAGACGTGCTTTCTGTCCAGCAGCGTTCCGATGTTTCGGGCCGAGGCGGCCAGGCCGTCGTTGGTGGCGGGGCAGATCACAAGAGGGCGGCCGTTGCGCAGATGGGCCTTGGCCGCCATGGTAACCGAGGTGTCGGTGACGCCGTTTGCCAGCTTTGCCAGGGTGTTGCCGGTGCAGGGGCAGATCACCAGCACATCCAGCAGCTTTTTGGGGCCGATGGGCTCCGCTTTTACCAGCGTGTCGATGACCCGCTTGTCACAGATGCGCTCCATCTCCCGCATGAACTCATGGGCCGGACCGAACCGGGTGTCGTTGGCGGCGGCGGACTCGGAGATGATGGGGGTCACGTCCCCGAACCGGGCCTTCACCCGCTCCAGCGCCGTCATGGCCATGCTGTATGTGCAAAAGGACCCGCAGAAGGCAAACCCCACTTTGATATGTTCCATACTCACACTCCCATTTCCCGCAAGATGTTGTAAATGGTGGTCTGGATGCACCGGCCCGCCGTCACCGGCGCTACTTTACCGGGCAGGGACAGGGCCCAGATGGCCTTTACGCCCAGCTGCGCGGCGGCGTCAAAGTCCACGCCCCCCGGCCTGGAGGCCAGGTCGATGACCAGACAGCCTTGCTTCAGGTCGGCCAGCTCGGCCCGGCCCAGCACCGGGGCGGGGACGGTGTTGACCACCAGATCATAGCCGCACAGCCAGCCTGCCAGCTGCTCCGTCCGCTCCCCGCAGTAGCCGCAGCTCTCCGCCCAGGCCAGGTCGGACCACTTGCGGGCGGCCACGCTCACCCTGGCGCCCAGGCCGGCCAGCCGCTGGGCGAGGGCCTTACCCACCCGGCCGAAGCCGATGACCAGCACCCGGGCCCCGTGGAGGGTGATGGGCAGCTCCTCCAGGGCGATCTGGATGGCCCCCTCGGCGGTGGGCACCGCGTTGGCCACCGCCAGCTCCTCTCGGGCAAAATAGTCCTGAAGGACCAGACCCCGCTCCGCGGCCAGCGCGGTGAGAACAGGGCCGGCCATCCCGGCGCACACCAGCTGGCCGGGCCGCAGGGGGGCCAGCAGCTCTGCCAGCGGTCTGGGCCTGTCGGACAGGGGCGCGTGGAGCAGCCCGCTCTCCTCCTCTGCCGGCAGGGGCAGGATCAGACAGTCGGCCAGCTCCGAACCGGAGGGGTCCGCCTCCGTCCGGACGCCCTCCAGAGGGCCCTGCCGTTCCAGCGCCCAGGTATGTACCGTGTGGCCGTCGGCGGCCAGCAGCTCCGCCAGTTTGGCCTGCCGCAGATCACCTCCCGCCACCCACAGATTCAGTTCATGTCTCATGGCGTGTGCCCTCCGTTTCCAGTGACTGCACCATCCTATGCCCTCCGGCAGAAAGGGTGCCTGGGCCGCCTTGACATTTTTGCCCTGTTGGCTAATAATAAGCATACAGTTAGAGAGAGTGGAGATGATCACCGGTGGGACCCAATGAACAGAATCGCCTGACCGAGGGCAGCGTTCCCAGAAAGATGCTGGCCTTTGCCCTGCCCATCTTTTTCAGCAACCTGTTCCAGCAGCTGTACAATGCGGTGGATTCCCTCATTGTAGGCAACTTTATCGGCCGGTCCGCCCTGGCGGCGGTCAGCTCCTCCAGCAGCATGATCCTGCTGATGGTGGGCTTTATCAACGGTGTGTCTCTGGGCGCGGGAGTTCTGATCGCCCGCTACTACGGGGCGGAGGATGAGGACAATATGGAACGGGCGGTCCACACCACCGTGGCCCTGGGCCTGACGGCGGGCGTGGTGCTGACGGCGGTGGGGGTCATTCTGACGCCTCAGATCTTAAAGTGGATCGGCACCCCTGCTGACGTCATTGAAAATTCCGTCCTGTACTTCCGGATCTACTTCTGCGGCTCCTCCGCCGTGGTGCTCTACAATATGGGGGCCAGCATCCTCCAGTCGGTGGGGGACAGCCGAAGCCCCATGAAATACCTCATTGTGGCCTCTGTCACCAACGTGGTGCTGGACTTGTTCTTCGTGGCCGTGCTTCACCGGGGGGTGGGCAGCGCCGCCCTGGCTACCATCATCAGTCAGAGCCTGGCCGCCTTCCTGGCCTTCCGCAAGCTGACCCTGACCCGTGCGGGCTACCGGGTGAACTGGCGGCGGGTGCGCTTTGAGGGGCCTACCTTTAAGCGGATCATCACCCTGGGTATCCCCTCCGGCGTGCAGAGCTCGGTGGTCTCTCTGGCCAACGTCATCGTCCAGGCCAATATCAACGCCTTCGACTCGGCGGCCATGGCCGGCTGCGGCGCCTACAGCCGCATTGAGGGCTTCGCCTTCCTGCCGGTGACCTGCTTTGCGTTGGCTCTGTCCACCTTTGTCAGCCAGAATGTGGGGGCCCGCAAGTTTGACCGGGTGCGCTCCGGCATGAAGTTCGGCCTGTTGTGCAGCCCCCTGCTGGCGGAGCTTATCGGCGTCGTCATCTTCCTGGCTGCCCCGGTGCTGGTGTCCGCCTTCAACAGCGAGCCGGAGGTGGTGGCCTTCGGCACCGCCTATGCCCGCACCGTCTCCCTGTTCTACTGCCTGCTGGCCTTCTCCCACTGCTGCGCCGGCATTCTGCGGGGCATGGGGCGGCCCATCGTGCCCATGGCCATCATGCTCACCGTGTGGTGCGCCCTGCGCATCACCTATATCACCATCACCGTCCGCCTCATCCCCGATATCCGGGTGGTGTACTGGGCGTACCCTCTGACCTGGTCCATCAGCTCGGTGCTCTTTGCTCTGTGCATGTGGCAGATGCTCCGCCACATGCCGGAGGGGACGCTCCAGAACGAGCAGATCCACGCGGGTATTTGAATGAAAACAGGCTGGGACCCGGCAGGAATGCCGGGTCCTTTTTGTGGACAGATCCCGGAAGGACGAGAAAAATACGCATTTGTACACAATCGCAGTTGCAATCCCGGACGGGAGGGGGTATAATGTCTCCAACCTGAAAAAGTGAGGCGCAGAGGTATGTCCGTATCGAACCTCACAACTGCATCCTTCCTGTTTTCCTATGGCTGGGCCCGATTTATGGGCGCCGGCCTTTTTGGCATGGGAAAATAAGCGGATGGAGTGAATGGGCGGGCCTTCCGGGGCCCGATCGGACCTTGTGGAAAATGACAGGGCGCTCATTGATTTCATCAATGGGCGCCCCTTTTGCTATCCGGGAGCGGACCGCCGCCCCCGGGGGCGTTTGTATGGAAAGGAAGCGAGCATCATGGTAGTTGTTATGAAGCCCGGTACCCGTCAGGCGGATATCGAGGCGCTGGTAGGTAAGCTGAAGGAGCAGGGCCTGGAGGTGGGGGTCACCAACGGCGTGGGCTGCACCATTCTGGGCCTGGTGGGCGACACCACCGCGGTGGACATGGACAAGATCTCCATCGACCCCAACGTGGAGCGGGTCATGCGGGTGCAGGAGCCCTATAAGAAGGCCAACCGCAAGTTCCACCCGGAGGACACGGTGGTAAGCGTGGGCAATGCCAAAATCGGCGGGGGCCATTTTTCCGTCATCGCCGGTCCCTGTTCCGTGGAGAGCGAGGAGCAGATCTGTGCTGTGGCTGAGGATGTAAAGCGCTCCGGCGCATCCCTGCTGCGGGGCGGCGCCTTCAAGCCCCGCACCTCCCCCTACTCCTTCCAGGGCATGGGCACCGCAGGCCTGGACCTGCTGATGGAGGCCCGGGCCAGGACCGGCCTGCCCATCGTCACTGAGATCATGGACCCCCGGATGGCCGACCTCTTCGAGCGGGAGGTGGACGTGGTCCAGGTGGGCGCCCGCAATATGCAAAACTTTGAGCTGCTCAAAGAGGTGGGCAAGATGAGCAAGCCCATCCTGCTCAAGCGGGGCCTGTCCAATACCTATGAGGAATGGATCATGTCCGCTGAGTACATCATGGCTTCCGGCAACGAGAACGTCATCCTCTGCGAGCGGGGTGTGCGTACCTTTGAGACTTACACCCGCAATACCCTGGACGTATCTGCCATCCCCGCCATCAAGCAGATGAGCCATCTGCCTGTTATCGTGGACCCCTCCCACGCTGCGGGCATGTACTGGATGGTGGAGCCGCTGGCGCTGGCCGCCGTGGCGGCGGGGGCCGACGGTCTCATCATCGAGGTCCACAACGACCCGGCCCACGCCAGATGTGACGGACAGCAGTCCCTCACCCCCCAGAAGTTCGACGCCCTGATGCACAAGGTGGGCATGCTGGTGGACCTGGTGGAAAAGAAGCTGGTAAGATAAGAGAGAAGCGCCGAACCGCCGAGCAGGGGAGCCTGGACCGGAGCGAGGGCGAGCGGAGGACCGCGAGGCGGGCCGCAGACCAGCCCGAGACGAAGGGAAGGCGACCCGGCCATGCGCCCGACCCGCAGCGTGACAGCAGAAAGCGCGGAGGTGCGCAGCGTGATACCAGAGGAGGACTGAATTCCATGAAAACCCTCACCGTCGCCCTGCCGGGGCGGGAATATGAGATCCTGATCCAGCGGGGCCTGCTGGACAGGGCGGGCGAGCTGTGCCGGGCCGCTCTGCCCGGAGCCGGCCGCCTGTTTGTGGTGACCGACTCCAACGTGGGCCCCCTCTACCGGGACCGCCTGAAGCGCAGCCTGACCGCGGCCGGATTCCGGGCGGCCTTCCACACCGTGCCCGCCGGGGAGCCCTCCAAGTGCGCCGCCCAGCTGGCGGAGCTGTGGGAGAACATGATGGACTTCGGTCTCACCCGCACCGACGCCGTGGTGGCCCTGGGTGGCGGCGTGGTGGGGGATCTGGCGGGCTTTGCCGCCGCCACCATCCTGCGAGGCGTGGCTTTTGTCCAGATCCCCACTACACTGCTAGCCCAGGTGGACTCCTCTGTGGGGGGGAAGGTGGCCATCGACCTCCAGGCGGGCAAGAATCTGGCCGGCGCCTTCTGGCAGCCCAGGCTGGTGCTTATGGACCCGGACACTCTGGACACCCTGCCCGATTCCACCTTCGCCGACGGCATGGCGGAGGTCATCAAGTACGGCTGCATCCTGGACCGCGCCTTCTTCGATTTCCTGGCCGCCCGGCCCTCCCGAAGGGAGATCATGGCGGAAATTGAACACGTTTTGTATACCTGCTGCGATTTAAAACGCATGGTAGTGGAAGAGGACGAGCTGGACACGGGAAAACGGATGCTGCTCAACTTCGGCCACACCCTGGGCCACGCCTATGAGAAGGCGGGGGGCTACGAGAAGTGGACCCACGGTCAGGCGGTGGCCGCCGGTATGGTCCGCGCCGCCCGGCTGGGGGAGACCATGGGCATCACCCCGGCGGGAACGGCGGATCGCATTGCCGTCCTCCTTGCCCCCCTGGGCCTGCCGGTGGACATCCCCTGCACCGGGGAGGAATACGCCGCCGCCATCGGCCTGGATAAGAAGGGGGCGGGAGCGGACATCAGCGTGATCCTGCTGGAAGAGCTGGGCCATGCCATTCCCCATAAAATGCCCAAGGCCGCGCTGCTGGAGGAACTGAAATGAATGTGACCATTATACCGTCCCTGTTGAAGGGGGCTGTTACGCCCCCGCCATCCAAAAGCCAGGCCCACCGGCTCATCATTGCCGCCGCCCTGTCCGACGGCTTCTGCAAGCTGTCCAACGTGGACCTGTCGGAGGACATCCAGGCCACCCTGCGGTGCATGCGCACCCTGGACGCCGACGCCTCCGCCGACGGCACCATCATCCGGGGTGCCGACCTGGTGGACGGCCACGAAGAGCCCGCCCCTGAGGTGATGGACTGCGGGGAGAGCGGTTCCACCCTCCGCTTTCTCATTCCGGTGGCCCTGGCCCTCAAGGGGGGCGGCAAGTTCACCGGCCACGGGCGGCTGATGGAGCGGCCCCAGGAGCCCTACTTTGCCCTCTTCCGGGAGAAGGGAATCTTCTATGAGCAAAAGGACGGGGCGCTGACGGTGCGGGGGAGCTTGACTCCGGGGCGGTACGTCCTGCCGGGCAACGTGTCCTCCCAGTTCGTCACCGGCCTGCTGTACGCCCTGCCCCTGCTGGAGGGGGACAGCGAGATCGTACTCACCACCGACCTGGAAAGCCGGGGCTATGTGGATATGACCCTGGACGCCCTGGAGCAGTTTGGGGTGAAGGCGGAGTACGACGGAGCGCGTGTTTTCCGCGTGCCGGGCAACCAGTACTACCAGCACCGGGATCTGGCCATCGAGGCCGACTGGTCCAACGCCGCCTTCTGGTACGGAGCGGCGAGCCTGGGCTGTCAGGTGGATATCCGGGGGCTCAACGCCTGCTCCGTCCAGGGAGATATGCGCATCGTGCCCTATTTTGTGAAATTGCAGGGGGAGGGGCTGGTGGACCTGGACGTGAGCCAGTGCCCCGACCTGGTGCCCCCGCTGGCCGCCATGGCCGCCCTGCGGGGGGGAGCGGTCACCCGCATCGTCAACGCCGGGCGTCTACGCATCAAGGAGAGCGACCGGCTGGCCACGGTGACCGAGGTGTTGAACGCGCTGGGAGCCGATGTGGAGGAGCATGAGGACCATCTGGTGATCCACGGGCGGGAGAAGCTGGCGGGAGGCGTCACCGTCTCCGGCCACAACGACCACCGCATCGCCATGATGGCGGCCATTGCCGCCATCCGGTGCGAGAAACCGGTGACCATCACCGGCGCGGAGTGCGTGAGCAAGTCCTATCCCCGGTTCTGGGAGGACTACCGCAGATTGGGAGGAAAACTGACATGCGATATATGATCTTCGGCGAATCCCACGGCCCTGCCATCGGCGTAGTGGTGGAGGGGGTGCCCGCCGGGCTGGAGCTGGATCTGGAACAGGTGCAGCGGGAGCTGGACCGGCGGAAGCCGGGGCAGGACCCCACCGCCACCGCCCGGAAGGAGAGCGACCTGGTGGAGGTGCTCTCCGGGGTGTTTGAGGGCAGGACCACCGGAGCCCCCCTGGCCATGGTGATCCGCAACACCGACCAGCACTCCAAGGACTACAGCTCCATCCGGTACACCCCCCGGCCCAGCCACGGGGATTACGCCGGATTCATCAGGAGCCGGGGCTGTCAGGACTATCGGGGGGGCGGCCACTTCTCCGGCCGTCTCACCGCCCCGCTGGTGGCCGCCGGAGCGGTGGCCAGGCAGGTACTGGCGGGACGGGGCGTACAGGTGGGCGCCCATATCAGCTCCATCTACGGCATCTGCGACGCCGCGCTGGATGACCCGGAGGAGTTGCGGGCGGTAGCCGCCAAGCCCTTCCCGGTGCTGGATGACAGCAAGGGGGAGGAGATGCGCCGGGCCATTCTGGAGGCCAAGGGGGAGATGGACAGCGTGGGCGGCGCCATCGAGTGTGCCGTTACCGGCCTGCCCGCCGGGCTGGGCGCTCCCGACTTCGGCTGTAATGTGGAGGGCATCTTCTCCCAGCATCTCTTTGCCGTACCTGCGGTAAAGGGTGTCGCGTTTGGGGCCGGGGTGGCCTTCTCCCTTATGCGGGGCAGCGAGGCCAACGATCCCTTTGCGGTGGAGGACGGCAAGGTGGTCACCAGGACCAACCACGCCGGCGGCGTCAACGGCGGCATCACCAACGGTATGCCGGTGGTCTTTGAGGTCACCATCCGGCCCACCCCCTCCATCGCCCTTCCCCAGGAGAGCGTGGATCTGCGCACCGGGGAAGAGGTGGAGATGGAGATCAAGGGCCGTCACGACCCCTGCATCGTACCCCGGGCGGTGCCGGTGATCGAGGCGGCGGCGGCCTTGGCGGCCTGCGAAGTTTTAGGGATCGGGTCGTGACGGCCCACGAGCGTCAGCGAGCCGCCGCATAAGCGGCGTCCAAGCGTTTTGGCAGAGCCAAGACCTTGCCGCAGACGGAATTTACTTCCGTCGCGGAAGATAAAATGGGACCCCGCAAAGCGCTGGGGCGCTTTGTGGGTACGGCACGACCCCTGCATCGTACCCCGGGCGGTGCCGGTGATCGAGGCGGCGGCGGCGCTGGCGGCCTGCGAAGTGCTGGGGATCTGAGATGTGCGGGACGATAGGCTGTCGGCCCGCAAAAAGGAGCGAGAGAGTATGACCGAATTGGAGCGATACCGGCAGGAGATCGACCGCATCGACGGAGAATTGGTGCGGCTGTTTTTGCAGCGGATGGATGTGACCGGCAAGGTAGGGGAATATAAGCGGCGGGAAGGCATCCCGGTGCTGGACGCGGGCCGGGAGAGACGGGTCATCGAAGCCAAGACGGCTCTCACCGACGACCCCGCCCGCAGGGCGGACGTGGCGGCCCTCTACGAGAGCATCATGGCCATCTCCCGCCGGCAGCAGCGCCACCTGGTGAAGGAGGGGGAGGAGGACCCGGGCTACGCCGCTTATCTGACCGATGTGGCCAAGGCCCGACAGCCGGTGGCCGGTCCCCGGGTGGCCTACCAGGGGGAGCCGGGCTGCTACAGCGAGGAGGCCGCCGTGGGCTACTTCGGCAAGGACGTGAACAGCGTGGGCATGCCCTGGTTCAATGATGTCTTTGCCGCCCTGGAGCGGGGCGAGGTGGACTACGCCGTGCTGCCGGTGGAGAACTCCTCCACCGGGTCTATCCGGCAGGTGTACGACCTGATGGCCCAGTATCACTATCATATCGTGGGGGAGTGGCAGGTGCCGGTGGAGCACTGCCTGATGGCCCTGCCCGGCGTGGAGCTGGATCAGATTAGGACCGTCTATTCCCATGAGCAGGGGCTGATGCAGAGCGAGAAGTATCTGGATGCCCACCGGGACTGGAAGCGGGTGCCCACCCTGGACACCGCCGGTTCCGCCAAGCTGGTGGCGGAGATGGGGGACCCCACCGCCGCCGCGATCTGCTCCAGGCGGGCCGCCGAGCTGTACGGCCTGCACATCCTGGCCCAGCGGGTCAACCACAATACCATGAACCACACCCGGTTCGCGGTGGTATCCCCGGTGCCCGAGCTGCGGCCCGGCCGCAACAAGATCAGCGCTGTGTTCCGCCTGCCCCACCAGAGCGGCTCCCTCCACGAGATCCTCACCATCTTTGCCGTCCAGGGGCTCAACCTGCTGAAGATCGAGTCCCGGCCCATTCCCGGCCGGGGATTTGAGTACCTGTTCTTCCTGGATTTCACCGGCGACCTGGCCGCCCCCGGCATGGACGGGGTGCTCCATGAGCTGAGCCAGCTGGCCACCGAGGTGCGGATCCTGGGCAACTACAGGGCCTGGGAGGGACAGGCATGAGGGACAATGTGGTGCTCATCGGCATGATGGGCTGCGGCAAGACCACAGTGGGGGGGCTGCTGGCCAAAGAGCTGGGCTTCTCCTTTGTGGATACCGACCAATATATCGAGCAGGCCCTGGGCCGGTCCATCCCCGATATCTTTGCCGAGGAGGGGGAGGCCTTCTTCCGGGACTGGGAGCTGGGCGCGGCGGAGGAGCTGTCCCGGCAGCGGGAGCTGGTCATCGCCTGCGGCGGCGGCCTGCCCACCCGGGCGGATGCCATCGCCAGCCTGAAGCGCAGCGGCACCGTGGTCTTTCTCCGGCGGGACCCGGGGGAGATCTACGACCGGGTGTCCATGAAAAAGCGCCCTCTGGGCCAGCAGGGACGGGCGGCTTTCCTGGCCCGGTATGCCCAGCGGGAGCCGGTCTATCTGGAGTGGGCGGACCATGTGACGGATGTGCAGGCCACGCCGGCGGAGACCGTCCGGCGGATCTTGGAGGTGCTGAAATGAAATTTCTCATCATCAACGGACCCAACCTGAACCTGCTGGGCAAGCGGGAGCCGGGCATTTATGGAGAGAATACCTATGAGAGCCTGTGTAAACGGCTGGAGGACTTTGCCGCCGCCCACGGTTCCAGCGCATGCTGTTTCCAGTCCAACCACGAGGGGGCCATCATCGACGCCATCCACGCCGCCGACGGGGTATACGACGCCATCATCATGAATCCGGGGGCCTACACCCACTACAGCTACGCCATTCTGGACGCCCTCAAGGCGGTGGATGTGCCCTGCATTGAGGTCCACATCTCCAACGTCCACCAGCGGGAGGAGTTCCGGCACAGGAGCGTCACCGCCCCCGCCTGCGTGGGCCAGATCTGCGGCCTGGGGCTGTATGGCTACGAGGCGGCGATGCGGTACTTTCTGGAAGCCAAATAGCGGACCGATGAGGGCATCGGCCCCTGCAAAGGGGTCACGTAGGAGAAGATACCCAGGGTGGCTTCTCTTGCCCCCCCCTTGGGGCAATGCACCTTCTGCCCACATCCGCCCGTGCCTCTATATGAAAAAGGAGATCTTATGAAGCATCCTTCCGTTCCTCTGCCCCGCGTCGGTATGCGCGTCATCAAGACAGCTGTGGCGGTGATGGTATCCTACGCGCTCTTTCTCCCCTTCGGGCTCACTTACCGGGAGGAGCTGGGGGGTGTGCTGGGCCAGATGGGGCCGCTGTACGCCTGTATCGCCTGTATCATCTGTACCCAGAGCACCCTTGGCCAGACCTTCTATCTGGGTATGTCCCGGCTTATCGGCGTGCTGGTGGGCGGCGCTCTGGGTACCGCCACCCTGCTGCTGGGACCGGCACTGGACCATTTCTGGCTCAAGACCATCATCCTGGGAGCGGTATGTGTGGCAGGTGTGTGGCTGTGCCTGCTCATCAAGCGGCCCACCGCCTGCGGCATGGCCTGCATCCTGCCCTGCGTGATCCTCATCACCGGGGTGACCGGGGTCACCCGGTACTACTACGCCGTGGCCCGGATGATCGAGACCATTGTGGGCCTGCTGGTGGCCCTGGTGGTCAACGCGGCCCTGCCGGACCACCGGCCCGAATCGAAACGGGGAGGTATGGATATGAAGGTAGAAGTGAAAAACAGCACCCGCAAGCTGTGTGTCATCGGCGATCCTGTGGGGAACTCTAAATCCCCCCTGATCCAGAATACCATGCTCAGGGCTCTGGACCTGGACTATGTGTACCTCTGCCAGCCGGTGCCCCGGGGGCAGTGCAAGACCTGGCTGGACTGCGCCAAATTTGCGGGCTACGCCGGGTTCAACGCCACCATGCCCCACAAGGAGGAGCTGGTGCCCCTGATGGACGAGCTGGACGAGGACGCCCGGCTTATCGGCGCGGTAAACACGGTGTGCATCCGGGAGGGGAAGACCTGGGGCTACAACACCGACGGAGAGGGCTTTCTCCGGGCGCTGGCCGACGAGGGGATCGACCCGGCAGGGGCGCGGGTGGTGGTGCTGGGCGCCGGCGGGGCCGCCAAGGCGGTCTGCCTCAAGCTGGCCCAGGCCGGCGCGGAGGTCGTCGTGTGCAACCGCACCCTGGACAAGGCCCAGGTCATCTGCGGCCACGACCCGGAGCATCTGCGTCCGGCGGGCTTCACGGCGGAGGAGCTGGCCGGGGAGGCCGCCCGGTGCGACCTGCTGGTGAACTGCACCTCTCTGGGCATGGAGGGGGCCGCCGGACAGTTTGCCGACTTCTCCTTCCTGGACAGCCTGACGGAGGGCGCGCCGGTGGTGGACCTGATCTACGCCCCCGCCGAGACCGAGCTGCTGCGGCAGGCCGGGCTGCGGGGACACCGCGCCGTCAACGGGCTGGGCCTGCTGGTCAACCAGGCGGTGCTCTCCCTGGAGCACTTTATCGGGACGGCCATCGACGCCGCCGAGATGAAAAAGCACATCGAGCAGGTGCTGTAATAGACGCGATACAGAAATCCTTTTTTAAAGTAAATGTGTCAGTCCCCTTGCGGCGGGCACGGGCCGGCAAAAACCGACAGCAGCCTGTGTGGGCGCACGGATGTGCGCCCACCGGTCTGCCAACAATAAAATTTTCAAAAAAGCCCGAAAAATACTTGACAGGGAATGGGTTTTAGAGTATCATAATCAAGCGCCTGTTTGGGCGCAGTCTGCGATGATGTGGGAGATTGCTCAGCAATGAGGTAACTTCCGCGGAGTATGTCCGAGCTAGAATCGGGCGGCTGAGGGATCCGTGCGCGGCGTATATCGCCATGCAGGGAGTAAACCGGCCTGCTTGTGCCGGTTTTCTTCATGTCACGGAGTGATACGCACGGAAACGTGTACTGAAATCCCTCACCGTACGAAGCGAGGAAAGACACCGCGCTTTCGCCCCGTGGACCCGGTGTAAGCGCACCACTTCGTATGTTTAAGGAGGAACAAATCACCATGGCAGCTCAGAAAGAAATGATCCGCATCCGTCTGAAGGCCTATGATCATCAGCTCATCGACCAGAGCGCTGAGAAGATCGTTGAGACCGCCAAGCGCACCGGCGCTTCCGTGTCCGGCCCCATCCCCCTGCCCACCAAGAAGGAAGTCGTCACCATCCTGCGCGCCGTCCACAAGTACAAGGACTCCCGCGAGCAGTTCGAGCGCCGCACCCATAAGCGCCTGATCGACATCCTGAAGCCCTCTCCCAAGACCGTCGAGGCCCTGATGAGTCTGGAGCTCCCCGCCGGCGTGGAGATCGAGATCAAGCTGTAAGGGACAGCAACTCATTCCTTTGTTTGTACCGCAGTCCGCCGCGTTTTGAGGCGGACGGGTCAAGTTGGCCGAGCAATACCAGTCCAATGGGTACCTCGTCCAACCAATAACCTTATTAAGGAGGAAAACACATGGAAAAGGCCATTATCGGCAAGAAGGTCGGCATGACGCAGATCTTCGACGAAGCCGGCAAGGTCATCCCGGTCACCGTCATTGAGGCGGGCCCCTGCGCTGTTGTGCAGAAGAAGACCGTGGAGAAGGACGGCTACAACGCTGTTCAGCTGGGCTACGGCGACGTAGCCGACAAGAAGCTCTCCAAGCCTGAGCTGGGTCACATGAAGAAGGCTGGCGAGATCCGCAAGAAGACCCTGAAGGAGTTCAAGCTGGCCAACTGCGACGCCCTCAACGTGGGCGACGAGGTCAAGGTGGACGTGTTCGCCGAGGGCGACCGCGTGGACGTGACCGGCATCAGCAAGGGCCACGGCTATCAGGGCGTTGTGAAGCGCCACGGCGCTTCCCGCCTGAAGGAATCCCACGGTACCGGCCCTGTGCATCGTCACGCTGGTTCCATGGGCTCCAGCACCGATCCCTCCCGGATCTTCAAGGGCAAGATCGGCGCTGGTCAGATGGGTAACGAGCAGGTCACTGTTCTGAACCTGGATGTCATCAAGGTCGACCCCGAGCTGGGCATCATCGCCGTGCGCGGCGCCATCCCCGGCCCCAAGGGCGGCATCGTGTATCTGCGCAACTCCGTGATCAACGTCAAGGAGAAGGGCGCCGGCGCCGACATCTCCAAGAACCCGCAGAAGGCTTCCGGCCGCGCCAATCCCCAGAAGGCTTCCGCCCGTAACAAGTAAGAAAGGAGAGAACTCAAATGCCTAAGGCAATCGTTGTGAACATGGCCGGCAACCAGGTCGGCGAAGTGGAGCTCTCCGAAGCTGTGTTCGGGATCGAGCCCAATCAGACTGTTGTGCACGAGGTGGTCAAGAATCACCTGGCCAACTGCCGTCAGGGTACTCAGTCCGCTCTGACCCGCGCCGAGGTCTCCGGCGGCGGCATTAAGCCCTGGCGTCAGAAGGGCACCGGTCGCGCCCGTCAGGGTTCCACCCGTGCTCCCCAGTGGACCCACGGCGGTATCGTTTTTGCTCCCAAGCCCCGCGACTACAGCTATGTGCTGAACAAGAAGGTCAAGCGTCTGGCTCTGAAGTCCGCTCTGTCCGCCAAGGCCGCCTCCGGCGACATCGTGGTGGTGGACGGCCTGAACATGGACGCCATCAAGACCAAGACCATGCAGGGCTTCCTGAGCACTGTGGGCGCCAAGAAGGCCGTTCTCGTCACCACCGAGGTCAACGAGAATGTCGTCAAGTCCGCCCGCAACATTCCCGGCGTGGTGACCACCACTGCCAAGATCCTCAGCGTTTACGACATCGTGAACGCCGGCAAGTTTATCGTAGATAAGGCCGCTCTGGCCGTCATCGAGGAGGTGTTTGCGTAATGGCTACCACCGCTTATGATATCATCAAGCGTCCCATCATCACCGAGCAGTCCATGGCCGAGACCGAGGCCAAGAAGTACACCTTCGAGGTGGCCAAGAACGCGAACAAGATCGAGATCGCCAAGGCGATCGAGGAGATCTTTGAGGTGAAGGTCGCCAAGGTCAACACCCTGAACATGCAGGGCAAGGCCAAGCGCACCGGCCGCTTCCCCGCTGGCCGCCGCGCCAACTGGAAGAAGGCCGTGGTCACCCTGACCGAGGATTCCAAGACCATCGAGTTCTTCGAAGGCATGGTGTAAGGAGGATAAGGAACAATGGCTATTAAAACTTATAAGCCCACGACGCCCTCCCGCCGCCACATGACCGTGAGCGCCTTCGAGGGCATCGACAAGAAGGCCAAGCCCGAGCGCAGCCTGCTGGAGAATCTGAAGAAGAACGCCGGCCGCAACAGCTACGGCCGCATCACCGTCCGCCATCGCGGCGGCGGCAACAAGAAGAAGTACCGCATCATCGACTTCAAGCGGAACAAAGAGGGCACCGCCACTGTGATCAACCTGCAGTACGATCCCAACCGCTCCGCCAACATCGCCCTCATCCAGTATGAGGACGGCGAGAAGCGCTATATCCTGGCTCCCGTGGGCCTGAAGCCCGGTCACATCATCATGACCGGCCCCGACGCCGACATCCTGCCCGGCAACTGCCTGCCCATCGCCAACATCCCCGTGGGCGAGGAGATCCACTGCATCGAGCTCTACCCCGGCAAGGGCGCCCAGCTGGTGCGCGCCGCCGGCGAGGCTGCTCAGCTGATGGCCAAGGAGAACGGCATGGCTCAGGTCCGTCTGCCCTCCGGCGAGGTCCGCTATGTCCGTGAGAACTGCAAGGCCACCATCGGCCAGGTGGGCAACACCGACTGGGCCAACATCCAGATCGGTAAGGCCGGCCGTAAGCGTCACATGGGCTGGCGGCCCACCGTCCGCGGTTCCGTCATGAACCCCAATGACCACCCCCACGGCGGCGGCGAGGGCAAGAGCCCCGTCGGTCGTCCCGGCCCTGTTACCCCCTGGGGCAAGCCTGCGATGGGTTACAAGACCCGCAAGCTGAAGAACCGCACCGAGAAGTTCATCGTCAAGCACCGCAACGCGAAGTAAGGGAGGCAGTAAAAGATGAGCAGAAGTATCAAGAAAGGCCCCTTTTGCGCCCCCGAGCTGCTGAAGCGGGTCGACGAAATGAATCAGACCGGCGAGAAGAAGGTCCTGAAGACCTGGAGCCGCGCCTCCACCATCTTCCCCTCCTTCGTCGGACACACCTTTGCCGTGCATGACGGCCGCAAGCACGTGCCCGTCTACGTGACCGAGGACATGGTGGGCCACAAGCTGGGCGAGTTCGCCCCCACCCGCACCTTCCGCGGCCACGCCGGCAGCAAGACTGGTAAGTAAGGAGGAGGAGAGAACATGGAAGCCAAAGCACATCTGAGATATACCCGTATCTCTCCCCGCAAGGTCCAGATCGTCTGTGACCTGATCCGCGGCAAGAGCGTAGCCCAGGCCACTGCCATCCTGATGGGCACCCCCAAGGCTGCCTCCGAGCTGCTGCTCAAGCTCCTCAAGAGCGCCGCTGCCAATGCGGAGAACAACCACCAGATGGACCCCGAGAAGCTGTATGTTTCCCAGGTGTTCGCCTGCCCCGGCCCCATCATCAAGCGGATGCGTCCCCGGGCTCAGGGCCGCGCCTATCGGATCAACAAGCGCACTTCTCACATCACCATCTGCGTGGCTGAGCGCTAAGGGAGGAGGAAGAATATGGGACAGAAAGTGAATCCCCACGGCCTGCGCGTGGGTGTCATTAAGGACTGGGACTCCCGCTGGTACGCCCGCAACGAGAAGGTGGGCGATCTGCTGGTGGAGGACAAGAAGATCCGGGACTACCTGAAGAAGACCCTGTATTCTGCCGGGATCCCCAAGATCGAGATCGAGCGTGACAACGCCAAGGTGCGCATCTACCTGCACTGCGCCCGCCCCGGCGTGGTCATCGGCAAGGGCGGCGAGGCCATCGAGGCTCTGCGCCTGAAGCTGGAGAAGATGATCGGCAAGAGCGTGGCTCTGAACATCGTCGAGGTCAAGAGCCCCGACATGGACGCCCAGCTGGTGGCTGAGAACATCGCCCAGCAGCTGGAGAAGCGTATCGGCTTCCGCCGCGCCATGAAGAACGCCATGGGCCGCGCTATGCGCATCGGCGCCCGCGGCATCAAGACTCAGGTGTCCGGCCGTCTGGGCGGCGCCGAGATCGCCCGCACCGAGCACTATCACGACGGCACCATCCCCCTGCAGACTCTGCGCGCCGACATCGACTACGGCTTCGCTGAGGCTGCCACCACTTACGGCCGCATCGGCGTGAAGGTGTGGATCTACAAGGGCGAGGTGCTCACTCAGACCCTGCGCACCACCCCCCGCACCCTGGACACCAAGAACTTCAAGGAGCGTTCCGACCGTCCCCGCCGCGACCGCCGCGATGGTGACCGCAAGGGCGGCTTCAATCGCAACGGTGGCTTCAACCGCAACGGCGGCAACCGCCAGGGTGGTTTCAACAACAACCGTCCCCAGGGCGGCCGTCCTCAGGGCGGTGCTCGTCCTGCCGCTGCTAAGGAAGGAGGCGCTCAGTAATGCTGCTGCCTAAGCGCGTTAAATATCGCCGCGTGCACCGCGGCCGCCTGAAGGGCAAGGCCCTGAAGGGCAACACCGTGACCTATGGTGAGTTTGGTCTGCAGGCCACTGAGCCCAGCTGGATCACCAGCAATCAGATCGAGGCCGCCCGTATCGCCATGACCCGTTACACCAAGCGTGGCGGTAAGGTTTGGATCAAGATCTTCCCCGATAAGCCCATCACCGAGAAGCCCGCTGAGACCCGAATGGGTTCCGGTAAGGGTTCTCCCGAGTACTGGGTGGCCGTGGTCAAGCCCGGCCGTGTTATGTTCGAGATCGCCGGCGTCTCCGAGGAGATCGCCCGCGAGGCCCTGCGTCTGGCTTCCCACAAGCTGCCTGTCAAGTGCAAGATCGTGGCTAAGCAGACCGCCGAGACCGAGAATGGTGGTGAATGAAGATGAAGGCTACTGAAATCCGTAAGATGAGCGCCGAGGAGCTGACCAACAAGCTGGGCGACCTGAAGAAGGATCTCTTCCAGCTCCGTCTTCAGCATGCCACCAATCAGCTGGACAACCCGGTGAAGATCGCTGAGGTCAAGCGGGATATCGCCCGCGTCAAGACCATCATCCGTGAGCAGCAGCTCGCAGGCCGATAAGAAGGAGGAACTAGAACATGGAAAACAGAACTTCTTCCCGTAAGACCAGAGTCGGCCTGGTGGTTTCCGATAAGATGGATAAGACCGTGGTGGTGGCCATTGCCGACCGTGTGGCCCACCCCCTGTACAAGAAGATCGTTAAGAGCACTTACAAGCTGAAGGCTCACGACGAGAAGAACGAGTGTGGCATCGGCGACCGCGTGCGGGTCATGGAGACCCGGCCCCTGTCCAAGGACAAGCGCTGGCGCGTCGTCGAGATCATCGAGAAGGCGAAGTAAGGAGGTGCCGGTATGATTCAGCAGGAGAGTTATCTGAAGGTGGCCGACAACACCGGCGCCAAAGAGATCAAGACCATCCGCGTGCTGGGCGGCTCCGGCCGCCGGTATGCCAACATCGGCGACGTGGTTGTGGCTTCCGTCCGCAAGGCTCAGCCCGGCGGTACTGTGAAGAAGGGCGAGGTCGTCAAGGCCGTTATCGTCCGTTCCGCCAAGGGCGTCCGCCGGGCCGACGGCAGCTATGTCCGCTTCGACGAGAATGCCGCCGTCCTCATTAAGGACGACAAGAATCCCCGCGGTACCCGTATCTTTGGGCCCGTGGCCCGCGAGCTGCGCGACAAGGATTATATGAAGATCCTGTCCCTGGCTCCCGAAGTGCTGTAAGGGGGTAGGAGAAGACATGAATAAGATGAGCATTCGCAAGGACGATACCGTCATCGTCCTGTCCGGTAAGGACAAGGGCAAGCAGGGCAAGGTCCTGGAGGTCATGCCCAAGGAGGGCAAGGTCGTTGTGGAGAAGATCAACATCGTCTCCCGCCACACCAAGCCCCGCAAGCAGGGCGAGCAGGGCGGCATCATCAAGAAGGAAGCCCCCATCTACGCCTGCAAGGTGCAGCGCGTCTGCCCCAAGTGCAACAAGCCCACCCGGCCCGCCCACAAGCTGCTGGCCGACGGCAAGAAGGTCCGCATCTGCAAGAAGTGCGGCGCCGAGATCTGAGAGAGGAGGAGTATAGACAATGGCTGATAAGAAAGTGCCCAACCTGAAGGCGAAGTACCAGGCCGAGGTCGCTCCTGCTCTGATGCAGAAGTTCGGCTACAAGTCCACCATGGAGATCCCCAAGATCGACAAGATCGTTGTGAACTGCGGCTGCGGCGAGGCCCGCGACAATGCCAAGGTTCTGGAGGCCGTTGTGGGCGATCTGACCAAGATCACCGGCCAGAAGGCCATCATCACCAAGGCCAAGAAGTCCGTGGCTAACTTCAAGCTGCGTGAGGGTATGCCCATCGGCGCCAAGGTCACTCTGCGTGCCGACCGCATGTGGGAGTTCCTGGACCGCCTGTTCAACGTGGCCCTGCCCCGCGTGCGTGACTTCCGGGGCATCAACGGCAACTCTTTCGATGGCCGCGGCAACTACGCCCTGGGCATCAAGGAGCAGCTGATCTTCCCCGAGATCGAGTACGACAAGATCGACAAGATCCGCGGCATGGACGTGGTCATCTGCACCACCGCCAAGACCGACGAAGAGGCCAAAGAGCTGCTGACCCTGATCGGCGCGCCCTTTGCCCGGTAAAGGAGGAGAACGTAATGGCTAAGAAGTCTATGATCCTGAAGCAGCAGGCGGAGCCCAAGTTCTCCACCCGCCGCTACAACCGCTGCAAGATCTGCGGCCGTCCCCACGCCTACCTGCGGGACTACGGCATCTGCCGTATCTGCTTCCGCGAGCTGGCCTACAAGGGACAGATCCCCGGTGTGAAGAAGGCTTCCTGGTAATCAGGACCGTCTGAATGACGCAAGCGCCCGCGCCCGGCGTGTGAAAACACGTCAGGCGCTTGCGTTGCGTGACGGGGTTTTTGAATCTGTATCCGGGTTCAAAAAATAAAATTCTCCGTTTAGGAGAAAAACCCTGAGATTGTGCAAATTCGACTGTGAAAAATGAATAAGTGGCGTCCACCCAACGGGGTAGGGTAGGGCATTCCTCCAAAAGTTTGGCGGAGAGTCACTTTTTCCTTTTCACACAAGGATTTTCACGATATAATAATTCCTTGGCAGACGGTTAAAAGGTCGGAGCCCCGCGAACTCCGATACCTTACCGCCTTAACGGGTCCTCTCACGGCCCGTCATTCAACAAAGGAGGGTAAACTCATGCACATCACAGACCCCATTGCGGATATGCTGACCCGCATCCGCAACGCGAACAACGCCAAGCATGACACCGTGGACGTCCCCGCGTCCAACATGAAGAAGTCCATCGCGCAGATCCTGCTGGATGAGGGTTATATCAAGAACTTCCAGCTGATCGACGACGGTACTCAGGGCGTCATCCGCGTTACTCTGAAGTACAACCCCGGCAAGGAGAAGGTCATCACTGGTCTTCGCCGCGTTTCCAAGCCCGGCCTGCGTGTCTATGCCGGTGCTGACGAGCTGCCCCGGGTCCTCCACGGCCTGGGTATTGCCATCGTGTCCACGTCCAAGGGCGTCATGACTGACAAGGCTGCCCGCGCGGCCCATGTCGGCGGCGAGGTCCTGGCGTTTGTCTGGTAAGGAGGGAGGAGTAGAAAATGTCTCGTATCGGAAGAATGCCGATCTCCATCCCCGCCGGTGTGGACGTGAAGATCGAAGCCGGTAACCTGGTTACCGTGAAGGGTCCCAAGGGCACCCTGACCCAGCAGCTGCACCCCAACATGAACATTGCCCAGGAGGGCGATGTGATCCATGTCACCCGCCCCAATGACGAGAAGGAAAACCGCAGCCTCCACGGCCTGACCCGCACCCTGCTGAACAACATGGTGGTGGGCGTGACCGAGGGCTACAAGAAGGAGCTGGACGTGAACGGCGTCGGCTACCGTGTGGCCAAGGAAGGCAACAAGCTGGTTATGAACCTGGGCTTCTCTCACCAGGTGGTGATGGAGGAGGCCGATGGTATCACCATCGAGGTCCCCAGCGCCAACAAGATCGTCATCAGCGGCGTCGACAAGCAGAAGGTCGGCCAGTTCGCCGCCGAAGTCCGCGAGAAGCGTCCCCCCGAGCCTTATAAGGGCAAGGGCATCAAATACACTGACGAGGTCATCCGCCGCAAGGAAGGCAAGACCGGCGTCAAGAAGAAATAAGGAGGTGTGCCACAATGATCAACAGACCCGATACCAACGCTCAGCGGCTTAAGCGCCATAAGAGAGTGCGCGGCAAGATTTCCGGCACGCCCGAGCGTCCCCGTCTCAACGTGTTCCGCAGCAACACCAACATCTATGCCCAGATCATCGACGATGTGAACGGCAAGACCCTGGTGTCTGCTTCCTCCATGGAAAAGGGCTTTGAGGGCAAGGGCTCCGACTGCGAGGCCGCCAAGAAGGTGGGCCTGGCTGTCGCCGAGCGCGCCAAGGCTGCCGGCATCGAGAACGTCGTGTTCGACCGCGGCGGTTATGTCTATCACGGCCGCGTGCAGGCCCTGGCCGAGGGCGCCCGTGAGGGCGGCCTGCAGTTCTAAGGGAGGAGGAAGATTAAATGGCTCGTTTTGAAAGAGAACCCAGCGAATTCACCGAGAAGCTGGTTGCCCTGAACCGCGTGTCCAAGACCGTCAAGGGCGGTCGTATCTTCAAGTTTGCCGCCCTGATGGTGGTCGGCGACGAGAAGGGCCGCGTCGGCTTCGGCCTGGGTAAGGCCGCCGAGGTGCCCGAGGCGATCCGCAAGGGCATCGAGGACGCCAAGAAGAATATGTGCACTGTGACTCTGTCCGGCACTACCATTCCCCACGAGGTCATCGGTGAGTTCGGCGCCGGCCGCGTGCTGCTCAAGCCCGCTGCTCCCGGTACCGGCATCATCGCCGGCGGCCCCGTCCGCGCTGTCATGGAGGCCGCCGGCATCCGTGACATCCGCGCCAAGTGCCTGCGCTCCAACAACCCGCAGAACGTGGTCTCCGCCACCTTCGAGGGCCTGAAGGCTCTCCGTGGCCCTGAGGAGGTCGCTCGCATCCGCGGCAAGAGCGTCAGCGAGATCGTAGGTTAAGGAGGGCCGTGAACATGGCTAATCTGAACATCAAGCTGGTCAAGAGCCTGAACGGCCGCATCGCCAAGCATAAGGCCACCGCCGAGGCTCTGGGGCTGCGCCACATCGGCGACACCACCGTACAGCCCGACAACGAGGCCACCCGCGGCAAGATCGCCCACATCGGCTATCTGCTGCAGGTGACCGAGGAACAGTAAGGAGGTGCGCGAAATGAATCTGCATGATCTTTCCCCCGCTGCCGGTTCCAATCCCAAGGCCTACCGTAAGGGCCGCGGCAACGGTTCCGGTAACGGCAAGACTGCCGGCCGCGGCCAGAAGGGCCAGTGGTCCCGCTCCGGCGGCGGCGTGCGCGTGGGCTTTGAGGGCGGCCAGATGCCTCTGACCCGCCGCATCCCCAAGCGCGGCTTCAACAATATCTTTGCAAAGCCCCTGGAGGCCATTAACGTGTCCGCTCTGGAGAAATTCGAGGACGGCGCTGTGGTCAACGTGTGCGACCTGCTGGAGAAGGGCATCCTCTCCAAGTGTGAGTATGGCTACAAGGTGCTGGGCAACGGCACCCTGACCAAGAAGCTGACGGTCCGTGCCTCCGCTTTCTCCGCCTCCGCCAAGGAGAAGATCGTGGCGGCTGGCGGAAAGTACGAGGTGGTCTAAGTGATCGAGACCATCCGTAACGCGTGGAAGATTGCCGAGCTGCGCAAGAAGATCCTTTTTACCGTCTTCGCGCTGCTCATCTTCCGGCTGGGCTCGGTGGTCCCTGTCCCCTTCATTGACAGCGATCTGCTGGGCAATACGCTCAACAACTTGGGCGGTATCTTCTCCCTGCTGGGCACCATGAACGGCACCGCCTTCTCTATGGCCGCCGTCTTTGCCCTGGGCGTTCAGCCGTATATCAACAGCTCCATCATCATCCAGCTGCTCACCGTTGCCATTCCCGCTCTGGAGCGTCTCCAGCGGGACGGCGGCGAGGAGGGCCGGAAGAAGATCGCGGCCATCACCCGTTACGTGACCGTGGCTATCGCTATCCTCCAGGGCGTGGGCTACTACACCCTGATCAAGAACACCGCTGGTGTCAGCCTGATCAACACCGCCGGCCTGCCCGGCTGGTGGGTCGCCATCGTGATTGTTCTGAGCTTTACTGCCGGTTCCGCCTTTGTTATGTGGCTGGGTGAGCAGATCACCGAGTTCGGCATCGGCAACGGCATCTCCATCATCCTGTTTGCCGGCATCCTGTCCCGGGTGCCCAGCATGGTGGGGACCCTGTGGACCGGTATCCAGAACCACCTCAACGGCAAGACCGACGGCTTCAGCCTGCCCTGGTGGGGCGCGATCCTCATCGTGGTCGGCATGCTGGCTATCATCGTGCTCATCGTGTTCATCCAGAACTCCGAGCGCCGCATCCCCGTCCAGTACGCCAAGCGCGTGGTGGGCCGCAAGATGTACGGTGGTCAGTCCAGCCACATCCCCCTGAAGGTGAATATGAGCGGCGTTATGCCCATCATCTTTGCCCAGGCCATTGCCTCCCTGCCCGCTACCGTGGGTATGTTCTTCGGCAAGAGCCCCGAGAGCGAGGGCGGTTGGGGTGTGTTCCTGCGGATGTTTGACACCACCAGCATCCTCTATATCGTTGTCTATTTCCTGCTGATCGTTGGCTTCAGCTACTTCTACTCCACCATGCAGTTCAACCCGGTGGAGGTTGCCAACAACCTGAAGAAGAACGGCGGGTTCATCCCCGGCTTCCGTCCCGGTAAGCCCACCGCCGACTTCATCCACAAGGTACTGGGTAAGATCACCATGTTCGGCGCCCTGTACCTGGCCATCATCGCCATCGCTCCCATCGTCACCGGCGCCATCATCGGCGTCAGCAGCCTGGCCATCGGCGGCACCTCCGTCATCATCGTGGTGGGCGTCGCTCTGGAGACCACCAAGGCGATGGAGGCCCAGATGATGATGCGTCACTACAAGGGCTTCCTTGAGTAAGGGGCGAAAAGCAATGAAAATCATCCTTCTGGGCGCCCCCGGCGCCGGAAAGGGGACTCAGGCTGAGATCATCAGCAAGAAGCTGGGTATCCCCACCATCTCCACCGGCAACATCCTCCGGGCCGCCGTCAAGGCCGGCACCCCCATCGGGCTGGAGGCCAAAAGCTATATGGACGCCGGCAAGCTGGTCCCTGATGAGGTCATCATCGGCATCATTCAGGAGCGGCTGGCCCAGAGCGACTGCGCTGGCGGCTTCATTCTGGACGGGGTGCCCCGCACCATCGCCCAGGCGGAGGCACTGGACGCCCACGGCATCCACTTTGACGCGGTACTCTCTCTGGAGATCGCCGACAGCGTCATTGAGGCCCGCATGACGGGCCGGCGGACCTGCCACAGCTGCGGCGCCACCTACCACATCGTGGCTGCGCCTCCCAAGGCGGAGGGCGTCTGCGATAAGTGCGGCGGCGTGCTGGAGCAGCGCAAGGACGACCAGCCGGAGACGGTCAAGCATCGCCTGGAGGTCTACCACAGCGAGACCGAGCCCCTCAAGGATTACTACCAGGCCCACGGCGTGCTCATGAGCGTGCCCGACCTGGGGGGCATCGAAGAGACCAACCTGAAGATCATGGAACTGTTGGGGAAGTGATTTGAGATGGATATGATCTCACTGAAATCTCCCCGTGAAATCGACCTGATGCGCCGGGCCGGGCGGCTGACCGCCCAGGCCCGGGCGCTGGCCGGTTCCATGGTGCGGCCGGGCGTCACCACGCATGAGATCGACGCTGCGGTACGCAAATTTATCGAGAGCCACGGAGCCAAGCCCTCTTTCCTGGGGTACGGCGGCTTTTCCGGCTCCGCCTGCATCTCCATCAACGAGCAGGTCATCCACGGTATTCCCGGCCCCCGGAAGCTGCAGGAGGGTGACATCGTCAGCATTGACGTGGGCGCCTATCTGGACGGATTCCACGGGGACTGCGCGGCTACCTTCCCCTGCGGCCAGGTCAGCGAGGAGGCCATGCGGCTGATCCGCGTCACGGAGCAGAGCTTTTGGGAGGGGATCCGCCAGGCCCGGGCGGGCAATCGGGTGTACGACATCTCCCACGCGGTCCAGCAGTATGTGGAGGCCAACGGCTTCTCTGTGGTGCGGGACTTTGTGGGCCACGGCGTGGGCGCAAAGCTCCACGAAGCTCCGGAGGTACCCAACTACGGTCCCGCCGGACACGGTCCCCGGCTCCAGCCGGGTATGACCATCGCCGTGGAACCTATGGTGTGCGCCGGCGACTGGCGCGTGAAGGTGCTCAAAGACGGCTGGACCACCATATCCGCCGACGGAAGCCTCACCGCCCACTATGAAAACAGCATTCTCATCACCGATGGTGAGCCTGAAGTGCTCACCCGGGTGGAGGACTGAGCATGGCGCCGGAGCATCCGCGGATCGTCCGCTCTCTGGCAGGGCACGACAAGGGCGGCCTGTTCTGCGTCCTGGACGAAGACGGCCCCTATCTGCTGCTCTGCGATGGCAGACGGCGAAAAGCAGAGTCCCCCAAGCGGAAAAAAGCCGTGCATACGGCGGCGGCAGGGGACTTCCAACACCCCGTTCTGGAGAAGCTCCGGACGGGTCAACCCATTACCAACCGAGAGGTGCGGAGGGCGCTGGCCGCTTTCCGAGCTGAAGAGCTAAGGAGGGTATGACGCTTTGGCAAAAGACGATATGATCGAAGTGGAGGGCGTCGTGACCGAGTCCCTTCCCAATACCACGTTTCATGTGGACATCGGAAACGGCCATATCATTCTGGCCCACATCTCCGGCAAGCTGCGGATGAACTTCATCCGGATCCTGCCCGGCGATAAAGTGACGGTCCAGATGTCCCCTTACGACGTAACCCGGGGCCGGATCACTTGGCGAAGCAAGTAATCCGGCTCATTGCGGCGGGCATTGGCCTGCCGACCCTATCAATGACCGGCGCGGGTCAGCGGGGCCTTGCCTCCGCCGCGTCGGGGCCATCAGGCTCAAGGAGGTTAATGACATGAAAGTTAGACCGTCCGTGAAGCCCATGTGCGAGAAGTGCAAGATCATCAAGCGCAAGGGCAAGGTCATGGTTATTTGTGAAAACCCCAAGCATAAGCAGAGACAAGGTTAATAGGAGGTGCTGAAACAGTATGGCACGTATTGCTGGCATTGATTTGCCCAAGGATAAGCGGGTCGAGATCGGCCTTACCTATATCTTTGGTATCGGGCGCACCAGCGCCAACAAGATCCTGGCTGAGGCCGGTATCAACCCCGACACCCGCGTGAAGGACCTGACGGAGGCCGACGAGGCCAAGCTGCGCGAGATCATCAGCCGCAGCTACACTGTGGAGGGCGACCTCCGCCGTGACGTGGCGATGGACATCAAGCGTCTGACCGAGATCGGCTGCTACCGGGGCATGCGTCACCGCAAGGGACTGCCCGTCCGCGGTCAGCGTTCCAAGACCAACGCTCGTACCCGCAAGGGTCCCAAGCGTACCGTCGCTAACAAGAAGAAGTAAGGGAGGGAGAGACACATGGCTACCGCTACCAAGGGTAAGAAGGTTATCCGCAAGCGCCGCGAGCGCAAGAATGTTGAAAAGGGCCAGGTGCATATCCGCTCTTCCTTCAACAACACCATGGTCACTGTGACCGACATGGGGGGCAACGCCCTGTCCTGGGCCTCTTCCGGCGGCCTGGGCTTCCGCGGCTCCCGTAAGTCCACCCCCTTCGCCGCTCAGACTGCTGCCGAGACTGCCGCCAAGGCTGCCATGGAGCACGGTCTGAAGACCGTGGAGGTGTACGTGAAGGGCCCCGGCGCCGGCCGTGAGGCTGCCATCCGCGCCCTGCAGGCCGTGGGCCTGGAGGTCACTCTGATCAAGGACGTGACCCCCATCCCCCACAACGGCTGCCGTCCGCCTAAGCGCCGCCGCGTGTAAGAGAAGGAGGAGTACGAATTATGGCTAGATATACCGGAGCAGTCTGCCGCCAGTGCCGCAGAGAGGGCCAGAAGCTCTTCCTGAAGGGCGACCGCTGCTACACCGACAAGTGCGCTATGGAGCGCCGTCCCTTTGCCCCCGGCATGCACAATCAGGGCCGCACCAAGAAGCTGTCCGAGTATGGCATGCAGCTGCGTGAGAAGCAGAAGGCCCGCCGTTACTACGGCGTGCTGGAGAGCCAGTTCCGCAAGTATTACGAGATGGCCGCCGCCCGTAAGGGTGTGACCGGCGACAACCTGCTGTCCATCCTGGAGACCCGCCTGGACAACGTGATCTACCGTTTGGGCTTCGCCATGAGCCGTCCTGAGGCTCGTCAGCTGGTCCGTCATGGTCACTTCACCATCAACGGCCACCGCGTGGACATCCCCTCCTACCTGGTCAAGCCCGGCGAGGTCATCGCCCTGAAGGAAGCCAGCCGGAGCAAGGATAAGTTCAAGGCTTCTCTGGAGGCCAACGGCTCCCGTCCCGCCCCCAAGTGGCTGGACTTTGACCAGAACAACCTGGTGGCCAAGGTGGTGGCCCTCCCCGCCCGCGAGGACGTGGATCTGCCCATCGAGGAGCACCTCATCGTCGAGCTGTACTCCAAGTAATCGTGCTTGTACCCTCGATTATTGGTGAGCTGTATAAGGCGGCGGACGGAGGTCCGCCGCCGCGAAAAGGAGGGTAACACATGGTAGAAATCGAGAAGCCCCGCATTGAATGTGTGGAGAACCCCGGCGACGGTTCTTACGGCAAGTATGTCGTGGAGCCGCTGGAGCGTGGCTATGGTACCACGCTGGGTAACTCCCTGCGCCGTATCCTGCTCTCGTCCCTGCCCGGCACGGCGGTTACCTCCATCAAGATCGCCGGCGTGCAGCACGAGTTTTCCACCATTCCCGGTGTGAAGGAGGACGTGACTCAGATCGTCCTCAACGTGAAGAGCATCATTGCCAAGCTTCACTCCGAGGGCGTGAAGACGGTCTATATTGAGGCCAGCGGCGAGTGTGAAGTCACCGCCGGCGACATCAAGGCCGACGGCGAGGTGGAGGTCCTCAATCCGGACCTGCATATTGCCACTCTGGGCCCTGACGCCAGCCTCAATATGGAGCTGACCCTGTCCCACGGCCGGGGCTATGTCCCCGCTGACCGGAATAAGCCGGCCCAGACCATCATTGGCCTGATCCCGGTGGACTCCATCTACACGCCGGTGCGGAAGGTCAACTATACGGTGGAGCCCACCCGTGTGGGTGACCAGACCGACTTTGACAAGCTGACCCTGGAGGTGTGGACCAACGGGACCATCACCGCCCGGGACGCCGTCAGCCTGGGCGCCCGCATCCTGTGCGACCACTTCGTCCTCTTCACCGATCTCAGCGAGACCATGGGCTCCAAGTCCACGGTGGTGGAGAAGGCCGAGGCCCAGCGGGATAAGGTGCTGGAGCTGACCATCGAGGAGCTGGACCTGTCGGTCCGTTCCTTCAACTGCCTCAAGCGCGCCAACATCAACACGGTGGAGGATCTGATCTCCAAGACCGAGGATGAGATGATGAAGGTGCGTAACCTAGGCCGCAAGAGCCTGGAAGAGGTCATCAACAAGCTGGCCATGATGGGCCTGCACCTGGCCGACGAGGAAAACTGAGGCCAGAGGGGGAGCGGTCCGGGGGCATGTAACGTCCCCTCCCGGACCTTTGGCGTCACAGTGCTCCTCCGGGGGAAATTCCCCACGGACGAATTTAAATTGTGGAGTTCGCCTTGGCGAACATCCGATAGGAGTTGGATCTCATGTCTCACAATCGTAAGCTGGGTAAGCCCACTGATCAGCGTATGGCCATGCTCCGCGCCATGACCACCTACCTGCTGGAGAATGGTCAGATCAAGACCACCTATGCCCGTGCCAAGGAAGTTGCTCCCATGGCCGAGAAGATGATCACTCTGGCCAAGAAGGCCAACCTGACCAACTACCGTAAGGCTCTGTCCTTCCTGACCAAGGAAGACGTGGCCAAGAAGACCTTCGACGAGCTGGGTCCCAAGTACGCCGAGCGTAACGGCGGCTACACCCGCGTGGTGAAGATCGGGCCCCGCCGCGGCGATGCTGCCGAGATGGCCATCGTTCAGCTGGTGTAATTGCGTTAAAAGCCCTCTGCCATTGGCAGAGGGCTTTTTTGCTGCCCGCGTCCGCCGGGCTTTTCTATCTTTTTCCTTGCAATAGGCGGAACATTATGGTATACTATACACCAATAAACGATAAAGGAGACGGTGAGCCCTCGTGGACGAACCTCCGCCCAGTAACAACTGCACGACAGCCTATGGAACAGGACAGCCTTATCCCGCAGGGGAATAGGGGTGTCCTTTTGCGCGTTGTCTACATTCTAAAAAAGATGGAGTTGATTCTTTTCCTATGCCTGACAGTTCCAGTTTTACGATGATTTTGATCCTTGTGCTCCTAGTGATCCTCTCCGGCTATTTTTCCGCCACGGAGACTGCCTTTACATCACTCAACCGCATCCGCCTGAAAAGTAAGGCTGATGCCGGAAACCGACGAGCGGCTCTGGCCCTCCGGCTGGTGGACCAGTATGACAACCTGCTCTCCACCATTCTGGTGGGCAACAACATTGTCAACTTGTCCGCCTCCTCTCTGGCCACGGTGTTCTTTACCGAGGGCCTGCGGCTGCAAAACGGCGCGGTGGTCTCCACCGCTGTGATCACCATTGTGGTGCTGGTGTTCGGCGAGGTGTCCCCCAAGAGCTTGGCCAAGGAGTATCCAGAGAGCTTCGCCATGTTCTCTGCCCCCATCATGCGCATTCTGATGACCATCCTGACCCCGGTAAACTTCCTGTTCAGCTTGCTGAAAAAGCTGCTGTCCAAGATGTTCCACCGGGAAGGGGACGGCGGCATCACCGAAGAGGAGCTGGTGACCATGGTGGACCAGGCTGAGAGCGAGGGCGGTCTGGACCAGCACGAGAGCAAGCTCATCCGCTCCGCCATCGAGTTCAACGACATGGAGGTGGACGAGATCCTCACCCCCCGGGTGGATATCGTGGCGGTGGAGGATATCGACTCCATGGACGACATCGCTCAGGCCTTTGCTGAGAGCGGATATTCCCGCCTGCCGGTGTATCACGAGGACATCGACGACATCATCGGCGTCATCCATGAGAAGGACTTCCACGCTGCCCGCTACCGGGGCCAGACCGATGTAAAGGCCATCACCGGCCCCATGCTGTATACCACCGGCAACACCAAGATCTCCGAGCTGCTGCGCATCCTCCAGCGGGAGAAGGCCCATATGGTCATCGTGGTGGATGAGTACGGCGGTACCGAGGGCCTGGTGACCCTGGAGGATATCGTGGAGGAGCTGGTGGGTGAGATCTGGGACGAACACGACGAGGTCATCGAGGAGTTCAAGAAGCAGGAGGACGGCAGTTACCTGATCTCCTGCTCCGCCGACCTGACTGATCTGTTCGACCTGTTCTCCATCAAGGGGGAGTGTGACGCCAACACCATCTCCGGCTGGGTGATGGAGCAGATCGGCCGCATCCCCGAGGAGGGCGACCGGTTCCAGTCCGACGGCCTGGACGTCACCGTCACCAAGGTGGACCACCGCCGGGTGCTGGAGATCCGGGTGGAGGTTCTGCCCCCGCCGGAAGAGGAGAAAAAAGAAAAGACAAGGGACCAGCGGGAGAGCTGACGCTCTGACCGCGGGACCCTTATAAAAGCAGAGAGGGCCTGCCGCAGCTGCGGCAGGCCCTCTGATTCTGTTTATCCCCGGGTGCGGGTCCAGTAGGCGGCCATGCTCTCCCCGGGCTGGTCGGTGACCTCCCGGGCGAGATAGGGGGCCAGCTCCCCGGATGGGACCCAGGACCGGGCGGCGTCCTCGCTGGGGAACTCCACCTCGGCATAGAAAAAGGCGGTATCCAGGCCGGGGTCCACCGAGTTGACCTCCAGAGTGAGCCCGCCGGGTAGGGGGTAGCGGCGCTGCTCCTTCCGGATCATGGGCTTGCCCAGCATAGCGTTCAGCCGGTCGTAGTGGTCCTGTGTGAGTTCCAGCTCGATCTCCTCCCGGGCCAGCCCACCCTTGCCCTTGAAGCACAGGATATAGGCGGTGGAGCCGCCCACCACCCGCTCCCGGCGAATGCGGATGGCGGGGCGGACCGCGAAGTATCCCTGCTCCATTTCCAGAACGGAGAGGGGGGTCAGGGGCGGCCAGCCATCCACCAGCCAGCGGCGCTCGATCTCCATAGACGCGCCCCCTTAAAGCGGCAGGGCGATGATGGCGGGCACCAGGATGGGCACCGCCAGGGAGAGCACCACGCCGGAGGTGAAGGAATAGATGGTGATGCGCTCGTGAGTGGCGCCCACCACCACGGGGAGCACGGTATCCATGGCGGCGGCGCCGGGCAGGGCGGCGCACTCCACATAGCCCACATAGCGGGCTACGAAGGGGATCGCCAGAATGGAGAAGATCTCGCGCATCACATTGGACAGGAAGGCCACCGCCGATACCGACAGAGAGTAGGGGGCCAGCAGGGTGGGGGCCAGGGAGTACCAGCCCATGCCGGCGGAGGCGGCCACCGCGTCCTTAACGCCCATGGGCAGGAAGAGCCCGGCCAGAGCCGCAAAGGCCAGAGTACCGGCGCACACGGCCACCGGCACCAGCAGCACCTGGAAACCGGCGGTTTTGATGTCACTGAGGAAGGTGCCCTGCTTGCCCATGTCCATGCCCACCATGAAGAGGAGCAGGTAGAGGCCGAAGTTGATGACCGTGCCGCAGTGGGCGGTCACCGCGGCAGGGAGGACGAAGCGACCCGCCAGCATGCCCAGCACCACCGCGATGACGATCCACTTGGTGAGGGAGTTGTCCGCCTTGCCGGCGGTCCCGGTGCGGGTCTCCTCGGTCCGGGCGCTGCCCCGGGGCAGGCCAACATGGTCCAGACGCAGAACGAACCGCCGCAGCAGGGTGAGAAAGAGAATAGAGCCGGCCATGGCCAGAACCGTGATCAGTAGGGCGGCCAGACCGATCTGACCCAGAGAGGAGATGACCTCGTCATTGGCGCCCAGATTGACGCCCAGGGTGACAATCAGGATCATCAGGGCAACGAACTGAAGCTTGCTTACCCAGACCAGCGGGCGGCTGCGTACCCCGGGGCGGGAGCCGATCACCGCCCCGAGAACCACCAGGGCGATGTAAATGGCCAGATTGCTCAGGGTGCTGAGAGTGGTATCCATGCTCATCCATCCTTTACCAACATCATTTTTTGACAACACAACAGAAAAAGTGCCGGAACGGGTCCGGCAAGAGTCATTCTAGCATATCCGCAGAGGAAAGTCTACCCTGAGGAGCAGAGTGGGGGGAAGGAGCAGAGGATGGGAACGGGGGAGTGGATCTTCTGAAAAACCATGCTCTGCGGAGCGCCTGTATACGCCGCATAAAATCCATATTAAGGAAAATAATTTTCTATAGTGCACAAAAATATATGGAGATTTTTGGGGCGCACTACTGATTTTCCACTTGCATCCTGTTAAGATTTAGGGTATAGTTTGAAGTGGCCTAAAAAACTATTAGTGCAAAAAAATTTTTATGAGGTGATTGGGATGGGTACACCAAAGAAACAGGACCCTGAGACCGTATTTCAATGGAACGGCATTCCCCGGCCAGGGCAGCTGATCCCTCTGGGGCTCCAGCATGTAGTGGCCGCAGTGGTGGGCATCATCACGCCGGCTATCCTGGTATCCAACACCTGCGGGCTGAGCGAGGCGGAAAAGACGCTGATGATCCAGGTTTCGCTGATCCTCACGGCGCTGGCCACGCTGCTCCAGCTGTTCCCTATTTTCCGGCGTATTGGCTCCGGGCTGCCTGTCATCATGGGCATCAGCTTTGCGTATATCCCCACGCTGCAGGCCATCGGTGCGGAATTTGATATTGCCACGATCCTGGGCGCAGAGATCATCGGCGGCATCGTTGCCATCGTATTCGGCATCTTTGTCAAGTGGATCCGTCCCCTTTTCCCGCCCCTGGTCACCGGTACGGTGATCTTTACCATCGGCCTGTCCCTCTATCCCACGGCGGTGAAGTACATGGCCGGCGGCGTGGGTTCCCCCAATTTTGGCTCCCCCAAGTGCTGGCTGGTGGCCATCATCACCCTGGCGGTGGTGTTCGTGCTGACCAACTTCACCAAGGGGATCTACAAGCTGGGCGCCATCCTCATCGGCATGATCGTGGGCTATATCGTGGCCCTGCCGCTGGGTCTGGTGGACTTCTCCGGCGTGGGCTCCGCCCAGTGGGTGGCCCTGCCCCAGTTCATGCCCTTTGAGATCAAGTTTGTCCCTGCCGCCTGTGTGTCCCTGGGTATCGTCTATGTGGTGAACGCGGTGCAGACCATCGGCGATCTGTCCTCCACCACCATGGGCAGCATGGACCGGATGCCCACCGACAAGGAGCTGTCCGGCGGCATCCTCGGTCAGGGCGTCATGAGCATCCTGGGTGCTTTCTTCGGCGGCCTGCCCGCCGCTACCTACAGCCAGAACGTGGGTATCGTCACCGTCAACAAGGTCATCAACCGGGCGGTGTTCACCCTGGCGGCCGGTGTTCTGCTGGTGGCCGGTCTGATGCCCAAGTTCGCCGCCCTGCTGACCACCATTCCTCAGAGCGTCATCGGCGGCGCCACCATCTCGGTGTTTGCCACCATCACCATGACCGGCGTCCGTATGATCACCGAGGGCGGCTTCACCGCCCGGAAGAGCTCCGTGGTGGGCCTGTCCGTGGCCATGGGCGTGGGTATCACTCAGGTGTCCGGCTGCCTGGCCGGCGCCGGGTTCCCCGCCTGGGTCAACACCGTGTTTGGCTCCTCCTCCGTAGTGGTGGCCGCCATCATGGCCATCCTCCTCAACCTGATCCTGCCCAAGGAAAAGACTGAGCGGTAAGCGCATCAGAGAAAACAAAAAGGAGCGGCTGCAAACGGATCGTTGCAGCTGCTCCTTCTTATAAAAATGTCTGGCCCTGAAGGGGGCTCACTCCTTGGACTCGTCGATGTAGCTGTACAGGGTGTACTTGGAGATGCCGAAGAACTTGCATACCTTGTCGCCGCTCTTGGTGATGAGGAAGGCGCCGGTCTCGTTGAGAAACTGCACCGCCTTGACCTTGTCCTCCTTGTTCATCAGCGCCACCGGCTTTCCCACCAGCTTCACGCTCTGCTCGATCAGCTCGTCCAACAGGTCGGAGACGTTGCGGGAGATGGGCTCCGGCTCCTTCTCGTCCTTCTCGGTGGCGGTGAACTGCTTGAGGGTGTTTTCCATCGCCAGCATGAGGGTGATGTCATAGTTGATGCCGAAGATGCCGACGGGAACGCCGTCGTTATCCCGGATATAGATGGTGGTGGATTTGAGGATCTTCCCGTCCTTGGTGCGGGTCAGATAGGACAGATGGTCGTGGAGCTGATCGGGGGTGCCCTGTAAGGCTTCCAGGACCACGTGGGACGGACCGTCTCCCACCTTGCGCCCGGTGACGTGCCCATTTTCAATGGCAACGATGGAACGCTCCGGGTCGTTGGTGGCCAGGTCGTGGACCACTACCTCACAGTTGGGGCCAAACTGGCTGGCGATCCCTTTTGCCAGCGTCAAAAGAAATTGCAGGGTGGATGCGTCTGGCACGTAAATGCCCTCCTTTTCAGGTCTGCGGCAGAAGAACGCTCCGGAAGGAGCGGGGCGGAACGGCGGGGAGGCGCGGCCGAGATCCGGTGCCGCCGGCAGATCTTAATATGATAACCTCATCATTGTATCATATTTTGGACAAGATTCAACTCATTTTCAAAGGCTAAAAAATTTTTAGTTTTTCAAACAAAAGTGTTGCAAGCCAGTGCGTATTGTGGTAAAATAAGGCCGGTAAGAGGTTCGCGGTATAGATAATATTCACAAATTTCCATATGAAAAGTTGTGGCTGCAACGGAGTGCTTTCGCGCACGGGCTGGATGGACAAGGGATTCGGCTTGGGCTGCGGGTGCAGCCCAGAACATAGCCGGCTCCACATTGTCCATTCCACCGGAATGGGCAATTTTTTTGCGGAAAGACGGACCCATGAAAAGGAGGAAATTTGTATGTTGCTAGTTGGTAATGGCAGACTGATCACCCGGAGCGAGGAACTCCCCTATCTGGAGGACGGCGCCGTGGTTCTGGACGGCGAGATGGTCAAGGAGGTCGGCTCCCTGACCGAGATGAAAGCCAAGTATCCCGATGCTGAATTCGTGGACGCCAAGGGCGGCGTTATTATGCCCGGTCTCATCAACGTCCACACCCATATTTACTCCGGCCTGGCCCGGGGCCTTTCCATCAACGGCTTCAACCCCACCAACTTCTTTGAGGTGCTGGACGGCCAGTGGTGGTACATCGACCGGCACCTGACCCTGGACGGCACCCGTGCCTGCGCCTACGCCACCGTGCTGGACTGCATCCGGGACGGCGTGACCACCATTTTCGATCACCACGCCTCCTTCTGCGAGATCCCCGGCTCCCTCTTCGCCATCAAGGATGTGTGCAAGGAGCTGGGCATGCGGGCCAACCTGTGCTACGAGGTGTCCGAGCGGGACGGCATGGAGAAGTGCGACCAGTCCATTCAGGAGAACGCCGACTTCGCCAAGTGGTGTAAGGAGCAGGATGACGACATGATCCGCTCCATGTTCGGCGGACACGCCCTGTTCACCATCTCCGACAAGACCTTTGAGAAGATGGTCAAGGCCAACGACGGCATGACCGGCTTCCACATCCACGTGGCCGAGGGCATGAACGATGTGTACGACTCCCTGCAAAACTACGGCTGCCGCCCCATCAACCGCCTGCTGTACAACGGCATCCTGGGCGAAAAGACCATGCTGGGCCACTGTATCCACATCTCTCCCGCCGAGATGGATATCATTAAGGAGACGGGCACCATGGTGTGCCACAACCCCGAGTCCAACATGGGCAACGCCGTGGGCTGCTCCCCCGTGCTGCAGCTCTATGACCGGGGCATCCTCATCGGCCTGGGCACCGACGCCTACACCCACGACATGCTGGAGAGCCTGAAGGTCCTGCTGCCCATGCAGCGCCATAACGCGTGCATGCCCAATGTGGGCTGGTGCGAGGCCACTGGGATGCTCTTCCAGAACAACGCCAAGATCTGCTCCCGCTACTTCAAGAAACCCCTGGGTGTGCTCAAGCCCGGCGCAGCCGCCGACGTCATCGTCATGGACTACAAGCCCTTCACCCCCTTCTCCGACGCCAACATCGACGGTCACATGCTCTTCGGCATGATGGGCAAGAACTGCCGTACCACCATCATCAATGGCAAGGTGCTGTATAAGGACCGGGAGTTCGTGGGCATTGACGAAGACAAGATCAACGCCTGGACCATGGAGCAGTCCAAGAAGCTGTGGGGCGAGCTGAACCACTG
>CAUWDA010000016.1:0-50778 GCA_963557075.1 uncultured Flavonifractor sp. | reverse complement strand
ATCTACTTTTTCTGCTGCTTTACTTGATAGGGTATGGTCCGGCCCAGCACCCGGCCCTTGCCAACAGCGTTGGCTCCCTCATAGATCAAAAATTCCGCATTGTTTTTCAGCGGAGCGTAGTCAATGGTATCTGGATAGAGGGGCTGGGCATTCCCCAAAGCCAGTTCATCAAATGTACACTCGGTTCCGTCCAGAAAGCATACACCCAGATATTCCGTAGTTCCAATAACCACAAAATGGGGACAATACTTTCCGCTGACCAGGCTGGGTGGTATTTTTCGTTTGCCGCTCCAGAAGACGACCTCCACATGGAGCACCGCCTGGTTTTCATCTGTCCCGATCACGCCGCATTCTCCTCTTATCCCACAATGGTGGTTTCCTGGATGGCCAGATTGTCATAATCCATGGCGAGCAGCTTCTCGGCGGCCTGTGGGGTACACATGAACCAGGTGCTCATGCCCCAGGCATCCATCCTTGTAACCGTGAAGAAGTCGGTTTCGGTGGGAGTCGGATTTCTTGCGTCAAGATAGTGGTCGGAGTAGAGGTACACCAGATCTACCTCCCGCTCCGGCAGCCACTTGGCCCGGCGCGCACGGGGCTTTCCGTTTTTCAGCGTCTTTTCTCTGGGGTTCTCGAACCATTCCAGTTCCTTGATTTGCAGGCCAGTGAAGGTATCCATCAGCCGCTGGGCAATCTCCCGGTGAGTAAATACCCCGCAGTTCCAGGAACCCATCAGCCATGTCTGTATAAAATCGCCCACCTTGCTGCCGGGAGCAGGCGGCCCGTAGACGCTCTCATCCGCCCACATGACTTCCATCTTTTCGCACTGATCCGGTCGGGGGCAGGGCTGTTTGTTGCCGTAGCGGTACATGATATTTACATAGCCATAGTCTTCGCCGGTTCGGTCGTGACCGATGGCTTCTATTTTATAAGCAGTGATCGACATTGTAGTTCCATCTCCTGAGCCAGTACAAAGTCATTGGGGGTTGATCTGCTTCAAGTTGTTCTTGCACCTCTTTGGGCAGGTCGTTCCACAAAATATCGTATGTAAAATCCCGAATCTCCGGGTAACACTCCCGTGCGGTCTTTTCTGCAATATCTCTATTCAGGTAGTGCATCTCCTGGTGGAAAAACCAGTTGAGTTTTTCTATCAGCCGATAGAGTCGGATCTGTTCTTCTTGGGTCATGGGATTGCTCCTCCTATTTCAATTTCAGCACAAATCCCCAGATACTCACCACAATCAGGAGGACACCCAGCAGGAAGAACACCACCCGCCGGGAGCCTCTGCCGTGGCGGTGGGCATCCCGCGTACCAGTAGGGTCGCAGAGCCAGTTCCAGTTGCGGATCGCTCCAATCAAAATCACGGCCCCGATGAGCACCGAGGCAGTGTACCAATGCTCTTGCAAAAATGCTGTGATCTGCTCGCTGTTCATTCTGCTTCCTCCTCACGCAAATACCTGCTGGAATTTCTCTTTCAGTTCCTTCGGCGCCGTCTTGATGACCTTGCTGCCGCCATTTTCGGAATCCTTTCCCCAGATGGCCCAGAGCAGGCTCTGCCAAGCGATGACCCGGAATTTCGGGTCTTTGTTTTCTTCCGGCAGGAGATAAGCGGAAAAGTGGCGCTTGACTGTCAGCAGCGCATCCAGGCTTTCCCCATTGGCAATCAAGGTGCGGAATTCCTTAGCAGGCTCCAGCCACTGCATAGACAATGCACCCCGCACCAATATCCCCAGAGTCCATGATTGAAACCCAAACTTCCGGATCAAAGCATGAAGGAATTTCTCTTGCAGGGAGGAGTGCTCGTCGTCACAGAGATCCAGATACTCCGTTACCAGCGGCGCCCACTGTTCTCCCTCCAGCCCCAGAGCGAACACAGCAAAGGTGCCGGGCATTGCACAGGCTTCATCCGCGAGGTTTTGGTACCACTCAAACTCCCGCATAGCCAGACGAGCATATCGCTCCATAGCCGGATGCAGATTGGGGTGCTGCACAGCGCAGGCAAAGAGCTGATTGATTCCCTTCTTGGGCAGGCCGGGAATGGGCAGATAGCGTTTTTCCTTCCCACGGAACTCCACCGAGTAACTGCGGGGGAATTCCTCCTGCTCCAGCACCGCACACAGGTAGTCCAGGATTTCAGCATAGCACTCCTCGGTGGAGTCCCTGGCGGTGATTCGGATGGTGGCAAAGGCATCGTTGGCCGATGCGGTGAAATGCTCTGTCTTACGCCGCTGGATGTCCTTCGGCAGCTTGCCGCTGCCATTGGTTTTCAGTTCCTTTACCATGTCGGGACGGAGCTGGGAAACCAGACCGAGGATGTGTTCGGTTTTAAGAGATTCAAAGCTCTGTCCATACATCGTGCAGCAGACAGCCACATAGCAGGCAAAGCGCAGCAACCCTTCGTCCGCATCCTCCGGCCGCAATTCCGGCAACACCGTGCAGGGCGGAAAGACTGTAAACCCATCGTCCCGCTCTCCCACAAGGAAGTACCGCTCCTGCACCTGCTTTTCTATGTACTTCTCCAACTTATAGCGGATCTCCTCCCAGCCAACCAGCCGCCGCAGGGCATCGCAGACGGAAACAGCATCCTCACAGGGAAATTTCTTCAGCAGCAGTCCGGACAGATACCGTTCCAGCAGTTGATCGGGAAGAAACGGTGTCCCGTTGTGATTTCGCACCACGGTCGGGTAGGCGGAGTGATTTTCACGGGCGGTGCCGTTCAGCACATCCTGAAGGCAGAGATCCGCCTCCGCCAACACCTCTGGTGAAGTGTCCGGTTTGTGTATCAGATAATAACGGTCATTTACACCATCGCGTTTTGGCAAACTCATGCTTGATCACCTCTGTTTAGACAATAAAAAACCCCCGCGACACCCTGTCACTTGGACAGGCTGACGCAGGGCGCGAAAAGGCCGCAAGAGAGACGCCACATCCACCAGCGGATGTGGTTTCTTCTTCAGACAAAATCAATTTTTCATATTTGAACAGAACAGCCGTGGACTGTCCCAGTTTTTCTTCCATAGCAAGACCTCTTATGACAGACTTTTACTGGGTAAAAGATACTTTATTATATCACATCGTTTGCTTTCTTTGGAAGAGAGAGTTGATCCTCAGCCAAATTTGTGATGTGGATTTTTCTTTGGTGAATTATACTATCAAGTGCAACACTTTAGGAAAGTAGAAGAAGTTCAATGTACAGCTTTCCTTCGGTATTTCAAATGCTCGGGGGTGTGGACCCCTTCGGCATAGTCGGGCCGTTCACGCTAAAAATGAGACCGCCCAGGCCTGCTGCCTGGGCGGTCTGCACATTTGAAAGTCAATATGCGGCGATAACGCCGCCATCATTGGCGTACACTGTGGAGATGCCGCCGGTCTCGCTGATGAGGACTTCGGAGAACTTGCACTGCTTCTGCACCAGGTCCTTCAGATGGAAGGCCCGATCCAGGCCGTTGCAGTGGACGATACACAGGCGGCGGCCCGCGTGGTTGGGATCGGCAGCCATCATGGACGCCATTTTGGAAAGCGCCTGCTTGATGGACATAGCCTGGCCCCGCTTGCAGATCTCACCCTCGGGGGTGGAGCCCATCAGCAGCTTGATATGCAGGGTGCTGGTGACCAGGGCCTGGGTGCGGGTGAGACGGCCGTTTTTCCGCAGATTATCCAGATTCTCCAGCACGAACAGGGTATTCATCTCTCCGATGTAGGCGGAGGTCCGGCTGACCACCGTGGAAAAATCCAGGCCGGCTTCGGCCAGCTCCTGGAGTTTCAGCGCCACCAGCACCTCGCCGGAGGAGGCGGAACAGGAGTTGAAGATATGGATATTGGCGTTGGGGTGATCCTCCAGCCAGAGGGTGCGGGCCTGGGCCGCCGCGTTGTGGGAGCCGGACAGCAGAGCGGACAGTGTGACCACATAGAGATCGTCGGCACCGCAGTCAAAGGCCTCCATATACTGGGCAGGGGAGGGGCAGGCGGACTGGGGAGCGGCGGGACAATCCCGCATCTTCTGGAGCAGCAGCCCCTGGTCAAAGGTCTCGTCGTCCACGATGACCTCGTCCCCTACGCGGATGGTGAGCGGGACCTTGAGGAAGCAGTCCTCATGCAGCTGAGCCCGGGTGAGGTCACAGCAGCTGTCGACAATGATTTTAAAACTCATAATAAAAATCCTCGAATACAATCTTGAAGATGATATTATTCATCAGCGCTATTGTAACACCTTCCCCGGAAAAAGTAAAGGGAGAAAGTATGAACGGCCGAAGAGGGGGTCACCAGGAGAAACGGTCGGGGGCTCCCACCAGGATACGGGCGGAGCAGGGGGGGACGGGCAGCCAGGTGCGGCCGCCGTCGTTGTTGAAGATCTGGTTTTCATTGAGTACATCCTGGAGCACCGGTTCCTGGTGGGGAAACTCCACATGGACCTCCTGCGGCTCCAGGTTGAGGACCACATAGGCCCGCTGGTCGTCTGTGGCCCGGCGGAACACCAGCTGCTGATTTTTGATGACTACGTTTTCATATTGTCCCTCCCGTAAGGCGGGGAAAGCGGCCCGGATGGCGGCCAGCCTGGACAGGTGGGTGCACAGGCCCTGGTCCAGTGCCCCCATCTCCTCCAGTGCCAGACAGGGGCGCAGAGGCGCGTCAGACTCTCTGGTGCGTGCGCCCTGAATGGCCCACTCGCTTCCGTAATAGAGGGAGGGGACGCCGGGCATGGTGTAGAGCAGGGTATAGAGGTTTTGGATGTGGGCCGGGTCCTTTAGCTTGGAGGCCAGCCGGTCCACATCGTGGTTGTCGGCAAAGTTGTACAGGGTGATGTTGCGGTAGATGCCGCCGGGGCCGCTCTGGCGATGGATGGAGTGGGCGATCTCAAAGTAGTTCTTGTCGTTGTGGGAGGACCACAGGCCCTTCCAGCACTCGTAGTTGGTCACCGAATCCAGCAGATCCGGATTGGCCCAACGGGCGTAATCTCCGTGGATGATCTCACCCATCAGCCAGAAGTTTGGGTCCTTCTCCTTCACAAAACGCTTGAGGGTGCGGAAGAAGTCGAAATCCACACAGTCGGCGGCGTCCAGCCGCAGGCCGTCGATGTGGAAGCGGTCTATCCACATCCCCACTGCGTCCAGCAGATGGCGCACCACGTCGGGGTTGCGCAGATTGAGCTTTACCAGCTCGTAGTGCCCCTGCCAGGCGGTGTACCAGAAAGGATCCCCCATGGGGGAGGGGCCGCCGAAGTTCAGGTCGTGGAACCAGCCGCAGTAGGGCGAGCTCTGACCGTGCTCCTGCACGTCCTGGAAGGCCCAGAAGCCGCGCCCCACATGGTTGAACACCCCGTCCAGCACCACCCGGATCCCGTTTTCGTGGAGGGTGTCGCACAGGGCGGCGAAGGAGTCGTTGTCGCCCAGACGGCAGTCGATCTGGAAATAATCTGTGGTGTCGTAGCCGTGCTTCACCGACTGGAACACCGGCCCCAGATAGAGGGCGTTGACCCCCAGTGCCTTCAGGTGGCCGACCCAGTCCTTCAGCTTATCCAGCCGGGGGACCGGCGGGCCGCCGGGGTTGTACTCCGGCGCGCCGCAAAACCCCAGGGGGTAGATGTGATAAAAAACGGACTCATTGACCCAATGACTCATGGTGAACGCCTCCCGTTTCAGATGATTGCGTTACAGCTCCTCTTCCAATTCCCGCAGCAGCTTCTGGTCCTCCTTGGAGGACAGGTCCAGCTTTTCATACAGGTCGGGTCTGCGCTGGCGGGTGCGGAGGATGGACTGCTTGCGCCGCCACTGGGCGATCTTCTTGTGGTCGCCGGAGCGGAGGATGGGGGGGACCTTTCGGCCGTGCCACTCCTCTGGACGGGAGTACTGGGGATATTCCAGCATTCCGTTCCAGTGGCTCTCGTTTTCAAAGCACTCAGGATCGGCCAGCACGCCGGGCACCAGCCGGGCCACGGCGTCGGCCACTACCATAGCGGCCAGCTCGCCGCCGGTGAGCACAAAGTCACCGATGGAGAGCTCCTCGTCCACGCACTCCTCGATGAAGCGCTCGTCGATGCCTTCATAGTGGCCGCACACCAGGATCAGATGGTCGTAGTCGTCCCGAAGCCGGCGGGCGTGGGCTTCGGTAAAGGTGGCGCCGGCAGGGGAGAGGTAGATGGTGTGCCCGGGGCCGTGGGTTTCCACGATGTGCTTCCAGCACTGGTAGAGGGGATCGGCCTGCATGACCGCACCCCGGCCGCCGCCGTAAGGGTAGTCGTCTACCTGCTTTTGCTTGTTCAGGGTATAGTCCCGGATCTGGTGGGCTTCGATGCGGATGATGTCCCGCTCCTGGGCCCGGCCCAGGATGGACTCGTTCATCATGTCGCCCACAGTCAGATCGAAGAGCGTCATGATATCAATGCTATACATCGGTTCGCATCCCCTCGATCAGGCGGACTTTGATATAGCCGCCCTCCACGTTGGTCTCCACCAGGAACTCGTCCACGGCGGGGATCATATATGCGTGCTCCCCTTTGACCACATAGACCTCATGGGCGGGGGGCGTAAGGACGTCGGCCACAACGCCCAGCTTTTCACCGGTGGCGTCGTCGATGACCTCCAGGCCCATCAGGTCGGCGATAAAGTGCCGGCCCTCTGGCAGCTCCACGCCGGTGCGGTCGATAAATACCGTCTTTCCCTTCATGGCCATGGCGGCGTTCACATCATTGACGCCCTCCAGAAAGGCCAGCACATTGCCCTTGTGGATGCGGGCGGAGCGGACCTGGATGGGCTTCCCGTTTACATACAGCGTATCAAACTGACAGAGGAACTCCGGTGAATCGCACCAGGGCACGATTTTCACCTCGCCCTGGACGCCGTGGGTATTGACGATCTGCCCGGCCTCCAAAAACTGATTTTTCATCTATATCACCCCGTATATCTCAAACTTGCAGGATATGAAAAAGCCGACCGACCACAGGGTCGGTCGGCTTTTTCATATCCGGGGGGCCTGCCCCCCGGCGTTAGTCGACGATCTCGACAGAAACCTTGGTGCCCTGGCGCTGGGCGACGGAGCGCATCAGGGTGCGGATCTCCTTGGCGATGCGGCCCTGACGGCCGATCACCTTGCCCATATCTTCGGGAGCGACCCGGAGTTCCAGGACGGTCTCGCTCTCGCCCGCATACTCAGTGACCGCCACAGAGTCGGGATGGTCCACCAGGTTGCGGGCGATGTAGGTGAGCAATTCCTTCATGCCAGCTGTGCCCTCCTATCAGATGGTGCCAGCTTTTTTCAGCAGAGCCTTCACGGTCTCAGTGGGCTGAGCGCCGGTCTTGATCCAGGCCTGGGCGCGCTCGGCGTCCACCTTGATCTCGGCGGGCTGGGTCAGAGGATTGTAAGTGCCGATCTCCTCGATGAAACGGCCGTCACGGGGATAACGAGAGTCAGCCACCACGATGCGGTAGAAGGGAGCCTTCTTGGCGCCCATACGACGCAGTCTGATCTTAACCATTGTATCTTCACCTCCATGTAATTGTAAAGCATATCTATGGAAACGCGGCGCGGCGCGTTTACCACCTCTCAGAAGGGCAGTCCGGGCATTTTGCCGAACTTGCCCATTTTTCCAAGCTTGCTCATCCGCTTCATCTGCTTGCCGGAGAACTGCTTGGTCATCTGCTGCATCAGGTCGAACTGCTTGAGCAGACGGTTGATGTCCACCACCTGGGTGCCGGAACCGGCGGCGATGCGCTTTTTCCGGCTGTTGTTCAGCAGGGAGGGGTCCTCCCGCTCGGCAGGGGTCATGGACAGGATAATGGCCTCAGTGCGGGCCAGAGCACTCTCATCGACCTCGGCGCCCTCCAGGGCCTTGCCGTTGACGCCGGGGAGCATCCCGGCGATATCAGAGAGGGAACCCATGCTTTTGACCTGGACCAGCTGATCGTAAAAGTCAGCCAGAGTGAACTTGTTTTTGCGGAGCTTTTGCTCCAGCTCGGCGGCCTTCTTGGCGTCGAAGGTCTGCTGGGCCTTTTCGATGAGGGTGAGCACGTCGCCCATACCCAGGATGCGGGAGGCCATGCGGTCCGGGTAGAAAATGTCAACCTGATCCAGCTTTTCGCCCTGTCCCACAAACTTGATAGGCTTGCCGGTGACGGCCTTGATGGAGAGAGCCGCACCGCCCCGGGCGTCGCCGTCCAGCTTGGTGAGCATGACGCCGGTGATGTCCAGCGCCTCGTCAAAGGCCTTGGCGGCGTTGACCGCGTCCTGACCGATCATGGCGTCCACGATAAGCAGGATCTCAGTGGGGTCGATGGCCGCCTTCATCTGCTTGAGCTGTTCCATCAGCTCCTCGTCCACGTGGAGCCGGCCGGCGGTGTCGATAAACACGATGTCGTTGCCGTGCTTTTTTGCGTGCTCAATGCCCGCTTTGGCAATGTCGATGGGGTCGATCTGCCCCATCTGGAACACCGGCACATCCACCTGGGAGCCCACCACTTCCAGCTGCGTGATGGCGGCAGGGCGGAAGGTGTCGCAGGCCACCAGCAGGGGGCGCTTGCCCTGTTTCTTCAGAAAGCCCGCCAGCTTGGCGCCGTTGGTGGTCTTGCCGGCGCCGTTGAGGCCGCACAGCATCACCACCGTGGGGGGCTTGGGGGAAATGGTCAGCTTGGTGCTCTCGCCGCCCATCAGGGCGGTCAGCTCCTCGTTGACGATCTTGACGATCATCTGGGCGGGGGTCAGGCTCTCCAGCACGTCGGAACCCACGGCCCGCTCGGTGACGGAGGCCACGAACTGCTTGACCACCTTGAAGTTCACGTCGGCCTCCAGCAGAGCCATGCGGATCTCCTTCATGGCCTCTTTCACATCGGCCTCCGTGAGCCGGCCCTTGCCCCGCAGCCGCTTAAAGGCGGCGGACAGCTTTTCGGTCAGTCCTTCAAATGCCATGGGTCACTCCTGTTTCAGCTGATCCAGGATACCGAGGATACGGCTGCACTGGATCTCAACCTCGTCGTCCTGCCAGCGCTGGTCGTTGCGCTGGGCGATGGCATGCACCGCTTCTTCCATCTCAGAGAACTGCTGATGCATCTTGTGGAAGCGCTTGATGATGCCGGTCTTGTCCTCCAGCTCGGTGAGAATGGCCTCGGCCCGGACGATCACGTCCCGAACGCCCTGGCGGGTGATGCCATAATTCTCGGCGATCTCAGCCAGGGAGAGGTCCTCATTATAGTAGAGGTCGTAGAACTCCTTCTGCCGGTCGGTGAGCATATCTCCATAAAAATCATAGAGCAGAGCCATGCGATAAGCCTGGTTCTTCATGGTACACCCTCCTTCAGAAAGTCATTCTGTAAAGGAAGTAAAGCTTCGTAGCTTTACAACAAAAGAGATGATACACGATTTCATCCCCCTTGTCAAGAGAAAAGCGGAGAATTCTTTTTCTTTTTCCGGAAACGGAGGGGGTGTTGAAGGCTGGACCCTGCATAGGCCGGACCGGCCGGGGAAAGACTATCCAACAGATCAGACAAGGAGGTCATAGCATTGAAGATCAGGATCCCGATGGCCGGGGCGGTCGTGGCGCTGTCGCTTGCCGCCGCGCTGCCTGCCTCGGCTCTGTTTTCAGAGCGGCAGAGTCCGGTCTCCCAGGAGACCCCTCCGCTCCTTTCCGGCGGCGAAACGGCGGAGCATGGAGAGACATTGCGCCTGCTGCAGGAGGAGAACGGCGCTCCGGTGGCGGAGCACCTGTCGCTTTCCACTTACCGGAACGTAGCGGTGACAGACCGCTTTGCTGCTGTGGACCCGGAAGGCGACCTGCTCACCTACCGGCTGGTGAAAAAACCGGCCCGTGGGTCGGTGACCATCCGGGAGGACGGCCAGTTTGTCTACACCCCCTATGAGAACAAGACCGGGAAGGATTCCTTCACCTACCTCGCCATAGATGTGGCGGGCAACGCCTCCGACCCGGCCACCGTTAAGGTGAAGATCGAAAAACCGGACACCAAAGTGACCTATGCCGACCTGAACGGCCACCCCGCCCACAAAGCGGCCATCCGGTTGGCGGAGCGGGGGATCTTCGTGGGGGCTCAGATGGGGGAAAACTATTTTTTCCAGCCGGAGGCCCCGGTGAGCCGGGGAGAATTCGTGACCATGGCCATGAACGCGGCTGGGCTGTCGTCCATGGAGGGGATCTCCCGTACCGGCTTTGCCGACGATGAGAGCATCCCCACCTGGGCCAAGCCCTATGTGTCCTCCGCTCTGAAACGGGGATTGGTGCAGGGGATGGCAGACGGTTCGGGCAGGGTGGTGTTCCGGGCCGGTGATCCGGTCACCGCCGCCGAGGCGTCGGTCCTGCTGGACCGGACATTCTCAGTTACGGATGTGGACGCCGATGTATTCGCCGGTGCGGACGCACCCGCCTGGGCGGCCCAGGCGGCGGCCAACCTGTCTACCTGTGGTGTGCTGCCGGAGGAGACCTCTCTTGGCCGGACTCTGACCCGGGGGGAGGCGGCCCAACTGCTGTGTGCCGCTCTGGACCTGATGGACAGCCGGGATACAGGCTGGTTTTAAAAGAAGACAAAAACGGCCGCCGACGGCGGCCGTTTTCCGTTTATGTCTGTGGGCGCGGTCTGTACCATAGAAAGAAAAGGAACAGGCCGGACAGGCAGAGCGTACCCCCGAACCAAAAGGCGCAGGGCAGACCGATCTCTGCCAATGTCCCAAAGGCCAGATTGGTGCCCACCCCGACCCCATCCATCAGCATGGCATGAACGCTGAGCGCGGTGGCCCGGTGCGAGGTGGCGACCTGCCGGTTTTGCAGGTCCATGAAAAGGGGCTGGAACAGAGTGCTGCACAGCCGCAGGCCCAGAATGGCGCAGACGGAGGGCAGGGGGGAGAGGGTGAGGGCCAGCACGATACAGGCCAGGATCCCGCCGCCGTAGAACAGAAGGGCAGCCCCGCGGGCTCCCGCCCAACGGGTGAGCCGGGCAGAGCAGATCCCCGCCATGCCCGCCACCGTGGCGGCGATGTAGATCAGACCGATGGCCTCATCGGGCAGGCCGCACCGGGTATATTGCAGCTGATTCAAAAAGGTGGTGATGGTCTGGTGGGCCTCGGTGAGCAGCGCACCGGCCAGGAGAAAGAGCAGCAGCCGCCGGTCGGACAGGGTCTGGCGCAGTACGTCCAGGGTCAGCCTGGCGGAGAAGGGGGCGGGGGACTTCACCTCGGTGAGTCCCAGGGCGCACAGGGCGGCGGCGCCGTAGCTGAATACGGTAAGCAGGCCCGCCAGAGCGTAATTGTCCCCCACAAAGAGGGAGAAGATGAGGGCGGCGGCCAGCAATCCGGCGGTCTGAAGGCTGTTATACAGCCCAAAGACCTTTTGGCTGTCCTGTCCGCCGCAGGAGAGATACAAAATACTGCTGTCCACGCCGGACAGACCGGCGGTCACCACGCTGAGCAGGATCCGCTCCAGCAGGAAGCCGCCAAAATCGGCGGCCTGCCAAAAGACCAGCTTGGAGAGAAAATAGAGAAAGCAGCAGGCCACCATGGTATTTTTATAGCCCAGCTTATCGGCCAGGATCCCCCAGGGCACCTCCAGCAGGATGCACAGAGCCAGGGAAATGCTCTCAATAAGGGTGATCTGGGCGATGGATACCCCCTGTGCCTCCCGATAGAGGGTGGCGACGGGGCCGTAAAAGACCATGCCCTGGAGCAGGGCGATGGCATACATACACCGCAAGTTGCGTTTGAACATAAAAGATCCGATCCTTCCTGTTTGATTGCACAACAACCAGGCGCTGATACCCAGCGCCTGGAGTCACAGTGCATGGTCAGGTGGGATCGGAAGGATACTTCATGGTAGTTCACTCCTGTCGGGAGCGGAAAGCGTGCTCCGGTGTCTTTACTGTAGCGGAGCGGGGAGGCCTTGTCAAGTGCGGCGGAAAAAAGAGGGGAAACAGGGAAGAATTCGGGTCGGAAGCGCGAAAGGGAGTTGAGTATAAAGGGAAAGCGTGCTATAATGTACTGCTAGTGCGTATGATATTCGTATCAAATTGGCAACTGAGGTGTGTTATGAAGATCGTGGTTTTGGCCGGGGGTCTCTCCCCGGAGCGGAACGTGTCCCTCTCCACCGGCACCATGGTGACCGAGGCTCTGCGGACCCTGGGTCACCGGGCGGGGCTCATCGATATGTTTTTCGGCCTGGAGGAGGGCCGGGCGGACGAGTCTTTTTTTGACGCGCCGGTGCCCGATTCCTTTAAAAAGATCAGCCGTGAGGCCCCTGACCTGGAGGCCATCCGCCGCAGCCGTCCCGGTGAGAGCGGCAGTATGTTTGGTCCCGGCGTGCTGGAGCTGTGCCAGATGGCAGACGTGGTGTTCCTGGCCCTCCACGGCACCTGCGGCGAGGACGGTAAGGTGCAGGCCGCTTTCGACCTGATGGGTATCCCCTATACCGGGGCGGGCTACCTGTCCAGCGCCATCGCCATGGACAAGGACCTGACCAAGCGGATGGTGGAGGATGTGGTGAACACCCCCGGCTGGAAAACGGTGGAATACACGGCGGAGGACATCGACGGCCTGGTGGAGCATGCCCGGCTGCCCCTGGTGGTAAAACCGGTGGCCAGCGGCTCCTCCATCGGAGTCTCCATCGCGCATACCGCCGACGAGCTGCGCAAGGCGCTCACCGACGGGCTGAGTACCGGCGGCCGCACGGTGCTGGAGGAGTACATCAAGGGCCGGGAGATCCAGGTGGGTATCCTGGAAGGGAAGGCCCTGCCCTCCATTGAGATCATCCCCAAAGAGGGCTTCTACGACTACGCCAACAAATATCAGCCCGGAGCCGCTCTGGAGGTGTGTCCCGCACAGATCCCTGCGGAGTGGGAGGAGAAGCTGCGCTCCGCAGCCCTGCGGGTGTATGAGACCCTGGGCCTGTCCGTCTACTCCCGGGCCGACTTTATCGTCACCGCCGACGGGGAACCCTGGTTTTTGGAGATCAATACCCTACCCGGCATGACGCCCACCAGTCTGCTGCCCCAGGAGGCGGCCGCAGTGGGGATCGACTATAACCAGCTCTGTCACCGCATCGTCAACGCCTCTCTGGAGGCCAGGAAGCAGGGGCGGTAAGGGCAAGCGGACCGGGAACGAGAGAGATCAAAGGAGAGAACATCATGGAGCCGATGACCATAGGAGAGATCATGGAAGCGGTGGGCGGCAGCCTGCTGGGAGACTTTGGAGACTTGAACCGCGCGGTGAGCCGGGTGGAGACCGACAGCCGTACCATCCACCCCGGCTCCCTGTTCATCCCCCTGGTGGGGGAGCGCTTCGACGGACACGCCTATATCAACGCCGCCCTGGAGGGGGGCGCGGCGGGCTGCTTCACCCAGCGGGAGCGGGACAGCTACCTGCCGGGCAAGTTCTATATTAAGGTAAAGTCCACCCACCGGGCCTTGCGGGATCTGGCCAGGTACTACAAGCAGAAGTTCCCCATCCCCGTGGTGGCGATCACCGGTTCGGTGGGCAAGACCACCACCAAGGACATGGTGGCGGCGGTCCTGGGGGAGAAGTACAACGTCCTCAAGACCGAAGGGAACCTGAACAACGACATCGGCGTGCCCATGACCCTGCTGCGGCTCAAGCCGGAGCATCAGGTCGCGGTGCTGGAGCTGGGTATGAACCACGCCGGTGAGATCGATTACCTCTCCGCCCTGGTAGAGCCGGATATGGTCCTGATGACCAATATCGGCGATTCCCACATTGAGCACTTCGGATCCCGGGAAAAGATCCTGGAGGCCAAGAGCGAGATCTTCCACTACGCTAAGCCGGGGGCCCCCGCCATCATCAACGGCGACGACCCGCTGCTGAACACTCTGCCCGGCAAGCTGGACCACCCCTTTATCCGGGTGGGCGGCGGCGAGGGCCTGGACTACCGGGCGGTGGACCTGTCCAGCGACGGGAGAAGCCGTATTTTCTGTAAGGTGGAAACGCCTGACGGAGCGTTCCGGGTGGAGATCCCCGCTCTGGGAGACCATATGATCTATCCCACCTTAACGGCGGTCGCGGTGGGCCGGCACTTTGGGCTGACCGATCAGGAGATCGCGGACGGGGTGCTCCACTTTGCCCCCACCAAGATGCGGATGAACATTCTGGCCCGGGGGGACGATATCACCATCCTCAACGACACCTATAACGCCAATCCCCAGTCCATGCGGGCGGCGGTAGAGGTGCTTGCCAACGCCAAGGGGGCGTACAAGGTGGCCGTGCTGGGCGATATGTTTGAGCTGGGCCCCCTGGCCCCCGCCCTCCACGCGGGTATTGGAGAATACCTGGCTAAGGCCGGCATCCACTGCCTGGTGGCGGTAGGCGAGCTGTCTCAGCACATCTATGACGCCGCCAGAGCGGCGGGGGTGCCGGTGTGCTGGCACTGCGCCGACAAGGAGGAGGCAAAGCCGGTGCTGGACAGCGTAGTGCGGCCCAGTGCGACCATTCTGGTGAAGGCCTCCCGGGGCATGGCCCTGGAGGAGCTGGTGGAGTACCTGCTCTCCATCACCAAAGAGGCGTAAAACTTCATGGGCCTGGGGCGCGCCAAAAACAGGGCAAAAGACGTGCACATGAAGTTTTTGCGTATGTGGGCCGTTCCCGGCCTGCGCGCTGGGATCCCATGCCGCGCCGCCGGAGGTGGCACGTGGCAGTTATGCTATGCTTTTGCATAACAAAAAGCAGGCCGCCGGACGGGATGTCCCGGCGGCCTGCGGGGCGAACCTTTTGTATCCGGCCTGTTCTTAGGCAAGAACTGGCCCTCCCATCGGTCTGCCTGGCCCGGCGTTATCCAAACAGCCGGCCCAGATTCTCCTTGAAGGGGGGGTAGATGACCCCTTTTTCGGTGATGATGCCGGTGACCAGACTGTGGGGGGTCACGTCAAAGGCGGGGTTGTATACCTCCACCGCTGCCGGTGCGGTCTGCACGCCGTACAGGGTGCGCACCTCGTCCTTGTCCCGCTCCTCGATGGGGATGCCGGACCCGTCGGAGATGGTCAGGTCGATGGTGGAGCAGGGGAGGGCCACATAGAAGGGGACCCCATGGTGGCGGGCGTTCACCGCCACCGAGTAGGTGCCGATCTTGTTGGCAAAGTCCCCGTTGGCTGCCATCCGGTCGCAGCCCACCACCACCATGTCGATCCTGCCCTTGGCCATCAGGCTGGCGGCCATGTTGTCGGCGATGAGGGTGGCGGGGATGTGGTCGGTCACCAGCTCGTAGGCGGTGAGCCGGGCGCCCTGGAGCAGGGGGCGGGTCTCATCGGCGTAAACCATATCCACTTTACCCTGTTCGTGGGCAGCTCGGATGACCCCCAGCGCGGTGCCGTAGCCGCCGGTAGCCAGAGCGCCGGCGTTGCAGTGGGTGAGGATGCGGGCGTGGTCGGGTACCAGGTCAGCGCCGTAAAGGCCCATGGCCTTACACATAGCCACATCCTCCTGATGAATGGCGACCGCCTCGGCGATGAGCGCTTCCGAATCTCCGCCGCAGGCTTCCGACTTTTTTGCCATTCGCTCCAGAGCCCAGAACAGGTTGACCGCCGTGGGGCGGCTGGCAGCCAGGACGGACCTGGCCTCATTCAGGTCATCCCCGGCCAGGGCCGCCAGGCAGTAGGCGTAGGCGGCGGAAACGCCGATGGCGGGCGCGCCCCGTACCACCATGGTGCGGATGGCGTCGGCTACCGGGCGGTAATCGGTATAGGGGACCCAGGTCTCCTCTACCGGAAGCTTTGTCTGGTCAAGCAAGTAAAGGGTATTTCCTTCCCAGCGGATCGCGTCCATAGAGAACTCCTCCTTGTGATGCGGCCCCGGCGGACCGGGGTGTTTTCTTCCAACCGATTGTATCACACACACCATTTGGAGGCAAGCAATGATCGATATCTCCGTCTCGAACCTGAGCAAGGAGTTCGAGGTAGGCAAAAAAATACTGGATGGGCTCACGTTCCAAATCGATCAGGGGGAGCGGGTGGGTCTGCTGGGCAAAAACGGCGCCGGCAAGACCACCCTGTTCAAGATCCTCACCGGGGAGCTGGACTGGGACGACGGCCAGGTCCATATCGCCCCCGGCAAGGGGGTGGGACTCATCTCCCAGATCCCGGTGTATCCTCCCGCCTATACGGTAGAGGATGTGCTCCAGACCGCCTTTCAGCGGCTGCGGGACATGGAGCGGGAGATGGAGAAGCTGACGGTGCGCATGGGCCAGGACAGCGACCCGGCCCTGCTGCGGCGGTACGACGCCCTTATGACGTCCTTTGAGGCGGGGGGCGGCTATGACACCGCCACCCAGCTGAACAAGGTGTGCAACGGCCTGCTGATTTCCCGGGACATGCGGGAGCAGCTGTTTTCCTCCCTGTCCGGCGGCGAAAAGACCCGGGTGAACCTGGCCCGGCTCATTCTGGAGGACACCGATATCCTCTTGCTGGACGAGCCCACCAACCACCTGGACCTGCGGGCTACCGAGTGGCTGGAGGAGTATCTGGACCGGTATAAGGGCACTGTCCTTGCCATCTCCCATGACCGCTGGTTTCTGGACCGGGTGGTCAAGCGGGTCATTGAGATCCAGGACGGCAAGGCCGAGTTCTATGAGGGCAACTACTCCTTCTACGTAGTGGAGAAAGAGCGGCGCTATCAGGAGAAGCTGAAGCAGTACGAGAAGGAACAGGCCAAGATCGAGCAGCTGGAGAAGGCGGCCGAGCAGCTTCGGGTGTGGGCATACTCCGGTATGGACAAGACCTTCAAGCGGGCTCAGTCCATGGAGAAGCGCATCGAGCGGATGCGTACCACCGACAAGCCCACCAAGGAGCGCCGCCTGGACATGAAGTTCGGGGAGCGGGAGTTCCGCGGGGACGAGGTGCTCACCATCAAGGAGCTGAAGAAGTCCTTTGACGGGCGCACCCTTTTCGATCACGTCAATCTGGAGGTGGTGGGGGGCGAGCGCATCGCCCTGCTGGGAGACAACGGCACCGGCAAATCCACCCTGCTGAAGATTTTGCTGAAGGAGGAAGAGCCTGACTCCGGAAAGCTAAAGATGGGGCCAACTGTAAAGGTGGGCTACCTGCCACAGATCATTCACTTCTCCCACCCGGAGCGCAACCTGGTGGACACCATGATCTACGAACAGGACTGCTCCACCCAGACTGCCCGCAACCGGTTGGCCGCCTTCAACTTCCGGGGGGAGGATGTATTCAAGCCGGTGTCCGCCCTCTCCGGCGGCGAGCAGAGCCGGTTGCGGCTGTGCATGCTGATGGATGAGCAGATCAATCTGCTCATCCTGGATGAGCCTACCAACCATTTGGATATCTCCAGCCGGGAGTGGATCGAGGACGCAGTGGCCGACTACGAGGGCAATCTGCTCTTCGTGTCCCATGACCGCTATTTCATCAAGCAGTTTGCCAACCGGATCTGGATGCTGGAGGACGGAAAGATCACCGACTTCAAGGGCACCTTTGAGGAGTTCCGGGCCGCCCGGGAGCGGGCCAAGAGCCAGGCCGCCGCTCCGGTGAAGGTGGAGCCGGAGAAGCCCAAAAAGGAGAAGCCCCGCCGCCCCGGCGGCACCAAGGAGCTGGAGAAGCAGGTAGCGGCGGCGGAGCGTGCGGTGGCCAAGGCGGAGGAGAGACAGTACGAGCTGTCCCTGAGGGCCGAGGAGGTGGCCTCCAACTATCTGGAGCTCCAGAAGGTCTATGAGGAGCAGAAGGCTTTGGAGGACGAGATCGCCGCTCTGTATCTGAACTGGGAGACCCTGGCGGCAGAACTGGAAGAGGCCCGAGGATGAGAGGGAAAAAGCAGTATTACCGCCCTTATGGGGGCCGGCGGAGACCGGCCTGGCTGCTGGCTCTGCTGGCTGCTGTTCTGGTGCTGGCCCTTGCCTTTACGGCGCTGGTGGGCGTGGTGCTCTCCGGCGCCCGGGACAGCGTCGCCGGGGAGCCCAAGGTCATGGTCATCCTGGGCTGCAAGGTGGAGCCCTGGGGGCCGTCCATCCTGCTCCAGGACCGGCTGGACAGGGCATTGGACTATCTGGAGGACCACCCGGACCTGACCGTTGTGGTGTCCGGCGGCCAGGGGCCTGACGAGCATCAGAGCGAGGCCCAGTGCATGTACGACTATTTGACGGACCACGGGGTGGATGGAGCGCAGATCCTGCTGGAGGACAAGTCCCACAACACCTGGGAGAACATCTGCTACACCCGCGGCCTGCTGCGGGAGGAGGGGGTGGACGCCGACCAGATAGTGGTGGTGTCCAACGGCTTCCACCTGGCCCGGGTGCGGATGCTGTGGGGCCGGGTGTGGGAGGAGGAGTGTACCCTGTCCACCCTGGCGGCCCCCAGCACACATCTGCCGTCCCGACTGAAAATGTACATTCGCGAGCCCCTTGCTCTGGTCAAGTCTTATTTCTTTGACAGGTGATATGATTTGGATATGCTGCAAAAACTAAACGCCCTGGACCTGCGCTTTGCCAGCATCGAGGCCCAGCTGGGCGCGGGGGAGACCTACAACGATCCGGCTCTGGTGGCGAAGCTGAACAAGGAACAGCGGGAGCTGGAGCCGGTGGTCACCGCCTTCCGGGCCTATACCCGCTGCCAGCAGGATCTGAAGGACGCGGAGGAGCTGATGGGGGACCCGGAGCTGGGCGAGATGGCCCGGGAGGAGTATCAGCAGGCCAAGGGTGCGCTTGCCCGGCTGGAGGACGAGATCCGTATCCTGCTGCTGCCCCGTGATCCCAATGATGACAAGAACGTCATCGTAGAGATCCGGGCCGGCGTGGGCGGAGAGGAGGCGGCGCTGTTTGCCCACTCCCTTTTCCGTATGTACTCCATGTACGCCGACGGCCGGCGCTGGAAGGTGGAGGTGGACTCGGTCAACGAGACCGAGCTTGGAGGCGTTAAGGAGATATGCTTTACAATTGAAGGGGACGGGGCCTACTCCCGTCTGAAATTTGAGAGCGGCGTCCACCGGGTCCAGCGGGTGCCTGAGACCGAGTCCGGCGGGCGTATCCATACCTCCACCGCCACCGTGGCGGTGCTGCCTGAGGTGGACGAGGTGGACTTTGCCCTCAACCCCGCCGATATCGAGATGCAGGTGTTCCGCTCCTCCGGCGCCGGCGGACAGCACGTCAACAAGACCTCCTCCGCTGTGCGGCTCATCCATAAGCCCACCGGTACGGTGGTGGAGTGCCAGCAGGAGCGCAGCCAGTTCCAGAATCGGGACAAGGCCATGCAGATCCTGCGGGCCCGGCTGTACGAGGAGAAGGTGCGGGAGCAGGAGCAGGCCCTCACCGATGAGCGGCGCAGCCAGGTGGGCACCGGGATGCGTAACGAGCGCATCCGCACCTATAATTTTCCCCAGGGACGGCTCACGGACCACCGCATCGGCCTGACGCTGTATAAGCTGGAAAACGTAATGAACGGCGATCTGGACGAGATCATCGACGGACTTGTGACCGCCGATCAGGCTGAGCGGCTGAAGCACAGCCAGGCAGAATAAACAGGACAGGGCCCGGAGCCCTGAAAGAAGGAGCGCTGACCATGGAACTGATCATTCATTTCAACTCACTGCCGGAGGGCCTGTCTCTGGATATGGTGCGGGACGACCTGGCCGGTATTCTGGAGGACGACGGCTGGCTCACCGGCTCCGGAGCGGACTACCTGGAGCTGGAGCTGGAGGACGAGAAGGTAAACCCCAAGTACGGGATCCTCACCGTGAAGGGCTATCTTCAGAAGGCCAAATTTGCCCCTGACACCACCATTGAGCTGGCGGGTACGCCGGTGGGCATCTACGAATAAACGAAGGAGACGATCGGGTATGAAAAAGGCCATTGGTATCCTGCACATCATCTCCGGCGCCACGATGGTGGCGGCGGGCATTCTGACGGTAGTACAGAAGAGCCGCCCCTGCCGCCGCCGGCGGTTCTGAGAAAGCAGGGCGGGAGTATGCAGACCCTGCGTTTGAATGACCGGCAGGTGGGGGAGGCGGCGGACATCCTCCGCCGGGGCGGTCTGCTGGGGATCCCCACGGAGACGGTGTACGGTCTGGGGGCCAACGGCCTGGACAGCCAGGCGGTGGCCCGTATCTTTACGGCCAAGGGCAGGCCCCAGGATAATCCGCTGATCCTCCACATCCCGTCTGCTGACTGGCTGGAGCGGTACTGTGAGGACATCCCGGAGTCGGCCTATGCTTTGGCCCGGCGCTTTTGGCCCGGCCCTATGACGATGATCCTGAAGCATAAGTCCATCGTGCCCGCCGCGGTCACCGCCGGGCTGGATACGGTGGGGATGCGCTGCCCGGCCCACCCGGTTTGCCGGGCCATCATCGCCGCCGCCGATGTACCGGTGGCAGCTCCCTCGGGCAATACGTCGGGCCGGCCCAGCCCCACCAACATGGCGGACATGCTGGAGGACATGGATGGGAAGATCGACGGCATTGTGGACGGAGGACCCTGTACTGTGGGGGTGGAGTCCACCATCATCGACCTGACGGCGCAGCCGCCCCGGCTGCTGCGGCCCGGCGGTATCACGCTGGAACAGTTGGAGTCGGTGTTGGGCGAGGTGGCTGTGGATCCGGCGGTGACCCGGCTCATGGGAGCGGGGGAACAGCCCCGGGCACCCGGCATGAAGTACCGCCACTATGCGCCCAAGGCCCCGGTCACCGTGGTCCAGGGGGCGCCGGAGACGGCGGCCCGGTACATTCGGGCCAATCTGGCCCCCGGGGACGGGGTGATCTGCTTTGACGAGTATGCCCCGCTGTTTGAGGGCCATCCGGTGGAGCAGCTTGGCCCCAGTACCGACGTGCCGGAGCAGGCCCGGCGGGTGTTTGACGCCCTGCGGTGGTTTGACGGCACGGATGTCACCCACATCTGGGCCCAGTGTCCCGACGCCACCGGGATCGGGCTGGCGGTGGCCAACCGGCTCAACAAGGCCGCCGGGTTCCACATCATCCGTGCGGAGGACGGTCCGCCGCCGTCGGCCTGACCGGGGAGATACAATTTACAAATCGCTCACACACCACACCGATAATGTGGTATAATAACCGCAGGCTAAACAGTTAGGCTGTTTGGAGCCGCCCTAAAGGCGGCTTGCAGCCATGGTATACTAGCAGCTGGAGGCGAGAGCCATGATCCGCATTGGAATCACCGGCCCCACCGGGGCGGGTAAGACCACGGCGCTCCAGGCGCTGAAGGAGCTGGGCGTCCATATCATCGACGCCGACCGGGTGTACCATGATCTATTGGAAAACAGCGCTCCCATGCGGGAGACTCTCACGACCCGGTTTGGCCCCGCCATTCTGGATGGGGCGGGGAGGGTGGACCGAAAGGCCCTGGGCAACGTGGTATTTGCCGACCCGGCCGCGCTGACCGACCTGAACGCCATCACCCACCGGTTTATCATTGACGAGATCGACCGGCAGGCGGCCCAGGCGGAGTCCGAAGGACGGCCCGCTGTGGCGATTGATGCCATCGCTCTCATTGAGAGTGGCGTGGGGGAGACTTGCTCCGCAGTGGTGGGAGTCCTGGCTCCCAAGGAGCTGCGGGTCCGCCGCATCATGGCCCGGGAGGGCATTTCGGAGGCGTACGCCCGCAAGCGGGTGGAAGCCCAGCAGGGGGACGGATTTTTCCGGGCCCACTGTACCCACATTCTGGAGAACGGGGAGGGCTCGGCGGAGGAATTCGGCGAGCGGGCCCGGACTCTGTTTCGATCGTTGATCCGGTAAAAGTTTAGATACAGGAGGAAACGCACATGGAAGAGAAGCAAAAGACCCCTGGTGAGCTGCGGCGGGAGGCCCTGCTCTATCAGCCCAAGAACGGCTATGACCGCCTGCCTGCTGCGGAGGAGGCGGATCTGAACGCATATTGCGAGGATTACAAACGGTTCCTGGACGCTGGCAAGACCGAGCGTGAGTGCGTGGATGAGACCATCCGCCTGGCCGAGTACCACGGCTTCAAGCCCTTTACCCGGGGCATGACCCTCAACCCCGGCGACAAGGTGTATCGCTCCAACCGGGGCAAAGCCATCATGCTGGCTGTCATCGGCAGCAAGTCCCTCAGCGAGGGCGTGAACATCGGCGCCGCCCACATCGACGCCCCCCGCCTGGACCTGAAGCCCAATCCCCTCTACGAGGATTCCGAGCTGGCCTTCTTCAAGACCCACTATTACGGCGGCATCCGCAAGTATCAGTGGGTCACCATTCCTCTGGAGCTCCACGGCGTTATCGCCCTGAAGGACGGCTCCACCGTGAAGGTGGCTCTGGGCGTGGGCGCTGACGAGCCCCGCTTCACCATCGACGACCTGCTGCCCCACCTGGGAGCCGAGCAGTCCAAGAAGCCCCTGGGCGAGGCCATCCCCGGCGAGAGCCTGAATCTGCTCATCGGCAGCCGGCCCTTTGCCGGCGACGAGGGCGCGGACCGGGTCAAGCTGGCCGTCATGGATCTGCTGAACCAGAAGTACGGCATCCTGGAGGAGGACTTCATCTCCGCCGAGCTGTCTGCCGTGCCCGCCTTCAAGGCCATGGACATCGGCTTTGACCGCTCCCTCATCGGCGCCTACGGCCACGACGACCGGGTGTGCAGCTTCGCCGCCCTGGCCGCCCTGTTTACCCTGGGCACCCCGGCCCGCACCGCCGTGTGCATGCTGGCCGACAAGGAGGAGATCGGCTCCGTGGGCGTGTCCGGCATGGAGTCCGCCGCCTTTGATACCTTTATGAGCGACCTGTGCGACAGCCAGCGGGTGCCCCTGAAGGCCTGCTATGAGAAGTCCTTCTGCCTGTCCGCCGACGTGACTGCCGCCTATGACCCCAACTTCGCCGAGGTGTACGAGAAGCGCAACAGCGCCCGGGTCAACTACGGCATGGGCCTGTGCAAGTACACCGGCGCCCGGGGCAAGTCCGGCGCTTCCGACGCCTCCGCCGAGGTGGTGGCCTACACCCGCAAGGTGCTGGACAATGCCGGCGTGGTGTGGCAGATGGCTGAACTGGGCAAGATCGACGCCGGCGGCGGCGGTACGGTGGCCTGCTTCATGGCCGAGCGGGATATTGACACCATCGATGCCGGTGTGCCTGTACTGAGCATGCATGCTCCCTTTGAGACTGTGTCCAAGCTGGACTGCTATATGACCTACAAGGGCATGAAGGCAGTCTTTGAGGCCTGATAGACAGGCGATGAATACCGTCCGGCCCGCAGCGCGGGACCGGAAGTGAGAACAGGCGCCCCCTGATGCGGGAAGGTAGGACCGCATCAGGGGGCGCTTTTGCCTGCGGGGGGCAGCCGGACCTGCGTGGTTTTGAAAAGAGGGATGGAAATGTAAGGGGAGATATGGTATGATATTATGTACGCCCCGCGTTGGGGCAGGGCCGGCATGGGAGACCAGAGCCGGTCAGCCATATTGTTCAGCGGGATCGGCCCGCCCGATAGGGGCGGCGGTCCCCAATGATCCAAACGGAGGGATTTGATTTGAGCTATTTGATGGCCATCCTCATGGGAATCATTCAGGGTGTGGCGGAGTTTCTGCCTATCTCCAGCTCCGGCCACCTGGCCCTGTTCCAGCAGTTTTTCGGGATGAGGGACGTGGAGTCGGAGTACATGCTGTTTACCGTTCTGCTCCACTTCGGTACCCTGATCTCGGTGCTCATCGTCTACTGGCGGGATGTAGTGGAAATGATCCGGGAGTTCTTCCTGGGTATCGCCGCCCTGGCGGGGAAGGACAACGGGGCTCCGCCGCCGCCCGCCCGGCGGATGGTGATGCTTATTATCATTGCCACCCTGCCCCTGTTCGTAATGGTATTTCTGAAGGATGCCGTGAACGCCATCTTCTCCAACTCCATTATGGTGTCCCTTGCCCTGCTGGCCACCGGCTGTATCCTGTTCTTCTCAGACCGGATGGCCCAGGGGCGCAAAACGGCGAAAAACGCCACCGTGGCGGATGCGCTCATCGTAGGCTGTGGCCAGGCGCTGGCGGTGATCCCCGGCCTGTCCCGGTCCGGCACCACCATCTCTGTGGGCATGATGCGGGGCTTTGACCGGTCCTTCGCGGTACGATTCTCCTTCCTGATGTCCATGCCCGCCATCGTGGGCGCCAATATTTTGGAGCTGAAGGATGCGGTGGAGAGCGGCATCAATATGGCCGAGCTGCCCATGTATCTGGTGGGCGTTGTTGTGGCCGCTGTGGTGGGTTACTTTGCCATCCGGCTGGTCAAAATGCTGTCTGACAAGGGCAAGTTCGGCAAGTTTGCCTACTACTGCTGGGTGGTGGGCCTGGGCAGCCTCATCGCCGGCATCGTCAAGACCGTGATCATGTAACGGTACATAGTGCAACAGACCCACCCCGGGGGTGGGAAAACCGACCCTGAAAGGATTTGATACCATGGCCACAGCAAAGAAGAAAAGTACCGGTGGGAAACGGGCCGCGCCCTCCAGCCGGACCTCCTCTTCCAAACGCACCACCAGCAGCAAAAAGCCCGCCCCCCGCCCGGTCCGGCGGGAGGTGGGGGCGGTGGTGTGTCTGCTGCTGGCCATTTTTGCCGCCCTGGGCTACTTCCATGTCCAGGCCATTTTCATCGACTTTTTCTGCGGACTGGTAAAGGGACTCATTGGCTATGGGTTCCTGTTGCTGCCGCCGATGCTGCTGGTGACCAGCGGCATCCTGCTGTTCCACCGGGGCCGTCCGGTACAGCTGCGGGTGTGGTGCGCCCTGCTGCTGCCGGTGTTGGCCGGCGGGTTCTTTCATCTGATCCTGGCCCGTGGCGAGTATGCATGGAATGGAGCGTTGGTCAAGCTGCTGTGGACCCAGGGGGAGGCGCTGGCCAGCGGCGGCGTGGTCAGCGGTCTGGCGGCGCTGGGCCTTACCGCTGTGTTCAGTAAGATCGGCGCGGGGATCATTTTCGTGCTGCTGGCCGGGGTGCTGGTGATGGTGACCTTCCGGATCTCGCCCGCCGAGGTGGCCGATCATCTGCGCAGCCGCCCCAGGGCGGAGTACGAAGAGCAGGCGCTGCCGGAGCCGCGCCCACAGCGCCGGGCCGAGCCGGTGCGTGAGAGCCGGAAGCAGCCGCCGCAGATCGACATCCCCGTGGATGACGGGCCCCTGGTGGGAAAGAAGCGGGAGGAGAAGCCCATCGAGAAGAAAGCTCATTTCTTCAACCGCAAACCCTCGGTGCCCACGCCGGATCAGGTGCTGGCCGGGGCTGCTGCGGCGCCCGTCGCAGAGGGACCGGTGGAGGAAGCGCTGCCGTTTGCCGAACCGGTGGCGCTGCCTGCCGAACCGGTGGCCGAGCCTGCGGTATCCGTAGAGGAACCTCAGGCTGTACCCCAGCCGGTGCCCGAGATCCAGCGTGAGCCCGCGGTACCGCCTGCGCCGCCCAGCAAGGCCAAACAGCGGGAGGAGACCGCCCAGGCCGCCGCGGAGGTGGCCCAGGATATCGCCCGCAGTCTGGGGGAGGAGCCTGCCGTCTATCAGTATCCCCCGGTATCCCTGCTGACCGAGGGGGAGGGGGTGTCCACCTCCGACGTGGCGGGAGAGCTGCGGGCCAATCAGGCCAGACTCAGCGATACCCTCCATTCCTTCGGCATCGACGCCAGCATCTCCAATGTGACCCGCGGTCCGTCGGTGACCCGGTATGAGCTGGAGCTGGACCAGGGAGTGCGGCTCAACAAGCTGACCAATCTGGCCGACGACATCGCCCTGGCCCTGGGGGCCACCGGCGTGCGTATCGCACCCATCCCCAACCAGATCTCCACTGTGGGTATCGAGGTGCCCAACCGCCTGGTGTCCCCGGTCTATATTCACGATGTCATCGACTCCAGAGAGTTCAGGGACAACCCCTCCAAGGTGTCCTTTGCCGTGGGCAAGGACATCGGCGGCAACAATATCGTGGGCAACATCGCCAAGCTGCCCCATCTGCTGATCGCCGGTACTACCGGTTCCGGTAAGTCGGTGTGCACCAACTCGCTCATTATTTCCCTGCTCTATAAATCCACCCCGGAGGAAGTCCGCCTCATCATGGTGGACCCCAAGATGGTGGAGCTGGGTATCTATAACGGCATTCCCCATCTGCTCATCCCGGTGGTCACCGACCCCAAGAAGGCGGCCGGCGCCCTCCAGTGGGCGGTGGTGGAGATGATGAAGCGGTACCGGGCCTTTTCCGAGATCGGCGTCCGTGACCTGGCTTCCTATAATGCTCACGCGGCCAAAAGCGAGGACATGGAGAAGATGCCCCAGATCGTAGTGGTCATCGACGAGCTGGCCGATCTGATGCTGGTGGCGGCCAAAGAGGTGGAAGAGTCCATCTGCCGGGTGGCGCAGATGGGTCGTGCCGCCGGTATGCATCTGATCATCGCCACCCAGCGACCCTCCGCTGACGTGATCACCGGCCTGATGAAGGCCAATATCCCCAGCCGGATCGCCTTTGCCGTGGCGTCCTCGCTGGAATCCCGCATCATCCTGGACACCACCGGTGCGGAGAAACTGGTGGGCCGGGGCGATATGCTGTACTTCCCGCTTGGCTCCGGAAAGCCCCAGCGGGTCCAAGGCTGCCTCATCTCCGACGAGGAGGTGGCTGCCGTGGTGGGCTTCATCAAGCAGAACAGCGGCGGAGCCGAGTACGACCAGGAGATCATGCACGATATCGAGAAGCACGCCGCCGAGAAGGAGAAGGGGAGCAAGGGCGTGGGCGGCTCCGCTCCCGAGGACGTTGGCGACGATTACGACGAGCTGCTGCCCTCCGCCATCGAGGTGGTGGTGGAGACCGGCATGGCCTCCGTGTCCATGCTCCAGCGGCGGCTGAAGCTGGGCTATTCCAGGGCCGCCCGTCTGGTGGACCAGATGGAGGAGAAGGGCGTGGTGGGCCCCTTTGAGGGTTCCAAGCCCCGTCAGGTGCTTATCACCAAGGAGCAGTGGCAGGAGATGCAGTTCAAGCAGGACATGGCTGCCGGTGCGCCGGAGCCTGTTCCCGACGAATTGGAGTTCGAGGGGGACGCCATTCCCCAGAGCCGGGATCTGCCGCCCTTTGATATGGAGGATTGAGAAACATGGAGCAGTACATCATCAAGCCGGCGGGAGAACTGGGCGGAGAGATGGTGCACGACGGACTGCGGGCCTATAACCGCACCTTTGTACCAGATACGGCGGACCTCTCCATGGTGGCGGAGGATGCCTGCGGATGCATCATCGGCGGCTGCGAGGCCTTCCGCATGGGGGAACTTGTCCTGCTGGATGTGCTGTGGGTGGCGGAGAGCCACCGGGGGACCGGCCTGGGAGCCTGTATCCTGGAGCAGCTGGAGCAGAATGCTGTGGCTCAGGGCGCCAGACGGCTGGAGCTGAATACCTTCGGCTTTCAGGCCCCCGGCTTCTATGAGAAAATGGGCTACCGCCGCTTCGGCGCAGTGGAGCCCGCTGTCGGGGAGTACGGACATTACTTCTATTTGAAAGAGCTGGAGCCCTGCTGAACCCATGCTCTGACTGTTTCGGAGGAAAAATCGTGTGGAAGGAAACCGTCGGGGTTGTCTTTCACGTTTCATCAAATATCCAACAGCTTGTCGAAAAGACCTTTTCGACAAGCCACAAGAGCCGAAAGGGGCGCAGTCATTAGACTGCGCCCCTTTCGGCTCTTAGGAAGAAAATGGAGGAAGAAGTACTCAAATCAGAAGTCGACCTCGGCGCCGTAGTAGATGCAGGTAAAGAGCTTGGCCATGGTGGCGGGATCGATGGGACGGGGGTTGGAGCCGGTGCAGGCATCGCCCACGGCGTTGGCGGCGATGGTCTCCAGCTTTTCCTTGAACTCGTCCTCGATGATGCCGAAGTCCTTCAGGGTGTTGGGGATGCCCATGACATCGTTCATGGAGCGGATCTTGGCCCGCAGACCAGCCACGCACTCCTCCACGGTGCCGGTAATGCCCATGGTCTTTGCGATGTCAGCATAGCGCTCCGCCACGCCGGGGGCTTTTGCATTATAGGCGATGACGTAGGGCAGGTACATGGCGTTAGCCAGACCGTGGGTGATATGGCCGGTGGAGAAGGCTGCGCCCGTCTTGTGGGCCATGGAGTGGACAATGCCCAGCAGGGCGTTGGAGAAAGCCATGCCGGCCAGGCACTGACCGTAGTGCATCTCCTCGCGGCAGGACATATCGCCGTTGAAGGAGGGGATCAGATCCTGGTTCACGATGTCGATGGCCTTGAGGGCCAGAGGATCGGTAAATACCGTGTGCAGGGTGGACACATAGGCCTCGATGGCGTGGGTGAGAGCATCCATGCCGGTGTGGGCCACCAGCTTGGGGGGCATGGTTTCCGCCAGGGCGGGGTCGATGATGGCCACATCGGGGGTGATGTTGAAGTCAGCCAGGGGATATTTAATGCCCTTCTGATAGTCGGTGATGACGGAGAAGGCAGTGACCTCAGTGGCGGTGCCGGAGGTGGAGGGGATGGCGCAGAACCTGGCCTTCTGCCGCAGCTCGGGGAAGGAGAAGGGGGTGATGAGGTCCTCGAAGGTGGTCTCGGGATACTCGTAGAACGCCCACATGGCCTTGGCGGCGTCGATGGGGGAGCCGCCGCCCATGGAAATGATCCAGTCGGGCTGGAACTCACGCATAACGGCGGCGCCGCTCATGACGGTCTCCACGGAGGGATCGGGCTCCACGTTTTCAATGAGCCTGGTCTCGATGCCGGCCTCTTTCAGGTAGGACACGGCCTTGTCCACAAAGCCAAAACGCTTCATGGAGCCGCCGCCCAGCACCAGTACAGCGCGGGTACCGGTCAGGTTTTTCAGGTTCTCCAGGGCGTTGGGGCCATAAAAAATATCTCTGGGAAGGGTAAAGCGGGACATGGCAAGTACCTCCATAAGTCTCATGAATTTACTCGTTAAATATTTAACGAAGTGACGGTCCCTATTATGGCATATTGTTAAATCTTTGTCAATGATTCTGCACAAAACCATTCGTTCCAAACTTTGCATTCTACCTGTTAGCTGGTAATACAGTGCTTTTATCTGGTAACAGGGAGGTAAATTTGGGACAATCAGAGAATAGAAAGTGCCCCTCCGCCATTCTTTAGAATGGCGGAGGGGCACTTAGCATCAGCTTACAGGGAATCAGCCCTTGAGCTGCTCCATGCCGTGGCGGATACGGCTGATGGTCTCCTGCTGGCCCAGAATGTGGCACAGCTCCACCGCGCCGCCGGGGGTCACGGCCTTGCCGGACAGGGCAGTGCGCACCGGCCACATGATGCGGCCATTCTTCAGCTCCAGCTTCTGGGCCAGACCGATGAGGGCGTCGTGGATAGCGTCGTAGGTCCACTCGGGCAGGCTCTCCAGCACAGGCAGCACCTGCTCCAGGGCCTCCAGGGAGTTCTCCTCATTGGTCTTCATCTTCTTGTGGCAGTACAGCTCGTTGGAATACTCCGGCAGAGCGTCGAAGAAGTCGACCTGGGGGGCGATATCCAGCCAGGTGTCACAACGGGGCTGCACCAGGGGCGCAATGAGCTTCAGGTCGATGCCAGGGGTCTTGACGGCCTGCTTCAGATAGGGCTCGGCGCCCTCATAGAAGGCCTCGGGGGAGAGGGCGCGGAGATAGTTGGCGTTAAAATATTTCAGCTTCTCAATGTCGAAGATGGCGGGGGACTTGGAGATACCGCCGATATCAAAGATATCCGCCAGTTCGCTGAGGGTAAAGAATTCCCGCTCGGCGTACTCGCCCTTGGGAGACCAGCCTAGCAGAGTGACATAATTCACCACCGCCTCAGACAGGTAGCCCATGGCCAGCAGGTCCTCGTAGGAGGGGTCGCCCTTACGTTTGGACATCTTGTTGTGCTGGTCCCGCATGACGGGGGAGCAGTGGATATAGGTGGGCACATCCCAGCCAAAGCCCTGGTACAGCAGGTTGTACTTGGGGGCGGAGGACAGGTACTCGGAGCCGCGGACCACATGGGTGATGCCCATCAGGTGGTCGTCGATGACGTTGGCGAAATTGTAGGTGGGCAGGCCGTCCCGCTTCATGAGCACCTGGTCGTCCAGAGTCTTGTTCTCCACGGTGATGTCGCCGAACACGGCGTCGGAGAAGGTGGTGGTGCCTTCAGCTGGGATGCGCTGGCGGATGACGTAGGGCTCGCCGGCGGCCACTCTGGCCTTTGCATCCTCCAGGCTCATGTCCCGGCAGGGGTCGGCGGCACGGTCAAAATCGCCGGAGTCCTCCTCGGACTCGGTCTTTTCACAGAAGCAGTAGTAGGCGTGGCCCTTTTCTACCAGCAGCTCGGCAAACTTACCGTACAGGTCCCGGCGCTGAGTCTGGATGTAGGGACCTACCGGGCCGCCCAGGTCGGGGCCCTCGTCCCAGGTCAGTCCGCACTTGCGCAGGGTGTTGTAAATGACCTCGGTGGCGCCTTCTACAAGACGGCCCTGGTCGGTATCCTCAATGCGCAGGATGAATTTACCGCCGCTATGGCGGGCGATGAGCCAGGTGTACAGGGCGGTGCGCAGATTACCTACGTGCATATACCCTGTGGGGGAAGGGGCAAAACGGGTGCGCACACCGTCGTGGGGGATGCGCGCCTCCAGTTCCTCAAACCAGTTCAGATCCATGACAGATCCCTCCGTACTTTAAATATACCCGGAAAGCGGGCGTCAAATCGTAACTTTTATTCTACCTTTTCCGCCCCAGAATTGTCAATAGTGCGCCCCTCTTATTCTTGTCAACAGAAGGGAAATGTGGTATTATAGCGTCAACTATACAGAAATCTCTCAGCAAGGGTGTGAACCTGTTATGGAAAAGAATAAAAAAGTCATTTTCAGCGGCATCCAGCCCAGCGGTGCGATCCACTTGGGCAACTACCTGGGCGCGCTGCGCAACTGGGTGGCGCTGCAGGATGAATATAACTGTGTCTACTGCGTGGTGGATGAACATGCCATCACGGTGCGGCAGGACCCCGCTGCCCTCCGCCGCCAGACGCTGGAGCTCTTTGCCCAGCTGGTAGCCTGTGGTGTAGACCCGGAGAAGTCCATTCTCTTCGTCCAGTCCCATGTGCCTGCCCATGCAGAGTTGGCCTGGGTCCTTAACTGCTACACCATGTTCGGCGAGCTGTCCCGCATGACCCAGTTCAAGGACAAGTCTGCCAAGCATGCCGATAATGTCAATGCGGGCCTGTTTACCTATCCTGCCCTGATGGCAGCGGATATCCTGCTCTATCAGACCGATCTGGTGCCGGTGGGCGAGGACCAGAAGCAGCATGTGGAGCTGGCCCGCAATATCGTGCAGCGATTCAATGGCGTATACGGCGATGTGTTTACCATGCCGGACGCCTATATCCCCAAGGTAGGGGCCCGGATCATGAGCCTGAACCAGCCGGAAAATAAGATGAGCAAGTCCATTCCTGAGGGGTGCGTCTATCTGATGGACAGCCCTGAGGACATTATGCGTAAGTTCAAGCGGGCCATTACTGACAGCGACACCGAGCGCTGCGTCCGCTATGACCGGGCCGCCAAGCCCGGCGTGGCTACCCTCATCGATATCTATGCCGCCATTACCGGCAGGACCTATGAGCAGATCGAGGTGGAGTTTGAGGGCAAGGGATACGGCGCCTTCAAGCCCGCCGTGGGCGAGGCCGTGGTTGAGCTGTTCCGTCCCATCCGGGAGGAAGCGGTGCGCCTGCTGAACGACAAGGCCTATCTGGAGAGCCTGTACCGGGCCGGGGCCGAGAAGGCCGCCGCAGTGGCCCAGCGGACCCTGCGCAAGGTCCAGAAAAAAGTGGGCTTCCTGCCCCGCTGATATAAAAGGAGCATCTTTCCTATGCCAATCAATTCCGAGCTTCCCCTGATGGGGATGGTGGCGGCTGCTCTGGTGGTGGCCCTTCTGGTGGCGCTGGTGGCCACCCCGGTGGTCAAGAGTCTGGCCTTTAAGATGGGCGCGGTGGACGTGCCCAAGGACAACCGCCGGATGCACGACCACCCCATTCCCCGGATGGGAGGCCTTGCCATTTTCCTGGGCTTTCTGCTCAGCGTGCTGCTCTTTCTGGAGCTCACTCCCCAGATGCGCGGCATGCTGCTGGGCGCCACTATCATTGTGGTGCTGGGTATTTTTGATGATATCTACAGTTTGGGCGCCAAGCTGAAATTTGTCATCCAGATCGGCGCCGCTCTGGTGGCGGTGTTCTCCGGAAACGTCATCCAGACCCTGTCCAACCCCAATGTCTTTTCCTCTGACCTCTACTGGGACCTGGGATGGCTGTCCATCCCGGTGACCGTGCTGTGGATCGTGGCGATCACCAACGCCGTCAACCTCATCGACGGGCTGGACGGCCTGGCCTGCGGCGTGTCCACCATCAGCTCCATGACTCTGCTGGTCATCGCCCTGGTGGTGAGCGAGGGGGATGTGGCCATCCTTATGGCCGCCCTGGCCGGCGGCTGCATCGGATTTCTGCCCTATAACATGAACCCGGCCAAGATCTTCATGGGAGACACCGGCTCTACCTTCCTGGGTTATATCCTGGCCGTGGTGTCGGTGCAGGGGCTGTTCAAGTTTTATACCGTCATCTCCTTTGCGGTGCCGTTCCTGATGCTGGGCCTGCCCATTTTTGACACGGCCTTTGCCTTTATCCGCCGCATTGCCCACGGGCAGAGCCCCATGCACGCTGACCGGAGCCATGTGCACCACCGGCTCATCGACATGGGCTTCAATCAGAAGCAGGCGGTGGCGGTGCTCTATATCATCAGCGCCATCCTGGGCCTGTCCGCTGTGGTGCTCACGACCAGCGGACCGGTGAAGGCCATGCTGCTGATGATGGCGCTGTGCTTTGCCGGCGCCATCGCCGGACGTATTTTCATGAGCAATAACCGCCGGGAACAGGAGAAGGGCCCGGAGGAGAACCAGGGGACAGAGGAGGAGCAGTCATGAGACAGATCCGCGTTATGACCATCTTCGGCACAAGGCCGGAGGCCATCAAAATGGCGCCCCTGGTGCGGGAGCTCCAGCGCCGTCCCAACATCACCTCCATCTGCTGCGTCACGGCCCAGCATCGACAGATGCTGGACGCCGTGCTGGATATCTTTGACTTGAAGCCGGACTATGATCTGAACATCATGGAGCCCCGGCAGACCCTGTCCACCATTACCACCAAGTGCCTGCTGGGTATGGAGGAGGTGCTGGAGCAGGCCAAACCGGACCTGGTGCTGGTCCACGGCGACACCTCCACCACCTTTGCCGGGGCTCTGGCTGCTTTTTACCACCAGATCAAGGTGGGTCATGTGGAGGCCGGGCTGCGGACCTGGGATAAATACTCCCCCTTCCCGGAGGAGATGAACCGCAAGCTGGTGGGCGATATCGCCGACCTGCATTTTTGTCCCACCCGCGCCAATGTGGCCAACCTGGCTCGAGAGGATATCAGCGATGGAGTGTTTATCACCGGTAATACCGTCATTGATGCGCTCAAGACAACAGTTGTAAAGGATTATCACTTTGCGACCGACCTGTTGAATGAACTGGACTACGAACAGAAAAAGGTCATTCTGGTCACCTGCCATCGGCGGGAAAATTACGGCCAGCCCATGGCCAATATCATGACCGCCCTCCGCCGGGTGGCCGATGCTTTTCCTGATGTGGAACTGGTGTACCCGGTCCACCTGTCTCCCGTGGTGCGGGAGGCTGCTGGAAAATACCTGTCCGGACACGACCGCATTCATCTCATCGACCCGCTGGACGTGGAGGAGATGCACAACCTGATGGCCCGGTCTTATCTGGTGATGACCGATTCCGGCGGCTTGCAGGAGGAGGCCCCCGCTTTGGGCCGGCCTGTGCTTGTCCTGCGGCGGGAGACTGAGCGGCCTGAGGCCGTGGAGGCGGGCACAGTGAAGATCGCGGGCACCGAGGAGGATACCATCTTCCGCCTGGCCGCTGAACTGCTCACCGATGAAGAGGCCTATCACGCCATGGCCCACGCCGTGAACCCCTATGGCGACGGCTATGCCTGCCGCCGCATCGCCGACGCTATCGAATGGCAGTTTGGCCTGCGGGCGGACAAGCCGGAGTGCTTTGGCGCGTGATTGGGTACTGGACCCAATGGCGTCGGCGATAGCAAGGGTTTTGCCTTTGGCAAAACCCTGATGCCGGGGCGATCCATTCGCCCCAAGCAGACAAAAAGAGCTTTGGCCCGTATGGCCTGAAGGAGGGAAGTGTATGGAGCGGCGCAATCGGAATATTCTGGTGGTGCTTACCGGCATCGTTATTGCAGTCGCCATACTTTCCAGCTTTGGCCTGGGCCTTTTTGCGCCCGACACCGCTAAGATCCAGCTGCCCACCCCGGAGGCCAGCCAGAGCGCCGGTCCCACCGGTGAGGACGGGTATGTCTGGGTGGAGGTTACGCCGGAGACGGTTCAGCATGTGATCGAGCGCACTCTCTCCCGCCCGGAGAGCTATGGCCGGGAGGTCACCATTCAGGATTTCTGGGGTGAGGGCCAGAGCGGCCTTACCCGCGCTGTAGTTTGGGTGGATGACGGCTGGACCCACACCACTGCCACCCTGCCCGGCGGCACCGTCCGTCACTCCATTGTGGGGGGCGGAACATTTTGGCTGTGGTACGAGGGGAGCAGCCGGGTGCTCAGCGGGGAGGCCGACCGGGATTCTGCCGATCTGGAAGGCCAGCGGATCCCCACCTATGAGGATGTGTTGGAGCTGGATAAGGCCGATATCGCCTCTGCCGGGTATGAGGATAAGGAGGGCGTGGCCTGTATCCACGTAGAGACCGTACCGGACAGCCGGGGGTATGTGGAGGACTACTGGATCTCAGTGGACAGCGGTTTGCTGGCCTGCGCCGAGACCCGTCTGGAGGGTCAGGTCATCTACCAGATGAGCGCTTTTACGGTAGAGCAGCCCGTCCCGGCGGAGGCCGCCTTCTCGCTGCCCAACGGCACGGTACTTCATACCGTTGCGGCGGGGGACTGAGTTTAACTCAGCCCCAGCAGCAGCACCAGGGCCAGCGTGATGACCAGCTCCATGTCATCTCCATCTAAAAGGAGAAAGAGGAGAATAAGTAACAGAAGTACATCTCCGGTGTCCAGCTGATCCAGCTTCAGCTGTTTCAGCAGGCCGTCCAGGATCCCTCCCTTGGCCTTGCCCCCCGCTTTTGGGGGGCGATTCTCTTCCGGCGGCGGCGGGGTGTCATCCTGAGGGATCCTGGTATAGGAGGCGCCGTTGGGGATGTAGCGGTTATACATCGTCCTCCTCCTCTCCACGGTCACGGAACAGGCTGAACGCCGCCCGGACCACACGGGTGAGCCGGGCGATGCGGACGGCCTGATCTATTTTCTCCTGGCGCTCCGGCTTTAAAAAGGGCTTGAGTGCGGACAGCAGCGCGGCCTTTTTGTCATCCTGGGCGGAGTACTCCGACAACAGGGTCATCCCCATCCGCAGCAGCCGGGGGTCCAGGTCCGCCAGTGCAGACAGGGGGGAGGGGACAGCCGTCCCACCCTCCGGTGGAGCCTCCGTCTCGCCTGGGGACGACTGGTCCGGCGGCGGAGACTCCCGGCTGCCGGAGAGGGACTGGGCCAGGGACATGATCTGCTCCATGGCCTGGGGATCGCCCAGGATCTGGTTCAGTTGTTCCTCCAGCTGGGCCATCCGTTATCCCTCCTTGCCCTACACTATGGTTCTTTCGGCGCGGTTTGGCTGAGTCTCTGAATGAGCTGTGCCCCCTCCTTGCTCTCCATGAGCTGGCGCACCATGGCGGCCAGGTCCCCGGTATCTCCGCGGGCAGCGGCAGCGGCGGCCCCTTTCAGCCTGCTGCCGGCGTTCTGATTGAGCAGCTCCATCAGCCGCTGGGCGTCCGGAGAACGGACCGCCTGCTCCAGCTTGGCTCGGTTGCGGGCCAACAGGGCGGTAGGGTCGGTCTGCTTTGGATCCATACCATCAACTCCATCCCTAATATATAGTGGCGTTCATTTCATTATATGTGCCAACGCCCCAAAGGTGATGCTATGAAACTGCTGATTTTTTCCGATTCCCATGGAAATGTGGCCAATATGGCGGACGTGGTGCGGCTGGAGAGTCCTGACCGCATCCTCCACCTGGGTGACATGGCCCGGGATGCGGAGGACCTGGCTCGGGCCTTTCCGCAGATCCCGGTGACCTATGTACCGGGCAACTGCGACGGCCGGCGGCCCGACCTGCCGGAGGAGCGGATCTTTACGCTGGACGGATGCAGGATCCTGATGACCCACGGACACGCCTACCATGTAAAGATGGGCATAGGTCTGGCGGTACGCGCTGCCCGGGAGGCAGGGGCCCATCTGCTCTGTTTTGGCCATACCCATGAGGCGCTTTGCACCTTTGAAAACGGGATGTGGATCGTCAATCCCGGCTCGGTGGGTACCTTTGGCCCGCATGCCTATGGGGTGGCTGTACTGGAGGACGGCGGAGCCGTCTGTTATCTGAGTCAACTGTAGCGGTCCGGAAGCCGGACGCGAGACCGGAAAGTTGTAAGAAAGGGAAGGGATCACGATGCTGCTGGTAGTGGACGTGGGGAACACCAATATGGTGTTTGGTATTTATGAGGGGACGGAGCTGAAGTGCAGCTTTCGCACCATGACGGACGGAGACCGTACCTCCGATGAGCTGGGGCTGCTGGTGTGCCAGTATTTTCAGCGTTTCGGCCTGGCGCTGGACCAGGTGGAGGACGTGGTCATCGGCTCTGTGGTGCCTCAGGTGATGCATACCCTGAGCAATGCCATGAGAAATTATGTGGGGAAGACCCCGCTGGTCCTGGACGATGGGCTGGATCCCAGACTGCCTTATGTACCCTGCGCCAGCGAGGAGCGGCTGGGGCCTGACCGGGCGGCGGCGGATATCGCCGCTATCGCCAAGTACGGCGCGCCCCTGATCGTACTGGATTTTGGGACCGCCACCACCCTGGATGCGGTGAGCCGGGACGGGGTGTACCTGGGCGGGTGCATCACCGCCGGGGTGCGGGTGTCCATTGACGGCCTGTTCCAAAAGACTGCCCTGCTGCCCCGGGTGGAGCTGGTGAAGCCGGCTACTGTGCTTGGTACCACCGCTGTGGGACAGATCCAGGCGGGGGCGGTAATGGGATATATCGGAGCCATCGAGTACCTGATCCGCCAGGCCAAGCTGGAGATCGGGGAGCCCGACGTGAAGGTGATCGCCACCGGCGGCCTGGCACGGATGGTGGCGGACAACACCGACCTCATTGATGTGGTGGATCCCCAGCTGGTGCTGGACGGCCTGCGCATCATCTATGAGCGGGAGAAGGGGTAAAGACATCATATTCCGCCGGGCAGCAAGCTGCCCGGCGGAGACTTTTCGACAGGATCAGGGCTAATTTACAATTAGCCCTTTTCTTTTTGGATACAGTTGATGTATAATTATTATAACTATGAATATCACCGGCGCAGAACGCCGGAATGGAGGAACCCATAATGACCAGAACTGCTGCCCGAGAGATCGCCGTCCACCTGACCTTTGAGCTGGGCTTTACCGAGCAGACCGCCCGGGAACTGCTGGAAGAGGCCCTTGATCCGAAGGTATTTGCCCTCATTGGGGAGGAAGAGCCCCTCTACGCTGAATTTCCCAACGAGTCTCAGCGCACCTATATCACCCGTCTGGTGGAGGGCGTGTATGAGCACGCCCCGGAGCTGGATGAATACATCTCCAAATACGCCATTGGCTGGAAGTTCTCCCGTCTCAACCGGGTGGCTGTGGCCATTATGCGGGTAGCTATGTATGAGATCCTGTATATGCAGGACATCCCCAATGCCGCCGCTATCAATGAGGCGCTGGAGCTGGTAAAGCACTATGAGGAGCCGGAGGTGGTCTCTTTTATCAACGGCATCCTGGGCTCCTTTGTGCGTGGGGAGCACATTCCTGATCCGGTAGGCCTGAAAGGAAAGCCGGAGGTCCAGGACTGATGCGGGTCCTTGGCATCGACACCAGCAACTACACCACCTCTGCCGCTGTTTTTGACGGCGCGGCGGGGGAGAACGCAGGCAAGCTGCTGGAGGTGCGCCCCGGCGAGCTGGGCCTGCGGCAGAGCGACGCCCTGTTTCAGCACGTCAAAGCCCTCCCAGAACGGTTTGAGACACTGCGGGCGGGCGGCTGGCTGGAGGGCGTAGCGGCTGTGGGGGCCTCTACCCGTCCCCGGGCGGTGGAGGGCTCCTATATGCCCTGCTTTTTGGCGGGGGAGAGTCAGGGCCGTACCCTGGCTGCCGCGCTTGGAGTGCCTTTTTTCGCCTGCTCCCATCAGCAGGGCCATATTGCCGCCGCCGCCTGGTCGGCGGGCCGGCTGGACCTGCTGGACCGTCCTGTGCTGGCCTGGCATCTGTCCGGCGGCACCACCGAGCTGCTCCACGTGGAGCCGGATGGCGTCAATGTGCGGGCCACTTTGCTGGGGGGGACCAGTGACATCTCCGCCGGGCAGCTGATTGACCGTACCGGCGTACTGCTGGGGCTGGATTTTCCCGCCGGTAAAGCGGTGGACGCCTTGGCGGCTGATGGGCGGGATCAGAAATTCTCTGTAAAGCTAAATGGCTTTATGTTCTCGCTTTCAGGTATGGAGAACAAGGTCAGATCCATGGCGGAGCGGGGGGAGCCCAAGGCGGATATTGCCCGTTTTGCCCTGATGACGGTGGCTGATGTGGTGCGCCGCGCCACCCTGGCAGCGCTGGAACAATACCCCGGCCTGCCGGTGCTCTGCTCCGGCGGCGTGGCCTCCAACACCCTGCTGCGGCAGGTGATGGAGCCCCTTGGCGCCGTCTTTGCCCAGCCCAGATTTTCAACCGACAATGCCATGGGCACCGCCATCCTCACCTGGCGCGCGGCAAAGGCGGGTGAGTTGGTATGAGTCAGATCTATACCGTCTCTCAGGTCAATCAGTATATCAAGTCCCTGCTGGACCGGGACCGGGAGCTTACTGCGCTATATGTCCGTGGTGAGATCTCCAACTACAAGGCCTATCCCTCGGGACACCACTATTTTTCCCTGAAGGATGGCGATGGGGCCATCCGCTGCGTTATGTTCAAGCGGGAGGCCATGTCTCTCCGTTTTCGCCCGGAGAACGGCATGAAGGTCATCGCCTTTGGGCGGGTCGCGGTCTTTCCCCGGGATGGGCAGTATCAGCTCTACTGTACTGCTCTGACCCCGGAGGGGGTGGGCGATCTGCACCTGGCCTTTGAGCAGCTCAAGCAGAAGCTGTATGCTGAGGGACTTTTTGACCCGGCCCACAAGCGCCCTGTTCCGAGGTTCCCCCGGCGGATCGCGCTGATCACCTCCGCCGCCGGCGCGGCTGTACGGGATATGCTGCGGATCCTGGGGGCCAGGTGGCCCATGGCGGAGGTCTGTATTTTGCCGGTACGGGTCCAGGGGGCGGAGGCCCCCGGAGAGCTCTGTGACGCCATCGCCTGGGCCAATACCCATCAGGTGGCCGACCTCATCATCACCGGACGGGGCGGCGGGTCCATGGAGGACCTGTGGGCCTTCAACGAGGAAGCTGTAGCCCGTGCGATCTATCACTCAGCTATCCCGGTGATCTCGGCGGTGGGCCATGAGCCCGATGTGACCATTGCTGATTTTGTGGCCGACCTGCGGGCGGCCACCCCCTCCAATGCGGCCGAGCTGGCAGTACCAGACCAGAATGAGGTGGCGGTTTGGCTGCGGCAGATGGAAGGACGGCTGGCCCAGGCCATGGGCCGCAAGCTGGAATCGGCCCGGAAGGACCTGACCCGGGCGGCGGAGAGCCGCGCGCTTCGGGACCCGATGACCTATGTGGATGATAAGCGGATGGTGCTGGACTATCAGCGGGAAAAGCTTGCAGCCGGTCTGAACCGTGCGCTCAGCCGGGAACGGCAGCGATTTGGCGCCCTGGCCTCCAAGCTGGACGCCCTCAGCCCGTTGAAGGTGCTGGGGCGAGGCTATGCCATCCCCCGGAAGGAGGACGGCGGCGTGGTCCGCTCCACCGGGGACGTCGCTCCCGGTGAAATGCTGCGGCTGCGGGTATTCGACGGCGAACTGTCCTGTCAGGTTGTTTAACCGAAGAGAGATTGGAAAGGATTTAGGAACATGGCGGAAGAAAAATGGACCTTTGAGCAGGCCATGGGCCGGCTGGAAGAGATCGTAAAACGACTGGAGCGGGGGGATGCCCCCCTGGAGGAGTCTCTGACCCTCTTTGAGGAGGGGACACGGCTGCTGGCGGGCTGTTCCACCCAGCTGGATCAGGCGGAAGGAAAGGTACGTAAGCTGCTGGCTGGCCCGGATGGGGAGCCGGTGGAAGTGCCGTTTGAGGAGGGACAGGTATGACGGAGCAGGAGCGGCTGGACAGTCACCGAATGAGGATCGAAGAGTGGCTCCGGACCTGTTTTCAGGACCGGGCGCCCCGGGGCGATCTGTATGATGCCATGTACTACAGCCTGCTGGCGGGGGGCAAGCGTATCCGCCCGGTGCTGATGCTGGAGACCTGCCGTCTGTGCGGCGGGGACCCGGAGCAGATCCTGCCCTTTGCCGGCGCCATTGAGATGATCCACACCTACTCTCTGATCCATGATGATCTGCCCTGCATGGACGATGATGACCTGCGCCGGGGGCGGCCCACCAGCCATAAGGTATACGGCGAAGCTACCGCAGTGCTGGCTGGAGACGCACTGCTGACGGCGGCCTTTGAGTGGATGCTGGACCCGTCGGTGACGCTGCCGCCCCAGCAGGTGCTGGAGGCGGCCGGCGTGCTGGCCCGGGCCGCAGGCGGCCAGGGCATGGTGGGCGGACAGGTGCTGGATATGGCGGGGGAGGGCCACGCCATGGGCATCAGCGAGGTGGAGGAGCTGCAGCGCCTCAAGACCGGGGCCTTGATCCGGGCGTCCGCCGAGATGGGATGTATCCTGGCCGGCGGCAGCGAGGAGCAGCGGGCGGCGGTGTGCCGCTACGCAGAGTGCCTGGGGCTGGCCTTTCAGATCCAGGATGACATTCTGGATGTAGTAGGGGACGAGACCACCTTGGGCAAATCGGTGGGCTCCGACGCCAGAAGTGAGAAGAATACCTTTGTTACCCTGAAAGGACTGGACGAGTGCCGTCGCCTGGTGGAGGAGTTGACCGGGACGGCGGTAGAGGCCCTGTCGGACTTTGGCAGCGAGGGGGAGAGCCTGTGCTGGATGGCTCGCTCGCTGGCGAGCCGGGAAATGTGAGGGGTTTATGGGAAATGTGGTGAATTTTTTGACCGGCAACCTGATCCTGAACCTGGCGATCCTGGCCTGGGCCATTGCCCAGGGGATCAAAATGCTGCTGGTTCTGTTCACAAAGAAAAAGCTGGACTGGCACTACATCATGTCCAGCGGCGGAATGCCCAGTTCCCACTCGGCCTTTGTGTGTGCCTGTGCCTCCTCGGTGGGGCTCATGTACGGCTGGTCGTCCCCTATGTTCGCCATTGCGGCGGTGGTTGCCATCGTGGTCATGTATGATGCCGCCAACGTCCGGAAGGCGGCGGGAGAGCAGGCCAAGATCCTCAACTATATCATGGAGCACTGGACCGAGATGAAGCCGGCGATTTTTGGCAAGGAGCTGAAAGAATTGTTGGGCCACACCCCCTTTCAGGTGCTTATGGGCGGACTGTTGGGGGTAGCCGTCGGCATCATAGGCGTCTGGCTGTGGGGCTGAGGGCGGCCATCCGATCCCTCTGGAGGTGTTACCATTCTTAGTCTGGATAGATGTTCCAATGATCTCAGTGCTCTGACAGACGGCGAGGCAGCTGCACTCTGCGGTCTGCTGCGCGCCCGTATCCTGGACGTGGTCTCCCGCACGGGGGGCCATCTGGCGTCCAGCCTTGGCGCGGTAGAGCTTATCGTCGCCATTCACAGGGTCTTTGATACTGGCCGGGACCGGCTGGTGTTCGATGTGGGCCATCAGTGCTATGCCCACAAGATCCTCACCGGGCGCAACGAAGCGATGGAGACGCTGCGCACACTGGGGGGGCTTGCAGGTTACCCAAAACCCAGTGAGAGCGACACCGATGCCTTCATCGCCGGCCATGCGTCCAACTCGGTGTCTGTGGCGCTTGGTATGGCAAGGGCAAGAACCTTACAGCATAAGGACTACAGCGTGTTGGCTCTGATCGGAGACGGCGCGCTCACTGGCGGCCTGGCCTATGAAGGGTTGTCCGACGCAGGAAACAGTAAGGAACCGCTCATTGTGATTCTCAATGACAACGGTATGTCCATCACCAAAAGCGTGGGCGGCGTGGCGGAGCACCTGGCCCGCCAGCGGCTCAAGCCCCAGTATCTTCGCTTCAAGCGGGGCTACCGGAAGGTGATGGGGGCCACCGCCTTGGGCCGAGGGGTGTACCGGGTGACCCACAAGATCAAGACCGCCGTCAAGGAGACGCTGCTACCCTGTAGTCTCTTCGAGGATATGGGCTTCACCTACCTGGGTCCGGTGGACGGACATGATGTAAAGGGCCTGACCCGGCTGCTTACCTACGCCCGGGACCTGAAGGCTCCAGTCCTGCTCCATGTAAGGACTGTAAAGGGAAAAGGCTATACTCCTGCGGAGCACAATCCGGACCAGTTCCACGGGGTGGGCCGATTCTGCGTAGAGACCGGGGAGGTCATGAAGAGCGGCGGGGTCAATTTTTCCGCCGTCTTTGGCCAGACGCTGTGCCGCATGGCTGAGGAGGATCCCAGGCTGTGCGCCATTACAGCGGCGATGCAGGGTGGAACAGGACTGGATAGCTTCGCGGAGCGGTTCCCGGACCGGTTTTTTGATGTGGGTATTGCTGAGGGCCATGCGGTGGCCATGGCCGCCGGCATGGCCAAACAGGGGATGGTCCCGGTTTTCGCGGTCTATTCCTCCTTTTTGCAGCGCGCCTACGATATGCTCATCCACGATGTGGCCCTTCAGGGCCTGCATGTGGTCTTCTGTGTGGACCGTGCGGGCCTGGTGGGGGAGGACGGCGAGACCCATCACGGCGTCTTTGACCCCGCCTTCCTGGACACGGTTCCCGGCATGACTGTGCTGTGCCCCTCCAGTTATCCGGAACTGGAGCGGATGTTCCGCTATGCGGTCTGCCAGGTGGACGGCCCGGTTGCGGTGCGCTATCCCCGGGGCGGGCAGGGCGCCTATCAGGCGGATTCCGGCCCGGAAAGAGCAGTCGTGCTGCGCTCTGGCAAGGATATTACCTTAACGGGATATGGCATCACCATCAACGCGCTGCTGGACTGTGCCCAACGGCTGGAGGCCGACGGCATTCAGGCCGAGGTGCTGAAACTTAATACGATTACGCCTCTGGATCTGGACGCCGTAGCGGCGTCGGTCCAACGGACGGGCTGTCTGCTGACTGCGGAGGAGGCAGTTCCCGGGAACAGCGTGGGGCAGCGTCTGGCCGCCGGCCTGCTGGAGCGGGGGATCTCCGCCAAAGCGGCCCAGGTCAACACCGGTCCGGGGTTCGTGCCCCACGGGTCGGTGGAGCAGCTTCGGGCGCTGTGCGGACTGGACGGGGCGTCCCTGTACAAAAAGGCGTTGGAGGTCTGCGGAAATGGCGACGGTTAAAAAAAGACTGGATGTTCTTCTGGTGGAGCGTGGGCTGGCGGAGAGCCGCCAGCGGGCCCAGGCGGTCATCATGAGCGGTCAGGTCTATGTAAAAGAACAAAAGGTGGATAAAGCGGGGGCGCAGATCCCCGAGGATGCCCCCATTGAGGTGCGGGGCCAGACTCTGGCCTATGTGAGCCGGGGCGGCCTGAAGCTGGAAAAGGCTATGAAGGCCTTTACCGGCATCCGTCTGGAGGGGGCCGTGTGCGGCGACATCGGCGCCTCCACCGGCGGCTTCACCGACTGCATGCTCCAGAACGGCGCCGTCAAAGTATACGCTGTGGATGTGGGCTACGGACAGCTGGCCTGGTCGCTCCGCAGCGATGAACGGGTGGTGTGCATGGAGCGGACCAACGCCCGCTATCTGACCCATGAGCAGATCCCGGATGAGTTGGACTTTGCCAGCGTGGATGTGTCCTTTATCTCCCTCAAACTGATTCTCCCCACACTGCGGGCCTTGCTGAAAGAGGGCGGGCAAGTGGTTTGCCTTGTCAAGCCTCAGTTCGAGGCCGGGCGGGAGAAGGTGGGGAAGAAGGGGGTCGTGCGGGACCCTGCCGTCCACCTGGAGGTGATCCAGCAGTTTTTGAAGAATGCTGCGGAGGCAGATTTTACTGTAAAGGATATGACCTTTTCGCCAATCAAAGGACCCGAGGGCAATATTGAATACCTGGGACACCTGCTGGCCGGTGGGGGCGGAACGCCCTGGTCCGGTGACCCGGCAGCCCTGGTGGAGGCATCCCACGCGGCCCTGGAAGGAGCCGGAGCATGAAAGTAGTGCTGAGTCCCAATCCCTACCGGGATCGGGGGCTGAAAGCCGCCCAGGCGGCAGAAAAGATCCTCTCTGCCGCAGGGGTGGAGACCGCTGTATGTCTCCCTTTTGTGGTGGATGGGGGCAACATCGAATTTCCCAGGAATATCCAGTTCAAGCAGACCGCTGAGGAGTTAAAGACCGCCGATATCCTGGTCTGCTTCGGCGGTGACGGCACCATTCTCCACGCAGCCAAGGATGCCAACCAGTTCAATGTGCCGATCCTGGGGGTCAATCTGGGTAGTGTGGGCTTTATGGCGGAGTTGGAGCTGGGTGAGCTGTCCATGCTCTCCCGTCTGCCCGCGGGTAAGTATCATGTGGAGAGCCGGATGATGCTGGATGTGACAGTGCGCCGCGACGGAAAGGTGATCTACTCCGATATCGCCCTCAACGACGCCGCCCTGACCAAGGGGGCGGTGGCCCGGGTGGTGGACCTGGAGGTACTGGGGGACAGGACCACCATCACCAAAATGTCTGCCGACGGCGTGATCATCAGTACGCCCACCGGATCAACGGCCTATTCCATGTCGGCAGGGGGACCCATCGTGGAGCCCACAGCGGAAAACATCATCGTTACCCCCATCTGCCCCCACGCCCTGTCGGCCCGCTCCTTTGTGCTGGGCCGTGAGCGGACGGTGTCCATCAGGCTGGGCCGGATGGCCCGCAAAACCGCGTTTCTTTCCGTAGATGGAGGGAAGGCCTTCAAGCTGAGCGGGGGGGACGTGGTGGAGGTCCGGATGTCCAAATCCAAAACCAGACTGGTCCGGTTGACGGGCCGGACATTCTATGAAATTCTGAGCCATAAATTGGGAGGTGCGTAAGCCATGAAAGCCAAGCGGCAGCAGGAAATTTTGCGGATCATTTCGGAGCAGGATATCGACACCCAGGATCAACTTCTGACAGAGCTGCGGGCCAGAGGGGTGCAGTCCACTCAGGCCACCATTTCCCGGGACATCAAGGAGCTCCACCTCATCAAGGAACTGACTGGTTACGGGACCTACCGCTATGCCGTTTCTGAGCGGAAATCGTCCCTGAATATTGCAGGGCGGCTGCGTACCATCTTTAAGGAGGGAGTCACCTCCTTCGATGTGGCCCAGAATATTGTGGTGATCAAGACCATGCCGGGACTGGCCTCGGCTGCCGGTGCCGCCATTGACGGGATGGATATCCCCAGCCTGGTGGGCAGCCTGTCAGGAGATGATACCACGATCCTCATCATGCGGACCAATGAGGATGCGGCTGAGTTTTGCAACGAGATCCACGCTATGCTGAAATGACCTCTCTGCCAGGCTCATGACGAGTGCCATACCTCTCCAAGGCGGTGATTTGATATGCTCTCTCTGCTTCATATTGAGAATATCGCGGTGATCCAGACGGCAGATATCCAGTTCGACCGGGGGTTCAACGCCCTCACCGGCGAGACCGGCGCAGGTAAATCCATCGTGGTGGACGCCATCGGGGCCATCATCGGGGAGCGGACCAGCCGCGATCTGATCCGAACCGGGGCCAGATCTGCTCTGGTCAACGCCATTTTCACCGGTCTGCCGGAGTTGGAATGGTTCCGGGAGAACGGTGTGGGGCCTGATGAGGAGGGAAACCTGCTGATCCAGCGGGAGATCCAGCCGGACGGCAAGAATATCTGCCGCATCAACGGCCGGCTCATCACCGTGTCCCAGCTGCGGAAGCTGGGCCGGCAGCTGCTCAACATCCACGGCCAGCATGACGGCCAGCAGCTGCTGGATGAGCGGTGCCACCTGGACTATCTGGACGGCTTTGGAGCCACCGGCGGGGAGCTGGAGCGGTTCCGCACCGGCTATAACCGGCTGGCTGCCATCCGCCGGGAGATCTCCGCCCTCCAGATGGACGAGGCGGAGAAGGCCCGGCGCATCGACAGCCTGGAGTTTCAGATCGGCGAGCTGGAGCGGGCTGAGCTGCGTCCCGGGGAAGAGGAGGAGCTGACCGGCCGGAGGGACCTGCTGCGCAATGCGGGCAGGCTGATGGAATCGGTGGAGGGCGCCCACCTGGCCCTCTCCGGCGATGAGGACCGGGAGGGCGGCGTGGCTCTGCTGGGCGAGGCGGAGCAATTTCTCCACGGCGCCGCCCGCATCAGCGCCCAGGCGGCAGAGCTGCTGGATAAGCTGACGGAGGTCCGCTGTGCTGCCGACGACGTGGCCGAGCAGATCCGGGACCTGCGGGACGCCTTTGACTTTGAGCCGGGAGAGCTGGATCAGATCGAGAGCCGGCTGGATGTGCTCCACCGGCTCAAGAAAAAGTACGGTGGCTCAGTGGAGGAGATGCTGGACTACCTGAACCGCTGCAAAAGAGAGCTGGATGAGATCCAGTTCTCCACCGACACCATTGCCCGGCTGGAGAAAGAACAGGCCGCGGCTCTGGCCGAAGCGGAGCAGGCGGGGCAGGCCCTCAGTGAGAGCCGGAAAAAGGCAGCCAAGGCGTTGGAACAGCGCATCCAGAGCGAACTGGCCCAGCTGGACATGCCAAAGGTTCGGTTTATGGTGGAGTTCTCGCCCAAACAGGGGGAATTTGCCATGGACGACACCGGCATGGACGAGGTACAGTTCCTCATGTCCGCCAACGTGGGTGAGGATCTCAAGCCCATCCAGAAGATCGCCTCCGGCGGCGAGCTGGCCCGCATCATGCTGGCCCTGAAAAACGTGCTGGCGGAAAACGACCAGGTGGGAGCCATGGTCTTTGACGAGGTGGATACCGGCGTGTCCGGCCGGGCCGCCCAGAAGGTTGCGGAGAAGCTGGCCGACGTGGCCCGCACCAAGCAGGTGCTGTGCGTCACCCATCTGCCCCAGCTGGCCGCTATGGCGGACGTCCATTTCTCCGTGGAAAAGGGGGAGCAGGGGGGGCGCACCTATACCCATGTGGAGCGGCTCAGCCGCCAGCGGCGGTGTGAGGAGCTGGCCCGGCTCACCTCCGGCGAACACATCACTGACGCCACCCTGGGGGCCGCCGCGGAGCTGCTGGACAGTGCGGAGGCCTATAAGAAACTACACAAAAGCTAGGTTTTGTTGAGTTTATGTGAGGGAATCTCTGTTTCTTCTCCCGTAGGGGCAGACGGGCGTTCTGCCCCGGCGGGGACTGATGGAGGGAGCGGCCTGGTTCCGGCACAGAAAAGCAGGGAACGGGATTTTTACCTTGACAAATCCCGTTAGATATCCTATAATCCAGTTCAATATGACACTGCGATGACAGGGAGGAGTACCGACCCCCGTCCCGCCCAGAGAGCCCCCGGTTTGGTGTGAGGGGGAGGGGACAGGCTGGGAAATACACCCTGGAGCAGCCGCCTGAACGGGGAAGACCCCTACTAGGGCCGTGTCGGGTGCGCCCGTTATCGCGCCGCCGTGTGTTGGCACGGCATGAGGCTCTTTTCGTGAGGAAAGGGCGAACCAGAGGTGGTACCGCGTTTTTACGCCCTCTGTCCGAAGGGACAGGGGGCTTTTTGCATGGAGAGGGGGCGTTTTATGGAGCGGGAAGCGTGTCTCCACTGCGGTGGGGAGATGATCCATATTGGCCAGGAAAAGCTTCAGCTTGGAAAATTCGGGTGGATTACCGGCTCCTGGGACAATCTGCTGTCCGGGGCGCTGACGGTGGACATCTATTGCTGTCGGAACTGCAAGAAGATGGAGTTTTATGCGGTAGAGCCTCCCGAAGAGGAGGCGACCATCGCGCAAGCGCCCTGCCCACACTGCGGCCAGCTCCATGACATGGACGACGCCAGGTGTTCCCACTGCGGAAAGCGGTTATACTGATGACAACATCATTGAGATAAAAGGAGAATGAACATGACTTGCTACGAAGAACTGAAGGCCCGTGGTCTTATTGCCCAGGTCACCAACGAGGAGGAGATCTCCAAGATGATCAACGAGGGCAAGGCCGTTTTCTATATCGGCTTTGACCCCACCGCCGATTCCCTCCATGTGGGACACTTCATGGCCCTGTGCCTGATGAAGCGGCTCCAGATGGCGGGCAACCGGCCCATTGCCCTCATCGGCGGCGGCACCGGCTATATCGGCGACCCCTCCGGCCGCACCGATATGCGCTCCATGATGACCCCTGAGACCATCCAGCACAACTGCGACTGCTTCAAGAAGCAGATGGAGCGGTTCATCGAGTTTGGCGAAGGCAAGGCCCAGATGGTGAACAACGCCGACTGGCTGCTGAAGCTCAACTACATCGATCTTCTGCGGGATGTGGGCGCCTGCTTCTCCGTGAACAATATGCTGCGGGCCAAGTGCTATGAGCAGCGCATGGAGAAGGGACTCTCCTTCCTGGAGTTCAACTACATGATCATGCAGTCCTACGATTTCTACCACCTGTTCCAGCACTACGGCTGCAATATGCAGTTCGGCGGCGACGACCAGTGGTCCAACATGCTGGGCGGCACTGAGCTCATCCGCCGCAAGCTGGGCAAGGATGCCCACGCCATGACCATCACCCTGCTGCTCAACTCCGAGGGCAAGAAGATGGGCAAGACCGCCAATGGTGCCGTGTGGCTGGACCCCAACAAGACCAGCCCCTACGACTTCTACCAGTACTGGCGCAACGTGGGTGATGACGACGTGCTCAAGTGCCTGCGGATGCTCACCTTCCTGCCTCTGGAGCAGATCGATGAGATGGACAAGTGGGAGGGCAGCCAGCTCAACACCGCCAAGGAGATCCTGGCCTTTGAGCTGACCAAGCTGGTCCATGGCGAGGAGGAGGCCACCAAGGCTCAGGAGGCTGCCAAGGCCCTCTTTGTGGGCGGCGGCGACATGAGCAATGTGCCTTCCACCGTACTGGAGACTTCCGACCTCACCGACGGAGCCATTGGGATTTTGGACCTGATGCTCAAGTGCGCCCTGGTGCCTTCCAAGAAGGAAGCCCGCCGTCTCATTGAGCAGGGCGGCGTAGAGCTGGACGGTCAGAAGGTGACCGACGTGAATACCGCCGTAACTGCGGAGCAGCTCTCCGGCGACGGTGTCATGATCAAAAAGGGCAAGAAGGTCTTCCACCGGGCCTCTGCCCAGGGTTGAGTACTGCGGGGCCGCCGTAAACGGCGGCCCCGTTGCTGTTTTTTCTCTCCGCTTGTTGCGGGTGGAGGGGAGCCGTGATACAATGGACGCAGGGAAGCACTCTGCGGCCTGTGTGGTCAACTGTAAAGGAGGAGGAGTCTGTGCCCGATCAAGATGACCAGAAAGAAAAGAAAAAATGGTATATCCTGGACAGCAAGCACTTACAGCTGCTGATCGTCCTGCTGGCCGCGATTTTGTTCTATGTGGGGCTGAACCACTTTGACGTATTGGCGGTGCGGATCGATGGTTTTATGCGTGTGCTGTCCCCCTTCATCGTAGGCTTTGCCATTGCCTACCTGCTCAACACCCCCATGTGCTTTTTTGAGCGCAAACTGTTTAAGAAGAGCAAGTATAAACGGGCCTGGTCCATTCTGCTGGTCTATATCATGGCGTTTGCTGTGGTGTCCATTCTGCTTGGCCTCATCATCCCTCAGGTGATTCAGAGCGTAAAAGACCTGGCGGGCAATATGCAGACTTATTTGGACGGGCTGAATCAGCTGGTGCAGGATCTGACAGAGCAGTTCCACCTGGATTCCGAGGGGATCAATACCGCCCTGGGCGATTTCCAGAGCATGATGAGCAATATCAGCACGAAAGTGGCTCAGGCCCTGCCTCAGATCGTGGACGTGGGTTTTGCCATTGGCAACGGCGTAATTACCGGTATTACCGCCCTGATCTCCTCCGTCTATATGCTGGCAGGGAAGGGGCGGCTGGTGCCCCAGCTGACCCGGCTGCTTTACGCTGTGCTGCCCAAACGGCGGGCAGACCGGCTGCTCCAGATCTGCGGCCACGCCAATCAGGTATTCGTGGGCTTTATCAACGGAAAGATCATCGACTCCGCCATTATCGGCGTGCTGTGTTTTGTTCTGTGCGCGATATTCCGGATCCCGTATCCCATGCTGGTCAGCGTTACTGTGGGCGTGACCAATATCATCCCCTTCTTTGGCCCCATCATCGGTGCCATCCCCTGTCTGTTTATCCTTGTCATCGTGAACCCCTGGGCCGCGCTGCGGTTCTTCTTCCTGGTGATCGCATTGCAGCAGTTTGACGGCAATATACTGGGTCCCAAGATCCTGGGGGACAGCACCGGCCTGTCCGCTATCTGGGTGCTGGTCTCCATTGTCACCTGCGGCGGTCTGTTTGGATTCCCGGGCATGATCCTGGGTGTGCCCACCTTTGCGGTGCTCTATGCTCTGGTGCGGGAATGGGTCAATAACCGGCTCAAGGCCAAGCACATTGACGGCAGAGGCAGACCGGTGGGAGATACGGAAGTCCCGCCGGAGGAAGGGTCATCTGAGGACACCTAGCGGAGCGTACGCTGTGCCGCGATACAAGTCAAAACCTCCGGCTAAGCCGGAGGCTTAAGTAAGCCCTATAAGGGCTTTAT
>CAUWDA010000015.1:0-51345 GCA_963557075.1 uncultured Flavonifractor sp. | reverse complement strand
AACAGGTCTTATGCGCTTTTTCCTTCGTGTAACACATCATTGACAAACCTACACGGCGGGGGACCGATGGCCTATAATGGGGTCGATTCGGCGGGGTGGAGGACAGGCCTGCCGGAAAAAAGCGATACCATGGAACAGGAGCGTGGATGAGATGCGGATCGCCACAGCGGAACAGATGCGGGAGACAGACCGGATCGCCATTCAGGAGCGGGGGGTGCCCTCCACCCAGCTGATGGAGCGGGCGGCCTCGGCGCTGGCCGAGGAGGTGATGACCTTGACCGGGGACTGCGCCGGCCGGGTGGTGTGCTTCTGCGGACCGGGCAACAACGGCGGCGACGGGGTGTCCTGCGCCCGGCAGCTGCTGGAGGCGGGCTTTGAGGTCCGGTGTGTCCTGGTGGGCAGCCATGAGAAGATGACCGGGGACACCCGGGCCATGGAGGCCGCTCTGGCGGCGGCGGGGGGAGCGCTGGAGCCCTTTCAGCCGGATGACGCCGCCTTTGCGGCCTGGTGCCTGGAGGCGGACGTGATGGTGGACGCCATCTTCGGCATCGGTCTGAACAGCCCTGTGCGGGGGGACGCCCTCACCGCCATCCACATGATGAATACCTGCGACATCCCGGTGGTGTCCGCCGACATCCCCAGCGGGGTGGAGGCCGATACCGGCCGGGTGCTGGGAGCGGCGGTACAGGCCGCCCAGACCGTGACCTTCACGCTGCCCAAAGCGGGCCACTATGTGGGCAAGGGCGGTCTGTGTACCGGGGAGCTGACGGTGGCGGAGATCGGCATCCCGCGGGATCTGGTGGACGCCCTGGACTGTCCGGTCCAGAGCGTGGAGGGACGAGATGTGAAGCTGCCCCGCCGGCCGCTGGATGCCCACAAGGGGGATTTCGGCCGGTGCGCCATCCTGGGCGGCAGCGTGGGCTATACCGGCGCCCCGGTGCTGGCGGCCCAGGCGGCGGTGCGCTCCGGCGCGGGCCTGGTGTCGCTGGGGGTGCCCGCCCCGGTCTGGCCGGTGGCCGCCGCCAAGCTGGACGAGGCCATGCCCTACCCTCTGCCGGCGGGGAAGGAGGGCCAGTTTTCCCTGGAGGCGGGGGAGGCGGTCCACAGCAAGCTGGCGGATGCCGGCGTGTGCCTGATTGGGCCCGGCCTGGGCCGGGGCAACGGGGTGGCGGTGGTGGTGCGCCACCTGCTGAGTGAGATCCACATCCCGGTGGTCCTGGATGCCGACGGCATAAATGCCCTGGAGGGGCATATAGATGTACTGGACGCGCGGCAGGGGCTCCACACAGTGCTCACCCCCCACGACGGGGAATTTGCCCGGCTGGGGGGCGACCTCTCTGACGGGGACCGGCTGGGGGCCGCCCGGCGCTTTGCTGTGGAACACAGCTGCTGCCTGGTGCTCAAGGGGCACCGGACCATCACCGCCTTCCCGGACGGAACGGCCTACATCAACACCACCGGAAATCCCGGTATGGCCAAGGGGGGCAGCGGCGATGTGCTGGCGGGGGTCATCCTCTCCCTGCTGGGGCAGGGGCTGCCCGCCCGGCAGGCGGTGCCCATGGCGGTATGGCTCCACGGGGCCGCCGGCGACCTGTGCGCGGAGGAGATCGGGGAGTACGGCATGACCCCCACGGATGTGGTGGCGGCCCTTCCCCGGGTGATGAGGGAACACGTGGAATAAAGGGGGAACGGCCGTGCGCCGCCAAAGGTGTGTGTGCGCACTGATGATGAGCCTCTGTCTGGTCCTGTCCGCCTGTGGCGGCGGGACCACCGGAGCGGAGCAGCTGGCCCTGGAGATCCGGGGGGAGTATCTGGCTATGGAGGAGTGCGTGTCGGCGCTGACCGTCACCGCCGACTACGGCCAGCGGGTCTATGAGTACGGTATGGAGCTGGCGTACCGGCGGGAGGGGGAGCGCGTGCTCACCCTCACCTCTCCGGAGAGTGTGGCCGGGGTGACCGCCCGCCTGGAGGACGGCGGCGGCAGCCTGGAGTACGACGGGGTACGGGTGGAGACCGGTCCTCTGGACGAGACGGGGATGAGCCCCATGGAGGGGCCGTCCGTCCTGCTGGACTACGCCCTCCAGGGCTTTCTCGCCGAGTGCGTCCTGGAGGAGGGGGCGGAAGACCGGACCCTGCGGGTCATCTGCCGGGACCCGGAGCGCCCGGCGGGCCAGGGGCGGGAGTGCTCCCTCTGGTTTGACCCGGACAGCCACGCCCTGCTGCGGGGGGAGCTGTCCTGGGACGGGTATACGGTGATCCGCTGCCTGTTCTCAAATTTCCGGCTCATCCCGGGCCCTGGGGGAGCGTAAAACTCCAACGCCGGACCGGAACAAGAGAGGCCGCCCTGGGGCGCTGGCGTCGCGATCCGTTTTCGCGGCAAATTGAGACAGATCCCAATGAAAAACGACCGCCCACTGGGCGGTCGTTTTTCTCGGAATGAGGGGCCTTTTGTGCGGTTTACGCAGTTTGTGGCAGGCCCGTCTTCGTAAATTTAAAAAGAAGTGCTCTCATCGTCGTCCGCGGCGGCCTGGGCGATCTCCTGCTCCAGGTCGTCCAGCTCCGTGAGCCGGCGGCGCAGCTCCGCCCGCTGCTGGGCGCTCATTTCGCTGACCCGCTGCTCGAACTGCTCGTCCCGGCGGCGCTGGGCGTCCTCCCGATACTTGCGCTGGAGCTCCTCGCCGTGTCTGCGGCCCTCCTCCATCGCGCCGGCGCCCTTCTCTACCAGAAATTTGCCGGCCTTGCCCACCTGCTCGGCGGCCAGGGCCACCAGGCCCACGCTGGCCAGACCCACGTCGGCCAGTACCTTACCAAAACCTTCTGCCATAACAATACCTCCTTAATAGCGCTCCGCGGGGCGGAGCATGGGCCGCCCGAAGGCGGGCCGCAGCTTCTGTCTGCTCCTAGTATATCCGAAAGAGAAAAAAATGTGGTGAGGATTTTGTGAACTTTATGGCAGTCCTGGGGCGGAGAAGGAAAAATCGGAGCGGGTTCGGGGTTGTGGGCGGAGCGGCGGCGTAGTATAATGAGAGGGCCGGTCCCCCGGTGGGACGGCGATCCGGTCTCTGCGCGCAGGACCGGCGCATCTTTTTGCAAAGAGGATATCCGATGAAACAGACGCAGACGAGGACCTGGACGGAGATCGATCTGTCCAATCTGGAACATAACTATCGGGCCCTGCGGGCCATGCTGCCCCAGAACTGCCGCTTTCTGGGCGTGGTGAAGGCGGACGCCTACGGACACGGCGCGGTGCCGGTGGCCCGGCGGCTGGAACAGCTGGGGGCGGAATATCTGGCGGTGGCCTGTCTGGACGAGGCCGTGGAGCTGCGGCGGGCCGGGATCGCCGCCCCTATCCTGATCCTGGGGTACACCCCTGTGGAGCGGGCGGAGGACCTGCTGGCGGGAGAGATCACCCAGACGGTGTATGACGAGGGGATGGCCCGGGCTCTGTCGGAGGCGGCTGTGGCCGCAGGCAGGACCCTGAAGATCCATATCAAGACCGACACGGGGATGTCCCGGCTGGGCTGGCTGTGCGGCGGAGACGCCCGGATTGGGGCGGCGGAGACCATCGCGCGGGTGTGCGCCCTGCCCGGCCTGGAGGTAGAGGGGATCTACACCCACTTTGCCAATGCCGACGGGGACGAGGACTATACCATGCTCCAGTTCACTCGCTTTCTGGACCTGCTGGAGGAGTTGAGGGGGCGGGGCGTCACCTTCCCCATCCGCCACTGCGCCGCCAGCGCCGCGGCGCTTAAATTCCCCTGCACCCACCTGGACATGGTGCGGCCCGGCATCGCTCTGTACGGCCACTACCCCGATCCCTCCTGCGAGGGACTGGACGGCCCCGGCCTGCGTCCGGTGATGACCCTCAAGACCCGGGTGGCCTCGGTCAAGACGGTGCCCGCCGGTACGCCGGTGAGTTACGGCTGCACCCATGTGCTGGACCGGGAGACCAGGCTGGCCGCCCTCACCATCGGCTACGCCGACGGCCTGCCCCGGCTGTGCTCCGACAAGCTGGAGGTGCTCATCGGGGGCAGGCGGGCCAGAGTGGTGGGCCGGATCTGTATGGATATGTGCATGGCGGACATCACCGGCCTGGACGTGGCGCCGGGGGACGAGGTGGAGGTGTTTGGGACGCAGCAGCCCATCGAGGATGTGGCGGCGCTGGCCGGCACCGTCCAGTACGAGCTGCTGTGCGCCGTCTCCCCCCGGGTCCACCGGGCTTATCTGGAGTGAGACACCCGCCCCCGCCGTCCGGCATAGGATGGGCCGGGGGAAAAGGCCAGGCAAGGCGGCGTTATGCCACCGCTCCGTGAAATTTTTCGGGATGGGTATAAATGCCGCCGCCCCGTGGGAAAATCATAGTGACCGCGTTACATAGGCCTCCGGTCATGTGACGCTGGTGACTATTTTCCGGCGGAGTGTGAGCTTTTGTGGATAACAGCGTAAAACGCGGAGACATTTTTTATGCCGATCTGAGCCCAGTGGTGGGCAGCGAGCAGGGGGGCGTGCGGCCGGTACTCATCGTCCAGAACGACACCGGCAACCGGCACAGCCCTACGGTGATCGCGGCGGCCATCACGTCCCAGACCGGCAAGGCCCGTCTGCCCACCCACATTGAGCTCTCGGCCAACACCTACGGCCTGCCCAAGGAGTCGGTGGTGCTGCTGGAACAGATCCGGACGCTGGATAAAAGGCGGCTGAGAGAGCACATGGGCCGGCTGGACGAGGTGCAGATGCAGCGGGTGGACAACGCCATCGCGGTCAGCTTCGGCCTGCATACGGGCACCATGGTATGAACACAATGGGGGAGCCGCCCGGTGCGGCGGCTCCCCGTCATACAGGAGGTACATATGAAACAGAAGAAATGGCCGGTCCGGCTGATCTCCGGCGGCCTGGTCACCCTGACCCTTGTAGGGGTAGCGGTGGCGGCCGGACAGCAGGGCAGCAAGAACGACCCCCTGGTCACCCTCAGCTACTTGAATGACCAGGCCCTCCCCGCCATCATGAGCCAGGTGGACGGCAAGGTGGCGGACAAGCAGACTGAACTGGAGCAGCGGCTGGCCGCGGTGGTGGCTGGCTATGTCAGGGAGGTGGAGGGCAAGCTGAACGGCACCTCCGGCAGCACCTCCTCCGGCGGCGTGTTCCAGATCGTCAACCTGAAAGCGGGCCAGACCGTGGTGGGCACCGCGGCCTGCGAGTTCCTGCTGCGCTCCGGGAAGGCGGTGTGCGTCTCCAGTACGGCCCCCGGTCTCATTGATACCACCGGCGGCTCTACCCTGTCCGGAGGCGGAGCCCTGACCGCCAACCACCTGTATCTGGCGACTGTGGATGGGCGGGGCGTCAAGGCGGCCACCGATGCGACCATCATGGTGCGGGGCGGATATACCATTCAGTAATGCAGTGATATGACCTGTAAAAAACCGTGGACGGCGTGCGCCGTCCACGGTTTTTATGTTAGATCAGAGCGGGGACCATATCGGCCAGGGCGGCGGCCAATTTGGCGTGGCTCTCCCGGGTCAGGTGCATGAAGTCCACGCCGTTGCAGGACAGACCCAGGGTATTGGCGTCCAGAAAGGCGCAGCCGGTCCGCCGGGCCACGGCCTCGTACTCCGCCGCCAGCCGCCGGGTCTTTTCCACGCAGCCGGGCCCCATCTCATCGGCCACGGGGGAGGCATAGACGCCCTCCTCAATGGCCTTTGGGGCGACGATGAGGATCTTTGCTCTGCCGCCGGGGCCCCAGCAGTCCAGAGCCTGGGCGGCCCTTACCAGCCGCTCCATCCCCCGGCCGATGGCGTGGGCATTGGCGCCCAGCCGCTCCTTGGCGTCGTTGGTGCCCAGCATGACGATCAGCAGGTCTACCGGTTCGTGGCTCTTGAGGCAGGGGCGCAGGTAGGGCAGGGCGGACAGCCCCTCCTCTACCGGGTCGTCAAAGACCGTGGTGCGGCCGGGCAGTCCCTCCTCAATGACCAGAAAAGCGTCCCCCAGAGCCTGCTGAAGCCTGCTGGGCCAGCGCTCCGCCTCGTTGAAGCGGAGCAGGGGGCCGTCGGCGCAATCCAGCCGGTCGGGACAGTAGCCATGGGTGTTGGAGTCCCCCAGACAGACGATGTGGCGGCGCACTTACTTGATCTCGGGCAGGGAAGCGGCGGCCACGGACTGGCCCACGCGGCGGGCCTTCTCGTCAGGCATGGTGGGGTTGATCCGGGAGGCCACCTCGGGATACTCGTCGGCCAGCACCTGCTTGCAGGTTTCCAGCAGCAGGTCGCCGCCCTTGCCGGACATGACGCGGCCCAGCAGCAGCACGTGCTTGAAGCCGTAGAAGTGGTGATACAGGGCCAGAGAGTGGGCCAGGTACACGCCGATGGAGCGGTACACCGCGGCGGCGGCGGGGGAGCCCTCCTCCATGGCCTTCTGGACCACCTTCAGCTTCTCGGCGGGGGAGAGGCTCTCGTCCAGCTGGATGCCGGCGCGGGGGGCCAGCTTGATGACGCCGTCCTGGGAGAAGTACTTCACGCCGCAGCCGATGTCGCCGGACCACTCGTCCTCCATGGCGTCGGGGTTGACGTCCACGGGGGAGAAAGCCAGCTCGTTGAGCCAGCCGGTGATGTTGCCGTTTTCGTCCACATAGCCCACAGCCTCGCTGGTGCCCATGGCGATGCCCAGCACGTTGTCCTCGCCCAGGTTCATGGCGCCGGCCAGGGCGGACACGTCGCCGTCGTTGGCCACCACATAGGGCACGTCGCCGAAGGTATCGGTGATGGCCCGGATATAGATATCCTTCACCTTGGCGTCAAAGTCCTCCTTGGAGACCTTGAGGAAGAGGGAGGCGTTCATGGTGCGGTTGCCGATGTAGATGCCGGCGGAGGAGACGCCCACGGCGTCCACCCGGGGCATGTGGGCGGCGGCAGACTTGAGGGCGGCCACGATGCCGTCGTAGTGGTAGTCGGGGTCCGCGGTGGTCTTGGGGAACCAGACGACTTCCTCGGAGAACACCGGCTCGCCGTCGATCACGGCGGACACCTTGCGGTCGGAGCCGCCGGCGTCAAAGCCGATGCGGCAGCCGCCCAGGTGACGGCCCACCGCCTGGGGATTGCTCTTCTCGGCGGGCACCTGGTCGCAGTACACCACCTCGAAGGGCTTCTCGTAGACGTTGGCCATGAAATCGGCGTCGAAGGAGCGCTTACCGCCCACGCGGTAGGTGTCCTTCATGGCCTCGTAGATGTCCTTGTCGCCGCTGATATACACCCTGAAGCCGCCCATGTTCCACAGCATGGTCTTGATGAGCCGGTCCACATAGTACCGGTCGGCCTCGGCCATGTCGGGGGTGCCGTGGATAAAGGTCTTATAGACGGCCATCTCGCCGCCGGCCCGCTCTACAGCCAGATCCAGGGGCTTTTTGGCGTCGGCCAGGAAGGCCGTGCAGAATTTACCCAGAGGCAGGAAACCGGGATCCAGCTCCGGTACGTTTTTGACAGGAACTTCAATGCCAAGATAGTTCATAAAACGTCCTCCTTCACATGTCGGAACAGACATAGTATTACATGTATAGGCTATCAGTTTTTTCAATTCTGTCAAGCATATTTTCCGAATTGTGAAAATTATTTTCTTCCGGGGGTTGACGGCGGGTGTACTGACGGGTATGATGGAAGCAACGGGGGAACACTCCCAACAATGGAAAGGTGGGAATTGTGAATATGGATATCACTGCGCGTCTGCAGGATCATCAGAAATGGATCAGAGAGGAGCTGGAGCGAAGCGTCAGCTTCTGGCTGAAAAATGGTATGGACCCGGTAAACGGGGGCGTCTATACCTGCCTGGACCGGGAGGGCAAGGTCTACTCCACCGACAAGAGCGTCTGGATGCAGGGCCGCTGCGCCTGGATGTTCTCCTTCCTCTGCCATCACTACGGTCCCCGGCAGGAGTGGCTGGACGCCGCCAAGAGCTGCCTGGACTTCATGGAGAAGTATTGTATCAACCGGGCCGCCGGCAACCGGATGTACTTCACCGTCACCGAGGACGGCAAGCCTCTGCGCCAGCGCCGCTATTGCTTCTCCGAGGCCTTCTACGCCGTGGCCAACGCCGAGTATTACGGCGTCACCGGAGACAAGGCCGCCCTGGAGCACGCCCGGCAGGCCTTTGACCTGTACTGGGATCTGAGCCACGGGATGCCCGACCCCACCGGCCTGGGCCCCAAGACCATCCCCGAGACCCGCACCGGCCGGGCCTTCGGCCTGCCCATGATCATCCTCAACGTCACCGGCACCATGATGCGGGTGGACCCGGAGCGCCGGGAGCGGTATGAGCAGCTGGCTCAGCAGAGCGTGGATGAGATCTTCCGCTACCACGTCCACCCCGAGCTAAAGTGCGTGCTGGAGAACGTGGCCGAAGACGGCACCGCCCGCCTGAACTACACCGAGGGCCGGGTGGTCAACCCGGGCCACGACATCGAGGGGGTCTGGTTCCTGCTGGAGCACGCCAAGCGCACCGGGGACAAGGAGCTGGTCCGGAAGGCCGCCCAGATCTTCGACTGGGCCATCGAGGCCGGCTGGGACAAGGAGTATGGCGGCCTGCTCTACTTCATCGACTGCCTGGGCAAGCCCCCGGAGGCCTACGAGCACGATATGAAGCTCTGGTGGCCCCACAACGAGATCCTCATCGCCTCCCTCATGCTCTACCGGGACACCGGGGAGGAGAAGTACCTGAACTGGTTCGAGACCACCCTGGCCTACTGCAAGGAGCATTTTGCCGACCCCGAATACGGCGAGTGGTACGGCTACCTGCGCCGGGACGGCAAGCCCACCGAGCCTGCCTGTAAGGGCTCTACCTTTAAGGGTCCGTTCCATCTGCCCCGGATGCTCATCATGTGCGATCAGATGATCGGTCAGCTCCTGGAACAGAACTGAGGGGGGCGGACATGCCCTTGCTTGACGTTTTTGGACGGATCAACAGCGAGTACTACCAGCTGACCAGCGCGGAAAAGAAGGTGGCTGATTACGCGGTCATCCACCAGCAGCAGACCCAGTTCATGTCCATCTCCGAGCTGGCGGAGGAGGCCGGAGTGGCGGAAGCCACCATCTCCCGCTTCTGTAAGCGGCTTGGCTATAAGGGATACAGCGCCTTTAAACTGGCCATCGCCAACGCAACTGCGGGGCGGATGGACCGGGGTGACCCCGACGTCGGCGCACCGGAGGAGGACAGTGTGGAGGGGATGTGCAGTGCGGCTTACCGGGCTGACAGCGAGGCCCTGACCCAGACCATGGAGCTGATCCAGGCGGATATGGTGCGCCGGGCGGCAGATATGATCGTATCCGCCGGACGGGTGCTCTGCATGGGCCAGGGCGGCTCCATGATCATGGCCCAGGAGTGCGCCCACCTGTTCAGTACGATCCAGTGCAACTTTACTGCCGTGGTGGACTCCCATCTGCAGGCCATCGCCGCTTCCCAGCTGACGCCGAAGGACCTGGTGATCTACTTCTCCTATTCCGGCTCCACCAAAGAGCTCATCAACAATGTGCGTATCATCCGGGACCGGCGGGCCAGACTCATTCTGATCACCCGCTTTCCCAAGTCCCCCGGCGCGGCCTACGCCGACGTGGTGCTCCAGTGTGGCTCCCGGGAGGGTCCCCTGCAAGGGGGGTCCGTGCCTGCCCGTATCGCCCAGCTCTACCTGATGGACGTCCTCTTCCATGAGGTGTGCCGCCGGGATCGGGAGGGGAATCTGGCCCGGCAGGAGATGGTGGCAGAGGTGCTCTCCGGCAAGCACATCTGATCTGTTGGCCTTGTCATAATGAAAAAAATTTGCAAAAATTTTTGTGAAAGAAAAAATTTGCGATTTTCTATTGACAAAACCTCCAGTGAACTGTACAATCTATACAACGGGTTACCGCTGTGTAATCACGAAAATTATCAAAAATGAGGAGGACAAACGATGAAGAAGAAACGTATTCTTGCGCTCCTGCTGGCCGCCTCCATGTCTCTGAGCCTGGCCGCTTGCGGCGGCGGCGACAAGCCCAGTGACAACACCCCCGCCGGCAACACTGAGACTCCCGGTGGCTCCACTGCGGCTCAGACCGAGATCACCTGGTGGGCTTTCCCCACCTTCGGCGTGGACAGCGGCTATGAGCAGGAGGTCGCCGAGGCCTTCATGGCGGCCAACCCCGATGTAAAGGTGAACATCGAGACCATCGACTTCACCGCCGGCCCCGATAAGCTGACCGCCGCCATCAGCGCCGGTACCGCTCCCGACGTCCTGTTCGACGCCCCCGGCCGTATCATTGAGTACGGCAACGCCGGCTACCTCGCTCCCCTGGACGACATGATGGAAGCCCTCAAGGACGACCTGGCCAATGAGAACCTGGTGGAGACCTGTGTGGGCGCCGACGGCACCGCGTACATGTATCCCATCTCCTCCTCCCCCTTCTACATGGGCCTGAATAAGGAGGCTCTGGAGAAGGCTGACGCTCTGCAGTATGTCAACCTGGAGGGTGACCGCGCCTGGACCACCGAGAACTTCGTGAAGATGTGCGAGGCTCTGGCTGCTGCTGGCGCCACCACCGTGCCCGGCATCGTCTACTGCGGCGGTCAGGGCGGCGACCAGGGCACCCGTGCTCTCGTCAACAACCTGTTCAGCTCCTCCATCGTGGGCGAGGACGGTAAGTGGAACATCGACGCCAACGGCGTGAAGGCTCTGGAGCAGCTGAAGGCGATGTACGACGCCGGTTCTCTGGACGCCGGCTTCGATATGGCTGCCGCCGATGAGCTGCAGAAGTTCCAGCAGGAGACTGCCGCCATGACTTTCTGCTGGGGCACCTCCAACGCCAAGAGCTATGCCAGCGAGGACTTCACCCAGATCTCCGTGCCCTTCCCCTCTGACGATGGCAAGCCCGAGCTGGAGTACCTGGTCAACGGCTTCTGTGTGTTCAACAACAAGGACGACGCTAAGATCGATGCTGCTAAGCGCCTGATTGCCTTCATCTGTGACGACGCCGAGTGGGGGCCCAAGAGCGTGAAGCAGAGCGGCGCCTTCCCTGTGCGCACCTCTTTCGGCAACCTCTATGAGGGCGACGAGGAGATGAGCCTGCTGGCTTCCTGGATTGGCTACTACGGTCCTTACTACAACACCCGCGCCGGTTTCGCTACCATGCGTACCGAGTGGTGGAACATGCTGCAGCGCGTGTTCCAGGAGGGGGATGTTCAGGCTCAGGTGGATATCTTTAACACCAACGCCAACGCCTAAAAACAGTTTGCTCCCTCCCTCTGCCTAAGCGGGGGGAGGGAGCATCTTCTTGCAAGGAATTTTCCATGGAACGGAGAGAAGATTGTATGGGAAAGACAAAAGTTTCAAAGCGAAGCCTTGTCCTCCAGCGAAGGGAAACGGTGGTCTCCTATCTGTTTCTTCTGCCCGCGCTGTTCTTCTTTGTGGGCTTCGTGATCACGCCCATGGTAATGGGCATCCTGACCAGTTTTACAGATGCCAGCCTGGCCAACGGGAACCAGGGGACCTTTATTGGCCTGGGCAACTATGTCCGGCTGTTCAAGGACCCCGTGTTCTGGAAGTCCGCCTGGAATACGGTCGTCATCGTGGTGGTGGCGGTCCCCACGGTCACCGCCTTCTCCCTGTGGGTGGGTTCCGCCATCTATAAGATGCGCTCCGGCGTCAGATCCTTCTTCCGCTGTGTGTTCTATCTGCCTGTTGTCACCGGCTCGGTGGCCGTGGTAGTAGTGTGGAAGTGGATGTTTGACAAGTACGACGGACTGTTCAACTACATTATCAATGCGTTCGGCGGCAAGGGCTTGGCCTGGACCGGCGACGCGAAGCTGGCCCTGTGGTGTATCATCCTGATCCTGTTTACAACCTCCATCGGTCAGCCCATCGTGCTCTATGTGGCCGCGCTGGGCAACGTGGACCAGTCCCTGGTGGAGGCGGCTCAGGTGGACGGCGCCACCAAGCTCCAGGTGTTCTGGAAGATCAAATGGCCCCAGATCATGCCCACGACTCTGTATGTGGCGGTCATCACCACCATCAACTCCTTCCAGTGCTTCGCTCTGATCCAGCTGCTTACATCCGGCGGTCCAAACTACAGTACAAGTACGATCATGTACTACCTGTATGAGATCGCCTTCCGTACCACCAAGGAATTCGGTTATGCCGATGCCATGGGTGTTATCCTGGCCATCGTTATCGCCCTGTTCAGCGCGCTGCAGTTCAAGGTGATGAACGGCGGCACCACAGAGTAAGGGGGAAGAAATAATGGCTGATAAGAAAAAAAGGGTAACCCCTTATGCGGTGCTGTGCATCGTGCTGCTGATCGCCCTCGCCATCTTCTTCATCTTCCCGCTGTACTGGATTGTGACCGGATCTGTGAAGGAGAAGGGGGATATCATCATTAAGGCGGGGGAGGCCATCAAGTGGTTCCCCACAACGATTTCATGGGATAACTTTGCGCGCCTGTTCAAAACGCAGACAGACTTTATCATCAAAATGCCGCTGGCCATCCGTTGGCTGTTCAACAGCGTTTTCATTTCTGTGTTCTCCATGCTGCTGACCTGTATCACCGCTTCTCTGGCGGGCTATGCCCTGGCCAAAAAGCGCTTCTGGGGCCGGAATTTTATTTTCTCGCTGTTTGTGTGTGCCATGGCCCTGCCCAAGCAGGTCATTTTGGTGCCGCTGCTTTCCGAGATGAATGTCCTTGGCATGACCCAGACCACCTGGGGCTCCCTGTTTGCAGTTATTTTCCCCATCGTGGGCTGGCCCTTCGGCGTGTTCATGATGAAGCAGTTCTCCGAGAGTATCCCCAACGAGATCCTGGAGGCGGCCCGCATTGATGGCGCTGGTGAGCTGCGCACCTTCTTCAGCGTAGCGTTCCCGCTGATCAAGCCCGGCTTCGGTGCGCTGGCTATCTTTACCTTCGTCAACTCCTGGAACGAGTATCCTCTCCAGCTGGTCATGCTTACCAGCAGTGAGGCTAAGACCATTGCCCTGGGTATTGCTGGTCTTCAGTCGGAGATGTCCAATGACTTCGGCCTTATCATGGCCGGTGCAGCGCTGGCCGCCGTCCCCATCATCATCGTGTTCCTCTGCTTCCAAAAGTATTTTACACAGGGTATTACCATGGGCGCGGTCAAGGGCTGATCTGTCCTGCTGAGCTGTATTTGTGAATCGTCAACTATCGTGAATTGAGAGAAGGAATATGAACATGAGCGATTTGAAAAAGTATCAGGGCGTGATCCCTGCGTTCTACGCCTGCTATGACGAGAAGGGGGAGATCTCCCCCGAGGGCGTGCGGGAGCTGACCCGCTACCTCATCGGCAAGGGCGTCAACGGCCTGTATGTGGGCGGCTCCTCCGGCGAGTGCATCTACCAGAGCGTGGCTGAGCGCAAGGTGGTGCTGGAGAACGTGATGGCCGAGGCCAAGGGCAAGGTGGTCGTCATCGCCCACGTGGCCTGCAACAACACCGCCGACAGTATGGAGCTGGCCGCCCACGCCGAGAGCCTGGGCGTGGACGCCATCGCCGCCATCCCCCCCATCTACTTCCACCTGCCCGAGTACGGCATCGCCGGTTACTGGAACGACATCTCCTCCGCCGCGTCCAACACCGACTTCATCATCTACAACATTCCCCAGCTGGCCGGTGTGGCCCTGACCCCCTCTCTGCTGGCTGAGATGCAGAAGAATCCCCGGGTCATCGGCGTGAAGAACTCCTCCATGCCGGTCCAGGACATCCAGATGTGGAAGGACGCCGGCGTCATCGTGTTCAATGGCCCCGACGAGCAGTATGTGTCCGGCCTTGCCATGGGCGCCTGCGCCGGCATCGGCGGCACCTACGCCGTCATGCCCGAGCTCTTCCTGAAGGTGTATGACCACTTCCAGAAGGGCGAGATGGAGCCTGCCCGCCAGATCCAGAACGATATCTGCCGCATCATCTACAAGATGTGCTCTGCCCACGGCAACCTGTACGCCGTGATGAAGGGCATCCTGGCCAAGAACGGCGTGAACTGCGGCTCCGTCCGCAAGCCCATGCCCGGCCTGACCGACGGCGATGCCGCTGTGGTGGACGAGGCCTACGCCATGATCACCGCCGCCATCGCCAAGTACTGCTGATCCGTCGTACCGCTCCGGGGTGGGGCGGCAGCCATCCGCCCCACCCATGATATGAAAGGCTGGGAAAATCGTTATTATGCGTATTTATCAATCAGAAGATTATCAGGCCATGAGCCGCCGGGCGGCCAACATCATCTCCGCCCAGGTCATTTACAAGCCCGACTGCGTGCTGGGTCTCGCCACCGGCGGCACCCCCGTGGGCACCTACAAGCAGCTGGTGGAGTGGTATCAGAAGGGCGATCTGTCCTTCTCTGAGGTCCGCTCTGTCAACCTGGACGAGTATCTGGGCCTGTCCCCCCATCACGAGCAGAGCTACCGCTACTTCATGCAGGACAATCTGTTTAACCACATCGACATCAAGCCGGAGAACACCCATGTGCTCAACGGCCTGGCCAAAAACCCCGAGGCCGAGTGTGCTGCCTACAACAAGCTGATCCAGGACTTGGGCGGCATCGACCTTCAGCTGCTGGGCATGGGCCACAACGGCCACATCGCCTTCAACGAGCCTGGGGACGACTTCGGCCTGGAGGCACACCTGGTGGACCTGACCGAGAGCACCATTGAGGCCAACAAGCGCTTCTTTGAGAGCCGAGACGAGGTGCCCCGCCACGCTCTGAGCATGGGTATCAAGAACATCATGAATGCCCGCCGTATCCTCATCGTCGTCAGCGGCGAGGAGAAGGCCGACATCGTGAAGCAGGCCTTTACCGGCCCCGTCACCAAGGAGGTGCCCGCCTCCGTGCTCCAGCTCCATCCCGACGTGACTCTGGTGGGCGATAAGGCCGCCCTCCACAAGCTGGTGGAAGCAGGTGTTCCCGTATGCGGATAACCGGCGGACAGGTATTTGATCTGCATGAGGGCTTTGTCCAGCGGGACGTGTGCTTCGACGGCCGTCTGCTCTCCAACTCCAGCGCCGACGGCAGGACCTATGACGCCAGCGGCTGCTATGTGATCCCCGGCCTGACCGACGTGCACTTTCACGGCTGTAAGGGCCACGACTTCTCCGACGGAGATCCCGAGGGTTTGGAGGTCATGGCGCAGTATGAGCTCTCCCGGGGCGTCACCCAGATCTGCCCCGCCGGTATGACCCTGCTGGAGGATCAGCTCACCAAGATCTGCCAGGTGGCCGCTGCCCATAAGGCCGCCGATAAGCCGGGCGCCGCCCTCTGCGGCGTCAACCTGGAGGGGCCCTTCCTCTCCACGGCCAAGAAGGGCGCCCAGAACGGCGACTGGCTCCACGCCCCTGACGTGGCCATGCTCCGCCGCCTGATGGCTGCCTCTCAGGGCCTGGTGAAGCTGGTGTCCCTGGCGCCCGAGGAGGCCGGGGCCATGGAGTTCATCGAGGCCATGGAGGGGGAGGTCACCATCTCTCTGGCCCATACCACGGCGGACTATGACACCGCCATGGAGGCCTTCCGGCTGGGCGCCCGGCAGGTGACCCACCTGTTCAACGCCATGCCCCCCTTCACCCACCGGGCCCCCGGTGTGGTGGGCGCGGCTCTGGATACCCCCCTGTGCAACGTGGAGCTGATCTGTGACGGCGTCCATATCCACCCCTCGGTGGTGCGGGCGGTGTTCAAGATGTTCGGCGCCAAGCGGGTGATCCTGATCTCCGACACCATGCGGGCCGCCGGTATGCCTGACGGCGATTACACCCTGGGCGGTCAGGCCGTCCAGGTAAAGGGCAAGTATGCCACCCTGGCCGACGGCACTCTGGCCGGCTCCGTCACCGACCTGATGAGCTGCATGAAGACCGCCGTGTCCTTCGGCATCCCCCTGGCGGACGCTGTGCGGGCCGCCGCCGTCAACCCGGCCAAGGCCATCGGGATCTTCAGCCGGGTGGGCAGCCTGGAGCCGGGCAAGCGGGCCAACGTAGTGATTTTGGACGAGAACCTGGAACTGAAAGACGTATTCTTCCGCGGCGAGCAGGTCTGCGGCTGAATCGAGCGCCCCCCAAATTCAGGCGCTCCGGCCTTACTCCATTCCCATAGGGCCGGAGGAGCCGTCAAAAAGGAGGAAGATCCGCCGGACCGGCGGTGCGGCAGTGTGGAGACCTGTCGTAATGTCCCGGGAGTTTCGCTCTCCCGGGGCAAGAGGGTATTTGCGGAGGCATTGCCCTTACGGTCCATGCATATGGCAACTGTGGTTCTGAAAGGCATCAAGAAGATCTATGACAACAAGGTGACCGCCGTTCACGACTTCAATCTGGAGATCGCGGACAAGGAGTTCATCGTGCTGGTCGGTCCCTCCGGCTGCGGCAAGTCCACCACTCTGCGGATGGTGGCCGGCCTGGAGGACATCTCCGAGGGCGACCTGCTCATCGGCGGCAAGCGGATGAACGACGTGGAGCCCAAGGATCGCGACATCGCCATGGTGTTCCAGAGCTACGCGCTCTATCCCCACATGACGGTCTATGAAAACATGGCCTTCGCCCTGAAGCTGCGCAAGGTGCCCAAGGAGGAGATCGACAAGAAGGTGCGGGAGGCCGCCGCCATCCTGGACATCACCCAGTACCTGGAGCGCAAGCCCAAGGCTCTGTCCGGCGGCCAGCGTCAGCGCGTGGCCATCGGCCGCGCCATCGTCCGTGACCCCCAGGTGTTTCTGATGGATGAGCCTCTGTCCAACCTGGACGCCAAGCTGCGTAACCAGATGCGGGCCGAGATCATCAAGCTGCGCCAGCGCATCAACACCACCTTCATCTACGTTACCCACGACCAGACCGAGGCCATGACCCTGGGCGACCGTATCGTCATCATGAAGGACGGCTTCATCCAGCAGATCGGCACCCCCCAGGAGGTCTTTGACCGCCCCGCCAACCTGTTCGTGGCCGGCTTCATCGGCTCTCCCCAGATGAACTTCTTCGACGCCAAGCTGAGCAAGAAGGACGGCAAGTATCAGATCGCTGTGGCCGACGCCGTGATGGTCCTGTCCGACAAGGCCCAGCAGATCCTCAACGAGAAGGGCACCGGCGATATGGACGTGGTGGTTGGCATCCGCCCCGAGCACATCTCCTTCGCCGCTGTGGCCGGTTCCGACACCGTGGCCAGCAAGGTGGACGTGTCCGAGATGATGGGCAGCGAAGTGTACCTCCATGTGTCCGCCGCCGGAAAGGACGTGGTGCTGCGTATCCCCACCACCGAACTGCCGGAGGAGCACCGCGGCGGTATCCCCTATGGCACCGATATCAACTTTACCTTCCGTCCTGAGCTGATCCACCTGTTTGATCCTCAGACCGAGAAGAACCTGCTCTATTGATCTGCCGCGCAAGCGGTCAAAAAAACTGGTCATCCCATTTGGGATGACCAGTTTTTTGTTGGGGACGGCGTACCGTCCTGCTGTTCAGGAGCAGCAGTCCCTGGGCTGGGGGCGGCAGACGCCGCCGGGCGCGGGGGTGCTGGGGGGGAAGAACTCGTTGACAGGGAAGTTCACGTTGCGGAAGATCTCGCAGGGGTCCTCCTCGCCGCAGCCGCCGCAGGCGCACTCCTTGTCGGGCACGCAGTAGTCGTACACCGGCATCAGCAGCTGGGAATCCCGCTCCAGGCGGATGATGGAGAACTGTCCCAGCGTGACGTAGATCCGCTTGCTCTCGTTGCCGCAGCACAGTTCGCTGTTGAAGCAGCCGCAGATGCAGGGGGGGATGTCGGACAGCTCGCAGTCACAGCGGTGGCACTCGCACACATCCACCAGCTTCATGTTGAGTACGATGGGGTCCACCACCTCCACCACAGCGGTGGGCAGGTTGCTCTGGCGCATGAGCTGCTCATCCATGCTCTCCAGCGCGGTCTGGGAGGAGAAGATCTTAGCGGTGCCCTCGCTGCCGAAGAGGATCACCCGCTTGTCAAAGACACACAGGCCGCTGATCTCCACCGGGCGGGCGGCCCCCACGAAGGCGTCGGCGGTGACCCGGTAGAAGTAGCGCACATCGACGGTGTAGAATCCCCGGTGAAAGCCCACCGGCTCCACATCCATGTACACATACAGCAGCTCCGCCTTGCCGGCCTTGATGCAGGCGGCCCGCTCAATGGCCGCCTGAGAGCTCTGGGTGGGGTAGAAACGCAGGTCCTCGATGCAGTCCTTATCGGAAGATATAGCGTCTTTTATACTTGTGAAACCATTGCGCCACAAAGGGTTGCGGTTAGAAGGATTTCAGGTCAATGGCCAGCTGGAACTCTGTGGGCCTGGTTTTCTTCTCTTTCTGGTACCCGATGGTAGAGATGACGCCCTTCAGCATGGCGTTGCGGCCGGCGGGGTCGGCGGCGTCATAGGCGTCCAGGACGGCCCGGATCTTCTTGGCCAGGGAAACGGGGTCCGCTGTCCTGGCGTCCTCAATGGCCTGCTGAGCCTCCCGCTGGCGGCGCTCCAGGCCGGAGATCTTCTCCTTCACCGCAGCCATCCGCTCCCGGAAGGTGGGCAGGTCGTACTCCTCCATCTCCAGCAGCTCATACAGCCGGGTCTTCTGCCGCTGGGCGGCGGCCAGCTCCTTTTTGATGGCCGCCAGAGAGCTGTCCAGCACTGTGGTGTCCCGGCCGGTCCCGGCCTGCTGCTGCAGTTCCAAGCGGGCCATGGTTTCCTCCAGGTAGGCCAGTACCCGGTCCTCCACCAGATCGAACTTAGTGGAGGCACAGCATCCGGGTTTGGTACAGAGCAGGTAAGGGGTGCCCTTCATGGTCATACGCTGCATATTCTGGCCGCAGTTGGCGCACTTCACCAGCCCGGCCAGGGAGCTGCGCACCGTGCCGTCTCGCTTGGAGGGGATATACCGGCCGGCCAGCACCGCCTGGACCTGGTCGTAGGTCTCCTGGGAGACGATGGCCGGGTGCATCCCGTCCACGATGGTCCACTGATCCCGGGGGTTATAGATAGTGACGTGCTTGGGGTTCCCCTTGGCTCCCTTGCGGATGTGGGTTTTCTGGTCCCACACGATCTTGCCGGCAAAGGTGGGGTTGCGGAGGATGTGGGCCACGCTGTTGCGGGTAAACTCCGCCGAGCGGTGGGGTTTAGCGCCCAGGGCATTGATATGCCGGGCGATAGAGACGCAGCCGTAGCCCTGGAGATAGAGGTCGTACATCATGCGCACGAACTGGGCTTCCGGCTCGTAGATCTCCAGGGTGGGCTTCCGGTCCACCGTGACCTTCCGGTAGCCGTAGGGGGCGTTGGCCACATAGCAGCCGTCCTGGATGGTCTGCTTCAGCCCCCGCCGCAGCCGCTTGTTGATGATCTTGTACTCCCGCCGGCTCATGAAGGTCTTGAACTCCGCCATCTCGTCGTCCAGGTCGTCGGACAGATCGTAGGTCTTTTCCGGGGTGACGATGAGGGTGCCGGAGTCCCTGAAGGTGTCCAGAATGATGCCCTGGTCTTTCATCCGGCCGCGGGAGAGCCGGTCCAGGTCCATCACCAGCACGGCGTCGTAGCGGCCCTCCTCCACGTCCTCCAGCAGCCGGAGCATCTCCGGCCGGGCGTACAGGCTCTCGCCGCTGACCACCTCATCGTAGGACTCAATGATGTGGATATCGTTGTCCGCTGCAAATCTGGACAAGTCTTTACGGTGCTTGGCCAGCACCTCCTCAGTGTCCATGCCCTCCTCCATCCGGGACTTGCGGAGATATTGGGCTGCGTCCATGGAGATCATCTGCCTTTCTCTGAAACGGTGATTAAGGATAGGTCAGGGGGGGAAGATTTTTAAAAGTAGGTGTATGAAAATGTGCATTTTTTGTGATCGCCCAGCTATAAATGGGGGAACTACGTTGAAATGGGTTCGATGAAAAGGGAACTATAAAAGTCAACAAGAAACGAAAAAAAACTTCGTAGAAATTCCCAGTGTTTTTTTGGCTATTCTGCTGCTATAATAGTAGCGTAGCATTGTAAAGGAGGTACGGTTATGGCCACAAAAAGCATCCTGAAAGAGGTTCGCTTCCGGGACAAGTCGCTATGCCGCGGTTTTGCTACAGCGCTCGAGCACGCAAAAGGGAAAAAGAGCAAAGAGGTCCGAATGTCCAGAACGTGCCAAACGATCCAGAAGGATAAAATCAAAGATTTTTTTGGAGATAAATGATGGCAGGTTATTCGATACTGTCTCTCAGTGATATCATGTCAGAAAAGGGAGAGGATTTCTGTCGGGAGATCCTCTCCTCCTTTTCATGCCCAATGAACGGTGATGTTGAACGGTTTCTGACAAAGCGGTCTGCAATTGATTTCGCGAAACAGGGGATTTCTCAGACCTTTTTGGTGTATGCATCTTACCGGAAGGAGAATGTCCTTTGTGGATATTTTACGATTGCCAACAAGTATATTGTGGTGAATAAGCACTCTGTTTCCGGTACGCTTGGAAGACGCTTAAGAAAATTTGCAATGCCAAGCGCAGCTAAAAATGACTTGGTGATCATGGCTCCGCTGATTGCTCAGTTGGGCAAGAATTATACCAATGACTATAATAAATTGATTACTGGTGATGAACTGTTAAAAATGTCCGAGGATCAGATCCGGTTGGCCCAGAGAATCATTGGTGGCAAGGTGGTATACCTGGAGTGCGAAGATATTGACTGCCTAAAGAATTTTTATAGAGATAATGGATATGTGGAATTTGGAAAGCGAAAGTTGGATAAGGATGAGCGCACAGGAATGTGCGGGACCCACTTGGTCCAGATGTTGAAATACTTACACTAAATCCTCAGCTGATGAGCTGGGGATTTTATTTTGCAAAACGGACAAATGTTCGATTTTTGGCGTTTTAAGAGGCCGGGGCGTGAGCCCCGGCTCTTTTTTATTCAGCGGGAAATACCTTGGACAGCTCCACGAAGCAGCCATCCAGCACATGGACCTTGGCAATGTCCTGAGCGGTATAGAGCTCCGCCATGTGGTAGCGGCCGCCGGAGAGCAGGCTCACCTGGACAGTGCGCTCCTCCGGGCTGACGATCCAGTACTCGGCCACGCCGGCCCGCTCATACAGGTTGTACTTGGTGAGCCGGTCGTGCCGCTGGGTGGAGGGGGAGAGGATCTCGATCACCAGATCGGGGGCGCCCTTGCAGCCCATGTCGTCCAGCTTGCCGGGATCGCACACTACCGACAGGTCGGGCTCTACCAGCGTGTCCACATCCTCCGGACGGTCGCCGGTCTTTTCGAAGAGACGGACGGCAAAGGGAGCGGGATAGACTTTGCACCTTTTTCCGTCCAGGTAGTTGCCGATCTGACGGGTGAGCTCCGCCGCGATCTCCTGGTGGATCCGGGAGGGGGGAGCCATCATCACAGGGGCGCCATCGATCAGCTCGATGCGCTCCTGCTCGTCCCAGGCCAGCGCGTCGGCCAGGGTGTAGCGGGTTTCTTTGGGAAGCGGCATTGTAGGCTCCTTTCAGCAGTACTGCTATACACTCAATCGTCAGAAGCAAGGTCGGCGTCATCAACTGCATCCCAAAAGTCGGTTTCGTTGACGATCACGATACCAACCCCTTCTTTGCGGAGACTGACGGCCTGCTCGATCTTACGCCCATAGCAGGCATAGGCCCAGCAGGGATTTCCGGCGTTGCCAACCACAAGATAGTCGGTCTTAGCAGATACAGAGGTACGGGCGTTGCCGCCCAACTGTACGACTATATCAGCGATTTCGGAGCGCTTTGCCCGGTAAAACTCTCCTGTGAAACAGAATGTTTTGCCCTGGAAGGTAATATCAGGGCAGACGGCGCAGATACCGCTGATACTATAGGTTTCCCGCAGCCGGGCAAAGTCTTTCTCGGATAGATTGTAGGAGGATGTAAAGTCGATAACACCCCCGAATAATGCCATCAGAGTCTCCCGCTCCTGCTGGGTGATTTTTTTATCCTCCAGAACCACATGGAGCAGACTGTTGATCTCATCGAAGGGATACGTACCAGACAGAAAATCGTTGGCATCGATCCACGCCTTCAGGGTCACAATTTCCCGGTCACTCAGTTCGCCGTCGGCCAGAAGGCCATGGAGCATACCGGCCAGGAACTGAATGGAGGAGGTGACCATGTTGTAGTAGGCGTTATTGTCGGCGAAGTTATTGCAGAGCCACAGAATGTCCTTGGCTTCGTCTTCTGTCACTACCCCGTCCTCAGTAGCTCGTTCTACTACGGGAAGAATTTCGGAAAAGGGATGACGGTCCCGCAGCTCAGCATGGATTTCACACCAATGAATCAGTTCTGTGACTTCCGCAGAACCGACTTCCATGTCGGAGTTGATACCTGCTACCAAGCCCCGCAGTGTGTTGACTGCCTTGTGCAGTTCTGCGGGCTTTGTGAATTGGCGATATTCTTCAAGTTCCTTCATTGGCATCGAACATATCCCCTTTCAGGTGCCCAATTTGGGCACTTTTTATTTTATCTTTCGCCGCAGCTCTACCACCACGCCGATGATCTGGACCGGGATGGACTCGATCTCGGCGGGGGAATAGATGCGCGGAGGATAAGCCGGATTGGTGGGACGCAGCTCCAGGCTGCCGTCCCCTTTTATCATGACCTGCTTGAGGGTGGCTTCTCCGCCGTTGACCAGCACGGCGCAGTCATCGCCGCTCTCGCAGGTCGTTTCTTTACGGAGGATCACAGTGTCCCCCTCCAGGTAGCGGGGGTACATACTGTCCCCCTTGACTCGCAGGCCGAAATACTGCCGCGCACCGGAGCCCCAGGCCACTGGGATCTCCTCCCAGTCCAGAATATCCTCAATGGCCTCCAGAGGGATGCCGGCGGGGATGGTGCCAAGTACGGGAATACGGATGCCGGCGGATGAGCTGCCTGAAGTTTCACCTAGCAGGTCGCTGGTGGTGACGCCCAGGTATTCAGCGAGCATTTTAACCTTTTCAACTGACGGCATACTACCCCGACGCTCAATCTGGTTTATCAGATCTTTGCCGGCACCACTTTCTTTACATGCAACAGTAGGTTTAATACTGCGCTGGTCACAGTAATACTTGATTTTTTGCACAAATTCCCTAGCATCCAAGGGTCAACACTCCTTAATAAAAGGAATCTGGTATTATAGACAAATGAATCTTCAATAGAAGAAAAACGATTGACAATCTTGAATTGAAGATTTATGATTTACCTACGGAGCAAACCGCAGGTTTATGAGGGCGGGAGGTGGCATCTGTGAACGATAAGATCGAATGGGTCTGCATCGGGTTTGTGGCCGCCTGCCTCGCCATGGAGCTGATCCTGCTGATCTCGGGCCCGGTGGCGGGTTTCATCCGGGTGCGGATCACGGCCGGCCGTGCCGACGGGCTTGATCCAGATGACGTCTCATTTTGTCTCCTATCTCATTCACTGGCCCATCCAATTCCAGAGCGCTGGATGGATGCGAGGACGCCCAATCCAGCAGCTGCACATACAGCCGCTGGGCGTCAACGGAGATATCCCGGGAGGCGAACAGCTGGAGACGGTAGAGGGCGGCGGCGAGTGCGTCACGCTCAGTCAGGCCGCGGCGGAATGCGAACTCAGAGACGCAGCGCAGGTATTCAGAATAGGCCTGGGCCATTTCGGAGAAGTATGTGCCGGTCAGCGCGGTTTGACGGCTCTGCCGCACTGCATAGAGGGAGACACAGACAGCGGAAAAGGCGATTGCCGCAGAAATGACGGAAAGTATGTTGTCCAATTCCATAAGACACACTCTCCTTGAAAGTCGGAATAAGGCGATAGGGTCTCACTCTTGCTGCTGGAGCTTGAAGCGGAGGAAGGCCAACACCTCTTTTTTTGCATCTGCGGTGAGCCTGTCATACATCTGCGTGAGCTCTGAATTTGCATTAGACCCCTGGCCGGCGGAAGAGCTGCCAGGAGCCTCGCCCAGCAGTTCGCTGGTGGTGACACCCAGATACTCAGCAAGCATTTGGACTTTGGCAACAGATGGGATACTGCCCTTTTTTATGTTGTCCATAAAATTACGGCCAGCACCGCTTGCTTCAGAGGCAGCAGAGGGAGTCGTTCCTTGTGCTTTACATAGTGCTTTGACGTTTTGCACAAAAATATCTACATTCATAAGGCATCACTCCTATAATAATTAAAATTGGCAAAATGCCAGAAAAACATAAATATAAGGATAATTGATTGACAGCGGTAAATTTAAGGAATATGATTATCTCAGCGCAAACCACAGGTTGCTCGACAGGTAGGAAGGGGGCTAAGAAAATGTCGCAGGACGATCTCTGGCTAAAGATCGGGAATAAATGCCTAAGCCAAGCCATAGCAGTGTTGGAGCATTCGGTAACACCAACTGAGGAAATGGCAAATCTTGTACAAAAGCTGGTGTCAGTAGCGATTGCAATAGACCAGCTCAATCTTCAGTGGGCAGCTCAAACCCGATACGGCGCGGCGGTTTACCAGGATCCTGCTTCGGCACGGACAAGAGCAAAAAATTAAGCTGTGTCATGTGCTGGATCAGTGTAGCCGGGTGGTCATCTACATATCCATAAAAGACCAAGGTACTGGGATTGGAGTAACCGATGGAAGTAACGGCCAATGTGATGCTTTGGCCAAAAGATGCCAACTGAAGTGCAACCTCATGGTCATCATCCAGTTCGTCCTGAAAATCTTTTATCCGGCGCAAAATCACCTCATGGGCATAGTCGGCCATATTGTGATCTCGCAGAAGGGGGGCTATATCGCAACTTGGCGTGTAAGGTTTTGGTGGCCGGAGTGCTTCAGATTCCGTAAAGCCATAGTGTGGCATATATATCACCTCAATAAACCTATAGCTAAATCATACCATATCGAACAGCTTGGAACAAGGCCAAAGTGAAGGGGGGAAGAAGTTGAAAATCAGAGAACTCATGGAGATGCGGGGACTTCAGGGAATCCAAGTGGCGGCGGCGCTGAATGTATCCAGTAATGCGGTGTCAAAGTGGACCAATGGGCGGGCCAACCCCAGTGCGGACAAGCTGCCCGCCCTGGCTGATCTGCTGGGCTGCTCTATCGACGCCCTCTACGGCCGGGACAGGCCGGACGAGCGGGACGCCAGCTGAGCCCCCACGACCATTTTACCCAAAGAAGGAGGAGATAACCATGCCGGAGGAATCCCGGAACATCTACAAAACCTGCCGCAAGGCAGCCGGTTTTACCCAGGAGGCGGCCGCGGAGCGGCTGGGCATCAGCGTGGAGAGCCTGCGGGCCTATGAGACCGGCCAGCGGGTGCCGGCCGATGATATGGTGGATCTTATGTCCATTCTTTACAACTCCATGTATTTGATCGTGCAACATTCGCGGGAGAAGAGCGCCATGTATAGAAGCGTTGTGCCCGAGATCCAGCCCAGGACGGTCCTGGAGGCCAGCGCCAAGCTGACCAACCGCATCTTTGCCTTCGCCGACTCCCACGCCGACCGGCGGCTGCTGCGGATCGCCGAGGACAACGTCATCGACGCCGGGGAGCGGGTGGAGTTTGACTCCATCATGGAAGACCTGCAGGAGATCGTGGAGGCCGCGCTGGAGCTGCGGTGTGCCAACCAGATCTGCGGAAAGGAAGGTTGACATGAAACGCAAATGGCATCCGTTTTGGGGCAGCGCAGTGTGGCTGGGCTGCATCATCGTCGCGGTAGGCTTGCCCAACTGGGTGGGATAGGACATCCCTGCCGCAGCATAAGAGAGAAGAGGAGGTGTTTACATATGGATCGACGTGAAGCGGCACGATTGGCACAGCAGATGGATCTGAGCAAACCAACTGACCGGCGGATTGTGGAGGTGGTGGATACAGATCCCGACACGCTGGTCATCATTGAGCCAGTCGAAGAACTGGTTGTTACGGTGAAGGAAGTGGAGAAGCACTTCAGCTGGACCACCATGGACACCGTCATCACACGGCGCAAGGGCCTGCATTGGTTTTCAGCGATTATAAAGAAGCCTGGAGAGGACCATGTGCGGACGCCCTGGACCCTGGTAGTGGAATCTGTTACCTGTGCATCCGGACCTAAACAGGGCTGTAGCTTCTGCTTGGGGGAGTACAAAGATGTGGAAGTCAGCGAGGAAGAACGGGCCGCCAACCGGGAAAACATCAAGCGGGTGGCCACAGATGTGATGATCCGAATGGGGATCTGGTAGGGGAGGGAAGTCCCATGAAAGGGCAGAAAGAAAGGCCCCACTGTCTGCGGGCACAGACAGCAGGGCCAAACGGTTTCGTGCATGAAAACCACTGCTATGATACCACAAATGGCCGGATTTTACAAGGGGGTGAGGAAGTTTGACCGAATACCATTTTAACGCCGAACTGGCCCAGCGCCACGGCGTCAACGGGGCCATCTTCCTCCATGCCATGGCATTCTGGGTAGCCAAGAACCAGGCCAATGGGCGGCACTTCCATGAGGGTCGTACCTGGACCTACAACACCCTGGACGCCCTGACCAAATTGTTCCCCTTCTGGACCCGGCGGCAGGTGGAACGGATCGTGGCCAAGCTGAAGGAGGACGGGGCGCTGCTCACCGGGAATTTCAGCCAAGACAAGACAGACCGGACTGTGTGGTACGCCCTGACAGACCCGGTGCTGGAGGCCTATGGGCTCCTTGTCTGTCCCACTTCACCGGATGGTGATCTGGGCGATTCTGACGATAAGGAGCCCCCGCATCCCATTTCACCAGATGGTGAAATGGATTTCACCAAACAGGGACAACCATTTCACCAGACGGGGAAATGTAATAAGGAAACAGTTACTGACCAGTTATATTATCCCCCCTTACCCCCCAAGGGGGAGCAGATGCCCCTGAAAGGGGACAAGCAGACGGTCCAGGCCATGCTCCACGCATATACCGGAGAGGATCAGGAGCTGGCCCAGGCTCTGGATGACCTGATGGAGGTGCGCTCCGCCAAGAAGGCGGTGGACTCCCCCAGAGCTATCTCCACCCTGCTCAACAAGCTGGACAAGCTGGCGGACGGCTCCCGGGAGCTGAAGCTCCAGATTGTCCGGGAGTCCGTGACCAACAGCTGGAAAGGTGTGTTCCCCTTGAGAGGCGGACAAGCCCCAGCAGCCAGGAGGGAGGTGGAGCGCCATGTGGAGTGAGGAGAACGGTGTGGGGGAGGTGCTGCTCTACGACCCCGCCTTTCTTGATCCCAGCCTTCCCACCGGGTTCTGGTTCTGCGCCGATGCCGAGGACGTGCTGGCGGTCCAGATCAATGCCGGGTGCCTGCGCACCCTGGGCGGCTGGGAACAGATCGGCCGGTACGAGGGATTCTTCCTGCAATTCTGCTACGTGCTGGTGGTGTGCGCCGACCCGCAGAAGCGGGAGGGCATGGTGCGGGAACTGCGCCACCGGCTGCCCAATGTGGTCCTGCTGGTAGTGGAGGACAAGGGCTTTCGGCGGTGTTCGTCGGTGCGGGCGCTGCGGGACACCTACGGTCTGAAGGCCGTGGACCAGATGCTGCTGGACACGGTGGAGGTCCCCGCCTACGGTCTTCTGGATCTGGCCGACGTGAAGCAGCCGGACGTGACACGGCTGGACAAGGTGCTCTACGGCATCCCAAACCTGGACAGGGCCACCGGCGGGGCCATCATGGGCGAGCTGTCCGTGTGGACCGGGAAGCGGGGCGAGGGAAAGAGCACTTTGCTGGACCAGTTTCTGCTGGAGTCCATCAATCAGGGGCAGCCGGTATGTGCCTACTCCGGCGAGCTGCCAGCCTGGAAGTTCAAATATTGGGCATCCCTCCAGGCGGCGGGGCCCCAGTACATATCCAAGACCACGGACCGGATGAGCGGGCGGGAGATCGCATCCCCAACCCCCTTTGTCCAGGGGCTGATCGACGACTGGTGGCGGGGGCGCTTCCTTCTGTACGACATCGGGACCAGCACCTACCATGATGCGGCCAACATCCTGCGGGTGTTCCGGTACGCCCACCGGCGCTACGGTGCCAAGGTCTATCTGGTTGATAACCTGATGACCGCCCGCTTCCGGGGCAATGACCGAGACTTCTACCGGGCGCAGTCGGAGTTTGTGGCGGAGCTGGCTGCCTTTGCACACGATAACGGCGTCCACGTCCATCTGGTGGCCCATCCACGCAAAACGGACAGGATCGACGATTCGGATGATGTGTCCGGCATCGGAGATGTGACCAATCTGGCCGACAATGTGTATGCGTTGGAGAAGGAATCCAGGCCGGACCGGCAGCAGGATTGCGTACTGACCATCCTGAAGAATCGCTTTTTTGGGGAGCGGGGCCGCAGCATCGGATTGAATTTTGATGTCAGCAGTAAGCGCTTCTATAAGTCCGGCACGGGAAACCCAAACAAGGCGTATGGGTGGGCTTTGAGTATGCCCCAGCAGTTCCTGGAGCTGCCAGAGACAGCGGACGACCCGTTCCGCGAGAAAGGAGACCAGCATGGACAAGCCCAGGGCGGCCCAGCTGCTGCGGCTGGAGATCCTGCGCCGGGAGGCGCTGGCGCGGGTGAGCAGTCTGCCGGAGGACCACAGGCAGGTGGCCCAGGCGCTGGCCCTGGCGGTCCGGGCTCTGGAGGAGGATCAGCATGAGATTGGGGGAGAAGATCACCTGGACCCCGGCCGCCTTTGAGCATGAGCTCAGCGGCGAGCGGGCAAACCGGATGCGGAAGCTGCGGTCGGTCACCGGCCGGATCGTCTACATCCACCCGGAAAACCGCTACTATCTGGCCGAGGCCAGGGTGGGGAGCGAGGTCATCCGGGAGTGCTTTTTGATCGAAAACAGATAGGAGTGTTTGTGCATGAAAACCTTCGCCATTGTGAATCGAAAGGGCGGGGTGGGGAAAACCACCACCGCCGTCAATCTGGCCTATGTGCTGGCCACCAGCTGCGGGCTGCGGGTGCTGTTGGTGGATGCCGACGGGCAGGCAAACGCCACCCAGATCCTGCTGCCCCCCGGTGAGTATGCCGGCCTGGGCGCCCTGCTGCGGGGACTGAGCATCTGCTACGACGAGCTGGTGGAGCACACCGACGTGCCCGGCCTGGACGTGCTGCCGGCAGCGGAGGACCTTTGGGCATTGGATCTGGAGGCCGCCGGCGGCGACCGGGGCAGGTGCTACCGGGCCATCCGGGACATGCGGGAGGCCATGGAGGAGGACAGCGCCTACGACGTGATGGTCATCGACTGCCCGCCCAACCTGTCGGCCGCCTGCGTGTCGGCCATCCTGGCCAGCGACGCCGTCATCATCCCGGTTCTGTCTGACGCCTGCTCGGCCACCGGCGTGGCCGACCTGGTGGACCAGATCGCCAGCCTGCGCTCCCTCCATCCGGCGCTGCGGGTGGCCGGGGTGCTGGTGAACCAGTGGCACCGCTCCCCGGTGGTGGAGGACTCGGTGGCTTACCTTCGGGAGGAAGGAATGGTGCCGGTGTACGACACCGTGATCCGCTGCACAGACAAGGTGCCCGAGTCCAGCTGGGCCCGGATGGCGGTGCAGCAGTGGAGCCCCTTCTGCTCGGCGGCCCGGGACTACCGGGCCTGGGTGGCGGAGCTGGCGGCAAAGGAGGGGATCCGGTATGGGCAAGCCTGACCTGGGGCGGCTCATCGCCCAGACCATGGCTCCGCCCACCGAGGGCAGGACCATCGAGGCCATCACTGGGGAGATCCTGGACGCCAAGCGGGCCGGGGGAGAGTCCATCCTCACCATCGGCCGGTGCCTCATCGAGGCAAAGGAGATGCTGCGGCATGGGGAGTGGCTGCCCTGGCTCAATGAACAGGTGGAGCTGTCGGAACGGACAGCCCAGAAGTTTATGAAATTGGCCCGTGAGTGGTCAAATCCGAATACGTTGGCGGATTTGGGCGCATCAAAGGCGCTCATGCTGCTTGCCCTGCCGGAAGGGGAGCGGGACGTGTTTTTGGAGGACCACAACGTCATCGACATGAGCGCCCGCCAGCTGGAGCAGGCCATCAAGGAGCGGGACGAGGCCAGAGTTGCCGCCGAACAGGCCGCGGCGGAGCAGCGGGTGGCTGAGCAGGCCCGGGACAAGATGGCGGAGGACATGAAACTCCTCAATGCCCGTTTGTCTGGGGCTCAGGAGGACAGGGAGCAGGCTGTGCAGGATGTCGCCCGATTGGAAAGAGAATTGGCTGAGCTGAAAGCCCGCCCGGTAGATGTGGCCGTGGAGACCGTGGCCGATCAAGCCGCCATTGACAAGGCCCGGGCCGATGCCATTGCCGGGATGCAGGAGAAGCTGGACAAGGCCAAAGAGGCGGCGGCCAAGGCCAGGGACAGGCAGAAGCAGGCCGAGGCCTCTGTGGAGATTCTGAAGCAGTCCCTGGAGGAACGGGAGAAGTCGGAAAAGAAAGCCGCCATTGCCGGGGACAAGGAGCTGGCCCAGTTTGAGGTGCTGTTTGTCCAGGGGCAGGAGCTGGCCCACAAGATGCAGGGCTATCTGCTCAAAGCCCGGGGCCGGGAGGATCAGACGGCGGCCCTTGGTATCGAAAAGGCCATGCGGGCGCTGGCGGAGCTGGTGGGGAGGTGCGCGGAATGAGCAGCTGGTATGAACAGGCGGAGACCCGACTGAAAGAAGAGTACATCAAGGTGGCCGGACAGAAGGAGGGGGCCATGAAGTCCGCCGTCCGGGACGCTCTTCTGGAGTTCTGCCGGCAGGATGAAGAATTTGCCCAGGCGGTGGCCCAGGGCGGCTCCTTCCAGGCATGCATGGCCGCCGTGGCCAAGGGGGTGGGCGGCTCCATCTCCGATCTGGAGGCCTACCGCCGGGCGGCGTCCTTCTACTTCGACGGGGCAAAGGTCAATTTCTCCATGACTATCCAGCTGGAACCGGCAGAAGCCGAACCGGAGCGGGGTATCCTGCTGGATCTGTCCGACTTCTTCTGAGGGGGCGGACGGGATGAAGGATACAGAGCGGGAGCGGGAGATCCTGAGCAGCTGGCCCACCGTTACCGGGGAAGATCTCACCCGGATGAATGACCTGTTCCCCCACTACTTGTTTTTCCGAAAAAACGGGGACCTGATGGGCCTGGGCGGGGTACAGCTGTACGCCTCCTGCTGCGGGCATAAGGAGTACCGGCCATATCTGACCCGAACGGAGACGCCGGAGCACCGGGAGCTGCTGGACCACCTGAAACATAAAGAGCCATGGATCTGCCCCTGGTGCGGCCGGGAGGTGACGGCCATCGACCTGTCCAGGGCCAAGGGCCGGAAATCTTTGCGGCAGACAGAACTGACGGTGCTGCTCCATGCCAAAGGAGACGCCCTCTATGCCGACGCCCTGGTACTGTACAAGGACTATGCCAATGAGGCGGCGCTGACCGCGAGCCCCGTCGCCTGGTGCTCCAGCGGCTACCGGTTTGTCCAGGGCGAGGTGATGCAGGTGGACCATCAGTGGGACGACAAGCACCCCTGCATCACCTATGAGCGGGACAAGCTGGGGCAGAAAAAGCTGGTCCAGGAGCCCTTTAAGCGCGGCTCCATCTCCTGGTGCCAGCACAGCCCCTATTCCATTCTCAATCAACAGGCGCTGATGGATCACTCATTTTTCCGGTACTGCGGATTTTTCGACCGGTGGCAGTACCGGCCCGGCGGGGCCCGGGGCTATGCGAAAAGATTCCACGAGCTGATCTCCTATCTCACCGCCTACTCCATCTACCCCAGGCAGATCGAGATGCTGTCCAAGGCGGAGTATTGGCAGCCCATTGCCGACCTGGTATGGAGCCGGAAGAAAAACGCCGGGGCCATGTGTTGGGAGGAGAAGGACCCCCGGAAGTCCTTCGGGGTAGACAAGCGGGAACTGGCCTGGATCATGGGGGCTCATCCGCACATGAAGGTGCTGGAGGTGCGGAACTATGTGCGGCGGCATTGGGGCAGGTCCTGGGACCTGGCCTTCTGTATGGATTTCTGCCGGTTGTGGGGCGGTCAGCTGGATCCCATGGAGGTGCTGCGGCTTGCAAAGCGGTACCGGCTGGACCCGGACAGGCTGCTGCGGTACTTTGACGGGGTCTTTGTCCAAAACGAGGACTATTACTGCACCCTGTTTGAGCTCTACCGGGATTACCTGGACGCGGCCTATGCCCTGGGCCGGTGCATGGAGCACAGCGCAGTGCTCTGGCCGGAGCAGCTGTACACCGCCCACGACATGGCGGTGGCAGAGCTGGCCGACAGGCGGGCCGGAGAGGAGAAGTCCCGCCGTGCAATTTCCCTTAAGGAGCGGCGGCTGAAGTATGAGTTTGAACTGGACGGCCTGCGGATCGTATTCCCGGCCACAGGCGGGGCCATAAAACGGGAGGGCAAGGCCCTGGCCCACTGTGTGGGTGGCTACGCCGAGCGGCACCTGAACGGGTTTTGCACCATCCTGTTCCTGCGGCGGGTGGATGAGCCGCATACCCCCTACGTCACCATCGAGATGGACGGCAACAAAATCCGGCAGATCCACGGGTATCACAACGATACGCTGCCGGGCAGCCCCAAGCCCCGGGAGGTCCACAAAGCATTCCTGGATGTCTGGCTGCGCTGGCTCCGGACCGGCAGCAAGCGGAATGAGGATGGTACCCCCAAGCTGCCAAAGCGACAGAAAAAGCAGGAGGTAAATGCAGCATGAGCAAGCAGAAGCGCCGGTCCGGCCCCGGCAAACCCCAGGGCGTGACCTACGCCCAGGTGCTGGCCCGGCAGGCGGCCATTCGGGCCGGGCTGGAGAAGGCGGCCCGGGACGCCACCGTACAGGCACAAGCCGACGCCCACACCCAGCGGGCCATGTGGCTGATGGTGTACTCTATTTCAGACGCCTATGGATATGGACCGAAGGGGATGCAGAAATTTTTTGCCGCCCTTCAGGAGAACACCGAGGAGCTGGAGCGGATGCGCACCGAGGTGGACGAGGAGTACGCATTCGAAAAGCTCCGACAGAAGGCGTCCAGGGTGACCGGCATGGAGGTCCATTACCTAGAGGATCAGCTGGGTGTACTGAAGGAGATGCGTGAAACTCAGCAGATGACACCATTTTCGTGACCCCACGAAAATGGTCTGTGATGTTCCGGCCTTCTGCCGGGTGGGAGCGCTCACCCGCCCGAACCTCTTTTTGCTTCCCGGGCGCCCTGACAGACAGGGCGCCCGGCAGAGGGCCGGAGTTAAAACAGCTTTTTTACCTCGTCGGCTGTGCGTTGAAGTTCTTCCAGCGTGGAGGGCTGCTGCTTGCGGGCCCGGATCTGGTCCTGGATATATCCGGGGAGTTGGGAGAAGTAGGCCTCCATGGCCGGGTCCGTGAGCAGATAGGCATATCTGTCGCTGTAGGTGGGTTCCATGTGATTCACCTCCGGTGATAGCATGCCCAGGACGGCACATTTCATTTCAAACGGGAGGGATTGGATGAAAAACAAAAATTTGCGGCGGGTCTCGGTACTGGTCACAGCCCAGACCGCCAAAAACCTGGAGCGGCTGGCCCAGATGGACGGGCAGTCCAGCATCGGCCGGGTGGTGGACAAGCTGGTGCGGGAGAAGATGATCTCCCTCCGCCAGCCGGAGAGTGCGTGGAGGGATCACTATATCAGCCGGTTTGGGAGGTGCGAGTGATGGGGCGGCCCAGCGCACGGGACGACTGTATATTGACCATGGATCAGGTCAGGCTGATCCTGGCGCTCCACGATGCGGACAGGGGGGCAGCGCATGGCGAAACGGATTAAGACCATCACCGCCGGGCGGCTGGTGGTCCTGGGCTGCTACACCATCCCGACGCCCCGCAGCTCTGACCGGGAGCGGCGGGCGCTGCGGGAGATCTCCTCCGCCGCCCAGGAGCGGATGAATCTAATACGGTCGTGGCAGAAGCTGGAGGTGGAGCTGGCCGCCAACTTCACCCGCCGGGACCTCCACCTGGTCTTTACCTACGACGACGACCACCTGCCGGAGTCCAGGCCGGAGGCGGTAAAGCGGATCAAAAAGCTCATCCGCCTGTTGCGGGCCCACCGGAAGGCCAGGGGACAGGAGACCAGATACATCTATGTGACCGAGCAGCTCAGCTCGGAGGGCGGGCGGCTCCACCATCACATGATCCTCAACAGTACCGGCGCGGATCTGGAGGTGATCCAGTCCCTCTGGCCCGAGGGTGCGGTGGAGCTGGAGGCGCTGGACCTGTGGGAGGGCTACGAGGCCCTGGCCAAGTATCTGACCAAAGAGCCCCGGGAGTGCGGCAAGCCGGAGACCGGGGCCAGGACCTGGGCGGCCTCCATCGGGCTGAAGAAGCCCAAGGTGGAGAGCGAGGTCGTCAAAGACAACATCACGGTGGCGGCGCCGCCGGGCGCTATCATCCTCAGCGCGCCGCCGCCGGTGGAAAACGAGTTCGGGGTGTTTACCACCATCAAATACTATTTGCCGGAGAGAAAGGAGAGGAAGGGAGCCAGGCCACCGCGCAAGCGACAGCAGAACAGCCCTCGCATCTTTATTCGGTCTGGAAACCAGGTGTAACAAGTAAAAAAGCCCATAGAAAGTGAGTGAAAAAGTTGAAAACAACTCGCGAGTGTGGTAAACTTATCGTAAAGGACGGATGGTTGATCTGTCCCGGCTGCCGTAAGCGTGTGCTCCGGGTGGAGATGGACACGGCGGCGCAAAACTTGATCGTCTACTGCCGCAACTGCAAGCGCACCGTGACGGTAGACATCGACAGAGGCCAGTGCTTTGAGAGCCAGAGCCCGACATGATCCCAGTGTGGGATGTGGTCGGGCTCTGGCTTTTTGTTTTGCCCGGAGGTGATAGCCCGTGGCCATGAAGCCGCTCCGACCATGCAGACACCCAGGGTGCCCCGCCCTCACTCGGGAGGGGTACTGTGACAGACATAAGCCCAAGCCGGCGGCCCGTCGGGCCTCGGCGGAGTACCACGCCTGGTACAGTCTGCCGGTCTGGACGGATGAGCTGCGGCCCGGCCAGCTCCTGGCCGAGCCCTGGTGCCGGGAGTGCGCCAAGCGGGGCATCCGTACCCGGGCCACGGTGGTGGACCACGTGGAGCCTCACCGTGGGAACTGGGCCAGGTTCATCGACCGGGCCAATCTCCAGAGCCTGTGCAAGCGCTGCCACGACAGGAAAACAGCGCAGGAGCAGGCGGAAGAGCGGCGAAACAGCCGCCGAAACTGAGGGGCAGATCTTGCGGAAAGCTACGTCCGCGCCTGAGCGCGAGCGCGTGTGTCTGCCCGGGCGCGCCCAGGGGCAAGCCTTTGGCTTGCCGACCCTTCCCCACCCCGAAAAGATTTCGGGGGAAGGGTCGCAAGACCGCGCGGCCCCTCGTTTGTGAGAAAATCTCCCCTATCAGGGTTTCGCTCCCCGGTGGGTGGAGCACAGGAGGTGAAAACCATGCCGACGCCGGCCAAGGCGCTGGAGAACATGAGCAAAAATCTGACCGAGGAGGAGCGGCAGCTCCGGGAACAGGCCGAGGAGGGGGTGATCCCCGACCGGGGCCGGGAGAGCCGAATGGAGAGGCCGGCCATCATGACTAAAAACGCTGCCGCCGCCCGCTACTGGCGGAAGGTGCTGGAGCGGATGGACGGGCTGGTCATCCTGGACGACCTGGATAGTGATGCCCTGGGCGTCTACTGTGTGATGATGGCCCGGTATGAGCAGCAGTGCAAAGTACTGGCCCAGGTGACCAAACAGCTGAAGGACGCCAAGGATGATCCGGAGGCGGTGGCCGACGCCGTGGCCAAGCTGGACACGGTGAGCGGCAAGATGCAGTCCCTGGAGCGCAACATCCTCCAGTATGCCGAGAAACTGGGACTTACCCCCTCCGGCCGGGTGCGCCTGGCCCAGAAGCGGGCTCAGGCAGCAGCTGAGGCCCGGGACGATCCGGACGGTGATCTCTTTGGCGACTAGATGGCAGAGCGGCCTGCACCACCCGGTGAGCGTCTACGCCAAGCAGGTGACCCAGGGCCGCCTCCGGGATCAGTGCTGTGAGTATGAGATCCTGGCCTGTCAGCGGCATCTGGATGACCTGAAGCGGCAGGGGACAGAGGACTTCCCCTATGTATTTGATACCACCAGGGCCGACCGGATCATCCGGTGGTTTGGTCAGTGCATCCAGGTGCGCGGTGTGGACGCCGGTAAGCCGATCCAGCTGGAGCCCTGGCAGGTGTTTGACCTGGGCTGCACTTACGGCTGGGTCCACAAGGACACCGGCGCCCGGCGGTTCACCCATACCTACAACAAGCGGGCTCGTGGCAATTACAAGTCCAGCGAGAAGTCGTGCCAGGGCCTGCACCATATGTGTGGCGATGCCATCTACCCGCCTTATCATCCTGAATTGGCCAAGTTTGAGCAGGAGCCTGAGGTGGAATGTGCCGCCGTGGACCGGGGCCAGGCCATGCGGGTGCTGGGCGACGCCAAGAAAATCGCCCTTGCAAGCCCCAATATCGCCAGACGGCTGCTGATTCCCCGGTCCAATCCCATCGTCCACCGCACCAGGGGGGGCTTTATGCGGGCCCTGTCCAAGGACACCAAGAACAAGGACAGCGGCGCCCCTACCTACTTCGTGGTGGATGAGTACCATGCCCACCCAAACTCAGAGATCTACGATCTGGGCACCAACTCCTTCGGCAAGCGGGCCCAGTCCCTGCTGGATGTGATCACTACCGCCGGCGATGATGCCGGCAGCAAGCCCTGCTATGAGGAGGAACTGTACGCCAAGCGGGTGCTGGAGGACCACACGGTCACCGACGAGAGCTATTTTGTCATGATCCGGGAGCTGGACGAGGGGGACAACCCCCACAATGAGGGGGCATGGGCCAAGCCCAACCCTTGCCTGCGGTATCCCAGCCCGTACAGCGAGATCCTGCTAAAGCAGATCCGGGATGAGCACAATGCAGCCTATGCATCCAACGATCCCAACAAGATCCGCAAGTTTCTCACCCGCCGGATGTGCCTGTGGCAGGTAGGCAGCGTCAACCACTACCTGGACGAGAATTGCATGGCCAAAGTCCGGAAGGCCATGGTGCCCCAGATGGAGTTTGCCGCCCTCACCGATGGCCTCCCCTGTCACTGCGGGTTTGACCTGGGTAAACGAATTGACCTGTCCGGCGCGGCGGCGGTATTCGACCTGCCGGACGGGCGGATCGGAATCAAGATGCACGGCTTCATGCCGGAGAACGGGGCAGACCGCCATGAGAAGACCGACCGGGTGCCCTACAAGTTCTGGGCCCAGGGCGGCTACTGCACCCTGACGCCCGGCGACGTTACCGATAACAGCTATGTGTACAACTGGATCTGCCAGGGCGAGCGGGACCACGGCTGGAAGGTGGACGAGGTAGACTACGATGGACACAACGCCACCGACCTGGCCATCCGCATGAATGAGGACCGGAACCGGGAGGACTTCTGCGTGGAGGTAGCCCAGACCTGCGCCGGGCAGAACCTGGCGGTGAAGACCTTCCGGGAGCTGCTCCTCCAGGACCGGGTGGTGCTGGAGGAGAGTCCGCTGGTGCTGTGGTGCCTCCAGAACGCTATTGAGATTCAGAACAACTACGGCGACCTGAAGCTGTCCAAGCGCCACAAGGACGACACTGAGCGCATCGACCCGGTGGCCGCCGCCATGAATGCGCTGGCCCGGGTGCTGGTGAAGAAAAACGGGCCGCCTGATCTGGCCCAGGCGTTGGAATCGCCGGATTTTACGTTGTAGGAGGCAAAGTTGAAACACAGAAAGAATTGTTTTGGACGGATCTGTCTGGCCGCAGGCAGTGTGCTGGTGTCGCTGGGAGCGGGGCTGATCTATCTGCCTGCCGGCTGCATTGCCGCCGGTGCGTTCTTCCTGGCGGCCGGTGTGCTGGACATCCTGGGGGGAGGTGAATCGGCATGAGTATCGCAGACGGTATCCGGGCGGTGGCCCGGTCTCCCTCCGTACGCAAGGCGGTGACGGTGGACAGCATGGTGGCCGCCGGGTATCCGGCGGCGGGTACAGAGACCGGGGAGAGCTTCGCCCGCAAGCTCTCTGCCGTAGACCGGTGTATCGAGATCCTCAGTGACTCCATGGGAAAGCTGCCGGTGTTCCTGATGGACGCCAACAGCCGGGAACGTATTTCCGAAGACAGGGCGCTCCGGCTGCTCAACATCCGGCCCAACGAGGCTATGACGCCTTTTATCCGGAAAAAGGTGCTGGAGACGAGCCGCCTGGTCAATGGAAATGGGTACGATTGGATCTTACGTGATCCGCGCACAGGGCGGATCCGAGAGCTGGTCCCTGTCCCCGGCCACCTGGTAGAACCCTGGCAGGACCGCAGCGGCCGGGTGTGGTACGCCGTGACCCACCCGTGGACGGGGGAGCCTATGGTCCTGCCTCAGGAGGATATCTGCCACTACAAGACGGCCACCCGGGACGGCCTCAAGGGCGTAGGGGTCCTACGCCGGGCCAGTGAGGTGATATCCTCTGCCCGGGCCCAGCAGCAGTATGAGCTGGGGTATTACGAAAACGGCGGACAGCCCTCCGGTGTTCTGCGTACCGACACCGACCTGGGCGGCACGGTACAGGACCCAAAGGACCCGGAGAAGAAGATCAGCAAGAAGGACCTGCTGCGTCGGGAGTGGGAGAAGGTCCACGCCGGACCCAGAAACAGCCACCGGGTGGCCATCCTGGACTACGGTCTGGACTACAAGCCCCTGTCTGTCAGCAACGCCGACGCCCAGTTCATCGAGAGTAAGGAGGTCTCGATCCGGGATATCGCTCGCTACTTCGGTGTGCCCCTCTACAAGCTCCAGGAGGGTAAACAGGCCTACGGATCCAACGAACAGAACGCCATTGAGTACGTGGTGGGCACCCTTCACCCCATTGTCACCCAGTACGAGGAGGAGCTGACCTGGAAGCTGCTGACCCAGAGTCAGGTGGACGCCGGACTGGAGCTGCGCATCAATATGATGGCCGAGCTCCGGGGCGACACCGCTGCCCGGAAGGAGTGGTACAGGGCTATGAACGAGATCGGCGTGTTCTCGGTCAACGACATCGAGGAGCTGGAGGACCGGCCCGACGTGCCCGGCGGGGACGCCCGGAAAGCATCCCTCAACTATGTGCCCCTGGAGGACTGGCCGGAACTGAGCCGTCTGCGGGCCGGGGCGCCCCAGACACAGGAGGAATGAGGATGGAACAGATCATGAAGCAGGCCCGGCTCTTAAAGTCCGCGATGGACGAGGGAGAGCTGGCCCTGATCAACGCCCAGGCCTTGCGGCCTCTGACGGCGGAGGAGGTGTTCACCTTCCGCCTGGCCGCTTGTAATAACCAGGTCGACCGGGACATCGAACGGTTTACGGAGGCCACACTGGCGGGGCTTGCGGAGCGCTTTGTGGGCCGGCCTGTCCTAATGGACCACAAGTGGAGCGCCGGGAGCCAGACCGCCCGGGTCTATGCCGCCGGGGTGGAGCCTATGGAGCAGGTGCAGGGCGGGGAACAGCTGGTCCTGCGGTGCTATATGCCACGGCTCCAGGGCAACAGCGATACCATCGCCGCCATCGAGTCCGGGCTCCTGAGGGAGTGCAGCGTGGGCGTACGGTGCAGCCGGGCCCTATGCTCGGTTTGCGGCGAGGACCGGAGCAAGGCCTGGTGCGAGCATCACAAGGGCAGCGAGTACGACGGGAAGCTGTGCTACATCGAGCTGGACGGTGCGGAGGATGCTTACGAGGTCTCACTGCTGCCGGTGCCCGCCCAGCCGGCGGCGGGCATCGTGAAGCGCTACGGCGGACCGGAGGGGCCGAAAGATCCCCCGCCGGGCGGAGCGTCCGGTACAGATAGTCAGGACTGGCAGGACGAGGCTCTGCTGGAATTGGAAAAAAACCGATTTTAATGGAGGGAAAACAAGATGAGAAGAAAACTGATCGACCTGAAGACCCAGCGCACCGCCCTGCTGGAGGGCGCCGAGGCCCTGCTGAAGGAGGGCAAGCGGGAGGAGTACCGCGCCGAGATGGAGAAGGTTGCCAACATGAACGGCGACATCAAGGATCTCCAGGACCTGATCCAGGAGCAGGACCGAAAGTTCCTGGATCAGGCCCCCGATCACCGGGAGGAGACGGACAAGGCCCTGGAGCGGGCCGATGTGCTCAAAAAGGGCGGCGAGGTTAAGTTCTCCGCCCGGGAGACCATCCGGGATGTGTATCAGGCCAGCAAGCAGATCACCCTGGCCACCGGCACCATCGTTCAGCCCACCGGCGCAGGCGCAGGGATCCGGGACCCCCTGGGCAACGTGGTCAGCTCCATCGTGGATGAGGTCTATGTCCAGGATCTGACGGGCATGAGCGCCTTCCTGGAGCCCTATGTGATCAACGAGGTGGACGCCAAGGGGGGCAAGGTGGCCACTACGGCCGGCACTGCCCGCACCGTCTCTGCCGATCCCAAGTTCGGCGTGGCCAAGATCAGCCCCTATGAGCTGACCGTCACCACCTATGTGGACAAAAACATCAGCCGCCTGAGCCCCGCCAACTATTACGAGAAGATCCGGTCCATGGCCATGCGGGCCATGCGGCGGAAGCTGTCCTCCCTCATCGTAAACGGGGACGGTCAGGGCAGCCCCGATATGTTCGGCATCAAAAATGCGAAGAATATGGCGGGCGAAACGATCTATGCTGCGCTTGAGATCGCCGGCGGCGTAAATGAGAATCTGCTGACGGAGCTCTTCTTTGCCTACGGCGGCGATGAGACCATTGGCGCCAATGCCCGTCTCTACTGCAATAAGTCGGATCTGAGAGCGCTGGGCAAGATCCGCGGCACCCAGGACAAGAAGCAGGTGTTCGCCTTCCAGCCTGATACCGGCAACCCCAACCGGGGCATGATCGTGGATGGCGGCACGATGATCCCTTACGCCGTCAACAGCTTCCTGACCGCACTGGAGGGCGCCGGCAAGTCTGTCCAGACCATGGTGTACGGCGACCCCATGAATTATGAGATGGGCCTCTTCGGTGAGTTCTCCATCCGTGTGGACGAGTCCGTCAAGGCGGTGGAGCGGATGTATACCATCCTGGGTGACGCTATGGTGGGCGGCAACCTGGTGGTGGACAAGGGCTTTGTGGTGGCTGCCACGCCGGCAACCTGACAGGGGGCGGCACAATGCCCATGACCGATGAGCGGCGGGCGGCGCTGCTGGCCTATTGCCGCATTGAGGACCCCACCGCCGAGGATCTGATCACTCTGGAGAACCTGCACGACGCCGCTGTCGGCTACCTGGAGGGGGCGGGGGTCTCCCTGCCCCCCGAGGGCAGCTCCAGGCGGGCCCAGTACGACCTGGCGGTCAACTTCATGGTGCTGCGGGACTTCGACCTGAGGGACGCTACGATCACCGGCGCCATCGTGGCAGACAACCCGGCATTCCGGCGGCTTATCACCCAGCTTAAGCTGACCGAGCCGGTAGATACAGGACGATGAGGGCATCGGTCCCTACCGAGAAAGGAGAATGAGACGTGGCCTACATCGGAGCGGGCAGGCTGGACCAGCTCCTGGAGGTGCTGGAGCTGCGGGAAACTTCCGCCGGAGTGTGGGAGTGGGTGGCCGTCCGCCGGGCCTGGGGGCAGGTGGAACAGACCGCCAGGACCAACCTGTTCAGCAAGGTGGGCGTGGGGGCCAGGGATACGGCCATTGTGCTGCGTACCCAGCCCCTTACCCTCCACAACGCCCTGCGTTGGAAGGGGCGGCACCTGTTTCTCACCGGCATAACCAAGCGGGATCGGATGCACCTGGACGTTGCGGCGGCGCTGGTGGAGCTGACGGATTGCCGGGCGGACGCTGACGAGAGGGAGGACGGGGCCGGATTCCCCGGTGTACTCACCGAGAAATACGCCAAGTGGGACCAGCCGGAGCCCTACTCCGTCAACCAGCTGACCTATGTGCTGGTGACCCCCAAAGGGATCACGCTCCAGCGGGGCGGACTGGTGGCGGTGGCGGGGATCAATTACGAGGTGCAGGCGGCCCACACCCTGGACCCGTACAAGAACGAATATGAGATCGTGCGGACGGAGGACCTGTAAATGCCGGTACAGCTGGATATGAGAGAGCTGGAACGCCTGGATCAGGATCTGGCCCAGGCCGTACGCCAAGTGCCTGAGATCAAGCGGGAAGTGTTATCGGAGCTGGGTCAGCAGCTGTTGGCCCAGGTCCGGGCCAGGATCGGCGGCACCGGCAAGGTGCAGCGGTGGCAGCACGTTCATCTGGGTGACAAGGGCGGCTATGTGGCCGTCCACCCGGCGGAAAAAACCAAGGATGCATACGGACGGCCTGTGGGGGCGGTCACCAACGCCATCGAGTCGGGTCACAAGATCAGGCCGCCCGGCGGCAAGGCCCGGCGGTATGTACCCCGTATCCATAAGGCCCAGGTGCCGGCCAGGCGGATGTACGCCGGCGTTGATCCGGAGACGGCGGCAGACCAGGCGGCGGCCAATCTGGCCCTCCGGCTGGCACAGGATCTGGAGGGATGAGACTATGTTGAGGATCAATACCATTCTGGACGCGGTGGAGAAGCTGACGGCAGAGCAGTTCCCGCAGCTGAAGCACTACCGCAATCTGGTCCGCAAAAACTTTGAGCGGCCCTCCTTCCTGATGGAGGTGGCCAGGCAGACCATGGAGGCCGCCACCCGGCGCACCGTGGAGCGCACCGCCCAGGTGAAGGTGACCTTCTTCGAGGCGGTGGACGACTACCACGACAGCCAGATCGAGGTGCTCAGCGACCGGCTGACCATGGCCCTGGCTTTGTTCAGCGTCGGCGCCATCCAGGCGGGGGACCGGTTTCTGGACCTCTCCAATGTCAGCGGAGAGGTGTATAACGACTACGCGGAACTGACCTTCCTTCTGTCCTGGCAGGACGACCGGGACATGACGGAGGTGGAGGGAGCCATGATGGCCCAATTCGAATTTGATGTCCATGCAGAGAAGGAGGAGACGTAATGGCTGGTATGGGACAGCCCAATTTAACCATCGCCTTTCACAAGGCGGCGGAGGAAGTGGTGCGCCGCCTGAAAAACGGTATCGTAGCCCTTGTTGTGCGAGATGCCGGCGCAAAGAGCGGCCTGTATCCCCTGTCGGACCCGGAGGACATGCCCAGCGGCCTGGGGGCGGAGGTCCAGGCCTACATCACCCGGGCCTTTTTGGGCGGCGACGGCAAGCCCCAGAAGGTGCTGCTGTCGCTCATCGGGTCGTCAGACGACGTGGTCAATGCGGGGTGCGCGGCCCTGGCCTCCAGTGACTTCGACTATCTGGCTCTTCCGGCAGAGGTGGAGGCGGAGCAGATGACAGCCGCAGTTACCTGGCTGGAGGGCGCACGGAAGAAATACTGCATCGGCAAGCTGGTCCTGCCCAACCACAAGGCGGACAATCCGGCGGCGGTGAACTTTGTGGCTACCGGCATCAAAGCTGGAGGGCAGACTTATGACGCGGGAGACTACTGCAGCCGGATCGCCGGCGTGCTGGCGGGTACTCCCATCAACTCCTCTGCCACCGCCACGCCTCTGCCGGAGGTGAGCGGGGTGGACGAGATCGCCGACCCCAACGCCGCGGCGGATAACGGCCAGCTCATCCTGATCCACGATGGACGGAAGGTAAAGCTGGGGCGGGCGGTGAACTCCCTGACTACGGTGTCGGGCGACATGAGCGAGAGCCTCCGAAAGATCAAGATCGTGGAGGCCCTGGACCTGATCCGCAGCCAGTGCCGCGGGGTCATCGAGGACAAGTACATCCGCATGGCCAACAGCTACGACAACAAGATGCTGCTGGTCAGTGAGATCCACGCATTTCTTCAGGAGCTGGAGAGCGAGGGCGTCATCCAGGCCGGTTCCAGCTTTGTGGAGATCAATCTGGTAAAGCAGAAGCAGTGGCTGAAGGAACACGGCGTGGACGTGTCCGGCCTGTCCGATCAGGAGATCCTCAAGGCCGATACCGGCTCCTGGGTCTTTCTCCGGATGGGCGGCGCCGTGCTGGACGCCATGGAGGACTTTGATCTGGACTATTACATGGGAGGTGAGGGCGCATGAGTACCCTGGACAGCGCAAAGAGAGTGATGTCCGGCACCTTCGGGGAGCTGTGGTGGGACGGCGATCTGGTGGCGGAGTGCTATAAGTTCGCGGCTAAGTATACCCACTCCAAGGAGGCGATCAATCTGCCCCGGCAGATGGTGGAGGACAGCAAGGTAATGGGGTCCAAGGGGACGGGCTCCATGGGCCTGTACAAGGTATACAGCCGGTTCCGGGAGATGGCGGACGCCATCCGGGACGGCAAGGATGAGCGGCTGACCATGGTGAGCAAGCTGGACGATCCGGATGCCCACGGAGCCGAGCGGGTGGCCATCTATGGCGTCAGCCTGGACGAGGTGCCGCTGGTCAACTGGGAGCGCAAGACCGTCCAGAAGGACGAGGTGCCCTTCACCTTCACCAGCCACAAATACCTGGAATCCGCATAAGGAGGATCTGAGATGAGTAAGATTTTGGACCTGCTGCTCCGGCCGGAGACGCCGGACGTACAGAAAAACCTGCCCCGCGGCAGCTATGAGGTGGTGCGGCTGAGCAAGCTGTATCAGGAACCCTTCGTCCTGGAGCTGAAGGGCCTGCCCTACGGCAAGGCGCTGGAACTGAGGGACATGGAGGACGCCGAGATCCAGACGGTGCTGGCGGGGGACGCTTCTGGCGTCTGGCGCAGCCCTGCGCTGCTGGAGGCCCACGGCCCCACCCCGGCTGAGGCGGTCAAATCGCTGTTGCTGCCCGGAGAGATCCGGTCGGTATCCATCGCCGTGGAGCAGCTCAGCGGTTATCGGAAAGAGGTGGTGCTGCCCTGGGGGAGAGAGAAGGTCGCAGACGCAGAAGACGCTGTGGCAGAAGAACTTGAAAAAAACTGACCGAGGGCGGGGACGCTGAGCTGTCACTGATGTACCTGCTGTTCCGGGAAAAGAGCTGGACCCCCGGACAGTACTGGTCCCTGCCCGCTGGGGAGAAAGCTCTGGTGCGGGCCTTCCTGGTGCGGGAGGTCGCGCAACGACGCGCTGCAATGGATCAGTGGGCGCCATCACGGTGAGGAGGTGAGAGACAGTGGGCAAGGAAGCCAGCATTCTGGTGACCCTGCGGGATCAGTATTCTCCGGGTGTTCAGGCCATGCGGGAGGCAAACTCCGGCTTTGGTAAGAGCTTCGACGAGGTGCAGCGGAAGGCCAAGGCCTATGAGAGTCGGCTGGACGGTCTCATCAAGCAGCAGGGCAAGCTGCAGGTGGAGCTGGTGGACGCCAAGAAGGCCCTGAAGGACGCGGAAAAAGCCTACCGGGAGACAGGCGCTGCGGCTGATGCGGATGCGCTGGCCATCGCAAAAGGAAAGTATGAAGCGCTGAACGCCGTGATGCGGGAGACTGTCCGGGCCTCCCGGGACACAGAGACAGCCCTCCGCGGGCTGGAAGGGCAGAGCGGCCGGATGGCCCGGCGGAGCGCCGGAAGCAGTGGCGGCGTCCTGTCTGCCCTGGGACAGGCGGGGGCCTGGTCCATGCTGGGGGATGTGGCAGGACAGTGGGCAGGCGCCCTGGTCACCTCCATGGGCGGCGGCGCCGCGGGAGGGCTGTTCTCCGGCGCGCTGAGCGGCGCCGGCAGCGGCGCGGCCATCGGAACCGCGATCGGCGGCCCCCTTGGCACCGCCATAGGCGCCGGCGTCGGGGCGCTGGTGGGGTTGGCAGGGGGCGCCGCCCAGACCTATACGGACCGGGACGAGGCGTTCAAGGCCTATTACCGCCAGATCTACGAGACCGGCCGGGAGGCCGGGGCGGAGAGTCTGACCAGCGGCTCGGCCACCGCAGCCCAGCGGGAGCTGGATGAGATCGCGTTTAACCGCCTGTTGGGGGAGGGAACGGGCAGCCGGTATCTGTCCGACCTGAGGGCCATGGCCGCGGAGACCCCCATGGAGTACAGCGACCTGACCGGCATGAGCCGGGCGCTGGCCACCGGCTTCGGCGACAGCCCGGAGCGGATGCTCCAGCTGATGACAGCCATCGGAGACGCGGGCAGCGCCGTGGGCGTCACCGCCCAGGACATGACCATGATGGCCCAGGCCATGAGCCGGATGCAGGGGTCGGACAAGGCCACGCTGGAATACCTCAACATCCTCCAGGAGCGGGGCGTCAATGTCATCGGTATGCTGGCCGACGCCTACGGCAAGACCCAGGGGGAGATCTACGACATGATCTCCAAGGGACAGATCAGGGGCACCCGTGCCGCGGATATCATCCAGGCCGGCATGGAGTCCATGTACGGCGGGGCCATGGAGACCATGGCGGGCACCTTCGCGGGGCTGACCTCCACCCTGGCTGACGCCAAGGCCGAGCTGGACGCCGCCCGGGGCGAGGGGTACAACGCCGTCCGGTCCGGAGGGCTCCAGGCGGAAGCGGACGCCTACAGCGGCCCGCTGGGGGACGCGGTCTCCGCGCTCAACCGGATCTCCGGCAAGAACGAGGCGTATCTGGAGAATCTGTCGGAGCAGTACACCAGGGAGGCCCTGGGGGCGGTGCTGCTGGGGCAGGACACCACGCTGTTCGACCCGAAGCAGCAGGCGGAGCTGGAGCGGATGTCGGACGAGTACACCAAAGCCTCTCTGGAGTACCGCTATGGGAACGATGAGGCCGGACTGAAGATGGAGTCCCTCCGCCGGGAGGCGGAAGGGCTGGCCACCGCAGCCTACGAATCCAGCGACGCCTATCTCACGGTCCATGAGACGGAGCTGGATCTGATCGGGGCTATCCGGGAGAACACCGCCGCCCTGAACGGCTGGCGGTTGGACTACCAGACGGAACAGGAGTTGGGCAAGGGGCGGGGGTCTGTACCCGTTGCGGCCGAGACCGGCATCAGCGACCCCGGGGAGCGCATCAGAACGATCAACAGCCACCGCTACGCTGTCGGCCTGCGCCGGGTGCCCTATAACAACTTCCCTGCCGTCCTCCATGAGGGGGAGCGGGTACTGACGGCGGCGGAGGCCCGTACCGCCGGGCAGACCGGCGGCGTGACCATTACCGGCAACACCTTTGTGGTGCGGCAGGAGTCCGATATCGACGCCATTGCCGCGGCGCTGCTGGTCCGGCTCAAGCAGGCCAGCATGGCCGGGGCCTACGGATAGGAGGAAACCCATGTCACTGACCTTTTCCTTCCTGGCGGACGGCGAGGAGCTCCGCCTGCCGGTGCCGCCCCTGCCCTTCGGGTGGAGCGTGGGCCAGAATGTGCGGGAGCTCACCGTCAACGGCGCCGGGACGGTCTATCTCCCCGGGGATCCCGCCTCGTACAGCGGGCCGCTGGAATGCCTTTTCCCGGCGGGACCACGGGCCTACAGCGCACCGGGAGCGGTGCCGGACCCCTACTACTATGTCTCCAGGCTCAGCGCCTGGGTATGGGCAAAAAAGGTGGTGCGCTATGTGGTTCCCGGCGTCATCAATGCCGGCGTGATCATCGAGGAGATCTCCTATGAAGAGCGGGACGGCACCGGCGACGTGTACGCCAAGCTCTACCTCAAGGAGGCCAGGACGCTGGAGGCCGTTACCTCCGAGACCACCGGCACAGAGGGCGCAGGCGGCCGCAGCGAAGCGGAGCAGACCGGACAGGCCCGGACCTATACCGTGGCGGCGGGGGACTGCCTGTCGGTGATCTGCCGGCGGTTTTACGGCAACGGCACGGCCAGGTACTACAACGCTCTGGCTGCCTTCAACGGCATTAAAAATCCCCACCTGATCTTTCCGGGTCAGGTGCTCACATTGCCACCGGCGGGTCAGCTGGGGGTGAGCGGATGATCCTGAAGTTCACCTCCGGGGGCAGGACGGTGGAGAACGCCTGGAGCCTGGTGACCAACGTGGAGTGGAGCGGCGACAGGCAGCGGGCCGCCCGCACGCTTGGATTTGATCTGGCGGTAAGCCCGGGGGACCCCAATCTGCCGGCGGTGGAATGCCCGGTGGGGGCCATGGCGGGCTTCTGGGATGACAGCGGGGCGCAGCTCTTCCAGGGGCCGGTGGTGACCCGGACCCTCAGCGACGCCCGGCCCACTATGGCGGTCACCGCTATGGACCGGGGCCTGTACCTGGCGGGCAACCAGGGCACTTTGCAGGTGCGGGGAGAGACGCCGGAGGCCGCGGTGCGCCGCCTATGCCAGGGCTACGGCATCCCGGTGGGGGCGCTGGCGGCCACCGGAGTGGCGGTGAACCGCAAATTCTCCGGCGTCGATCTGTGGCGGATCGTCACCACCCTCTATACGCTGGCGTCCCGGCAGACCGGGAAGCAGTACCTGGCCCGGTTCGAGTGGGACAAGCTCACCGTCCGGGAGCGCAGCGAGACGGGGGAGAGCCTGGTGATCCGTCCCAGGTCCAATCTGCTGACCGCCTCCACCACAGAGTCGATAGAGGACATGGTCAACAGCGTGGGGATCTACGGTACGGACGGAGGTCGGCTGACAACGGTGCGGGACCAGTCCGCCGTGGACCTGTACGGTCTGCTGGAGCGGCACATCACCCAGAGGGATGGGGAGGACGCCCAGGTGGAGGCCAGGCGTCTGCTGGAGGATAACGCTCTGGCAAAGAAGGTGTCTGTGAGCTGTCTGGGGGACGTCCGGCTCACCACAGGGCGGACCGTCATTGTCCGGCAGCCTGTGGCCGGGCTGGCCGGTGTTTTCTGGATCGATGCCGATAGGCATATCTGGGACCGGAACGGCTATACTGTGCAGCTGACCCTGAATCTGCGCAATGTGATGTATACCACAGAATCGGGAGGCGAAGTGAAATGAATCCGGAGGACCCCTATACCGGCCTGCTGCTGGAGATGGACAGGCGGGCCAAAGGTCAGCAGCCTCCCGGCCTGCTGCGGGGCACTGTCCTGGACGTGGGAGAGGGGCGGCTGGTGATCCGCGCCGGCGGAATGACGCTGGACGAGCAGGACCTGATGGCGGACCCCCGCCTGCTGCCCCGAAAGGCCGCGCCGCGCCGGGTCACCGTCCAGCTCAGCCGCACCGACCCAACCTCTGCCGTCACCCTGGATGTGGGCGGCAAAGAGGTGCAGACCCGCATCAATACCGGGACCAGCGTGATCAGCTCCATCCCGCTGTACACGCTGCCCGGGACGCTGCTCGGCGAGCTCTCCGGCGTCGTGACCTGGGACAGCGACTGGCTGGCGGTGGGCGACCAGGTGCTGCTGCTGCCGGATGCCGATGAGCAAGTCTACTATGTTCTGTCAAAGGTGGTGAGTCCGTGACCCTTTTCCCTCTGATCAATGCCCCTGATGAGGCGGGACAGGCCAGTGGCGTATTGCCCTTATACCGGGAGATCGCCTGGGATTTTGAGGCGGACAGGCCCCTGTGGCGCAATGGGAGCCCGATATGGGTCACCGGAGCCCAGGCGGTGGCCACCTGGGCCTGGAACGCCCTGCACACTGTCCGGGGCCACCTGGTGCTTTTTACCCGCAGCTACGGCTGTGAGCTCCAGGAGCTGACAGGCAGGCCCTATACATCCGAGGTCAAGGAAGCGGAGGCGGTGCGCTATGTCCGGGAGTGCCTGCAGGAGAACCCTTATATCAGCGATGTGCAGCAGGTCGAGGCGCATTTCTCCGGCTCCACGCTCAGCCTGCACTGCGTGATCAATACCATTTATGGGGAGGTGAGTGTGGATGCTGGACTTTAGCCCGCTCAATGCGGAGGTCACGCCGGAGCGCATAAAGGCGGAGCTGATGGCGCGGCTGTCCGCCTCCGGCCTGGAGATCGACACCCGTGAGGGATCTTATACCGACCTCATTTATGCTGAGGCGGCCTATCAGATCTATAAAGCCTGGCAGCAGCTTCGGGTGCTGCTGGCGGCGGCAGTGCCAGGCCCGGACTCCGGGCCCTATCTGGACTACTTCGGCGGACAGTACGGCATGGTACGCACCCCTGCGGCGACTGCCCACGCGGTGCTGACCTTCCGCGGTGAAAACGGGGCGGCCGTCCCGGCGGGAACGGTATGCCTCACCGGGTCCGGCCTGCGTTTTACCACGGATACCAGGGCAACCGTATCCGGAGGCACAGCGGAGGTCCCCGCCACGGCGGAGGCTGCCGGAGAGATCTACAATGTACCTTCCGGTACCGTGACCCGCTTTCTGGTAACGATGCCGGGCGTGGAGAGCGTTACCAACGCAGATCCGGCCCAAGGCGGTGCGGATGCGGAAAGCGATACATCCTACTATGAGCGAATCCATACCCGCCTGTCCAAACCGGTGGCCAGCGGCAATATGTACTACTACGAGCAGCTGGCCCGCCAGACCCCCGGTGTGGGACAGGCCAAGACCATCCCTCTGTGGAATGGTCCGGGTACGGTCAAGGTGGTTGTGGCCAGTGCGGATAAGCAGCCGGTGGACGGCCTTATCGTTACTCAGGCTCAGCAGTTGCTGGATGAGGGACGCGTCATCGGGGCCGAGGTCACGGCGGTATCCGCTGCGGCGCTTAAGGTAACGGTCGCAGCCACCTGCACGCTGGAGGGCGGTGTGCTGCCGGCGGCAGTGGAGGCGCAGCTCGCCACCCAGCTCCGGGAGATGTTTGAGACGATGGAATTTGGGACGGATGCCCCGATCCGTCTCAACCAGGTGGCGCTGCGGCTGCTGTCCTGCGACGGCGTCGTGGACTATACGCAGCTGAAAATCAATGGCAAAGCAGCCAACCTGGCCAAAACAGTGGAGCAGGTCCCGGTCCTCCAGACGGTGACGATCACACAGGGTTAGGAGGCGCTCCATGGAATCGTATGACATGTTGGAGCGGCTGCCCAAGCGGCTGCGGGACAGTCCTTATACTGCCGGGGTCTCCGATCCTATGGCAGGCCTGTCGCGGGAGCTGCTGGAACAGGCAAGGGGACTGTATCTGGAGTACTATGCCCATACGGCGACCGAGGCAGGACTGGAGGAATGGGAGCGGCTGACCGGATTGACGCCTGCACCTGCCGCCAGTCTGGCCGACCGGCGGCAGGCGGTGGTGGCCCAGCTGTGCGCCGGTGGTACCGCAAATGCAGCCCTGATCGAATCCATGGCCAGGGCACTGACGGGGTACGACGTGGCCGTTACAGAAAATTTCGCTGAGTATACCTTTTCTCTGCGCTTTTTTGGAGACCAGGCAGGGTTTATACGCATCGACGCCAAGTTGCTGCGGGAATCCGTGGAGCTGGTTAAGCCGGCCCATCTGGAATTTATCATCAATCCAATCACCTGGGGCGACCTGGAATCTGCCGGACTGACATGGGCAGAGATGGAGGCCCAGTTCAAGACTTGGGGGGACATCGAAATGGCATTTTTCTGCCATGTAAGGTGAGGTGAAGCGGCCATGTGCAAACTGTCCGATCTTTCAGGATCCTACCGGGAGGCGGCGGCGCGGCTGCGACTGGGGATCGAGGAGCGGCAGGGACGTGCGGCGGCGGGAGACCGTGCAGCCGCGC
>CAUWDA010000014.1:0-51408 GCA_963557075.1 uncultured Flavonifractor sp. | reverse complement strand
AAGTAGACACTCACCCGCTTTGTGAGTGTCTACTTTTAGCTTACCAGATGCAGTGTTTGTCAAAACACTTCCCGGTTTCTGTTTGCGGATAAACCGCTCCACGATATGTATAATTTGACGAAAAACCGGTATATATATCCGGCAGAAATCAGCACTTATGCGTCAGTTCACCCTTGCAGGCTGAACTTCATTGTGCTAAAATGGACCACAACAGAAAAACAAGTGATTTTCTATCAAGGACAGGAGGAGTTTCATAGCATGGGTAAGGCACCAGGCTACTTCATTGTGGACGCCAGTGCGCTTCCGGAGGTCTATTTAAAGGTCGCCGAAGCCAAGCGGCTGCTGGAGACCGGTGAGGCCGGGGCGGTCAGCCAGGCGGTGCGCCGGGTGGGCATCAGCCGCAGCGCCTTTTATAAATATAAGGACGCTATCCGCCCCTTCAACGACATGCTGCATGGCCGGATCGTCACCTTTCAGATCATGCTCAAGGATGAGCCCGGTATCCTCTCCGGCGTTCTGAATGTCTTTGCCACCACCGGCGGCAACATCCTCACCATCAACCAGGCCATTCCGGTCAGCGGCTGCGCGGCGGTCACCATCGGAGCGGAGACTTCCGGTCTCCAGATCCCCATGGAGGAGCTTCAGGAACAGCTGCTGAAGGTGGACGGGGTCCTGCGCAGCGAAGTGATATCAGGGTAACAGCCCTTGGAATAAGGAGGCATCCATATGGTAAACGTAGCAATTTTGGGCTTTGGCGTGGTAGGTTCCGGCGTAGCGGAAGTGCTGGCTACCAACGGCAGCCATATCGATCACAAGGTAGACGACCTCATCCGTCTGAAATATATTCTGGATGTACGGGATTTTCCCGACAGTCCCTTTGCCGACAAGGTCATCCACGATTTCAGCATCATTGAGAACGACCCGGAGGTCAACATCGTGGTGGAGACCATCGGCGGGGCCAAGGTAGCCCTGGACTTTACCCGCCGGGCCCTGGCCGCCGGCAAGAGCGTGGTCACCTCCAATAAGGAGCTGGTGGCCGAGCACGGCTGCGAGCTGCTGAAGCTGGCCCAGGAGAAGGGGGTCAGCTACCTGTTCGAGGCCAGTGTTGGAGGAGGCATCCCCATCATCCGGCCCCTGAATCAGTGCCTGGCCGCCAATGAGATCGAAGAGATCTGCGGCATCCTCAACGGTACCACCAACTATATCCTGACCCGGATGATCCGGGCTGGACTCAGCTTTGAAGCCGCCCTGAAGGAGGCCCAGCAGAACGGCTACGCCGAGCAGGACCCCACCGCTGACATCGAGGGGCACGACGCCTGCCGCAAGATCTGCATCCTCTCCTCCCTGGCCTTCGGACGCCACGTCTATCCCCGCCAGGTCCCCACCGAGGGCATCACCGGCGTCTCCCTGGCCGATGTGGCCTACGCCGACGCCTGCGGCAAGAAGATCAAGCTGCTGGGCCGGGCCATCCGTCAGGCCGACGGCAAGGTGTGCGCCTATGTGGCCCCCCATCTGGTGGACGTGGAGAACCCCCTGTCCGGCGTGGAGGATGTATTCAATGCCATAGCCGTCCGGGGCAACGCCATCGGAGATGTGATGTTCTACGGACGGGGCGCCGGAAAGCTGCCCACCGCCTCCGCCGTAGTGGCCGACGTTATTGACGCCGCCCGGCACCGGGATGAAAAAAAGCGGATGTGCTGGTCGGAGGGCGGAGAGGATGTGACCGTCCCCCCCACCGCGCTGGAGAGTCCGTGGTATATCCGGGTCGAGGGCACGGCAGACGCCGTCAGCGCCGCCTTCCCCGGCTGCGCTCTGCTGCCCCGTGAGGACGCGCCGGAACAGGAGTTCGCCCTCCTCACCCCGCCCATGACCCGGGCTGCCCTGGACGGGAAACTGGCAGAGCTGACGCCCCGCTCCCTGTTCCGGGTGCTGGAGTAAGCGCATAGGATGGCGCAAGCGCACGAGAATTTAGACCTGATTTAGGGGGTACAAACACCAATGGGACTCATCGTACAGAAATTCGGCGGCAGCTCTGTCGCTGACGCAGACCGCATCCGCAACGTAGCCCGCATCATCACGGAGACCTACCGCCGGGGCCACAGTGTGGTGGCCGTCCTCTCCGCCCAGGGCGACACCACCGACGACCTGATCGCCAAGGCTGCCGAGATCAACCCCAACGCCTCCATGCGGGAGATGGATATGCTGCTGTCCACCGGCGAGCAGATCTCCTGCTCCCTGTGTGCCATGGCTATCGAGGCCATGGGCTACCCTGTCGTCTCCCTGACGGGCTGGCAGGCCGGCTTCCGCACCAACTCCGTCTACGGTGACGCCCGCATCAAGCGGCTGGACACCGAACGGGTACTGACCGAGCTGGACAAGAAGGCCATCGTCATTGTCACCGGCTTCCAGGGGCTGAATAAATACGACGATATCACCACTCTGGGCCGGGGCGGCTCCGACACCTCCGCCGTGGCTCTGGCCGCCGCGCTCCAGGCCGATCTGTGCCAGATCTACACCGATGTGGACGGCGTCTTTACCGCCGATCCCCGCCACGTTACCGGCGCCTTCCAGCTGGAGGAGATCACCTACGACGAAATGCTGGAGCTGGCCACGCTGGGCGCTCAGGTCCTCCACAACCGCTCTGTGGAGATGGCCAAGCGCTACGGCGTCAGCCTGGAGGTCCTCTCCAGTTTCTCCGGCAAGCCCGGCACCAAAGTCAAGGAGGTTGCAAAAACCATGGAAAAAATGCATGTCAGCGGGGTGGCCTGCGACAAAAATGTGGCCCGTCTGGCCATTGTGGGCCTGGCCGATCAGCCCGGTATCGCTTTTAAGATCTTCTCCCTGCTGGCCAAGGAAAAGGTCAATGTCGACATTATCCTCCAGTCCATCGGCCGCAACAACACCAAGGACATCAGCTTCACCGTGGGCGCCCAGGACATGGAGCGCACCAAGAGCATGCTGGAGGCCCACAGGGCCAGCCTGGGCTTTGACCACGTCGACGTCAACGACTCTATCGCCAAGGTCTCCATCGTAGGCGCTGGTATGGTACACAATCCCGGCGTGGCCGCCAAGATGTTTGAAGCCCTCTATAACGCCGGCATCAACATCAACATGATCTCCACCAGCGAGATCAAGGTCTCTGTACTGGTGGATCTGGCCGAGGCCGACCGAGCCGTCCAGGTCATCCACGATCGGTTCTTCCACGAGTTCGGCGGCAACTGATCCCCGCCCCATTAACAACTTCCCTTTCAAGACAAGCGTATCTGTACCATTCCGATGGGTTTGGAGCCGATACACAGGGAGAAAACAGCATCAAAAATGGCCTGTTGCAAAATTGCTGTTCTGCACAAATCTGTCACTACAAGCCAGTGAGCACACTGGCGTGGCGATCCGTTTTCTCAGCAAATCGAGACGGATCCCCACGAAAAATGGCCGCCCGGTGGGCGGCCATTTTTCGTGGAATGACAGGTCTTTTGTGCGGTTTGCGCAGTTTGCAACAGGCTCTTTTTCTTTGGACCGCGTTTAAAGCTATTTTGCGGCCCTTTACAGCTGAGATATTTTTTTGCGGTAGGCCCGCCGGTAGAGCAACAGGGCCACAACACAGGAGCTCGCCTCCGCGATCAAAAAGGACAGCCAGATCAGCCCCTCCCCCAGCCATCCCAGCAGCAGCGCCGCGGGAAAGAGCAGGATCACCTGCCGCAGCATGGAGATCAACAGGCTGGCATTGGCCGAGCCCAGCGCCTGGAGCGTCGAGCACAGGATGATAGAGACGCCGGCAAACAGGAAGGACAGCGCGATCATGCGCAGAGCAGATGCGCCTGTCGCCAGCAGCGGGCCATCCGCGTCGAACAGCGTCAGCAGCGGCCCGGCCAGGGCCATCAGGAAGAGGGTACCTGCGCCCATGATAGCCACCGTCAGCACCAAGGAAAACCGCACAGTCCCGGTGATCCGTTCCCGGCTCCTGGCCCCATAGTTGAAGCTGATGATGGGCACCAACGCGTTGGTCATGCCGTACAGCGGCATAAAGATAAAGGACTGGATCTTATAGTAGGCCCCGAGGATAAATACGCCGAAGGAGGTAAACAGGGGCAGGATCAGATTCATGCCAACAGTCATCACGCTGGACAGCGACTGCATCAGGATAGCCGGAAAGCCCACCCGGAACATGGTGCGGATGATCTCCCAGTCCGGCTTGAAGCCCCGGAAGGTAAGGTGGATCAACCGGCTGCGGCGCACCATCCAGAAGCTGGCTCCCAGTCCTACCAGCTGACCCAAAACGGTGGCCAGGGCCGCCCCGGCCACCTCCATCCGCGGAAAAGGTCCGATCCCGAAAATCAGCAGCGGGTCCAGGATCAGATTGACCACCGCGCCGATGCCCTGAATGAGCATGGGGCCCACCGTATCACCGGTGGCCTGTAGGGTCCGCTCTCCGGCAAACTGCATACAGATGCCGATGGACAGGCCCGTCACGATGGAGAGGTACTGGACGCCGTAGTCGATCTGCCGGGGCACATCGGAAAACAGGGAGAGAAAAGGCCGGGCCAGGCCCACGCCCAGCACCAGAAAGATCAGCCAGCAGACGCAGTAGACAAAATAGCCGTTGGCGGCCACCCGGTCCGCCTCCTCTTTCCTGCGCTCCCCCAGACGGCGGGCCAGCAGGGCGTTAAAGCCCACGCCGACGCCCACACATACTGAGATCATCAGCATCTGCACCGGATAGACCAGGGCCAGAGCCTCAAAGCCGTCCCGGCTCAGCCGGGCCACAAAGAGACTGTCCACCATGTTATACAGCGCCTGGATCAGCATGGACAGCATCATGGGCCAGGACATATTGAGCAGCAGCCGGCGCACCGGCATTACCGCCATCTTATTTTCTTCCAATGTAACCGCTCCCCTGTCTTATCACCAAAAGAGATCGGGGTGTGCTGACGCACGCCCCGATCCCGGTCTCCCCGGCGGCGTGGCAGCCCGCCGGAGGTCTATCCATTTTATCCCGCCCGCACACCAGCCGGGTCAGGCATGCACGGTCTCCCCCGCCGTCTCCGGCTCCTGCCAGGTCTCCTGCCGAGCCAGAGCCCTGGCGTTGGCCAGCATCAGCTTGATGCGGTTCTCCTGATTGATCCTGGTGGCGCCCGGGTCGTAGTCGATGGCTACCACATTGGAGTTGGGATAGTCGTCCTTCAGCTTGCGGATCATGCCCTTGCCCACAATGTGGTTGGGCAGGCAGCCAAAGGGCTGGGTGCAGACGATGTTGGGGGTGCCGGTGTGGATGAGCTCCAGCATCTCGGCGGTGAGCAGCCAGCCCTCCCCCATCTTGTTGCCGTCCCCCAGGTAACCGTGGATCAGCTTGTGCAGGTCGTCAAAGGTGCCCGGCGCGCGGAAACGCCCGGAGCGCTCTATTGCGGCGATCATATCCCGCTGGCAGGCCTGGACATAGGACATAAAGACCTTGCAGCCGTATTTTTTGATCCACTTGCCACCGTACAGGTCCACATCGGCCACCCGGTTGTAGATCTTGAAGATCATAAAGTCGGTCAGGCCGGGCACCACCGGCTCAGCCCCCTCGGCGACGAGAAAGTCCTCCAGGTGGTTGTTGCCCAGCGCAGAGAATTTCACATAGATCTCACCCACCACACCTACGCGGACCTTCTGCTCCCCCTGGACGGGGATAGCGGCAAAGTCAGCGCAGATCTGGTCGAACAGAGCCCGCATCTGCTTCCGGCTCATGCCCTTGCCGTTCTGGAAACCGTCCACCAGCTTTTGGGTCCAGTGCTCCACCATGTGGCTGGCAGCCCCCGGCTCCACCTCATAGGGGCGGACCTGGTTGGCCACCCACATGATGAGATCGCCGTACATCATGCCGTATACCAGCTTGCGGATCAGCCCCACACTCAGGCTGAAGCCGGGATTTTTCTCCAGTCCAAAGGAGACGGAGATCACGGGCACATAGTCCATCCCCGCCTTGGCCAGGGCCTTGCGCAGCAGATGGATGTAGTTGCTGGCCCGGCAGCCGCCGCCGGTCTGGGTGATGAAGAGCGCCACCTTGTGAGGGTCATAGCCGCCATGCTTGATGGCGTCGATAAACTGGCCAATGACCAGCAGAGCGGGGTAGCAGGTGTCGTTGTGGACATATTTCAGGCCCTCGTCCACCACCGCCCGGCTGTCATTGTTCAGCTGCACCACGTGATAGCCCTCCAGCTCCAGCAGCTTGCGGAACATACCGAAGTGGATTGGGAGCATCTGGGGCATGAGAACGGTGTACTCCTCTTTCATCTCCTTGGTAAAGAGCAGACGGCCGTTCTTGTCATAAATCAGTTCTGCCATAGTAACAATGGTCCTTTCCATAACGGGCGCCCACGGCGGGCGCCGCCCTTCACTGCTGGTCCTTCCGGGCCTCCATCGCCGCCATCAGAGAGCGGACACGGATGGTGACGGCCCCCAGGTTGCTGATGTCGTCGATCTTCAGCTGCGTGTACAGCTTGCCGCCGCTCTCCAGCACATCCCGCATCTCGTCGGTGGTGATGGCGTCGGTGCCGCAGCCAAAGCTGACCAGCTGCACCACCTGCATATCGGGCTGGGTGCAGACATAGCGGGCGGCGTTGTACATCCGGGACTGGAAGGTCCACTGATTGAGTACCTTCCGCGGGGCATAGCCCTCCAGATAGCTGAGAGCGTCCTCGGTGACCAGCACAAAGCCAAAGGAGGTGATGAGGTCGTTGATGCCATGGTTGATCTCCGGGTCAATGTGGTAGGGCCGGCCGCAGGCCACAATGATGGGCATACCGTGATCCCGGGCATACTGGATGTACTGCTTACCGGTCTCCCGTACGTCGTGGACATAGTCATCATAGGCTCTGTAGGCCGCCTCCACCGCCCGCTCCGTCTCCCGCTTGGGGATGTTGAACTCCTCCTCCATGATCCTGGCGATCCGCTTGGAGAAATCCTTATGCCGCCACAGGCCCACATAGGGGTCCAGGAAGCGGGTCTGCTTCAGCAGGGGCACATTGGCGGCCAGCAGCTCGGGGTAGTAGGCCACCACCGGGCAGTTGTAGTGGTTGTCTCCGATGCCCTCGTCGTTGTTGTAGGACATGCAGGGATACCAGATGGCGTCCACCCCGGCCTCCACCAGGGCCTCCACATGGCCGTGGAGCAGCTTGGCGGGGTAGCACACCGTATCCGACGGAATGGTGTGCTGTCCCTTCAGATAGAGCTTGCGGGAGGACTCGGGGGACAGCACCACCTCAAAATTGAGATGAGTGAAGAACGCAAACCAGAAGGGCAGGTTCTCGTACATGTTCAGGCCGAAGGGGATGCCCATCCGCCCCCGGACGCCGCTGCCGCTCCCCTTGCCCTGGAGGGCCCGGAGCTTCTGGTATTTATAGTGCATCAGGTCGGGGTTCTCGGTGCGCTCCTTGCCCAGGGGGCGGGAGCACCGGTTGCCCGAGATGAACCGCCGCCCGCCGTCAAAGGTGTTGACGGTGAGGGAGCAGTGGTTGGTGCACAGATTGCAGGTCACGGGCTTTGCGGTATGGGAGAAGGTCTCCAGTGCCTCCGCCGACAGCAGGGCGCTCCTGTCCAGGTGCAGATCCCGGGCGGCCAGGGCCGCGCCGAAGGCGCCCATGATACCGGCGATGGTGGGCCGGGTCACCTCGCGGCCCAGCTCCAGCTCAAAGGCCCGCAGCACCGCGTCGTTGTGGAAGGTGCCGCCCTGGACCACGATGTGCTTGCCCAGGTCGTCGGCGTTGGCGGCCCGGATGACCTTATACACCGCGTTTTTTACGATGGAGATAGACAGACCGGCGGAGATATCCTCCACGCTGGCGCCGTCCTTCTGGGCCTGCTTCACCGAGGAGTTCATGAACACCGTGCAGCGGGAGCCCAGGTTCACCGGGTGCCTGGCCAGCAGGCCAAGCTTGGAGAAGTCCGCAATATTGTAGCCCAGCGCCTTGGCAAAGGTCTCGATGAAGGAGCCGCAGCCGGAGGAACAGGCCTCGTTGAGCATGATGGAGTCCACCGCGCCGTTGCGGATCTTGAAGCACTTCATGTCCTGGCCGCCGATGTCGATGATGAAATCCACGTCGGGGTTGAAGTGGCGGGCGGCGTTGTAGTGGGCCACCGTCTCCACCAGACCCGCATCGCAGGAGAAGGCGTTTTGAATGAGCTGCTCACCGTAGCCGGTGACGGCCGCACCCTTGATGGTGATGCGGTCGCCGCACAGGGCGTAGATCTCCTTCAGCTGGTCCAGCACGATGGCCACCGGGTTGCCCAGGTTGGAGTGATAGTAGGTGTAGAGCAGGCCGCCGTCAGCGGTGATGAGGGCCATCTTGGTGGTGGTGGAGCCGGCGTCGATGCCCAGCCATGCGTCTCCGGAATAGGTGTGCACATCCACCTCCGGGGGATGCATGGCGTTGTGGCGGGACAGAAAGGCGTCGTACTCGTCCTGGTCCTTAAAGAGCGGGGGCATAGTATCCACCAGGCCCACGTTGTCCACGCTCTGCTCCAGGCGCTTCAGCAGCTCGTCAAAGGAGCATTCGGCAAAATCGGTGGCGCACAGGGCGGCGCCGATCCCGGCGAAGCAATCGCCGTCCTCGGGGAATACAGCGTGTTCCCCGTCCAGCTTCAGGGTCTCTACGAACCGCCGGCGCAGGCCCTGGAGGAAGTGGAGGGGGCCGCCCAGAAAGACGATCTTGCCCTTGAGCTCACGGCCCTGGGTCAGGCCGGCCACAGTCTGATCCACCACGGCCTGAAAAATGGAGGCCGCCACGTCCTCCTTCCGCCCGCCCTGGTTCAGGATGGGCTGGATATCGCTCTTGGCGAACACGCCGCAGCGGGAGGCGATGGGGTAGATCTTCTCGTGCTTCAGGGAGAGTTCGTCCAGCTCGTCCACCGATACATTCATCAGGGTGGCCATCTGGTCGATAAAGGCCCCGGTGCCTCCGGCGCAGGAGCCGTTCATCCGCTCCTCCAGCGCGCCGCCGAAGAAGATGATCTTGGCGTCCTCGCCGCCCAGTTCGATCACGGCGTCGGTGTCCGGTATGTAGGTGTTGACGGCGGCGGCGGTGGCGTATACCTCCTGCACAAAGTCGATATCCGCCGCCTTGGCCACGCCCAGACCGGCGGAGCCGGTGATGGCGATGCGCACCTGCCGGCCCCGCAGCTGTCCCTCGATAGACCGCAGGGTCTCAGCCGCACGCTCTCTGGCCTTGGAGTAGTGCCGCTCGTAGGAGCGGAACAACAGCTTGTTTGCCTCATCCAATACCACCACTTTGACTGTGGTGGAGCCAATGTCAATTCCAATCCGCAGACTCATAGATTCACCTGGTATTCCTTATTAAGTGGAGAATTCGTTCTCCTTATCATATAGCAAAAGTACTTTTTTAGCAAGAGAAAACCTACAAAACACAGAATTTTCCGTAATCAGGAAGAATTTTGACTAAAAAGAGCCCCCGCCAACGGCAAAAAGCAACACATTTTTCACAACGACCGTTCTCCACGCAGACACAATTCCGCCCGCCGTGGACACGACGGGCGGAATCAGTCTTTCAAACATCAAAACAGGCGCAGGAAAGAAACTGACTCCCGCAAGAAGAAAAGCCCTCGGCAGAGTTTCGCCGCCCGCGGGCGGCGAAACAAAATCCAAATTCGTTTTTTCCGGGGACATGTGCCTCGGAAAAAACACTTCTCAGTCCGCAAGCGTGCGCGCTCTGCGCGTGCGGCGCAGCGGGCTGCATCCCCTCTCAAAAATGCCTGCATTTTTGAGAAGCGTGTCGAACTTCTTCGACACGCTAATTCCGCCCGCCGTGGACACGACGGGCGGAATCACAGTTATCTCCGGTAGGTACGGGTAATCTGAGCCAGCTTGCCGGACACGGAGGGGTTGAAGGCCTCGGCGCGCACCCGCCAGGACCAGTTCTGCTCCCCCATAGTGCCGGGAGCATTGACCCGGGCGTCCCCGCCCAGACCCAGCAGATCCTGGAAGGGAGCGATGGCCAGCCGGCAGGGGGACATCCACGCCCCGCACACCGCACCCCAGCCAAAGCCCTCGTCCTCCCGCAGGCGCAGGTAGTCAAAGGCGTACTGCCGCTCGGCGGGGCTGGCCTCGGTAAAGAGCCACTGGACAAATGTAGGCGTGTCGTGGGTACCGGTGTACATCACCGCGTCCCGGGGGCAGTTGTGGGGCAGATAGGCGCTCTCCCCCACCGGGTCGAAGGCGTAAACCAGCACCTTCATGCCGGGCAGACCGCTCTGGGCGATAAAGGCCAGAGCATCGGCGTCCAGGTCCCCCAGGTCCTCGGCAATGAGCGCCAGACCGGGCACCTTTTTCAGCGCATCCAGCAGGGCGTTGCCCGGCCCCTTCTCCCAGTGGCCACCCCGGGCGTCCTCAGCATCCTCCGGAATGGACCAGTAGGTATGGAACGCGCGGAAGTGGTCGATGCGCACCACGTCATACAGACGGGCCATGTGGCCCCCCCGGCGCTTCCACCAGGCAAAGCCGGTCTTTTTATGATAGTCCCAGTCATACAGAGGATTGCCCCAGTGCTGCCCCTTGTCGGAGAAGGCGTCCGGCGGCACCCCGGCCACACAGGAGGGGCGCATATCCTTCTTCAGCTGGAAGAGCTCCGGATTGCCCCACACCTCGGCGCTGTCCGGAGAGACATAGATGGGCAGATCCCCGATGATGGAGATCCCCTTGGAGTTGGCGTAGGCCTTGACCTGCTTCCACTGGCGGAAGAACAGATATTGCAGGAAGGTCTGGAAGGCGCACTCCTCCCCCAGCTCCGCCCGATACCGGGCCATGGTCTCCGGCCTGCGCAGACGGGCCTCATCCGGCCAGTCGGCCAGTACCTTGCCGTCAAAATGGGCCCGCAGGGCCAAAAAGAGGGCGTAATCGGGCAGCCAATCGGCCTCCTCCGCTTCAAACTGCGCCATCTGGGCGGCATACTTCTCCCGCCCCCGCTCGAAGGCCCGGCGCAGCAGGGGCATCCGGGTCCCATGGAGCCAGGCATAGTCCACCCGGTCCGGGTCGTCCCGACGGGCGCTGTTCAGTTCGTCGCCGGTGATCAGCCCCTCCTCCGCCAGCTCGTCCAGGTCCAGGAACAGGGGGTTGCCCGCAAAGGAGGATGCGGACATATAGGGGGAGTCTCCTCCGCCCGGGGGCACCAGGGGCAGGATCTGCCAGAATTTCTGACCCCCCGCCGCCAAAAAGTCGATAAACTGTCGGGCCGGCTTGCCCAGTGTGCCGATGCCGTACGGCCCCGGCAGGGAGAATACGGGAAGCAGGATCCCGCTGGCTCTTGCTTGCATAAACAGGCCTCCACTTCATTGAATAGGAACGCCCCTATTATAGTACATTCGGAAAAAAGCCGCAACCCTGGAAAGCCATGGCTTCCCAGGGCTGCGGAGAGCAGCGCCTTCAATCGGGGCGTTCGCCCTCTTCCGGCGCTCCCTGCTCCCGTGTCCGTTCCTGCCTTACCAGAGTCAGTCCCTTCGTCCCCCGGTCCGCCAGCAGGGTATCCCCCGCCCGGACCGCTCCACTGAGCAACAGCTCCGCCGCCGGATCCTCCACCTGGGCGCGGATGGTCCGCCGCAGGGGGCGGGCGCCGTAATCCGGGTCAAACCCCAGGCCGGCCAACGCATCCAGCGCACCGTCGGTCCAGATGAAGCCCACCCCCAGGGTCTTCAGCCGCTGCTCCAGCCGGGCCAGCATCCGTCTGGCGATGGCCCGGATCTCCCCCCGGCCCAGCTGGGTAAAAACGATGGTCTCATCCAGGCGGTTGAGAAATTCCGGGCGGAACACCTTTCTCAGATCCTCCAGCACCGCCCCCCGCAGTTCCTCCGGCGTCCGGGTCTCCCCGTCCCGCCGCTCTCCGGCGGAAAAGCCCAGCCTGCCGCCCTTAGCGGTGATCTTAGCCGCGCCCACATTGGAGGTGAGCACCACCACCGCGTTGCGGAAATCGGTCCGGCGGCCCTGGGCGTCAGTAACTACGCCGTCCTCCATGATCTGGAGCAAAATGCCCCACACATCCGGGTGGGCCTTCTCGATCTCATCAAAGAGCACCACGCAGTAAGGCCGCCGGCGCACCTTTTCGGTGAGCTGTCCCCCCTCCTCGTGGCCCACATAGCCCGGCGGGGAGCCGATGAGCCGGGAGACGGCGTGCTTCTCCATATATTCCGACATATCGAAGCGGAACAGTGCTTCCTCACTGCCGAACAGAGAAAGGGCCAGTGCACGGCTCAGCTCGGTCTTGCCTACGCCGGTGGGGCCAAGGAAGAGAAAGCATCCGGTGGGCCGTTCCGGTTCTTTCAGTCCCACCCGGCCCCGGCGCACCGCCCTGGCCACCGCCCGCACCGCCTCCTCCTGTCCCACCACCCGCTGGTGGAGTTCCTCCTCCAGCCGAAGCAGCCGGTCGCTCTCTGCCCGGGTCAGGGTGGTGACCGGGATCCCTGTCCAGCCGGACACCACCTGGGCCACATCCTCGGCGGTCACGACTCCTGTGTTCTGGTCCGCCCGCCAGATGGCCCGCTGCTGGTCCAGCTCCCGGCGGAAGTCCTCCTCCGCGTCCCGCAGCATAGCGGCCTTCTCAAAATCCTGGCTGCGGATGGCCTCCTCCTTCTCTCCCCTGGCCCGGGCTACCTTCTCCTCCAGCTCCTGCAGGTCAGGGGGCGCGGACAGCCGCTCCAGCCGTACCCGGGCCGCCGCCTCATCCATCAGGTCGATGGCCTTGTCGGGCAGCCTCCGGTCCCCGATGTAGCGGCCGGACAGGGTCACGGCGGCATCTACCGCCCCGTCGCTGATGCTGATGCGGTGGTGGGCCTCGTACCGGTCCCGCAGGCCCATCAGGATGGCCCGGGCCGTGTCGCAGTCCGGCTCCCGCACCACAACCGGCTGGAACCGGCGCTCCAGCGCCGCGTCCTTCTCGATATACTTGCGGTACTCCTCGGTGGTGGTGGCCCCCAGGACCTGGATCTCTCCCCGGCCCAGAGCGGGCTTGATGATGTTGGCCGCGTCGATGGCCCCCTCGGCGGAGCCCGCCCCCACGATGGTATGGAGCTCATCAATGAAGAGGATCACGTCCCCCACCCGGCGCACCTCGGACAGCACATTTTTCACCCGCTCCTCAAATTCTCCCCGGTATTTGGTGCCCGCCACCATGGCGGACAGGTCCAGTGCGATGAGCCGTTTGCGCCGCAGCTCCTCGGGCACCGCGCCGGCGGCCATCATCCGGGCCAGCCCTTCGGCCACCGCCGTCTTGCCCACGCCGGGTTCCCCAATGAGGGCGGGGTTGTTCTTCTGCCGCCGGGACAGGATCTGGATCACCCGGCGGATCTCCTGGTCTCGCCCCACCACCGGGTCCAGCTGCCCTCCGGCGGCCATGCGGGTCAGGTCCCGGGCAAACTGCTCCAGTAGCCTGGACTCGCCGGGGTAATCCCGCTCGGTCCTGGGCTTGCCATTCCCCCGAAAGGGCGGCGGCGTGGTCTCCCCGCCCATGGCGGCGGATATATCGGCCCGCAGGCGGCGGGGCTCCACCCCAGCCCGGTCCAGCACCCGCACCGCTACGCCGTCCCCCTCCCGCAGGATCCCAAGCAGCAGATGCTCGGTGCCCACATACTGGTGGCCCAGACGCACCGCCTCGCCGAGGGAGAGCTCCACGATCTTCTTACAGCGGGGGGTGAGACCCTGGGCCGGCGTCTCCCCCGGCACCCCCACCCCGACCAGTCCGGTCACCGCCTCCTTCAGGCCGTCCGGCTCCAGCCCTGCGGCCTGGAGCACCTTGGCCGCCACGCCCCGGCCCTCCCGGGCCAGCCCCAGCAGCAGATGCTCGCTGCCCACATAGCCGTGGCCCAGCTCCGCCGCGCTCTCCTGGGCCAGCCGGAGCGCGGCCTGGGCCCGCTGGGTAAACCGGGTCTCATTCATGTTCTCGCCTGTCCGCTTCTTCCTCCACGGGAGGAAGAAACGCCTTTTCTTGACGGGCTTCATGTGTCGCGCCACGCCCCTTCTCCTTTGTTCTGTGCGGATGTTTCCCGCTGCAGGGGGCCCCGTTCAGCCCGGGTGTCAGATCCCCTGCCGCCTCCATGCGGAATCTGGATGCTCTATCCATCTGATCGCTCCCTTCCGGTCGGCATCGCAGTTATCATTTTTCCCACCGGAAAAAAATATACCCACAATACGCACATTTTAGCATTGCAATTTTGAAAAGTTATGATACAATAGCGTTAGCTTTGAAGTTTGGAGGTGGATCCAATGGCCTATGTCATCAGCGACGCTTGCGTGAGCTGTGGCGCTTGCGAGGGTTCTTGCCCCGTGGGTGCGATCGCTCAGGGCGATGACCACTACGTGATCGATGCCGGTTCCTGCATCGATTGCGGTACTTGTGCCGACACCTGCCCCACGGGTGCTATTTCCCAGGGCTAATTGGCGCACTACGTAAAAAAACAGCGGCATACCACTGGTATGCCGCTGTTTTTACATCCATACCAAACCGTACCCCTGGTATTTCAACCCAGCGTACAGAAAGAGAGGAACCCATGCAGCTCAAAGGCAAGAACCTCCTTTTAGTGGGGCTCACGCTTTTCTCCATGTTTTTCGGGGCAGGCAACCTGATCTTCCCGCCCGGCATCGCCGCCCAGGCCGGTACCGCCACCTGGCCCGCCTTTCTGGGCCTTGCGATCAGCGCTGTGGGACTGCCGGTGCTGGGCGTTGTGGCCGTGGCCCGCGCCGGCGGCCTGGATACCCTGTGCAGCCGGGTCCACCCGCTGTTCTCTAAGGCCTTTACCATTGCCGCCTACCTGGCCATCGGCCCCTGTCTGGCCATCCCCCGCACCGCCACCACCTCCTTCGAGATGGCGATCCCCCCCTTCGCCGGTCCGGACGCCCCCCTGTCCACCTTCCGGCTGATCTACTCACTTGTGTTCTTTGCCGCCGCTCTGGCCATCGCCCTGCGCCCGGAAAAGCTGACAGACCGGCTGGGTAAGATCCTCTGTCCCCTGCTGGTGATCCTGATCGTGGTCACCTTTGCCGGCTGCCTGATCGACCCGCTGTCCGGCTATGGTCCTACCGCCGGCGACTACGTATCCCATCCGGTGGTCAAAGGCTTCCTGATGGGCTACCAGACCATGGACACCATCGCCGCTCTGGCCTTCGGCATCGTCATCGCCGTCAATATCAGGGCCAGAGGGGTGGAGGAGGAGGGCGCCGTGGTCAAGGGCATCATCCGCTCCGGCGTCATCGCCGGGGCCATGCTGCTGGCGGTGTACGCCATGCTGGCCCACATCGGTGCCCTGTCCGGCGGAGCCATACCCAACCCCGCCGACGGCGCCGCCGCCCTCACCAATGTGGTGGGGCTGCTCTTCGGCCCCCTGGGCAACGCTCTGCTGGCCGCTATCTTCCTCATTGCCTGCTTCAATGTGTGCGTCGGCCTGATCAGCTCCTGCGGAGAGTTCTTCCACAGTCTCTTTCCCCGGCTGAGCTACCGGGGCTGGGCGGTGCTCTTCGCCGTGGTCAGCATGGTGATCTCCAACGCCGGTCTGGCGCAGATCATCTCTGTCTCCGCTCCGGTCCTCGGGGTGCTCTATCCCATGGCTATCCTGCTCATCGTCCTGTCCTTTTTCCAGCGCTGGCTGGAGGGACGGCGGCTGGTCTATCCGGTGGCTATGCTGTTCACCGGCGTGGCCAGCCTGCTCTACGCCCTGCTGGACGCCGGACTGCCCCTCTCCTTTTTGAAGTCCGTGCCCCTGGCCTCCATGGGGCTGGGCTGGGTGCTCCCCGCCGCCGCGGGCATCCTGCTGGGCCTGCTCCTGTCAGGCCGAAAAAAGACCGCATGACCTCAGGCGCGCCGCACATTGCTGCGGCGCGCTTTTGGTTTGTAGGATTACAATACATATTGGACAAGTGAATAAAAAGGATGAAGGAAATGGCCTCATCGGTTATAGTTGAAGTTGCGGACAACAACGTAACGAGAGGGGGCCATATCCTTCATGAGCAAAAGTATAACACAAGACATGGCGTATCGGCAATCCCTGATGAAATATGCGGAGAAATACGGCGTCATCCGTGCCAGCCGGAAGTACAACAAGAGCCGGTCCTACATTTATTTCTGGAAGGCTCGCCGGGACGGCTCGGCACAATCCCTGGCCTGTCAGTCCCGGCGGCCCCACAGCCATCCCAACCAGCACACAGAGGCGGAGCTGAAACTGATCCGGGATATGCGCCGCCGCAACCCCAACCTGGGCATGGTAGAGCTGTGGCACCGGCTGCGGAAGCGCGGCTACACCCGCCGTCCGGAGAGTCTGTTCCGGGTAATGCGCAGGCTGGGTTTGTTCCCTGCGGCAGAGAAGAAAAACGCATATAAGCCCAAGCCTTACGAGCAGATGACCTATCCAGGACAACGGGTGCAGGTAGATGTGAAGGTGGTGCCCCGCAAATGTATCGCGGACCCAGAACTTCCTTTGTTCCAGTATACCGCGATCGATGAGTTCACCCGCCTGCGCTTCCTGGCTGCCTACCCGGAACAATCTACCTATTCCTCCGCAGACTTCCTGAAAAGGCTGGTCAAATGGTACGCCAGCCGGGGCATCCGGGTGGAATGTGTCCAGACGGACAACGGATTTGAGTTCACAAACCGTTTTTCCAATAGCAAGCGAAATCTGCCCACCCTATTTGAGGCTACCGCTGCCCAACTCGGTGTTCGCCACAAACTCATTCGCCCGTATACGCCACGTCATAACGGAAAGGTGGAGCGCAGTCACCGGGAGGATCAGAAACGCTTTTACGCCTGCCACAGCTTTTATTCCTTGAATGACTTCGCAAAGCAACTCGCCGTCCATAACCGCCGCTCCAACAATTTCCCCATGAGGCCACTCGCCTGGCTTTCGCCTTCTGAGTTCACTGTCCAATATGTTTGACAAACCTACAACATTGCTGCGGCGCGCTTTTGGTTTTGCTTGCGTTTTGCCCTATATCCGGGTATGATAATGTCTATTGGGCACGCCTGTGTGCGTGCCGATCTCCTTTTTGACTGGTGATGCCACTTGAAACAATTTTTCCGCGTGATGCGGCGGCTCCTTTTGGCGCTCCTTCTGCTGGCGGCTCTGACCCTGGCCGGCTTCCGGCTGCTGCGCTGGCGGGGCCTGATCCTCTATTCTCACGAGGCCGACCCCGCCCAGTGGGAGGTCTTTGGCGTGGACCTGTCCTCCTATCAGGGGGCGGTGGACTGGGCCGTTCTGGCCGGTCAGGGCGTGGACTTCGCCTTCATCAAAGCCACCGAAGGTTCCCTGCTCCAGGACCCCCGGTTCGCTGAAAACTGGGCCGGGGCAGCGAAGGCCGGGGTACGGGCAGGCGCTTATCATTTCCTCAGCTACGACAGCCCCGGCGAGACCCAGGCCGACAATTTTATCTCTGCCGTTCCCGTGACCGCGGGGGCCCTCCCCCCGGTGGTGGACATCGAGTTCTACGGAAAGTACCTGGAAGACCCACCGGACAAAACCCATGTGCAGGCCATCTTAGATCCCCTGTTGGAAAAACTGGAGGCCCACTACGGGGTAAAGCCCATCCTCTATGTGACCTACCGCTCCTACTACCGCTATCTGGCGGGGAGCAAATACGCCCAGTACCCGGTGTGGTGCTCCAGCCCCACCCTCTTCCCCCTCCTCCCCCGCTGGGACTTCTGGCAGTACTCCCACTCCGCCCGGCTGGAGGGATATCAGGGCGCCCAGCCCCTCATCGACCTGAACGTGTTCCGGGGCAACCGGGCAGACTTTGAAGCATTGGGGGCGGGATAACACCCCCTTCTATTCCACCGCTTTTTTTGGTATAATAAGGTCTGATCCCACGCAAGTTAACAGCAAGGAGGCCCCCATGGACCAGATGACTGCACTGATACAGGAACTCAACCGCCGCGCCCCTCAACTGGAGCTGCGGGAATATGAGCCTATGAGCCGCCACACCACCTTCCGCATCGGTGGTCCCGCCCGTCTGATGGCGCTGCCCAAAAACCGGCAGGAAGCCGCGACCGCAGTCCGGGCGGCCAGGGAGTTGGGGATCTCCCCTTTCTTCCTGGGCAACGGCAGCGATCTGCTGGTGTCTGACGGGGGCTTTAGCGGCTTTATCATCAAGACCACCGGTCTGGATCAGACCAGGGAGGTCAACCGCCGCCTGCAGGCAGAGAGCGGCATCCCTCTGGCCCGGCTGGCCATGGCCGCCCTGGGCCGGGGGCTCACCGGACTGGAATTCGCCCACGGCATCCCCGGAACCCTGGGGGGCGGCGTCACCATGAACGCCGGCGCCTACGGCGGCGAGCTGGTCCAGGTGCTCACCTCCGTCACCTTCCTCAACGAGGACGGTCAGGTCATCACCCTGCCCGCGGAGGAGTGCGCCCTCACCTACCGGCACAGCCTGTTCAGCGACCATCCGGAGTGGCTCATTCTGGAGGCCGAGTTTGAGCTGCCCCAGGGCGACGCGGCGGCCATCAAAAATAAAATGGATGAGCTGGCCCAGAAGCGCCGCTCCAAGCAGCCCCTGGACCTGCCCAGCGCCGGCAGCACCTTCAAGCGCCCCGAGGGCTATTTTGCCGCCGCCCTCATCGAGCAGTGCGGCCTGAAGGGACTGACCGTGGGAGACGCCCAGGTGTCTGAAAAGCACGCCGGCTTTGTGGTCAACCGGGGAAGCGCCACCGCCGGCGATGTGCGGCGGCTGATGGAGCAGGTCCAGAGCACAGTGCTCCGGGAGACCGGCGTGACGCTGGAACCGGAAGTGAAGTTTTTGGGATTCTGAGGTGAGGGACCATGGATTTTATTATCATCTCCGGTCTGTCCGGAGCCGGAAAGAGTAAGGCGGCCTCCTTTCTGGAGGATATCGGCTTCTACGTGGTGGACAATATCCCCGCACCGCTGATCCCCAGATTTGCGGAGCTGTGCATGGCCAATCCCGCCCGGTACAGCCGGGTGGCCCTGGTCACCGACATCCGGGGCGGGCAGACCTTTGACGGGCTGTTCTCCGCCCTGGGCGCCCTGCAAAAAATGGGGTGCGACTACAAGATCCTCTTTGTGGAGGCCGGCGTGGAGACCATCATCAAGCGCTACAAGGAGACCCGCCGCAGCCACCCCCTGGCCGGATCCGCCCACTCCCTGGATGAGGCCGTCCGGATGGAGCGCGCTGTGCTCGCCCCCGTCCGCCAGAGGGCGGAGTACATCATCGACACCTCCGCCCTCTCCACCGCCAAGCTGCGGGGCGAGGTGCTGCGGCTTTTCGGCCACGGAGGCGACACCCCGGAGATGAGCGTCAGCGTCACCTCCTTCGGCTTCAAGTACGGCATCCCCATCGAGGCCGATTTGGTGTTCGACGTGCGTTTTCTGCCCAACCCCTACTATATCGCCGAACTGCGTCACCAGACCGGTCTGGACGAGGGCGTGTATGACTTCGTGTTCGGTTACCGCCAGACCACGGAGTTTATGAGCTACCTGGAAAACCTCATCGGCTTCCTCCTCCCCCTCTATGTGGCGGAGGGCAAGGCCGCCCTGGTCATTGCCGTAGGCTGCACCGGCGGACAGCACCGCTCAGTGGCCATCACCCACGCCCTGTCTGAGTTTATCAAACAGAAGGGCTATCAGGCGACGGAAAATCACCGCGACATGACCCGGGCATAAGGAGGCGCCGCTTTGTATCAGTCCTTTTATGAGAGCCGCTGGGCACACGGGCCGAAAGTGGTCGCCATCGGCGGCGGCACCGGTCTGTCCACCATGCTCCGCGGCCTGAAGAGCCACACCAAGAACCTCACCGCCATCGTCACTGTGGCTGACGACGGCGGCGGCTCGGGCAGGCTGCGGCAGGACCTGGGCATGCCTCCGCCGGGGGACATCCGCCACTGTATGGAGGCCCTGGCCAACACCGAACCGGTGATGCAGCAGCTGTTGACCTACCGCTTCCCTCAGGGGTCCGGCAACCTCACCGGGCAGGCCTTCGGCAACCTGATCCTGGCCGCCCTCAACGGCATCTCCGACTCCTTCGACGAGGCGGTGTCCAAGATGAGTCAGGTCCTGGCTATCACCGGGCGGGTCCTGCCGGTGACCAACGCCGACGTGGTGCTGGAGGCCACCTTTGAAAACGGCACCAAGGTCCAGGGGGAGTCCAAGATCAGCGACTTCAAAAAGGCCCAGGACTGCCGCATCGAGAGCGTGCGCCTGCTTCCCGAACATCCCCAGGCCCTGCCCGAGGCCATCCGTGCCATTCAGGAGGCCGATCTCATCCTGCTGGGCCCCGGCAGTCTGTATACCAGCGTCATTCCCAATCTGCTGGTGGAGGGCATCTCGGAAGCGGTATGCGCCGCCAGAGCCATGAAGATCTACATCTGCAACATCATGACCCAGGACGGAGAGACCGAGGGAATGACCGCCTCCGACCATGTGAAGGCCCTGCTCCGCCACTCTGCCCCCGGTCTGGTGGACATCTGTCTGTGCAACTCCGCCCCGGTGCGCCCCGGCCTGCTGGAGCGGTACAGAGAGGAGGACGCCGCCCCCATCGTGGTGGACCGGGAGGCCATCGAGGCCCTGGGCGTGGAGCTGGTCACCCGGCCCCTGGCCTCCGAGACCCTGGATTACGCCCGCCACTCCTTCGCCCGGCTGTCCGCCGCGGTGATGGAGCTGTATGAGGAACGAGCCTCCACCCGAATCTTGTAAGGAGGGCGGAACCATGTCCTTTTCCACCCAAGTCAAGGGGGAGCTGTGCCGCGCCCCTCTCAGCCGAAAGTGCTGCGCCCAGGCGGAGGCCTACGGGGTGCTGCTCTACTGCTCCCTGTCCACTCCCGCCGAAGTACGGATCACCACCGAGTCGCCGGAATTTGCCGGCCGGCTGCCCCAGCTCTTTCAAAAGGCTTTTCAGCTGCGCTTTGACCGCCTGCCCCCGGAGGGCGCGGCCAAGCACATCTTTTCCATCACAGATTCGGACAAGCTGTCCGCCCTCTGGTCGGTCTTTGGTCACGACCCGGCGGAGACCCTGGCCCACCACATCAACTTCGCGGTGCTGGAGGAGGACCACTGCCGGTCCGCCTTCCTGCGGGGGGCTTTTCTGGCCGGCGGCTCGGTCACTGACCCGGCCAAGCGGTACCATCTGGAGCTGGCCACCTCCCACCAGTCGGTGAGCCGGGAGCTCCACGCCCTGCTGCTGGAAATGGGCTTCTCCCCCAAGGAGAGCCACCGCAAGTCCAACGCCATCACCTACTTCAAGCAGAGCAACGCCATCGAGGACTTTCTCACCGCCATGGGCGCCCCCCTGGCCGCCATGGAACTGATGAACGCCAAGGCGGAGAAGGACCTGCGGGGAAGTATCAACCGCCGGGTCAACTGCGACGCCGCCAACCTGGACAAGGCGGTGGACGCCGCCCAGGGCCAGATCGAGGCCATCTACAGGCTGGAAGAGCGGGGGATGCTTGACGAGCTGCCCGACAAGCTGAAGGAGGCGGTGGACCTCCGCATGGCCCATCCGGAGCTCACCCTCACCCAGCTGGCGGAGCTGTGCGACCCCCCGGTGAGCAAATCGGCCTTCAACCACCGGCTGCGTAAGCTGATGAGCCTGGCAAATCAATAAGCACCATCAAATCCATTCGCTCCGCTTCTCCCCCGTTTCACATTCCGTAAGGAGGTATCCCCATGTCCTTTGTCCACCTGCACGTCCATACCGAGTTTTCACTGCTGGACGGCGCCTGCCGCATCCCCCTGCTGGTGAAGCGGGTGAAGGAGCTGGGGCAGCCCGCCGTGGCCATCACCGACCACGGTGTGATGTACGGCGTGGTGGATTTCTACAAGGCCTGCAAGGCGGAGGGCATCAAGCCCATCATTGGCTGCGAGGTCTATGTGGCTCCCCGCAACCGCACAGACCGGGTCCATGAGCTGGACGCCGCCATGAACCACCTGATCCTGCTGTGCCGCAACGAGGAGGGGTACCGCAACCTGTGCTGTCTGGACTCCTGCGCCTTTACCGAGGGGTTCTATATCAAGCCCCGCATCGACAAGGCGCTGCTGCGGCAGCACTGCGGCGGACTCATCGCCCTCTCCGCCTGCCAGTCCGGCGAGGTGCCCCGCCGCATCCTGGCCGGGGACTATGAGGGGGCCAAGGCCGCGGCCCTTGAGATGCGGGACCTCTTCGGGGAGGACGGCTACTACCTGGAGCTGCAGGACCACAACCTGCCCAACGACCCGGCCATCAACCAGGGGCTCATCCGCATCCATCAGGAGACCGGGATCCCCCTGGTGGTCACCAACGACGCCCACTACCTCCGCCGGGAGGACGCCCAGATGCAGGACACGCTCATGTGCATCCAGATGGGCAAAACCGTGGACGACCCCAACCGGCTGAAGATGGAGACCAGCGAGCTGTATGTGAAATCCACCGAGGAGATGGCCGCCCTCTTCCCCGACTATCCGGAGGCGGTGGAGAACACGCTGAAGATCGCCGACCTGTGCAGCATGGAATTTCAGTTCGGCACCTACCACCTGCCGGAATTCAAGCTGCCGGAGGGGTATTCCGACGGGGACGCCTATTTTGAGCAGCTGTGCCAGGAGGGCTACCGGCGCCGCTACCCCGACGACCCGGACGGCTATCGGGACCGGCTGGCCTACGAGATGGGGGTCATCCGGCAGATGGGGTTCGTGGACTACTTCCTCATCGTCTCCGACTTCATCGGCTACGCCAAGCGCCAGGGCATCCCTGTGGGCCCCGGGCGGGGCTCGGCGGCGGGCTCCATGGTGGCCTACTGCATGAACATCACCGACGTGGACCCCATGAAGTACTCCCTGTACTTCGAGCGGTTCCTCAACCCGGAGCGGGTCACCATGCCCGATATCGACATTGACTTCTGCATCCGGCGGCGGCAGGAGGTCATTGAATACGTCCAGCGCAAGTACGGCGAGGACCATGTGGCCCAGATCGTCACCTTCGGCACCATGGCCGCCCGGGGCGCCATCCGGGACGTGGGACGGGCCCTGAACATCCCCTATGCCGATGTGGACGCGGTGGCCAAGCAGGTCCCCAGCGGCCCCGGCGCGCTCCACATCACCCTGGACGAGGCCCTCAAGCTGTCCAAGCCGCTGCGCGACCTCTACGAGGGAGACCCCCGGGTAAAGACGCTCATCGACACCGCCAAGGCCATCGAGGGCATGCCCCGCCACGCCTCCACCCACGCCGCCGGCGTGGTCATCACCCGCAGGCCGGTGATGGACTATGTGCCCCTGGCCAAAAACGACGAATCGGTGGTCACCCAGTACGTCATGACCACCCTGGAAGAGCTGGGCCTTTTGAAAATGGACTTTCTGGGCCTGCGCAACCTGACCATTCTGGACGACACCATCAAGCTGGTGCAGAAGGCCCGGCCCGGCTTCTCCCTGGCGGACATCCCGGATGACGACCCCGAGGTATTCCAGATGCTGTCCGACGGCAGGACCTCCGGCGTGTTCCAGATGGAATCGTCGGGCATGACCGGGGTGTGCGTGGGTCTGAAGCCCCACAACATCGAGGACATCACCGCTATCATCGCCCTCTACCGCCCCGGCCCCATGGACTCCATCCCCCGGTTCATCGCCTGCAAGCACAACCCGGACAAGGTGAAGTACAAGCACCCCGCTCTGGAGCCCATCCTGTCGGTGACTTACGGCTGCATCGTCTATCAGGAGCAGGTCATCGAGATCTTTCGCCGGCTGGCGGGGTACACCATGGGCCAGGCCGACATGGTGCGCCGGGCCATCTCCAAAAAGAAAAAGGCTCAGATCGAAAAGGAGCGGCACACCTTCGTCCACGGCGACGAGGAGCGGGGCATCGCCGGATGTATGGCCAACGGCATCCCACAGCAGACTGCCGAGGACATCTACGATGAGATCGAGGCCTTTGCCCAGTACGCCTTCAACAAGGCCCACGCGGTGAGCTACGCCATTGTGGCCTACCACACCGCCTGGTTCAAGTGCCACTACACCAAGGAGTATATGGCCGCCCTGCTCACCTCCGTGCTGGACTCCAGCGAGAAGGTGGCCGAGTATATCGCCGAGTGCAAGGACTGCGGCATCCCCCTCCTCCCCCCTGACATCAACGAGTCCGACGCCGACTTCACCGTGTCCGGCGACCACATCCGGTTCGGCCTGGTGGCCGTCAAGGGGGTGGGCCGGGGCTTCATCAACGACGTGCTGACCGAGCGGCGGAAGGGGCCTTTCGTCTCCTTCTCCGACTTCTGCCAGCGGATGTTCGACTCCGACCTGAACAAGCGGGTGCTGGAGAGTCTCATCAAGTGCGGCGCCTTTGACAGCATGGGGGTATTTCGCTCCCAGCTGCTGGAGGCATACGAATCCCTGGTAGACTCCATCGCCCAGAACAAGCGCAAAAACCTGGAGGGGCAGTTCGACCTCTTCGGCGGCGGCGGGGACGAGCCCCAGTCCGCCCCTCAGCTCAATCTGAAACCCATCCCGGAGTTCTCCCGCCGGGAGCTGATGACCATGGAAAAGGAGACCACCGGCCTCTACCTCACCGGCCACCCCATGGACGAGTACCGGGACCTGGTAAAAAAGCGAAAGGCAGCCTCCATCGGCGCCATCCTCTCCGACTTTTCCCAGGAGGGCGGTCCCACCACCTTCCGGGACGAGCAGCGGGTGACCATCGCCGGGGTGGTGTCCGCCTCCCGCACCCGCACCACCCGCAACAACACCCTGATGGCCTATGTCACCCTGGAGGACGACACCGGCTCCATGGAGATGCTGGTGTTCGCCCGTGCCCTGGGGGAGTGCGGCCCCTATCTGAAAGAGAATATGCCTCTGCTGGCAGAGGGCCGCATCTCGGTGCGGGATGAGAAGGCTCCCCAGCTGATGTGTGACCGGGTGACCCCTCTGGACCACCTGCGGGACAACGGCGGGACAGCGGAGCCAGCCCAGGCACAGGCTAAAAAGCTTTACATCCGTGTCCCCAGCCTCAGCGACCCCCGCTGGGACCGGGTGCGGCTGGTGCTCACCATGTTCCCCGGCACAGAACAACTGGTGATACGGTGCGCCGACACCGGAAAACTGCTCTCCTCCCCCTGTCTCATCCATCCCGCCTTTGTGCAGGAGCTGCGGGAGCTGCTGGGGCCGGACAACGTGGTGGTCAAGGAATCGTCAATCGGCAAGGAGTAACCCTGTGAACATCAAAAAGATCTCTTCCTTCCTCTTGCAGCGCTCCGTAATTGTAGCTTTGCTTATTATTTTGCAGGCCGCTGTACTGCTGGTGCCCATGGTGTGGGCCTCCAGCTACTATGTCTATGTCTACTGGGCCTGTGTGATCCTGTCCCTGTTGGCGGTGCTGGTCATCATCCGGCGGCAGACCGATCCGGGGTACAAGATCGCCTGGATCATCCCCATCCTGCTCTTCCCCATGTTCGGCTGGCTGGTCTACCTGCTGTGCGGCGGCAACAAGCTGTCCGCCCGGATCCGCCGGAAAATGCAGGGCATGGACCGCACCATGCTGGAGCAGCTGGAGGGGGATTACAAGGCCCCAAAGCTGGCTCACCTGGGTCGGGACACAGTGAATCAGGCCCGCTATCTGGAGCAGTTCGCCCGCTGCCCGGTGTACAGCAACACCTGGACCCGGTACTTCCCCCTGGGGGACGAGGCCTTCCCCGCCATGCTGGAGGAGCTGAAAAAGGCGAAACACTATATCTTCCTGGAGTACTTTATCCTGGCCCCCGGCGTGTTCTGGGACAGCATTGTGGAGGTACTGAAGGAAAAGCGCGCCGCCGGCGTGGATGTGCGGGTGATCTACGACGACGTGGGGTCTCTTCACACCCTGCCCGCCGATTACGCCGCCAAATTCGAGCAGGAGACCGGCATCCCCTGCTGCGTGTTCAACCGATTCAAGCCGGTGATCTCCATCCGCATGAACAACCGGGACCACCGGAAGCTGTGCATCATCGACGGCCACACCGCCTTCACCGGCGGCATCAATCTGGCCGACGAGTATATCAACCAGAAGCTCCGCTTCGGCCACTGGAAGGACAGCGCCATCCTGGTAAAGGGCGAGGCCGCCTGGAGCATGACGGTGATGTTCCTCACCATGTGGGAGTATATCCGGGAGGTGAAGGTGGACTACGCCGCCTTCCGTCCCACTGAACTCCCCCCTGAGGCCGCTCTGGGGAAGGGCTGCTTTGTGCAGCCCTATGCCGACAACCCCCTGGACAACGAGCCGGTGGGCGAGACTGTGTACCTGAACCTGATCTCCAAGGCCGAGCGGTATGTCTATATCATGACCCCCTATCTCATCGTCAGCGACAGCGTCAACACCGCGCTGTGCAACGCCGCAAAGTCAGGGGTGGATGTGCGCATCATCACTCCCCACATTCCGGATAAAAAGCTGGTCTTTGAGCTGACCCGCTCCCATTATCAGCCCCTGCTGGAGGCCGGCGTACAGATCTTCGAGTATACTCCCGGCTTTGTCCACGCTAAAAATGTTGTGGCCGACGATGTGTGCGGCGTGGTAGGTACCATCAATCTGGACTACCGCAGCATGTTCCTCCACTTTGAGGACGCGGTGCTCCTCTACCACGACCCCTCCCTGCTGGACGTCAAAGCCGATTTTCTGGCCACCCAGCTGGTGAGCCAGAAGATCACCCTGGAGCAGTGCCTGGAGCGCTCCTGGCCCCGGCGGCTCTTCCGGTCCATCCTGCGGGTGCTGGCGCCGCTGGTATGAAAAAGTGTCAGCGGGCGGAGCGCCGGTGCGGCCGGAAACGCCCTTCCGCTCTGCCCGAAACCTCTTTCGGGCAACATCTTAAAGATTGATAAATTTTCTCCGTTCCTCTTTACAGCGGCTGCTTTTTCCGCTACAATGGGTATTAGATTTTAACCGGGAGGTGTAACAGGTATGGAGACAGATTATACCCGTAAATTCAGCATCCACTATGACAAGGATCCTGAGATCAAGAAGGTGCTGACCTCCGTATACAGCTCCCTCCAGGAGAAGGGATATAACCCCATCAACCAGATCGTGGGATACATCCTCTCGGAGGACCCGACCTATATTACCAACTACAACAACGCCCGGGCCCTGATCCGCAAGCTGGACCGGGACGAGCTGTTGCAGGAGCTGGTCAAGCAGTATCTCAGAGACTGAGTCCGGCTGCGCTCCATCGGAGCGCCCACCCTCTTATGAAAAAAGCAGCTGCCGCGGGCAAGCAAACGCTTGCTTCGCGGCAGCTGCTTTTTTGTCCTTTTTTCCTAGAGTCTCTTTACCATGATCTGCACGGCCCGGCTCTCCCCCTCCGCCCGATAGGCATCGGGCAGCAGGCCGCAGGTCACAAAGCCGCAGCACTCATACAGCGCCACAGCCCGGGCGTTGTCCTCCATGACCTCCAGCTCCATCTGCTCATAGCCCAGGTCCCTCGCCTCCCGGCAAAGGCGCTCCACCAGGCCCCGGCCCAGACCCAGGCCCCACCAGCGGCGGCGGATGGTGATGGCCAGCTCCCCCCGGTGGCGGCATTTACTGCTGGCGGATACCGGACCCACTCCGCCCAGACCGATGAGCCGGTCCGCCACAAAGCAGCCCAGCAGCAACCGGTCTGGGCTGGCCAGCTGACGCCTGAGGAAGGTCTGTTCCTCCCGCAGCGTTCCAGGCACATCCTCCGGCAGGAACGCGGTATAGGGGCTCTCCGCCGCTACCCGCCGGATGTGGTGGAGCACCGCTTCCCCGTCCTCCGCTCCGGGGCTGCGCAGCATGCAGACCGACCCGTCCCGCAAAACCGACTCTGTCTCTCTCCCCCGCACGTTATGCCTCCCAGTCCCGCTAGGCAGCCAGCCGCTTCCAGATCAGCCAGGCCAGCCAGCCGCAGAACAGGCCAACCGCCATACCGGCCAGCACGTCTGAGGGGAAGTGGACCCCCACATAGAGCCGGGAGAAGCCCATCAGGGCGGCCATCACCACGGCGGTCACCTTCATCCACCGCCGGGGCAGGGTGCGGCACCAGGCGGAGGCCGCTGCAAAGGCGGCGCAGGTGTGACCCGAGGGGAAGGAATTGGGGTCGTGCTCCGCTACCAGGGGGATCAGCCCCTCCACCGTCAGCCAGGGACGGGCCCGGCCCACCAGATGCTTGAGCGCCACATTGGTACACAACAGGCCCAGCAGCATGGCGATCAGGCTGACAAAGCCCGCCTTCCGGGTCCTGGGCCAGCAGAGCATCAGCAGTGAGAGGGCGATCCACAGGATCCCGGCATTGCCCAACTGGGTGTAGACCATCAAAACAGGGTCCAGCACGGCGCAGCGCAGCACATCCTGGATCCAAAGCAGCACTCCGCCATCTGCACTCAGCAGCCATTGGAACATCTTACATACCTCCTGTTACAAAAAGGACGGCGGTACGAGGCCCGCCGCCCTTCTGGTCCTGTGATTCGGTCTTTTACTGCTCGTTTTTGGTCCAGGTGCAGTCCGTCACCACGCCGGTCAACTCGAACTTATCGGTCTTGACGATGTGATTCTTGCCCACACGCACCTCCTGGGTGCCGATCTCGGTGGTGATGGCGTTGGTCACGTTGCACTCCACCGTGAAGGTCAGATCCAGCAGCCCCTTCTCCGCCGGCAGCTCGATGGAGCCGTCGGTGGTGTCCACGCTGACCGCGTCCTCATGGGGCACGGCGGTGACCCCGGTCACCTGACCGTCCAGCAGCTCGCCGGAAGCCATCAGGGTGGAGGGGATATACTTCTGGACATTCTCATATACTTCGGGCTGCACGTTTTTCACCAGCACGGTATACTCCACACGGGTGCCGGCACTGCCGCCGCCCGCGGCTCCGCTGTTGCCCGGCTTGAGGAACTTCACGCCCAGCACCACCGCCGCGATCACAAGCACCAGGATCACCAGCAGGTCCACGATGTTGATTTTGCCAAACAGTCTTCCCTTTTCGTCTATCATCTTTTTGCAGCCTCCGAGGTTGTAAATTCATGTCGCTCTTGGTACAATGGTACCGGGTTATTGTATCATACATCCCCACAAAGACACAAGTACTTTCTTTGGAGGTTTTGCTTTCATGAAGGTCATGCACCTGATCTCCGGCGGCGACAGCGGCGGGGCCAAGACCCACGTCCACATGCTGCTTCAAAATTTATCCCGTACCATCGACGTGACCATGGTGTGCTTTATGGAGGGACCTTTTGCTCAGGAAGCCCGGGAGCTGGGCATCCATACGGTGGTCCTGCCGGGACGCAATCTGCTGAAGGTCCGCAACACGCTGAAAAAGATGATCGTGGAGGGCGGCTATCAGATCCTCCACTGCCACGGCGCCCGGGGCAACCTGATGGGCGCCATGCTGCGGAAGGCCACCGGCCTGCCGGTGGTCACCACCGTTCACTCCGACTACCGGCTGGATTACCTGGGGCGCCCCTTCTCCCGCCTCACCTATGGCACCATCAACACCATCTCTCTCCGGCGGCTGGACTACCGCATCGGCGTCTCCGACGCCATGACCAACCTGCTCATCTCCCGGGGCTTTGCCCCGGACAAACTGTTCACCATTTACAACGGCATTGATTTCACCCCCCGCACCCCCGCCCTGGATCGGGAGGCCTACTGGAAAAGCGTTGGCCTGAAGGCCGACCAGGACTCGGTGGTGGTGGGTATCGCCGCCCGGCTCAATCCGGTAAAGGACATCGCCACCCTGATCCGCGGCTTCGCCCTGGCCCATAAGGAGTGCCCCTATCTGCGGCTGCTCATCGCCGGTGACGGCGAACAGATGGAACTGCTGAAGGGGCTGGCCCGGGAGCTCGGGGTGGAGGAGCAGGTGTGCTTTGCCGGTTGGATCACCGACACCGACAGCTTCTACAACGCCCTGGACATCAATACCCTCACCTCCCTGTCCGAGACCTTCCCCTACTCCCTCACCGAGGGAGCCCGGGCCGGTCTGCCTACGGTGGCCAGCCGGGTGGGCGGCGTCCCCTATCTGATCGAACATGGTATTCACGGCTTTCTCTTTGAGGCCGGAGACGCGGAGACCCTCTCCCGCCATCTGGTCACCCTGGCCAAGGACCCGGACCTGCGCCGCCACATGGGCCAGCGGCTCTACCAGCGGGCCAAGGAGGATTATTCCCTGGAGAGCACCCTCCAGCGGCAGCTCACCATTTACGAATCCATCCTCCGCCGCCAGAACCGTCAGGCGGGCCGCCGGGACGGCGCTCTGGTGTGCGGCGCTTACGGCAGAGGCAACGCCGGTGACGACGCCATTCTGGAGGCCATCGTCACCGAGCTGCGGCAGATCGACCCCGACCTGCCTATCTGGGTCCTCTCCCGCAGCCCTGCGGACACCCGGCTCACCTACCGGGTCAACTCCATCTATACCTTTGCTTTCCCCAAGTTCCTGTGGCGGATGCGCAAGACCAAGCTTTATATCAACGGCGGCGGCTCCCTGATGCAGGATGTGACCAGTCACCGCTCCCTGTGGTTCTATCTCTTTACCATCTCCTGGGCCAAAAAGCTGGGCAATCAGGTCATGATGTACGGCTGCGGCATCGGCCCCATCCACTCCCCCGCCAACCGCCGCCGGGCCTCCAAGGTACTCCAGAAGAGCGTGGACGCCATCACCCTGCGGGACACCCACTCCCGGGAGGAGCTGGCTGATATGGGGGTCACACGGCCGGAGATCATCCTCTCCGCCGACCCCACCGTCATCCTGCCCGCCGCACCCGACCCGGTGGTGGACGGCATTCTGGAGAGTCAGGGCATCGACCCCCACGGCAAATATATCGGCTTCTCCCTGCGGCCCTGGCCCGGATTTGAGGAAAAGGCCCCCATTTTTGCCGCCGCCGCCGACTACGCCTATGAGAAATACGGCCTGACCCCCGTGTTCCTCCCCATTGAGCGCCGGCTGGATGTGGATGCCGCCAAGCTGGCCGCCTCCCACATGAAGGCCCCCCACCATGTACTGACCTACACCGGCAGCTCCGACCACACCATCGGCCTGTTCGCCCGGATGCAGGCGGTCATCTCCATGCGGCTCCATGCTCTGGTGTTTTCCGCCGGGCAGGGGGTGCCTCTGGTAGGCGTGGTGTACGACCAGAAGATCAGCTCCTTCCTCTCCTACATCGGTCAGGATCTCTATACCGACCTGGAGCAGGTCACGGCAGAGACCCTGTGCGGCTATATCGACGCCGTCCATGCCCGCATTGGGGATTCCGTCTTTTTGTCCGAAGGGGTGGACCGCCTGCGTCAGGTCGAGGAGCGGAATCAGGAGACCGCCCGCCGCCTTTTGGAGGGACCGTCCCGTTGAAACAGATCCTATGCCTTGCTTCCCAGCCCTGGAGCACCATCCCCACCCGCACCCAGCAGCTGATGACCCGGCTGAAGGGGGCCAAGATCCTCTTTCTGGAGCCCCCCGCCCGGGGCGGCCGCAGAGAGGGGCGCAAAGTGCGCCCTGAGCTGACGGTCTACCCCCTGCCCGCCGCTCCAGAGCCGGCAGAGGACCAGCGGCTGCTGCGGATGCTCCTCTCCCGCCGGCAGGCCCGCCACATCCTCAAACTGATGGATCTGCACCGGTTCCGGGAACCGCTGCTGTGGTGCACCGCCCCCGAACACGTCCACCTGCTGGACGCCATTCCCCATCATGGAGTGGTATATGACTGCGACCAGGACTGGATGGACACGCCCCCCGAGTGGGAGAGCGACCTGGCCCTGGCCGCCGATGTGGTGTTTGCCGCCTCCACCGGGCTGGTGGACCACCTGTCCCCATGCAGCGACAACATCGCTCTGGTACCCAACGGGGTGAGCTACCCCATGTTCTCCCGCGCCAGTACGGAATGCCCCCCGCCGCTGGCCGACCTCGACGGCCCGGTGCTGGGCTTTACCGGCACTTTGTGGGAGGACCTGGACCTGACCCCGGTGATCCAGGCCGCCCGGGCCCTCCCCCGGTGCACCTTCGTTTTTGTAGGCCGGCGGGAGGGCCATAATCCCCAGCTGCGCGTCCTGGAGGCCCTGCCCAACGTGCGCCTGCTGAGCCGCCAGCTGCCGGTGGAGATCCCCGATTATCTCGCCCGGTTTGACGTCTGTCTCCACCTGCTGCGCCGCTCCGATTACGGCAGCGACATCGTACCCAGCCGGATCTATGAGTATCTCGCCTCCGGCAAGCCCATCGTGGCCATGTTCTACCCCGACCATGTGGAGCATTTCCCCGACGTGATCTACGCCGCCCACACCCCCGGCGAATTTGTCCGGATGTGTATGCGCGCTCTGGAGGAGCCAGCTGGCTGGCCCGCCGTCCGCCGCCGGGAACACGGAGCCGCCGCCGCCTGGTCCAATCGGGCCCATCAGGTGATGCAGATCCTCTCCGCCAACGGCCTGTACTGACCTTTCCCGCGAGCGCATCGGGGCTGCCGCGACCAGTCGCGGCAGCCCTGCTCCATCCTCTTGAAACGCGCTCCCCCGCTGTTTGATATTATCAAGGAGGCACACTATGATTCCCTATCGCACCGTGATCTTTGACCTGGACGGCACTCTGCTGGACACCCTTCAGGATCTGGCCGACAGCACCAACTACGTCCTGGCCCTCCACAAAATGCCCCTCCGCTCCCTGGACGAGATCCGCCGTTTTGTGGGCAACGGCGTAGGACAGCTCATCCACCTGGCCGTTCCTGCGGGCACTCCCGAACAGGAGAAGGCCCAGTGTCTGGCCGATTTCCGGGCCCACTACCTGCTCAACATGGAGAACCGCACCGCCCCCTACCCCGGTATCCTGGCGCTGCTGGACAGCCTGAATCAGGCCGGGATCAAGCTGGCCGTGGTCTCCAATAAATTTGACGGCGCGGTCAAGGGCCTGTGTGCGTCCTACTTCGGGGACCGGATCAGGGTGGCCATCGGCGAATCTGAAACCGTGGCCCGCAAGCCCGCCCCCGATACCGTGCTCCGCGCTCTGGCAGAGCTGGAGGCCGACGCCGAGGGGGCGGTCTATGTGGGGGATTCCGAGGTGGATATCGAAACTGCCCGCAACGCCGGGCTGCCCTGCCTGTCTGTGAGCTGGGGATTCCGGGATGCCGATTTCCTCCGCAGCCGTGGGGCCCGCTCCATCCTCTCCTCTCCCGCCGCTCTGCTGGCCCTGCTTACCGGAGCAGAGGGTAGTCCTGACCGGCTCTGACCGGCTTTCCGGTCTGCCGGATAAAAATTTTACGAAAAAAAGAGGGTTTTTCCCGTTCGGCGGCGTATATAGAATCAGGCTTAGAATTTACTGAGAGGCTGGTGAGCGCCTATGCTGCTGCGTGAACAGACAGAGGCCGCCGAAGCGGCCATGCTCTCTCCCTACGCCTGCCGGTCCGTCCAGTCCAGGGGCCGTCCCCGCCCCCTGGAGCCATGTCCTACCCGGACCTGCTTTCAGCGGGACATTGACCGCATCGTCCACTCCAAGGCCTTCCGGCGGCTCAAGCACAAGACCCAGGTCTTTCTGGAGCCGGAAGGGGACCACTACCGCACCCGCATGACCCATACCATCGAGGTCAGCCGCATCGCCCGCACCATCGCCCGGGGCCTGCGGCTCAATGAGGATCTGGCCGAGGCCGCCGCCTATGGGCACGACCTGGGGCACACCCCCTTCGGACACGCCGGAGAGCGGGTGCTCAATGAGATCATGCCGGGGGGCTTTGCCCACAACGAGCAGTCCCTGCGGGTGGTGGACCGGCTGGAGCGGGACGGCGACGGTCTGAACCTGACCTACGAGGTCCGGCGGGGCATCCTCTGCCATACAGGACCCGAGCAGGCTGAGACTCTGGAGGGCCGGCTGCTCCGGCTGGCCGACAAGATCGCCTACATCAACCACGATATCGACGACGCCATGCGGGGCAAGATCATCTACCCCATGGACATACCCCTGTCGGTCTCCCAGGTGCTGGGCTTCACCCACTCCGAACGGATCAACACCCTGACGGTGGACATCATCACCCAGTCCGCCGGAAAGAACGACATCGTTCAATCCCCTGCCTGTCGGGACGCCATGCACGAACTGCGGGCCTTTATGTTTGAATATGTCTACCGCAGCCCGGTGGCCAAGGGCGAGGAGGGCAAGGCCCAGGACATGCTGCGCCGCCTCTTCGAGTACTATGTGAAAGACCCGGACAAGCTGCCCCCGGAATACCAGGATATCCGGGTGGAGGAGGGCGTGGAGCGCGCCGTCTGCGACTATATTTCCGGTATGACGGATAAGTACGCCGTAGAGCAGTTTGGCGATGCATTCATCCCCAAGTCCTGGAGCGTGAAGTAGTCGCAGACGACCGGGACCCGCGGAAGCGGGACGCGCGTCTGCGCGCCAAGCGTTTTGCCTGCGGCAAAACCTTGCCGCAGGGCGAATTCACTTCGCCCGAGGAAGTGAAAATCGGGGCCCCCGCGCGGCCTGCCGCGTGGGGACTGCGACTATATTTCCGGTATGACGGATAAGTACGCCGTAGAGCAGTTTGGCGATGCATTCATCCCCAAGTCCTGGAGCGTGAAGTAGTTTCCATTGACAGCCGTTGAAACCAAAGGTTTTTATCGGCGCCATTGATCCATCGGCCTGATTTTAAGCCGCAACCCCGTAATGCGATATCACTTTACAGTTATACCGGTATGAGAATGGGATCTATTGGAAAAGATAGTCGGAAGGAGGGCCACTGTGGCGATACCGGAACAATTTATTGACGATCTGGTGGCCCGCAGCGACATCACCGATGTGGTCTCCTCCTATGTCTCCCTCACCAAGAAGGGCAGCAACCTGTGGGGCTTGTGTCCTTTTCACAACGAAAAGACCCCCTCCTTCTCCGTCTCTCCGGACAAGCAGATCTACCACTGTTTCGGCTGCGGCAAGGGGGGCGGGGTGATCTCCTTTGTGATGGAGATAGAAAACCTGCCCTTTGTGGACGCGGTCAAGCTGCTGGCCAAGCGGGCCGGGCTGGAGGTACCGGAGAGCGGCGAAAATGAGGCTTACCGCAAAAAGCGGACCAGGCTTCTGGATCTGACCCGGGACGCCGCCCGGTTTTACCACAGCTATCTCGTCGGCCCTGATGGCAGGCGTGTGCAGGATTACATCGCCCAGCGGCAGATCTCCCCCCGCACCGCCACCCACTTTGGTCTGGGCGCCGCTCCCGACCAGTGGGACGCACTGACCCGGGCCATGACCGCCAAGGGGTACACCAAGATGGAGCTCATCGACGCGGGACTTGCGGTGGCGGGAAAAAACGGCGGCATCTACGACAAGTTCCGCTCCCGCCTTATGCTCCCCGTCATCGACGTGCGGGGGGACGTGGTGGGCTTCACCAGCCGTCTCCTCCCCGGTCTTGAGGGCGCCAAGTACCTGAACACCCCCGAGACCACCCTCTTTAAAAAGGGGCGGCTCATCTACGCCCTCAACTTCGCCAAAAACACCAAGCGATCCAACCTGGTCCTGGTAGAGGGCAATATCGACGTCATCACCCTGCACCAGGCGGGCTTTGACAACGTGGTGGCCACTATGGGTACCGCCCTCACCGAGGACCACGCCCGCACCCTGGCCCGGTACACCAAGGAGCTGGTGCTGTGCTACGACAACGACTCCGCCGGCAAGCAGTCCACCGACCGGGTGCTGAATGTTTTGAAAAACGCCGACCTCTCCGTCCGGGTGCTCCAGCTGCCCAACGCCATAGACGACCAGGGCAAGCCGGTCAAACAGGACCCGGACGATTTCATCAAGCGATTCGGCCCCGCCGCCTTTGAAAAATGCCTCAACGGCAGCGCCGGGCAGAATGACTACAGGCTGGACAGTCTGCAAAGCAAGCACGACCTGTCCACCGAGGAGGGGCGGCTGGCCTATCTGAAGGACGCAGTAGCCACCGTGGCCGCCCTGCAAAGCCCCATCGAGCGGGAGATCTACGGCAACAAGGCCGCTGCCGCCGGGGGCATCTCTGCCGCCGCCATGGCCCAGGAGGTGGCCCGCTATCGGAAGGACCGGGCCTGGAGGGCCAAGAAGCTCCAGTCCAAAAAGGACCTGACTCCTGCTGCCCAGCTTCAGCCCCGCTCCAGGGAGCTGCGTTATCAGAACATCCGCTCCGCCCGGGCGGAGGAGGGCGTGATCCGGCTGCTGCTGCTGGACCCGACCCTGCTGGACCAGACAGAGTCTCTGGCGCCGGACCAGTTCTCCTCTCCCCTGCTGGCCAAGCTCTTCGTGCTGCTCCAACAGCGGCACGCCCAGGGGTTGAGCCTACAGCTGGGCGCGCTGTCCGGCACGCTGACGCCGGAGGAAATGAGCCACATCACGGGTATTCTGGAACAGCCGGAATCCCCTTCCAACCGCAGCCAGGCGCTGCGCGACTACATAGAGATCATCGAGACGGAAGCCGCAAAACGGGGCGGGTCCGACCTGGACCCGCTTCTGGCCGCCCGCGACAAATTCAGAGAGAAAAAATCATATGGAGGACAACCGCATGAGTGAAAAGAAGACCACCGGTAGAAAGGAACTCACCCTGAGCCTGGAGGATCAGGCCAAGCTGGCCCGTGACAACGTCAAGAAAATGGAGCAGGGCAAGATCGAGGTCATGAAGGTGGTAGAGGGCGTCCAGGGCGCAGAAAAGCTGGCCGAGCTCATCGAGCGCGGCAAGAAAAACGGCAAGCTCTCCTCCAGCGAACTGATGGACGTGCTGGAGAATATGGACCTGGAAAGCGAGCAGATGGACAAGATCTACGATACCCTGGAAAACCTGGGCATCGACACCGTGGGCGACGACTATCTGCCCGAGCTGGCCGACGACACCCTCCCTCCCCTGGAGGAGATCAAGGATCTGCCCGAAGAGGAGATCGTGGACCCCAACACCCTGGTGGACTCCTTTGGCATTGACGACCCGGTCCGGATGTATCTGAAGGAGATCGGCAAAGTCAACCTGCTCACCCCCGACGAGGAGGTCCAGCTGGCCCAGGACATGGGCGCCGGCGACGCCGCCAAGGAGCAGCTGGATGAACTGGAGCGGGCCAAGGAGGCCGGCGAGGAGAGCTTCCTCTCCGAGGATGATATCAAGGAGCTGCGCCGCCTGGTGAAGCGGGGCGAGGCCGCCAAGCAGCGTCTGGCCGAAGCCAACCTCCGCCTGGTGGTCTCCATCGCCAAGCGCTATGTGGGTCGCGGCATGCTCTTCCTGGACCTGATCCAGGAGGGCAATCTGGGCCTCATCAAGGCCGTGGAGAAGTTCGACTACACCAAGGGCTATAAGTTCTCCACCTACGCCACCTGGTGGATCCGGCAGGCCATCACCCGGGCCATCGCCGACCAGGCCCGCACCATCCGCATCCCCGTCCATATGGTGGAGACCATCAACAAGGTCATCCGGGTCTCCCGCCAGCTGCTCCAGGAGCTGGGCCACGATCCCACCCCCGAGGAGATCGCCGAGGAGATGGGCATGCCGGTGGACAAGGTGCGGGAGATCCTCAAGATCGCCCAGGAGCCCGTCAGCCTGGAGACCCCCATCGGCGAGGAGGAGGACTCCCATCTGGGCGACTTCATCCCCGACGAGGACGCCTCCGAGCCCTCTGAGGCCGCCTCCTTCACCCTGCTGAAGGAGCAGCTGGTCTCCGTGCTGGGTACCCTCACCGAGCGGGAGGAAAAGGTCCTCAAGCTGCGCTTCGGCATCGAGGATGGACGGACCCGCACCCTGGAAGAGGTGGGCAAGGAGTTCAACGTCACCCGTGAGCGTATCCGCCAGATCGAGGCCAAGGCCCTCCGTAAGCTGCGCCACCCCAGCCGCTCCAAGAAGCTGAAGGATTTTCTGAACTGAACATATAAAAATGGCCGCCTGTGGCGGCCATTTTTATATGCTCCTTCGGGTCCAGTGTTGTTCAGCCCTCTGTACCGGTCCCTACGGAGCACCAGCAGCCGCTTGCAGGGATATCCAAAATCAGTCCAAGGCCTGATCGGGAGAAAAATAAGCTGCCCTTGCAATATCCCGCAAGAACTGGTAAGATGAATACATTCCATATGAAACGGTGGTCTATGCTATGTCTGCTTTTCTCGCCCTCGGCATCCTGTTCCTGATTCTGGGGCTGGTCTTTTTGATCATCCCCTTTGAAAAGCTGAAGGTCGTCTTCCGGCGCATGCGCTCCCCCGTGACCACAAAGGTGGGCGGAGCCGTCTTTTTCCTCGCCGGGATCGCCTCGCTCCTGTTCAGCCTGCGCCAGTGAGCCAGGGTCAGCCGGCAGCCATGCTGCCGGTTGTTTTTTGCTCCGGCGGCAAAGGCCGGTTTTCATTGACTGCGCCCGGAGGCGGTGCTATATTTGTATCGCAGAAATGACCCACCATCTCCAAATCCCCGGAATACACGCAGACCAAGGAGGTATCAGCCATGATCTACACAGTGACTTTTAACCCCGCCCTGGACTATGTGGTGTGGATGGACGCCCTCCGCCCCGGCGAGATCAACCGCACCCGGCGGGAGGTCGTGCAGTACGGCGGCAAGGGCATCAACGTCTCCACCGTGCTCTCCGCCCTGGGGGTGGACAACGTGGCCCTGGGCTTCCTGGCCGGCTTCACTGGCCGGGCTCTGGAGGAGGGCCTGCGCAGTCTGGGCCTGCGCACCGATTTTATCTGGCTGCCTGACGGACTGACCCGCATCAACGTCAAGATCAAGGACAGCGCTGAGACCGAGATCAACGGCCAGGGGCCCACCGTGGGGCCGATGGCGCTGAAGGCGCTCCAGGAGAAACTGAACCGGCTGAAACCCGGGGATATCCTGGTGATCTCCGGCTCCGTACCTGCCGCCCTGTCCCACGACGTCTATGAGCAGATCCTGGCCCGACTGGAGGACCGGGGCATCCAGTTTGTCGTGGATACCACCCGCGACCTGCTGTGCAGCGCGCTGCCCTACCACCCCCTCCTCATCAAGCCCAACCGCACTGAGCTGGGAGACCTGTTTGGCCGCACCCTGACCACCGATGCAGAGATCCACGACTGCGCGCTCCAGCTCCAGGAAAAGGGCGCCCGCAACGTGCTGGTCTCCATGGCAGGAGACGGCTCCATGCTGCTGGACGAGCGAGGAGGCTGCCACCGGCTGGGCGTGCCGGAGGGCACCGTACGCAACTCGGTGGGCGCCGGGGACTCCATGGTGGCCGGCTTCCTGGCCGGCTGGCTGGAGACCGGCGACTATGCCTACGCCCAGAGACTGGGCGCTGCCGCCGGATCCGCCACCGCATTCTCTGACGGTCTGGCCACACGGGAACAGATCCTGTCCCTGTTTGAGGCCGTCTGACCTGCGTACAACGCCCCGCTCCGGCACAGCCCTCCAAGGAATAAAGAAAGGAATACACACTATGGTCACCGCCAAAGTCAAGATCATCAACCCCCAGGGTATGCACATGCGCCCCGCTCAGCTCTTTGTCAATACGATGGCCCCCTATCAGTGCGACATCACCATTCTCTTCAACGGCACGAGCATCAACGCCAAGAGCATCATGCACCTGATGGCCGCCTGCATCAGACAGGGCAGCGAGATCGAGCTCCAGTGCTCCGGCGAGCAGGAGACCGAGGCCCTCCGGGCCGCAGTGGAACTCATCGAATCCGGTCTGGGAGAGTGATCCCCCGGACCGCCACATGACAGGAGGGATCGCTATGATCTTGCAGGGCATTGCCGCTTCCGACGGCATCGGCATCGGCCCCGCTGTATGTATCCGGGCGCGGGAGCCGGACTGCTCCGCTGTGCCGTACAGCGGCAGAGAGAAGGAGCGGGACCGCCTTCAGGCGGCGGCCGACCTGTGCGCCAAGCAAACCGCCGTCCTGGCGGAACGGGTCCGCACCCAGGCGGGCAGCAAGGCCACGGAGATCCTCACCGGCCAGACCACAATGCTGGCCGACCCTGTCCTGCGGCGCCAGATGGAGGAGATCATTGACGGCGGACAGCCCGCCGAGGCGGCGGTAGACCAGGTGTGCGCCATGTACGCCGGCCTGTTTGCCGGCACGGACGACGAGCGGATGGTCCTGCGGTCCGCCGATGTGCGGGACCTCCGCAGCCGGATGCTGTCCATCCTGCTGGAGGCCCCTGGGGCGGACATGAGTGCCCTGCCCCCCGGCAGCGTGCTGGCGGTCCACGACCTGACCCCCTCCATGGCAGCCGGGCTGGACCGGGCCCATGTGGCTGCCGTCCTCACCGAAGTCGGGGGAAGCGCCAGCCACTCCGCTATCTTGGCCCGGGCACTGGAGCTGCCCGCAGTGTTCGGCGTCCCCCAGGTCACGGAGCGTCTGCAAAACGGCGACCCCGTCATCGTGGACGGCAGCGGCGGCCTGGTGGTGGTCCGGCCCGATCCCCAAACCCTGTCCCGGTACCTGGCCCGCCGGGAGGAGGACCACAGGCAAACGGCCCTGCTGGCAGTCTATCGGGACCAAAAGACAGTGGACGCCGACGGCAGGCATTACGCCCTGTACGCCAACATCAACTCCCCTGCCGAGGTCAAAACTGCGGCAGCGTCAGGGGCGGAGGGCATCGGTCTCTTCCGTACCGAGTTCCTCTTTCTGGATCGCCCATGCGCCCCTGACGAGAATGAGCAATACGAGGCCTATCTGGCCATCTCCAAAGCCATGGCGGGCAGGGAGGTCATCATCCGCACCCTGGATGTGGGCGGCGATAAGGCGGCCCCCTGCCTGTCCATCCCCCCCGAGACCAACCCCGTCCTGGGACACCGGGGCATCCGATTCTGTCTGGACGATCCGGACCGGTATAAGACCCAGCTCCGCGCCCTGCTGCGGGCGGGCGCCCAGGAGCGGAACATCAAGCTCACGCTGCCGCTGGTCACCTCAGTGGAGGAGGTCAGGACCGCCCGGGCGCTGCTGGAGACCTGCAAGGCCGAACTGACAGCGGAGGGCCTGCCCTGTTACAGGGATCTCCCTCTGGGCATTATGGTGGAGACCCCCGCCGCCGCCCTTACCGCCGACCTGCTGGCTCAGGTCTGCGACTTCTTTTCCATCGGGACCAATGACCTGACACAATATCTTATGGCCGCGGACCGGGACAATGCTCAGGTGGCACATCTGTGCACGCCCTTTCAGCCCGCCGTACTCCGCGCCATCCGCGGCGTGATCGCCGCCGCCAAGAAGGCGGGTATCCCGGTGGGAATGTGCGGCGAGGCGGCCGCAGACCCCCGCCTTATCCCGCTGTTCCTCAGCTGGGGCCTGGATGAATTCTCCGTCCGCCCCTCTGCGGTGCCGGCGGTCCGGGCCCAGATCCGCCGCTGGCACGCCGAACAGGCCGGGCTGCTGGCTCAAAAGGCCATGGAGCTACCCACCGCCTCCGACGTGGAGCGCTGTCTCCAGGCCGCCGCGCAGCAATGATCCGCAAAAAATAGGAAGGCCCTCCGGCAGCGCCGGAGGGCCTTCCTATTTTTATTTGCACCGATCTCAGCGGGATCGCCCGGCGGCGAAACCCGTCAAAGTCAAAGGGTCAATAGCCCTTGGGGGTCTCCCCCTTCACCAGCTTGACAATGGCGGAGGTACCGATACGGTCAACGCCCAGGTTGATGAAGTCCTCGGCATCCTGCAAGGTCCGGATACCACCGGCGGCCTTGATCCGCACCTCGGGCCCCACATGTGCCCGGAAGAGGGCCACGTCCTCCCGGGTGGCGCCGCCGGTGGAGAACCCGGTGGAGGTCTTGATATAGTCCGCGCCGGCCTCAGTGACCAGCTGGCACATCTTGATCTTCTCCTCCTCAGTCAGCAGGCAGGCCTCCACGATGACCTTCAGGATCCGGCCCTGGCAGGAGTTTTTCACCGCCCTGATCTCCTCCAGCACCTCCTCCCACCGGCGGTCCTTGACCCAGCCGATGTTGATGACCATGTCGATCTCGTCAGCGCCGTTGCGGATGGCGTCCTCCGTCTCAAAGACCTTGACGGCGGTGGTGGAGTAGCCGTTGGGGAACCCGATGACCGTGCAGATCTTCAGCTCGTTGCCCACATAGTCCGCCGCCTGCTTCACATAACCGGCGGGGATACACACCGAGGCACAATCATATTTCATACCGTCGTCGCACACGGCCTTGATCTGGCCCCAGGTGGCCTCCTGCTTCAGCAGCGTGTGGTCACAGCGGCTCAGGATCTCTTTTACGTCCATGGAACATCTTCCTTTCTGAAAGCGGTCATTTTACTTCGATCAGCTCATAGCTCCGGGTACCCACACCGATCTTCTCACAGTGGTCCAGACATACGTTCCAGTCGGTGTGGGGCATGCTGTTGATAAAGTGGTCGTGGTGGTCGCAGAAACCGTCGGCGTGCATCTGCTCATCCAGCGAGGAGCCGGGAATGGGCGGCTGACGCAGGCAGGCGTCCGCACAGGCCTGATCCAGCGCCACCGCATCAAAGGAGGCGAACATACCCACGTCGGGCAGAATGGGCAGGTCGTTCTCCCCGTGGCAGTCGCAGTAGGGGGACACATCGATGACCAGGCTGATATGGAACTGAGGACGGCCATCCACCACCGCCTTGGTGTACTCCGCCATGCGGCAGCTCAGCTCCTCCATGGCGCAGTCGTTGCCGGCCCGGATCGCATCCACGTTACACACCGCGATGCAGCGCCCGCAGCCGACGCACTTGTTCAGGTCAATGGACGCCTTGTTGTCCTCCCCGTAGGAGATCGCGTCATGGGCGCACTGAGTAGAACACTTGCGGCAGCCTACACAGTGCCTGGGATGCACCACCGGCTTGCCCTCGGCGTGCTGCTCCATCTTGCCCCGGCGGGAACCGCAGCCCATGCCCAGATTCTTGATCGCGCCGCCAAAGCCGGTCTGCTCATGGCCCTTGAAGTGGGACAGGGAGATGATCACATCCGCCTCCATGATAGCCTTGCCGATCTTGGCCGTCTGGATATACTCCGCGCCCTCCACCGGCACCTCCACATCGTCATTTCCCCGCAGGCCGTCGCCGATGATGACCTGACAGCCGGTGGACAGAGGGGAAAAGCCGTTCTCATAGGCCGCATCCAAATGCTCCAGAGCGTTCTTCCGGCGGCCGGGGTAGAGGGTATTGCAGTCGGTCAGGAAGGGCACGCCCCCCAGACTCTTCACCACATCCGCCACTCTCTTCGCGTAATTGGGGCGCAGGAACGCCAGATTGCCCGGTTCACCAAAATGCATTTTGATGGCCACCAGTTTCCGGTCAAGCTCCAATGTTTCGATCCCTGCTGTCCGGATCAGCCGCTCCAGCTTATCCAGCAGGTTTTTTCCGGGCCGGCACCGCAGGTTTGAGTAATATACCTTCGCCTGTTCCATGGCTTCTCTCTTCCTTCCATTGATAGAAAATCTTGCGCTCCTCTGCCGGAGCCGCCCCCACGGGCACTTCAGTCGTTCTTATTTTATACCGGTTTTCACCGAGGCGCAAGAACTTTTCCGTAGACTCCGCCTCCAGCCGTACAGCGGCTTGCATAAAACCGCCGGAATCGCTGCGTCTCCCGGCTCCGCCCCCGTTGTTTTACTGAAAACCTCTTGGTTTTTCAATTCTCCGACAAATCGTCTAAATCATTTGTAAATAATAAGTTAAAAATATCGTCCGTTTCCACCCGTTTTATATGTGGAAAACCATGTGGAAATTGTGGATAACTCTTTGTAGAGTCTCTTATATTCCCATTTTATATCAATTTAGGCCGTAAATACCACTTCCGTAAAGTTGCAAATTCCATCCGCTTCCCCGCTAAATCTGTCACTTTTAAAGATGTACCTTTTTCTCTCAATTTTGACCCGCTGTCTGTTCGTCAGATTTACGGCAAAATTCAGGCATCTATTTGCATGATCTCCTGCATCCGGACTTGGATATACGAATTGTATTCGCAGACGAGAGAACGCCAACTTCGCAGCAAAAGAATTATTTTACATAGCGGCTCAAATACGTTATAATATAATGTTGAGACTAGAAGTAGCCCTCCGAGGCTGACGGCCACCGCAGCCCCCGTTTGGCGGTACTCCGATCCATTTCACATTGAGAAAGGGAACCCCTATGAAAAAGCTCTCTGCGCTTCTGTGCGCCCTTATGCTCCTCCTCTCCGCCTGCGGACGGCCCACCCCCTCCCAGGCTGAGGACGACGGCAAGCTCCATATTCTGGCCACCACTTACCCGGTCTATCTGTTTACCACAGCGGTGACCCAGGGAGCGGAGCATGTGGAGGTCGGTCTGCTGGTCAATCAGCAGACCTCCTGTCTCCACGACTATACCCTCACGGTGGGCAACATGAAGGCCATCGAGGGAGCCGACGTGATCGTGATGAACGGCGCGGGATTGGAGGACTTTATGTCCGACGCCCTGGCCGCCTCCGATGCGGCAGTCATCGACTGCTCGGAGGGCATCGACCTGCTGCCCGCCCAGGGGCACGAGGGCCACGACCACGAGGCGGAGTTCGACCCCCATATCTGGATGAATGAGGAGTCCGCCGCCGTCATGATGAACAACATCCTCCACGGACTGGAGCAGGTGGATCAGGAGCACCTGGAGCTGTATACCGAGAATTTCAACGCCGCCGCCGCCCTGCTGCCCGGCGACGACCCCCGGACGGCGGCGCTGGCCTGCCCCTACCTTATTACTTTCCACGACGGCTTCCAGTATTTTGCGCAGGACAACGGCCTCACCCTGCTGAAGTCCATTGAGGAGGAGGAGGGAAGCGAGGCCTCCGCCGCCGAGATCAAGGAGATCGTCTCCCTCATTCAGGAGTACGATATCCCCGCTATTTTTACCGAAGTCAACGGGTCAGACGCCACTGCCCGGGCCATCTCTCGTGAGACCGGCTGCGCGGTGTATCAGCTGGACATGATCATGAGCGGCGAGGGCGAAGGCATCCAGGCCTACATCGACGCGATGCAGAAGAATATCGACACCATTGTGGAGGCGTTGGGATGAGTGTACACAAGCATGGGACTGCCGGGCCGGGCTGCGCCGGCTCCTGCTGCCTGAAGGTGGCCGACCTGGGGGTCAACTTCGGCAGCGAAGAGGTGCTCCACCACGTCTCTTTCCACCTGCACTGTGGGGAGATCGTGGCCCTCATCGGTCCAAATGGTGCGGGTAAAAGCTCCCTCTTCCGCACCATTCTGGGGCAGATCCCCCACACCGGAGTCATCGAATTTCAGCGGGCAGGGGGCGACAAGACCCGCCCTCTCATCGGCTATGTGCCCCAGTCACCCAGCTTTGACCGGGGGGACCCGGTGAGCGTATTTGACTTCTTCTCCGCCGCCATCTCCAAGTGGCCGGTGTTCCTCCCCTCCCCCAAAAAGCTGCGGGAGCGGGTGTCTGCCTGCCTGGCACGGGTCCATGGGGACAGCCTGATCGACAAGCGGATGGGCGCCCTCTCCGGCGGCGAGCTGCAGCGGGTACTGCTGGCCCTGGCTCTGGAGCCGCTGCCCCACATTCTGATTCTGGATGAGCCGCTCTCCGGCGTGGATATCGACGGCGAAAAGCAGCTGCTGGATATGCTGGACGAGATCCGCACCAGCTACGATCTGTCCATCCTGCTGTCCACCCACGACTTTGCCACCCTGGACCAGTACGCCGACAAGGTCATTCTGCTGAAAAATCAGGTGCTGCGGGTGGGTCCGCCGAATGAGGTGCTCTCCTCCCCCGAATTCCAGGATGTCTTTCACCTGAATCTGGGAAAAGGAGGGCTGAAGTGATGGAACTGTGGTACTCCCTGGTGGAACTGCTCCCCTTTGAGTGGGCAGCTCCCGGCACCATGTACTTTATGAAAAATGCCCTGCTGGCGGTGCTGGTCATCTCCCCCCTGTTCGGCATCCTGTCCACCATGGTGGTGACCAATCGGATGAGCTTTTTCTCCGACGCTTTGGGCCACTCCGCCTTTACCGGCATCGCCATCGGCACCCTCTGCGGCATGGCAGATCCCATGTGGACCGCCGTCCTGCTGGCCGCCGCTTTTGCCCTGCTTTTCACCTATGTGCGGCACAGATCCAACATGGCCAGCGACACCGTGATCGGCGTCTTTTCCTCCACCGCTGTTGCCCTGGGCATCTTTATCGCCACCTTTGACAGCGGCAGCTTCACCAAGTTCAACAGCCTGCTCATCGGCGATATTCTCAGCGTGGAGCCCGCAAAGATCGCCCTGCTGGCCGGTATCCTGCTGGCGGTGGTCCTGCTGTGGCTGTGCTCCTTCAACGGGCTGATGCTCTCCTCTGTCCACCCGGCCCTGGCCGACAGCCGGGGCGTCAAGGTTTTTTGGCAAGAGGCTTTCTTCTCCATCGCCATCGCGGTGGTCGTTACCGTGTCCATGACTTGGGTGGGCCTGCTGGTCATCAACTCCCTGCTGGTCCTCCCCGCCGCCGCCGCCCGCAACCTGGCCCGCAATATGCGGCAGTTCCATCTGATCTCCATCCTCTCTGCCGTGGTGGCCGGTATTGCCGGGCTGATGACCTCCTACGAGCTGGACGCCTCCGCCGGCGCCTCCATCACCCTCTACCTGGCCCTGTGGTTCGTCATCACCTTCCTGCTGCGTAAAAAACGCCTGTGAGCGTTTTCGGGCGCCCCGCCGGTCTGTCCCAGAGACAGACCGGCGGGGTCCTCCTTCTCCCTCATGTGAAAACTTTATGTGAACTTTACAAAAACCCCCTTGTTCTTTTTTCTTCCGACGCTTATACTTGGTACAGAAAACAGGCAAGGAGGTGAACGCCGTATGACAGAGTACATCAGCAACGCCACGGACGTGGACGAGCTCATTTTTGGCTGCGACGAGCAGGTCGTTTCCAGCCAGCGGTGATCCCGCCCGGAACCAAGAAGCCACACCCGCCGGGTGTGGATTTTTGTGTTTTTCGGGATTCTTCATCAATTCTTAATGGCAGTTTGCCTGGAGATATGTTAGCCTATAGCATAGACTACAGAAAGACGAGGCGACACGATTTGAAAAAACAACACCGCTGGCTCCCTGTGCTCCTGCTGGCCATTCTTCTGGTGGGGGGCAGTGGAATTCTGCTGTGGAAAACAGGTTTCTTTTCCTCCCTGGGCTCCCTGGAGGATATGCGGGCCTATATCGCCCACTTTGCACCCTTTTCCCATCTGATCTACTTTTTGATCCAGTTCCTCGGCGTGGTGGTGGCCCCCATTCCCAGCAACGTCACCGCCCTGGCCGGCTCCCTGCTCTTTGGCACCTGGCCCGCATTCTTCCTTACCTGGGCTGCGGTGGTAACAGGCTCTGTATTGGTCTTCTGGCTGGCCCGGGTCCTGGGACAGCAGTTTGTGGACCGGCTGGTCAGCCAAAAGGTCTCAGAAAAGTATCTGGACATCATCCGCCGCAAGCGGGACGTCTTTCTCTTTCTGGCCTTTCTCTTCCCCTTCTTCCCCGATGACCTGCTGTGCATCCTGGCCGGTTTGACCGACATCCCTCTGAAGCGCTTTTTCTTCCTTGTGCTGGCGGCCCGGCCCTGGGGCCTGCTGGTCTCCTGCCTGGTGGGCGGCTCGGTGCTGTCCATCCCCTACTGGGCCATGGCCCTGCTGGGTGTGGCGGGCCTGGCTATTTTCCTCATTTGTATGAAGTACGGCGACCGCTGGGAGCAAAAGCTGCTGGACCGCTTCAAGAAATGAGACGGACGCTGTGGTTTGTTCTGGCAGAGGCCGGGCTTTACATCGCTTTTCTCTGGCTGGACCTGTTTCACCCCTCCAGCTGGTGGGATATCCCGCTGAAATACCTCTCCATCCTGCTGTGCTTCTGCTTTGCGGCGTTCACGGGGCGGGGCCGCGACGGCCGGCTCATGAAGCTGGCCCTGGGCTTCACCCTGCTGGCCGATCTGTTCCTGCTGGTGCTGGACCGGTGGTACTTGGCCGGAGTGGCCTGCTTCTGCGTGGTGCAGCTGCTCCATTTGATCCGTATCGCGGGGATGCGGCCAAAGCGCCTGCCCCTCCGGCTGGCCCTGCGGGGAGCCCTGGCCGCCGCGGCCCTGGTCCTGGCGGCCGCCCTGGGGGCTCTGGACCCCCTCACCGCCCTCTCCCTCTTCTATTTTACCCAGCTGGCAGTCAACGCGCTGGAGAGCCTGACCCTGGGCCCCGCCTTCCGGGGCTTTTCAGTGGGCCTGTTCCTCTTCCTGTGCTGCGACCTGTGCGTGGGACTGCAGAACCTCTCCGCCTGGTTCCCCGCCGCCGGGGGTCCGCTGGTGGACTTCGCCCGGGTGGGCATGTGGCTGTTCTACCTGCCCTCCCAGGTCCTGATCGCGCTCTCTGTAGAAAGGAAGTGATCCCATGCGCCTGCCCAAAGCCCTCTCTGTCCTGTGCGCCGGGGCGCTGGCCCTGATGGTGCTCAGCTTCTCCATCGCTGTCCCCATCCTGTGCCGCCCCTTCTACTACCTCCATATCAACGCCCTGGACCTGCCGGCGCGCACCGGCTGGTCCGAGGAGACCATTCAAGAGGCCTACGACCAGGTGCTGGACTACTGCGTGCTGGGGCAGCCCTTCGGTACCGGACAGTTGGCCTGGTCGGAGTCCGGCTACAGCCACTTTGCCGATGTGCGGGAGCTGTTTCTGCTGGATTTCCTGGTGCTGGGCGCCAGCGCCGCCCTGTGCGTTCTGCTGCTGGCTCTGCGCCTATGGCAAAAAAAGCCCTTCTCCCCTCTTCTTGGCCGGGGCCCTGGCTTCTGGGCCGGCGTCTCCGCCGGTGGGCTGGTGCTGGTGGTGGCCGGACTGGCTGCCCTGGACTTTGACCGGGCCTTCACCGTCTTTCACGCTCTCTTTTTCCCGGGCAAGGACAACTGGATCTTCGACCCTGCCGCCGACCAGATCATCCAGGTAATGCCCCAGACCTTTTTCCGCAACTGCGCCATTCTGATCGGCGGGGTATTGCTGGTCTGCTGCGCCGGGCTCATCCTGGCCGACCTGCTCCGCACCCGAAAAAAATAGCCGAAAAAATCGCCCGGGGGACCTGCATCAGCAGGTCCCCCGGGCTTTGATCGGTTCTCCCCAACCGAAGAGGAATTCGGATCACACGCTGCGGCCAAGCGTCCGGAGCGCTTTCCAGGGACTCCCCTTCCAATAGGCACGCGCCAGCTTGACCGACATACCCTTGTCCATCAGCTCATAACCGTTGTTCTTACGCTCCATCATCATGTTGATCTTCTTCATGGAAATCGCTCCTTTCTGTCGTTCACTCTTGCCTTCCTTCTGATGCTAGTATACAATAGAAATACCCATGATGCAAACGAATCTTTTTCATGTATCCCATGATAGAATGGAATGATATTTGTGAGCCTGATCAAATACCAGATCCTGTTGAAAACCGTGGAGCTGGGCAGCATCACCAAAGCTGCCGAGGCCCTGGGCTACACCCAGTCGGCCGCCAGCCGCATGATCGCCTCTCTGGAGCAGGAGTGGGACCTGGAGCTGCTGGTCCGGGGCAGAGGCGGCATCCACCTCAGCTCGGCGGGCGAGGCGCTGCTGCCCTCTGTTCAGGCCATGTGCAACGCCCAGAAGGAGCTGGAGGAGCATGTGGCCCATCTGCACGGTCTCACCCAGGGCACTCTGCGGGTCGGATCTTTTGCCAGCGTATCCATCCACTGGCTGCCCTCCATCATGAAGGAGTTTCTCCACCGCTATCCCGGCATCCGCTTTGAGCTGCTGAGCAAGTGGGAGTTTGCGGAGGTGGAGGATCTGCTCTGTAAAGGACAGGCGGACTGCGGCTTTCTGGGGCTGCCCGCCGGCGAGGGACTGGATCTCTACCCGCTGTGCCGGGACCAGTTTATGGCGGTCCTGCCCCCGGACCACCCACTGGCCCACGCCCCCTTCTATCCCATGGAGCGGCTGGCCTCCGACCCCTTCATCTGGATCCCGGAGGAGCGGGATGTGGAGATCGGGCAGATCTTTCAGGAGGAGGGCATCCACCCCAACCTGCGCTACACCGTCAACGACGACTTTGCCATCCTGGCCATGGTGGAGCAGGGCCTGGGCGTCAGCATCCGCCCGGAGCTGGTGCTGCGGGATACCGGCCGGACATTTGCCGCCATCCCCCTGGAGCGGCCCCGCTACCGGGACATCGCTCTGGCCGTGCGCAGCGGGAAACCGCTCTCTCCCCTCACCGCCCGGTTCCTGGAAGTGGTCCGTCAATGGGTCTCCGGGGAATAAAGCTTCTTTTTCAATGAAAAAACCTTTTACAAGCAGAAAAAAATATAGTATAATTCTGCTGTTACGGGAAAACCGCAGCGAATCCAACTATAGTAGGAGTGTTGTTCTATGAGCCGGATGGTCGGCACCGTATCCATGGGTATCCGCGCCCCCATTATCCGCAGCGGAGATGACCTGGCCGAGATCGTCACCGGGTCTGTCCTGGAGGCGGTCAACGATGGCGCGTTCTCCGTACGCGACCGCGACGTAGTGGCAATGACTGAGGCCATTGTGGCCCGCGCCCAGGGGAACTACGCCTCGGTGGACGATATCGCCGCCGATGTAAAGGCCAAGCTGGGCGGAGAAACCATTGGCGTCATCTTCCCCATCCTCAGCCGCAACCGTTTCGCTATCTGCCTGCGGGGCATCGCCAAGGGCGCCAAAAAGGTGGTTCTGATGCTGTCTTATCCCTCCGATGAGGTGGGCAACCATCTCATTGACGAGGATGTGCTGGATGAAAAGGGGATCGACCCCTATAAGGATGTGCTCTCTCTGGAGCGCTACCGTGAGCTGTTCGGCTACACCACCCACCCCTTCACCGGCGTGGACTATGTGGACTATTATTCCAACCTGATCCGGGAATCCGGCGCCGAGGTGGAGGTCATCTTCGCCAACGATCCCCGGGCCATCCTGTCCTACACCAAGACCGTGCTGGCCTGTGACATCCACACCCGCCAGCGCACCAAGCGCCGCCTGCTGGCCGCCGGCGCCGAGAAGGTGTTCTGTCTGGACGAGATCATGACCGCCCCCATCAACGGCAGCGGCTACAACGAGAATTACGGTCTGCTGGGCTCCAACAAGTCCACCGAGGACAAGGTGAAGCTCTTCCCCCGTCCCTGTCAGGACCTGGTGGAGGACATCCAGGCCCGTCTGCTGAAGGCCACCGGCAAGCATGTCGAGGTCATGGTCTACGGCGACGGTGCCTTCAAGGACCCGGTGGGCAAGATCTGGGAGCTGGCTGACCCGGTGGTCTCCCCCGCTTATACTGCCGGGCTGGAGGGCACCCCCAACGAGCTCAAGCTGAAGTATCTGGCGGATAACGACTTTGCTGCTCTGTCCGGCGAGGCGCTCCGGGACGCCATTAAGAACGAGATCAAGAAGAAGGACGGCTCCCTGGTGGGCAATATGGCCGCTCAGGGCACCACCCCCCGCCGCCTTACCGACCTGATCGGTTCCCTCTGCGACCTGACCTCCGGCTCCGGCGACAAGGGCACCCCCATTGTCTATATCCAGGGCTACTTCGACAATTACACCACCGAGTGACCGCTCGCCGCGCCTGACGCGGCCGCCGGTCTCCGGTATCAAAACCTCCGGCTAAGCCGGAGGCTTAAGTAAGCCCTATAAGGGCTTTATACA
>CAUWDA010000013.1:0-52634 GCA_963557075.1 uncultured Flavonifractor sp. | reverse complement strand
GGGGGGGGGTACTATGTGCAGGCGTCAAACTCTCACACCCCTGTCTCCGGCGGAACGGAGCGTAGCCGAGCAGCATTACCGGCTTGTAGAGTGGTACGTCAGACATCGGGGCCTCCCGGTGGATGAATACCTCGACGTTGCCGTCTTCGGCTATCTGCTGGCCGTGAAACGGTGGTTCGCCCGCCCGGACCTTTACCGCTATGAGTTTACCACCATCGCCTGCGCTGCCATGCGGAGTGCAATCGGGCATGAGCAGCACAAGCAATCCAGGCGCATTAAGACGGTGAGCCTGGATGACCCCATCCCAGGTACGGACGGTATGACCTGGGCAGACATCATCACCGAGGACCATCTTGTGTACTCGGCATAGGAGGAATAAGCGTGAAAATAACCTACAACCTGCAAGTGCTCCCCCAGCGGAAGAACGCTCGCAAGGACAGTGAAGAGACAGCCGCGCTCAAGGTCTTCCTCGCGGACAGCGAGAAAAAGAACATGGTCTTTGAGTACGATACCCCGGAAGAGGCCAAGAAGCGCTATGACAGTATGCGGAACTACCGCAACACCAACAAGCTCCAGGACATCTACGATGTGTGGCGCTCGGACGCCCTGATCTGCATTGTGAAGACCAAGAAAGGAGCCGCGAGGAAATGAGCTACCATACCATCAACGAAGAGGCCGCCCGCCGCGCCAACGACATGAACAGCTTCCGGGACTACAAGGCCGGGAGCGCGACCGCCGAGTACCGCCGTATGGTGGACGCGGCTACCGAGCTGGCCGAGCGCCAGAAGCAGCGCGTGGACCCCATGTACCATGAGAAAATCGACCGGCTGCTGGAGACCTACTGCCGCAAGCTGGCCGAGAACATGAACGCCAGTTACTCCATCGAGGCCCGCTGCCCCTCCATCCTGATCTCCGGCGGCGGCAACTTCCCGGTCCGCAAGAAAGAGAAGCAGAACGCGGCCAGAGACCGCAACCTGGAAGAGTGGAACTACATCCAGGGTTTGCTTGATAAAATCCGCAGCGTCGGCACCGGCGGTATCAGCTCCGATGACCCGCAGGCCGTGGAGAAGCTGGAGGCGAAGCTCGCCGCCCTGGAGAAGCACCAGGAGATGATGAAAGCGGCCAACGCCGCCATCCGTATGAAAGACCCGGCCAAGGGAGACGCCAAGCTCGCGGAGCTGGGCTACACCCCGGAGGACATCGCCAAGCTCAGAGAGCCGGACTTCTGCGGGCGCATCGGTTATCCGGCCTACGCGCTCCAGAACAACAACGCCAATATCCGGCGCATCCGTGGCCGGATCGCAGAACTCAAGAAGCGGACCGAGAGCACCCCGGAGGGCTGGGAGTTTGACGGGGGCCGGGTCGTGGTGAACACCACGGAGAACCGCCTCCAGGTCATCTTCGATGGGAAACCCGACGCGGACGTCCGAACCGAACTCAAGGGAGAGGGCTTCCGGTGGGCGCCGTCGCAGGGCGCATGGCAGCGGCAGTTGACCGACAACGCCATGAGAGCCGCCCGCCGGTTGAAGTGCATCGCGCCCCAGGTCTGAACCATCTACCAAAATCATACCAGAAAGCGGGTGAATGAGAGTGGCTATCACAGCAACAAAAAAGCCCCCCGCGTATCTGCGGGAGGCAAGGATGAGGGCCGGATTTGTCAGCCGCGGAACGGCCTCGACTGTTGTTCCGTTTTCGCCGGAGACCATAGGCCGCCATGAGCGCGGCGACGTGGAGATGGAGCCGGAAGACGCCCTGGTCTATGCGGAGTGCTACCAAAGCCCGGACATCCTACCCAGGTATTGCGCCACCTGTCCGGTAGGACGGGCAATCGGGAGAACGGCCACCGACCGTCCCCTTGCCCATGCGACGCTCAGGGTCCGGCGGCTCATCGAGGACGGCCAAGACGTGGCCGACCGCCTGGAGGAAATCGCCTTTGACGGCGTGATAGATGCCTCTGAGCGGACCGACTTCATGGAGGCCCTGGACTTCCTGCGGAAGCTGGAAGAGAGTATCAACGACATCATCTTGATTGGCTTAGGAAAGGAAAAGGCCGCCCCCGGTGCAACGGGAAGCGGCCAAGCGCGAAAATAACTAACCTGGAGTTATTGTAGCACATTCCTACCGGCCCTGTCAAGCCGAAAGGAGATTACCCAATATGGAAAATGCCATCGTCCAACTCAACAAGTACCCCAAGGACAAGTACAACGTCCTGGTCCCCGTCACCACCATGCAGGTAGCGAGCAACCTCCAGCGGATCACCGTCTCCGAGGTCCAGCTCGACGTCCGGCAGGACAGCTCCAACCGGGGGCCGAGCAAGGACATCTACTACGAGAAGTCCAGCAGCGCCTTTGCCATCACCAAGGTAGGCGGCATGAAGCTGGCTGCGGCGGCCAACATCAGCATCGTGGACACCGCCACCGAGCGGACCGAGGGCTGCCAGCGGTGCATTGAAATGGCACGGGCCACCGGAAAGCCCAGGGTATGCGGCACCTGTGAGCACGTCCACGACGTAGCTGTCACCGTGACTATCCGGGTCCCGGAGCCGTCCGGCGGCTTCCGGCTGATGAAAGCCACCAAGGAGATTGACTGCACACTGGAGGCCGCCGGGATGAAAGACGGAGCCAACGGTCAACAGTTCAGGCGCTTCCTCCCCCACCGCACCGCCATGGCTGAGAGCAAAGCCTTTATGCGGGCTATCCGGGCCGCCCTGGGCCTGGCCGGGACCTACGCCTACGAGGAACTGAAAAAGCCCTTTGTCGTGGCCCGCGTGGTCCCCAACCTGGACGCCCCGGAAATCAAGCAGGCCGTGGCGAGCAACTACCTCCAGTCGATGGGTATGCTCTTTGAGATGCCCACCCAGGCGTCCAGGGCGAGCCTCCCGGCGGCGCAGGCCGCCGAGACCGTCACCCCCTACGAGGATGAGGGGCCTATGCCCTGGGATGAGGCACCGGAAGAGCCGGAGGATAGCTGGAGCAGATCGCCGGAGTACGGAGCTGCCCCGGATTGGGCGGACCCGGAGCCGCAGGGCGTGTTCTGTTCGGAGTGCCGCCGGGAGATTACCGGCGGTCAGAGCAGGAATGGCCGTAAGTGGAGCGCGGAGGACATTGCCGGGTATAGTCAGCGCACCTATGGGCGGGTCCTCTGCCCTGAGTGTCAGGAGAAGATGAAAGGAGCGCGGAGATGACGGTTATTGAGTTCGCGGAAAAGCGGCTGGAGGAAGAGAGCGGCTACAACCTTGACGATGCCCGCTATTGGGCGGCCTACCTGGACGGCGCGAGGGCGCAGAAGCGAGAGGATGAGGAGGCGAAAGGCCATGATTAAGATACTGCACACCGGCGACATTCACCTGGGGGACCTGGCAGGCCCCACCAGGGGCGGCGCAAATCTGCGCCGCCAAGACACCTTGCGGTGCATGGACGCCATCGTGAACAAGGCCCGGACGGAGGGGCCGACCGTGACCATCATCGCGGGCGATCTCTTCAATCGGTCCCGCGTGTGGGCCGACACCGCCCTGGATGACGTCAACGACGCCATTTCCCGCTTCATCGTCCCCCTGTGCGAGTACAGCGACGCGGTGGTGCTGCTGTTCGGCACGATGAACCATGATAACCCCCGCGCCTTTGAGGTTATCCGCAAGGCGACGCCCGACCTCAAGAACCTATACATTTACACCGAGCCGAGGGTGGAACGTCTGGTGACATCGGAGGGGCCGGTCCAGATTATGGCCGTCCCCGGCTTCGACAAGGCGCGGCTGCGCCTCTTCTGCCCCGGCGCCGACAAGGAGACGGAGAACCGGAACGCCACCGCCCTTGTCAACGACATCATCCTGGGGCTGGCTACGGAGCTGGACAGGAGCCTCCCCTCCATTCTCACGGCTCACTACACGGTAAGCGGGAGCGAGGCAGACAACGGCAGCACGTTCCTTGCTGGACAGGATGTGGTGGTCCTCCCGGCTACCATCGACGCGGCGGGCGTGGACCTGGCCTGCTTCGGCCACATCCACAAGCCCCAGCGTCTCAGCTCCACCACACCGGCCTACTACTGCGGGAGCGTGAACCAGCTCACTTTCAACGATGAGGGGACCGCTCACGGCTTCTGGCTGCACCAGCTTTCAGACGGGGACCGGAGCGTTGTCTCGGAGTTCCAGCGCACCCCGGAGCGAGTACACCGGACGGTGACGATGAAGCAGCAGGACGTGGCAGACTTCATCTCCAGCGGCACCCTCAATCCTGGGGACGTGGAGGGGCGCGTGGTCCGGGTCCGGTATTCCTGCACACTGGAGCAGGAAAAAGCCTTTAACCGGGCCGAGCTGCAAAAGCGCCTGATGGACGCTGGCGCGTTTTATGTGGCCGAGATTATCCCGGATGACGTGGAGGCCCTGGACGCCAAGGACCAGCTCACGGAGCACGACGGCCCCGCCGAGTGCCTGTCACGCTGGCTGGAGACCAACGACATCACAGGCGAGAAAGCGGCCCGCCTCATGGAGCTGGCCGCGCCGATCATCAAGCAGGCCGACGATGGACGCGAGGACAGCAAACACGCTGGAGCATTTATGCCCCGGACGATTGAGGTCAAGAACTACCGGAGCTACACGGAGGCGGCCTTTGACTTCTCCCCGGTACACATGGCAATGGTGAACGGCCAGAACGGTGTCGGCAAGTCCTCCCTCTTCATGGACGCCATCGCGGACTGCCTCTATGAGCAGACCCGGAAAGAGGACATCGGCGGCTGGGTCCGCGACGGGACGAAGAGCGGCAGCATCACCTTTACCTTTGCCCTGGGCGGGCAGGACTACCGGGTCATCCGCACCAGGACCAAGAGCGGGCGCGGTACCCTGGCCCTCCAGCGGTGGAACCCGGAGGGGGACGCCTGGGCAGATGAGAGCGACACCACCATGAAACTGACCCAGGCCCGCATTGAGCGGCTGCTCGGTATGGACTGCAACACCTTTTGCAGTATCGCCCTCATCCGGCAGGACGCCTACGGCCTCTTCCTGGACGCCGACAGCGACCGGCGCATGGAGGTCCTGTCCGCGCTCCTGGGCCTGGACATCTACGGCAGGATGGGGGACATCGCCAAGGCGTCCGCTACGGAGCAGCGCCGCGCCATCGCCGCCCTCAAGGAGCGCATCAACGTCCTGGGCGAGCAGATCAGCGAAAAGGATGAGTTGCTGGATGAGGACATGGTGCTGTCCGAAGAGATGGACGAAGCTGTCCATGACGTAGCATCCGGCGAGGCGGACATCCGGGCGCTGGAGAGTGCCGAGGCCCTGCTTGCCGAAGTGATACGGCAGGCCGAGGACAAGGACGCCCAGGCCAAGGAATATGACCGGGAGCGCGACAGAAAGGCCCTGGAGCTGGAGAAGCTGGAGGGCCAATACCAGGACGCCCGCCACCTTGCAAACGGCCTCAGAGACGCCCAGGACGCCGCTGAGAGGGTCAAGGCGGCACGGGCCAAACTCCAGGACCTCTCCCCCAAGGTGGACCGGGACAAGGAGCTGCTGAAAGAGCTGGCCCGCCTCCGGGAAGCAATCGGCAAGGCGGAGCTGGACGCGGAGGCGGCCCGGAGAAAGCTCCGGCAGTATCAGGACATCATCGGCAGAAAGCCAGACGTGGAGGCGGCCCAGGCCGCGCTTGACGCCCTGGCCCCGGCGAAAGCGGAGGCTCAGGAGCGGCTTGCCAAGTCCTTTGAGACCACCAAGGCGCTGCTGGCCGCACGGGAGGCCAAGGACAAGCACCTGGCAGACAGCCGGGTCCGCATCGGGGAGCTGCAATCCCGCCTTGCGGCGGCCCAGGCGGAGGCCGGGAAGCTGGCCGACAGCGGTTGCCCCGTGCCGGAGACCGCTACTTGCAAGTTCCTGGTGTCCGCTGTGGCGGCTCAGGCCGCCATCCCGGAGCTGTCCTACTCCCTGGAGACCATGAAAGCGGAGGACCGCGCCCGGTATGAAGAGCTGACGAAAGCCTATGAAGAGGCCCTGGCAGCGCATGAGGCCCTGGGCAATCCGTCGGGGGACCTAGCAGAGCTGGAGGCCAAGGAGCATACCTACCGGACCATGACCGCCATCGCGCCGCAGATCGCGGCGGCGGAAGCGAAGCTGGAGGAAATCACCGCCTCCATCCAGACCGCCGAGCAGACCGCCCAGGACGCCAAGGAGCGGACTGTGGAGATTGACGCGGAGCGGGCGGCCCTGGGGCTGGCGGTCATCGAGTACCAGGCCGCGCAGAAGAGCATCGAAGACGATGAACCCATCGCCGGACATCTGGCCGACTGCCAAGCGGCCGGCGCGACCGCCGACGCCCTGGAGCCGCAGCTTGAGCGCCTGCGCCTGGAGATTGCAGAGCTGACCCGGAAAGTCATCACCGCGCACCAGGAGGCCGAGGACATCCGGCAGCGAGCACCGAAAGCGCCTGGGGACGTTAAGGGCCTGCGGGCCGTCCTGGAGAGCCGCCGGAAGAGCCTCACCGAATTTGCCACCCAGCGCGGGGTCATCAAGGCCAAGCTGGAGGCGATCTCCGAGGCCGAAGCTCAGACGGCAAAGCTCCGGCGGGACATCGAGGACGCGGCGGCCACCCTGAATGACTACACGGTGCTCACTCAAGCCTTTGGCCTGGACGGTATTCAGTACATGATTATCCGGGGCGTAGTCCCGGAGATTATGAGGCAGAGCAACGACATCCTGGCCGCCATGACCGGCGGGCGCATGGCCGTTGACATCCGCACCGAGCGCGAGCAGAAGAGCACGAAAACGGTAGTCAACAGCCTGGAGGTCTGGATTAACACCATCACCGGCGGGAACCGGCCCTATCAGTCCCACAGCGGCGGCGAAAAGGTCAAGATTGCCCTGGCCGTCACCCTGGGCCTGGCCGACGTCAAGGCACGGCGGGCGGGCGTCCAGCTCGGTATGCTCTTCATCGACGAGCCGCCCTTCCTGGACGCGGACGGGACGGAGGCTTACGCGGACGCGCTGGTGAACATGGCGGCCAGAAACCCCAATATGCGGATTTTGGCTATCTCCCATGACCCGACCATGAAAGCGCGGTTCAGTCAAAATATCATCGTGACCGGCGGCGAAGACGGTAGCTCTGTAACGATGGAGTGAAACCCATGAGGCCGGGCGGCCTCAAATCCACGGAAAGGAGGGGTCCGCCTGAGGTACATCATGGAGCACCGAGCTTTCGCCAACCGCATGAGGCGGACCCCTCTATCCATGGCCGCGCAGCTCCTATGGTACAAGCTGATGGATTTAGCCAATAGCCTGCGTTGGCCGGAGCACTTCGCATTGGACAACAGTAGGCTATGCACGATGATAAACACCACGGCAAAACGAACTGCCATATCCGCCCGACAGGAGCTTATAGACGGCGGTTATCTGGACTTCACCCCTGGCATCAAGGGGCGGCCCAGCACCTACCATCTCCGCTCAGTGGAAGAGATGGAGGGCTGGCAGCCGCCCCCGGATGACCTGGAGGGAGACTTCCTGGCAGAGTTCAAAGAGGACCCGACAAGCTATTTCGGCTACACGGAGGCCCTGGGGGTGGAGCTTGCGGAGACAACCGCCCACCTGTGGGCAGAGTTCTTTCCAGGCAAGACCCCTGGACCATACGATGAGAAGCGGACGTTCTTCCAGATCATGGTCCAGTACCATGATGAGGAAACAGATGAGTGGTCTATATCGTTCCCGGAGGAAAACAAGGAGCTGCTGGGCTACGCCTTTGAACAGGGCCGGAAGCGCGGGAAGCTCTTTTGGGGGTACATTGAGAGCGTCATGCGAAATCTTAGGGACTGTGGCATTAAAACCGTAGAGGAAGCCTACGAGAACGAAGAAAAATTCTATGAACGGAGAGGATGGAACAAGTGAAAGAACGGACGATAACCCTTGCCTGCGGTGCCCTGTGCGCCCTGGTGTTTGTGAGCGCCCTGTTTACGCCGGGGCAGGCCAGAGGCGCGGCCTTTGATGAGCAAGAGGACACGGCGGCGCATCCGGTCCAGGTATTGGACCCGACGCCTACCCTCACCGCATCGCCGGTCCCCACTGTCTCGCCCTATTTCGGCTGGACCGAGGAAGAGGTTGAGATGCTGGCCTGCGCGATCTACCAGGAGGCGGGCGGTGACGCCTGCTGCGACCTGTGCCGCCATCGTGTGGGCGATGTCATCCTGAACCGGATGGAGGATGACCGCTTCCCGGACACCGTGGAGGAAGTGCTCACGGCCTACCGGCAGTACGGGCGCTTCTACTGGACCGGCGTAGTGTGGCCGGACCGGGCTGAAAACCCTGGAGAGGCCCACGCCGTTGCGCGGGCCTGGGAGACCGCACGGGACGTCCTGAGCGGCGAACACTCGGACCTTTACGGGCAGGGGTACATCTACCAGGCCGAATTTGAACAGGGAGCCGACGTCATCTGCTGCGAGGACTGCGGCATCTACTTTGGGAGGTAGACGGTGAGCGAGAAGAAAATCATCCTCGACCTATGCGGAGGTTCCGGTAGCTGGTCGAGGCCGTATGTAGCGGGGGGGGGTACGACGTTAGAAACATAACCCTACCGGACTATGATGTACTGACTTACGAACCGCCCCAAAAAGTCCACGGCGTTCTTGCGGCCCCTCCATGCACGGAGTTTTCGGTCTTGAACTGCAAGGCAGAGGCGCGGGCGCGGAACCCGGAAGAGGGCCTGAAAGTCGTGATGGCCTGTCTGAGAATTATTGAAAAGTGCCGTCCTGAATGGTGGGCCATGGAAAACCCCGTTGGACATCTGCGGGAATACATGGGGCCGTCTACAATGATTTTCCAGCCATGGGAGTACGGAGACCCCTGGACCAAGAGAACCGAGCTTTGGGGTACATTCACCCCGCCGAAAAAGCTATATGAGCGGTGGGAGGACGTACCTGACAAGCTGCCCCTATACACAAGGCCGGGAAGAGGGAAACCAAATTTTGCATACCTACACAAATCGGCTCAGTCCCTTATCCCTCAGCTTGCGTGGGCCAAACCGAAAAGCGATGCCGATTTCAGAGCCATCACCCCGCCTGGATTCGCTCAGGCGTTTTACGAGGCGAACCCATGAAAGGAGACGCCATGCAGAAAACATATCCACGCCGATGCAATATCTTCAACTGCGACCGGCGGCACGGTAACATCTGCTGCGCCGATTGCGGCTACCGGGATAAGAACTGCAAGAACCCCTGCTTGAACCACCCGACCCGGTGCGGACAGGTCAAGCCGCCACAGACAGCCCACGGCCAGAAGCCGGGGAAATAAAAATCAGGAGGAATTTACCATGCAAGAGCAAAAGAGGACTTTCAAGTACGGAGACGTGTTCCACGTGGCCGGTCTGGACTGGATTGTGCTGTGGACCACCCCGGCGCCGACGCCGGACTGTTCCGATCTCCACTTCTGCGAGGCCACCGAAGACGTCTTCCAGGCCCCCTTTGATGAGAACGACTGCAACGACTGGAACAAGGCGAGCCTGCGGAAGCAGCTCAACGGCGAGTTCCTGGATAAGCTCATCGCTGAATGCCCCGGCCTGAAAGACGCCATCGTCCCCACCTACCGCGACCTGACCGCCGATGACGGCCTCCGGGACTACGGAAACTGTCTGGACAAGGTAACGATGCTCACCGCCGAAGAGTACCGGCAGACCCGCGATCTGCACCCCGCGCCGGAGCATTGGCGCTGGCTCATCACGCCGGACGGGACCCCGAAGAGTTCCGGGACCTCTTACGTGCGCTACGTGGGCTCGGACGGGAGCCTCAGCATCAGCATCGCGTACGACGGCTACAGGGGTGTGCGCCCGGCTTTAACTCTGAAATCTGACATCTTGGCATCTATCCTTGACGCCGAGGACAAGAAGAGAGCGGCAGAAATCCGGCCCGCCGACGGTCCGCAGCCTGGAGTGGATGAGACCCCGGAGCAAGCGGAAATGGCCCTCTATGAGCAGGCCGTGGAGCAGTTCGGGGAGAGCGCTCAAATCCTCATGGCGGTGGAAGAGATGAGCGAGCTGCAAAAGGCCCTACTCAAGTATCTGCGCTTCAAGGACCATGAGCAGGGCGATGAGGCGGAAATCCTGGCGGCGATCTCCGAAGAGAGGGCCGATGTGGAAATCATGCTGAACCAGCTCCACGTCATCTTCGGTGACAACACCGACATGGAGATTGCCAAGCTGGAGCACCTTTGCGAGCTACTGGGTGAATGACGATGCTGCTGTTTACGTGGACCCTCTTCATCCTGATTACATTTTCTGGATTTTGCTACACCTTTGGGGGCAAGACCATGAATGACCGGAGCAACGGCGCAAAGGTTACATCTGCGGGCCTGCTGGCCCTGTCTATTCTAATCGCGTTTGGAGTGTAGCCTATGCACGATGAAGTGTTCACCATCCCGGCCCGCCGGTGCAAGCGGTGTGGAGGTCTGCTGACATCCTCCCAGGGCTTGCGGGATGGGTACGGTCCCTGCTGCCTGCGGAAGATAAAGCAGGAAGAGGCCGACCGGAAGATGATGGAGAACCAATGCAGCTTATTTGACATGGGGGCCACCGCCCCCAAGCGCGAGGGAGACTGACCTATGAATATTCACAAGACCGACATTGAGTGGTGCAGCCACACATGGAACCCCGTAACGGGGTGCAAGCACGGGTGCGAATACTGCTACGCCCGGCGCATGGTGTCCAGGTTTGGCCCGCACCCCTGCGAGCGGCCCATCATTGAGCCACTGGAGGTACTACCCAAGGGGACCGGGTGCTACTACGTGGAGCAGCCTACCAAGCTCTGCGACGAAACCGGGGAGCCTGCGCGCTCTACCGCGTACCCCAAGGGCTTTGCCCCCACCTATCACGCCTACACCATGGACTATCCTGAGAAGCGGAAGACGCCTGCACGGATCTTCGTCTCCAGCATGGGAGACCTGTTCGGGGAGTGGGTGCCGGACATCTGGATTGAGGATGTCTTCGCCGCCTGCAAGCGAGCGCCGCAGCATACTTACCTGTTCCTCACCAAGAACCCGCAGAGGTATCTTGACATGGGCCACGCCGGGAAGCTTCCCATGGAGCGGAACTTCTGGTATGGGACCACGATCACCAGCCCCGAAACGGAATACTTTGGAGCTTCCTGCGTCAACACGTTCTTGAGCATTGAGCCGCTGCTGGAGCCGTTCAGCGCGGATGACTGCGCCGGTTTCCGGCGGTTGGGCGAACCTCTTTGGGTCATCATCGGAGCCATGACCGGGCCGGGAAGCAAGCGAAAGCAGCCGAAGCGGGAATGGGTAGAGGCCATCACGGAAGTTGCTCAGTCTGCCGGGGTCCCTGTCTTTATGAAAAACAGTCTGAAAGACCTGTGGGGCGGCCCTCTCATTCAGGAGTACCCGGAGGGCATGGTACGGGTAGACGGAAAATAACTGGAGGGAGAACTATTGAAGAAGCGAAGCTGCCGGAGGACCGGCTTTGAACAGGAGCAGCACGACCGGGCAATCCGGGTGCGGAAGATGACCGACGCTCAGCTCTGCGCCTACCTGGATGAGCTGGAAGGGCGCAACCGCTCTATCGTCATCTCGCAGGATGAGCTTGAGAAAGTCATCAACGGCTTTATTGACAGCCTGGCTACCAGGAGCGACACCGGCCTGCGGGTCAGCGACGCCACCATCCGTAAAATCCGGGCCATGGCCGTTGAAAATGGCTACCTCCGGCCTACCGGCGGAGGCGAGGCATGAGCGAGTATCGAAAGAAAATCACCATCCGCGTATCGTCGCAGACAGCCTACCACCTGGAGGCCGAGGCTGAGCGCCTGGGTATTTCCCCTGGGCGCGTGGTGGATGAGCTGATGAGAGCGGCGAAGTCCTGTGGAGAAGTGTGTGGAATTTGTGGAAAACACCATAAAAAACGAACAAATAAGCCTTAAAAGTTAGGAGAGTAGACAATGGGCATCTATGGTGCGGCGCTGAGGGAGCTGGAACAATACCGGAGGGATGAGGCGGCGGGCCTGCTACTGCGCTTGCCGGTCCCCCTGGGCGCTACGGTATGGCGGGTACGGGATAACCCGGCCTGTCACTACGGGGTCCGGGAGGCCGAGAAGTTCCTCTTTGGCAGAGTAGTCACCCCGCGCCGCATTGTAGAGCCTATCCCCTTTACCCTGGCCCTGCTGGATGCCTGGGGGAAGACTGTATTCTCCACCGAGGCTGAGGGGAGGACGATGTTAGAGCATGACACCAAACGAGAGGGCGAAAGCAGCCCTTAGATACCAGAACCGGAAGAACCGCGCCCAGGGAGCCTTTTTTGAGCAGATGATAAACGGGGCCTGCGACTTCTACCGGAGCCGCCAGATCGCGGACATTGAGAAGACGCCGGAGCCGATGCAACCGACTAAGGACCTGGGCGGCGGGAAGTTCATCGCGCACTACACCAGCACGGCCCAGGCCGACTACAAGGGCTTTCTGTTCGGAGGCCGAGCGGTCAACTTCGAGGCCAAGTACACCGACGTTGAGAAGATGACCCAGGACCGTGTGACAGCGGACCAGACGGAGCGCCTGGAGCGGGCGCATCAATTCGGAGCCGTGGTCTTTGTCCTGTGTTCCTTTGGGTCCGTGGGATTTTACCGCGTCCCCTGGACAGTCTGGCGGGACATGAAAGGCCGGTTTGGGCATAAGTACATCACGCCCCAGGAGGCAGCGCCCTATGAGGTCCGCATCGGCGGCCCTGGTGTGCTGCTGTTCCTGGAGGGATTGGAGGACACACCATGAGTAATTTTCAGAAAGACGTCCAGCTTCTTGCAGACCTCCAAGGTCTCATTGAGAAGCGGGAGAAGCAAGTCAACCCACCGGAGGGCAGCACCGCCATCATGGGCGCCATCTCGCCGGTGCTGCGGGCTGCTATGCCAGCCGCGCAGAAAGCGGCTCAGCGTGAGCTTGACATCCTGGTTCGAGTAAAGAACCGCTTGGGCGAGCTGATGGAGGGCCAGAGATGAGCGCCCGCCGGGAAAAGCGCCTCCGGGCGCTGGAGCGCCGGGTGGAGGCGCTGGAGACCATCGCCGCTACTCCGGTGTTCATCCACACCCAGGGAGACGGCAAGGAGGACTACGTTTTGGACGCCGTGTGGAGCAAAGAAACAGCCGACACCTACCCCGACAAGCGGGCCGGCCTGCTGGACCGGATTAAGAATATCTTTACTGGAGGGCATGAGAAATGAAACAGTACATCGGGACCAAGATTATTGAGGCTGAGCCTGCCTACCGCTGCATGGACGGCCACGGGCACATCACCATCACTGATGACCTGCCCGTGGCGTTCCCCAACTTCCCCAGCGTGGAGGACGGCTACCGCGTCCAGTACGCGGATGGGTATGTGAGCTGGTCCCCCAAGGAAGCGTTTGAGGAAGCCTACCGGCCCACGGACGCTATGAACTTCGGCCTTGCCATTGAGGCCGCGAAGAGGGGCGCCAAAATTGCCCGGCGCGGATGGAATGGCAAGGGCCAGTATGTGGAGCTGGCGTCCGCGATTTCCTATGTAACCCCCGGCGGGGAGACCGTCAACGCCGAGCATGAGGCCATCGGCAACCGGGCCTTTGCCTTTGTGGGAAGCTCTGGTGTGCAAATGGGCTGGCTGGCCTCCCAAGCGGATATGCTGGCCGATGACTGGCACATCGTCAAGTGAACCACGGAGGATGAGATATGGACAAGTATATTTCTGATCTGCTGGAGCTGATTAAGGCCCACCCGGAGCTGCCTATCGTCCCGATGGTGGACAGCGAGATTGTATGCGATGACGGGTGCGCTCGCTGGATGGGGGCCTGGGGTCCGGCCAGTGTCACAAAGTACCTGGTTTCAGAGGAACACATCTTTTTCTTTGACGATGAAGATGTTGAGGCCGTTCTCATCGAAGTAAAGGGGTACGATGAATTTCTCTCCATGACGGACAAGGAGGCCCGGGAAGCCTATAACGCCCTCCCCTGGGTGGAGTGCATCGCCGTGGACATCAACACGCCATGAGCTGCTACGGGTGCGCCTGCGATCACTGTCTCTACAATGCAGAGCTGGAGGCGTGGTACATAACGCCGGGCGAGGTCCAGAACGCCGAGGACATCTGCTTCTGCTGCGATGAGTGCAAGCACTACGACGGCGACTTCTCCAAGCGCAGCCAGTGGCGCCCGGACTGCCCAAGGCACAAGTTCCCGGAAAAGTACCTTGAGATGCAGAGGATAGTTGAGCAGCGGAGGGCGAGGGCCGCAGAGACGCGCCGAAGAAACTTCCAGATCATAAAGGGCGGGAAGCCCTGAGCAAATAAAAAAAGCCGCCTCCCCCGGAGGGAAGACAGCCCGTGACAAAGCTATTTTACCACATGGGAGGCGACAAAATCAATGGGCAAATCACAGGAGAACATCAGGGACATCATCATGCAGGCCGTTGAAGCCGGACGCATCTCTGCCGAGCGCACCGCCAAAGATGCTTTCAAGGCTACTGAGCGCCGTCTCTACGGCCTGCCCACCCTGAAAATCAAGCTGGAGGATGACCTTGAGCGGCTGGAAGAATTCAAGCTCTACGGACCGAGAGAGCGGAGCAAGAGCATCACCCGGTTTGTCAAGAACGGGAACCGGCTTACCCCGGATGAGATATGGGAGGCCGTTCTCATGGACATGGAGGCTACCATCGCGGCGGACCGCTATGAGATTGAGACCATGGAGCGGGCGCTCGCCACGGTCCGGGATGACCCCTACTACCGGGCGCTGTCCGGGAAGTACCTGGATGACGTGGATGACAGGGACATAGCTGAGGCCCTGGAGTGCGATACCTCCACCGTCTGGCGGCACCGAAAGAGGCTTGTGCAGCGCGTCGCAGTCTGGCTATACGGCGCGGAAGCCTTGAGATAAGGGCTTGCAATTTTGCCGTGCAATTTTACAATTTGACGGTGCAATTTATCTGTGTTATACTCATCCACAATGAAAGAGTGTGGGTAGAGAAAACCGTCATAAATACTAAATTACGGGCATCTTTTTTGTGAAAACCTGTGACAGAAGCCCCAAAATGTGGTATAATAACGGTAGGAAAAAGCAAAGGAGTAACTAACCTATGAAAAACATCTGCCTACTCGATCTAAACTACACCCTGGTAGGAAACCAGGCGGACACGCGAATGCTCCGGCCATTCTCCCGGCGCATGGAGGCCGAAGAGTACCGGGCCGATCTGATTGAGGCCATCCGGGATGACTATGTTATCATCGTGACGGCCAGACCGGACTACCAGATGAAGCAGACCATGGCGAACATCAAGCGGAAGACCGGCTGGCAGCCCCAGGAGTGGTACTTCAACGACATCAACGCGGAGCCTCCGGTCTTCAAGGAGAGCGCCCTCCGGCGCTTCATCCTACCCCGGCACGGCGCACAGAATGGCCCGGAGGGGACGCACTACTACGCGGTGGAGAGCAATCCGAAGACGCGGGCCATGTATGCGCGGTTCGGTATCGAGGCCGCCCCCTATGACCGCTTCATCAAATCGGCGGGCATGGTGAGGGTCCCGGCCTTCGACCAATGCAGCTTATTCGGATAACTGAATATCAGCCACCAGGCGGGACGCGAGAGCGCCCCGCTTTTTTATTGCCCAAATCTGAAAGGAGTGGAAGCGTGGAAACCAGAGTAATCAAGCTGGCCGACATCAAACCGGCCCCCTACAACCCCAGGGTGCAGCTCACACCCAAAGACCAGGAGTATAAAGCCCTGGACGCGAGCATTGAGGAAAACGGCCTGGTCCTGCCCCTCATCGTGAACATCCGGGACAACTGCCTGATCGGAGGACACCAGCGGCTTTCCGTCCTGCTGGCCGCCGGGGAGACGGAGACAAACGCTGTCGTGGTGGATATGCCGGAGGCCCAGGCCAAGGCGCTGTGCATCGCCCTGAACAAGCTGGACGGCGAATGGGACTACGGCCAACTGGCCGACATCATCCAGCAGCTCATCGACGATGGAGAGAACCTACTCGCCACCGGCTTTACCCAGGCAGACATTGACGATCTCCTGGGGGAAATCGGCGGCGAGCTAGGCGAGGATGAGGAACCGCCCTCCCTGGGCAAGAAAGAGGACACCGCCGACGGCATTAAGTGTATCGTGGGCGACTTCTCTTTCCGTCTGGAGGAAGCGGAGTTTGAGGACCTTATGGCAGACGTCCGGGAAAAGGTGGGCTTTACCCAGGAGCTTGTCTGCGCGGAGCTGAAAGGGAGGCTTTTCGATGAAGTATGAAACCAGACTGGAGATGCTGAAGCTCTCCGACATCGTGGCCGCCCCTTATAACCCCCGCGAGGACATCGAGCGCGGGAGCGATGAGTACAAGGCCCTGCGCCGGAGCATCGAGCTTAACGGCATGGTGGAGCCGCCGGTCGTGAACCTCCACAATATGCGCTGCATTGGTGGTAATCAGCGCCTTGTGGTCCTGCGGGACCTGGGATGGAAAGAAGTGCTCTGCTCTGTCATCGACCAGCCGGACGAAAGCAAGGAGATGAAGCTCTGCCTTGCCTTGAACCGCATCGAGGGCCGCTGGGACACCGACCGCCTGGGTGATCTGCTGCGGGATGATGAGGTCCTGGAGTTTGAAACCGGCTTTGACCGAGATGAGGTCCTGGTCTACCGGCAGCTCGGCGGAGACGGCGAGGGCGAAGACGCCGACGATGACCCGGATTGGGACCAGGACGAAGACCCGGACGGCGAGAACGCTGACGGCGAGGAAGAGGACGAACCCGCCGGTAGTGACGATGAGCCTACCATGGGAACTACGGTTGTCCGAATTGGACACCTACACTTCAAGGTGGAGGTCCCACGCTACAAGCGTCTGGTCGAAAGCATCCGGGACGCCGGTATCTTCGACCAGGGAGAAATCGCCCAGGAGATGAAACGGAGGTTGCTGCGCCATGATTAAACTTGTCCCCATTGACGCCGTGCGAGCGTCGGAGTATAACCCCCGGCGCAACGATGAAAAGCGTCTGGCCCTCACGGAGCTGTCCCTCCGCAAGCTGGGCTTCCTGCTCCCGATCTACGCCGATGAGAGCGGCGAAATCCTGAGCGGGCACCAGCGGCATCTTGTGGCCTCCCGCATGGGCTTCCGGCAGATACCCGTGGAGTATGTGAGCGGGAAGACCCTGGGAGAGCGGCGGGCCGTGAACGTCCTCTTCAACCGGGCCACGAATGACCTCCAGAAGCAAGACACCTGCGCCATCATCCGACGCCGCCTCTATGAAATGGACATCGAGGCCATGACCGGGGAGCTGCCGGACATCGAGCCGGGGACCGAAGCGTCATTTCCCTGCGTCTACGCCCTGCGCCGGATGGACGTCGTAAAGCTGGCAAAGCTCAATCACCGGAGCTTCGACACCCACATCAAGCAGCTTGCAAAATCCCTGGAGCGCCGCATCGGGAGTGCCATGCCGGTAGTCATCGGAGAGGCTGGGAACGTCATCAACGGGATAGGCCGCCTGCAAGTAGCAGCGGAGGCCGGAAGAAAGGTCATCGCCTGCGTCAAGGTGAGGCCGGAGCAAGAGGCTTTCGCGTCCTCCATGCTCAACCTGTTATCCATGGACTTTGACATGGAAAGCACCTACGCCGACGATCTGCGCTTCAACAGCTTCATGCGGGAGCGGAACACCAGGGAGACCGACGCCGAGGGCAACGCCGCCCTGGGGGACGGCTTCTTTAAGGGCGTGTTCCCGAAGAACTGCGGGCGGGACTTCTGCAAGCTGGAGGGCGCGGCCCTGGAGACCTGGCGCCGACACTACGGGTCCAGTGTGGTAGACTTTGGAGCCGGGAAGCTCAACAACACCCGGACGCTCCGCAAGGCCGGTATTCAGGTATCGGCCTTTGAGCCGTACTTCGTGACTGTGGGCGAGAAAATCCACAAGGAAAAGAGCCTGGAGATTGCCGCCCGCTTCCTGGACGAAGTGGAGGCCGGGACGCCGTACAGCAGCGTCTTTATCTCCAGCGTGTTCAACAGCGTCCCCTTTATGGCGGACCGGAAGCAGATTGCCGTCATCGCGGCGGCCCTGTGCGCCCCGGACGGGATGGTGGTCTGCTGGTGCCAGAGCAACAAGGCCCCGCAGTTCGTGAATACAAAGAAAAAGTTTATGGCCGCAGAAAAAATCCTGACCTTTGACCTGGACTATGAACCTAACACCATCCTGGGGGACATCGGAGCACACCCCAAGGTCCAAAAGGGCCACACCGAGGAAGAGATGCGGGCAATCTTCGCCCCGTGCTTCCGTACCGTGAAGCGCCTGGAGATGATAACAAAATTCTGGTACATGGAGGCGGCAGACCCGATAGTGGACCCTGCGGCCCTGGCCGCTGCGCTGGACTTTGAATTTGAGCTTCCCTACCCGGACGGCTCACGCATGGGACTGTCTCAGCGAGCGCGGGAAGCGTTTGAGCACCGGCTCGGTATTTGCCTGCCCCCTCCGACGAAAGGAGAGGCAAAATGAGAGACAACGTACACCCTGGGGAGAAATGGGAGTTCAACGGAGAAGTGGCCGCCTGCTTCGCCAATATGCTTGAGCGCAGCATCCCGGACTACCGATCTATGCGGGCGCTTACCTACAAGCTGGGCGAGCGCTTCATCCAGCCGGAGACCCTGATTGTGGACGTGGGGTGCAGCACCGGCCTGGCCGTGGAGCCATTCGTGGCGAAGTACGGCCAGAGCAATAACTTTCTGCTGGTGGACAACGCCCCGGCGATGGTGGAAGCCTGCCAGAAGCGCTTCCGGGCAGACGTCAATGTCACGGTCCGGCAAGGGAATATATGGGAATATCTACCGTTTGAGCAGAAGAGCAGCCTGGTCCTCTCCGTCCTGTCCATGCAGTTCATGCCGACGTCCTACCGGCCCCGAATGCTCAAGCAGATTTACGACGGCCTGACCGACGGCGGGGCGCTCATCTTTGTAGAGAAAATCCTCAGCGAGAATATGGATGACCTGATGGTGGACCTCTACTACGAGATGAAGAGGGAGAACGGCTATTCCGAAGAGCAGATCATGTCCAAACGGCGCAGCCTGGAAAATGTGCTGTCTCCGCTCAAGGCTGACTGGAGCGTGGACATGATGCGGACCGCTGGCTTTCGGCAGGTCGATATGTTTTGGCGCTGCCTGAATTTCTGTGGCTGGATAGCCGTTAAGTGACGGCTACCGGCCCCGAAAGGAGGGTAGATCGGAATGCCGAAGCACAGAGACACCGAGCCATGGGAGCGTCTGGAGGGCGAGGGTGTCAAAGCGTATGAGGCGTTTTCGGTCTACCTGGAGCTGGGGGAAGAGCGCAGCATCCGGGCGGTTGCTAAGCAGTTAAACAAAAGTACCACGCTCATAGGCCGCTGGAGCCGCACCTATCAGTGGGTGGAGCGCACCGCCGCATACGACGTTGACATCCAGAGAAAAGCCCATGCTCAGGCCGTTAAGAAGCGCCGGAAGATGGCTAACCGCCATATCAGCATAGCCTTGAAATTACAGGAAAAGGCGTTGCAGGCCCTAAAGGACATGGACCCCAGCGAGATAGACCCGAAGAACCTTGTGGCGTTCATCCGGGAGGCTACCAAGCTGGAGCGCGAGAACCGCATGGAGCTTGAGGCCGACACCGCACCGGGTAAGGCGAATGAGCAGGCAGACAGCAGCCTTGCCGCCGTCATCTCCGAGGCGTGGGAACGGAGGAAGCAGCAGAATGAACCTGACAAGTGACGCTATTCTCTACTACGCCGACAATCCGGTGGACTTCGTAGAGGACATCATAAGGGCCAAGCCGGACAGCAATCAAAAGGCCATTCTCAACAGCGTAGCGAAGTACCCCATGACCTCCGTGCGCTCCGGTCACGGCATCGGGAAAAGCGCGGTGGAGAGCTGGCTTGCTATTTGGTTTTTGACTACCAGGCCATATCCCAAGATACCCTGCACCGCCCCCACCCAGCACCAGCTATGGGACATCCTGTGGGCCGAGATTGCGAAATGGCTCCGCAGTAACCCGGCCCTGTCTCAAGAGCTGATATGGACCAAGGAAAAGGTCTACATGAGAGGCCACCCGGAAGAGTGGTTCGCAGTAGGCCGGACGGCCAGTAAGCCCGACGCCCTCCAGGGCTTTCACGCCGAGCACGTGCTCTACATCATCGACGAAGCCTCGGGCGTCCGCGATGAGATATTCGAGCCGGTTCTCGGTGCTCTATCTACGGAGGGCGCAAAGCTGGTAATGTGTGGGAACCCCACGAAGATTACCGGCTTTTTCTATGACAGCCACCACAAGGCCCGCGAGCTTTACAACGCCATGCACATTGACGGGCGGGACAGCAGCCGAGTAGATCAGCAGTTCATCGACACCATCATTGATATGTTCGGTGAAGACAGCGACGTCTTTCGGGTCCGCGTTGCCGGGGAGTTCCCCAAGGCCCTGCCTGACAGCTTCATCCCTATGGAGTGGGCAGAGCGGGCGAGCGAGGCCGAGGCCCCGGAGATTGACCGGGCGGCCCGTGTGGACATCGGGATTGACGTCGCTCGCTACGGCGATGACAGCAGCGTGTTGTCCCCGGTCCTGGACAAGAAGCTCCAGGAGAAACCGGAGATTTACCACCACAACGACACTATGGAGCTGAGCGGCAAGGCCGTCCAGCTCATCAAGCGCTACGCCCTGGAGCAGCCCTGGGCAGAGATACACGTCAAAATCGACTGCGACGGCCTGGGCGTCGGCGTGTTCGACCGGCTCATGGAGCTGCGGGAGCAGATCGTGGAGGAAGTTCAAGCCCAGCGCGACCGCCGGTACGCTGACGATGAGGACGTCCCGCCCCCGTTCACCCTGGACATCGTAGAGTGTCACTTCGGCGGCGAGGGCGGCACCATCAGCGACGATGACCCCATCGACTACCAGAACAGCACCGGCCTTATGTGGGGAGCTGTCCGGGAGGCCCTGCGAACCCAGAGTATCAAGCTATACCCTGATGACAAGCAGATAAGCCAGCTCTCTAACCGGAAATATGTGGTGAACAGCGCGGGCAAGATTGAGCTGGAGAAGAAAGAGGCCATGAAGAAGCGCGGCCTATCCTCACCGGATATGGGGGACGCGCTGGCCCTGGCCCTGCATGACCCGCTGGTAAGCGACTGGAGCATTGACTAAGGAGGACACCATGAAAGCAAAATGCAGTTACCTTGTATCGGCTGACGGCTGGCCGATGAAGTATATCCGGGCAAACACGGCGGCAGAGGCTCGGCGTCGCTGGCAGAAGATGACCGGCGGCCCCAGAAACCCCACCGTCTCCCAGGTGCTCGGTAAGAAGCCGAAGCGCGAGGGGGGCGAATAACCGTGCCATTCTGGAACCGATTTAGAGGGGGCGGAGCGGGGCGGGCAAGCCAGACCTACCGGAGCGATAGCGCTATGCTCCCCCGGTGGACGAACCCGCCGGAGCGCAACACCCAGGAGTGGATAGAGGCTTTCAGAACGAACCCGCGCCTATCCGTTGTGGAGCGCATCGCTTCCGATCTATCCTTTGCGGCGGGCAAGCTCTACCGGATAGATGAGAACGGAGACGAACAGGAGCTTACGCAGCACCCGTTTTTGGACTTCTGGGCCAACCCTAACCCGCTGCATGAGATGAGCAACGCCGCCCTGTGGCGGCTCCTGGAGATTTATCTCAAGCTCAAGGGCGAGGGCTACTTCATCATGGAGAAATCGCCCCTGGGCGTCCCTGTGGAGCTGTGGCCGGTCCCTGTCCATTGGGTGCAGATGACCCCGTACCTGGACCACCCGTACTACACCGTCCGGCTCACCAATGGTCTGCTGATGAACGTGTCCGTAGATGATATGTTCGTGATGAAAGACCTGAACCCGATAGACCCATTCAAGCGCGGCCTGGGGCAAGCTGAGGCCCTGGCAGATGAGATTGAGACCGACGAATACGCGGCCAAGTTCCAAAAGCGCTTTTTCTTCAACGACGCCACGCCGAACCTCATCATCGGTATGCCCAAGTCCACCCCGGAGCAGCGACAGCGCTTCCGGTCTGAATGGCTTGAGCGCTTCCGGGGAGTGTTCCAGAGCCACGGCGTCGCTACTGTCAACGGCGAGGTCACGGTAAACAAGGTCGGAGACAGCATGAAAGACATGGACATGGTGAACGGGCGTACATTCCTGCGGAATGCCGTCCTTGAGCACTTCGGCGTCCCCCGTGAGATTATGGGTATCACGGAGAGTAGCAACCGGGCCACGTCGGAGGCGGCTCAGTTCATCTATGCCCAAAACGTCCTCATGCCCAACCTACGCCGCCGGGAAGAGGCCATCAACAACCAGATCATCCCGTATTTCGGAAACGACCTGGTGTGGCGCTTCGATGACATCATTCCCCGGAACCAGGAGTTTGACAAGGCCCTGGGCATAGACGGCTGGAATGCTGGCCTACTCACCAAGGATGAGGCCCGCGAGAAGTTGGGTATGCCTCCGGCCCTGGTGGGCGGCGATGTCTACAAGACGCAGTTCTCCGACGTCTACATCCGGGAAGACGATGACCCTGTGGCGATCTCCACGGCGGCGGCCAACCTCCAGTATGCAGAGAGCGCACCACCGCTTGAGACGGGCGGAGAGCAGGACATTGAGATAACGGATAACGGAATACCCCTGGACGCCGAAAACGGCTCAGAGGGGACGGGAGACGGCGCGGAGGGCATAGAAATCGTGTCCTCTAAGGGTACGTCCCCGGAAGAGCGTAAAAACCTCCAGGTGCAGGCCGCACAACGCGCCCTGCTGCAAGCTGAGAGGGAGCAAACCCAGCGTTTTGAGATTGCCACCCTCAAATATCTGCGGGAGCAGGGCCGCCGGGTGAGTGACGCCATGGGCGGCACCACCAAGGATGAGCGGAGCGTTTGGGACATTCTCATGGGGGCCATCCCCGGCTATGACCCGAACAGCGAGGGCGCGGCGGAGCAGAGCGCAGCGGCGTGGTCCTCTTTGAGCGAGGCAGACCGCACCCGCCTTGTGAGCGCCTTTACCCTGGGCCTCATCGACTGGCCCCAGGAGGAAACGGCCCTGCTGAATATCTTTGAGCCGCTGTGGAAAGAGAGCTACGACAAGGGCGCTGGGGTGTCTGCCAAGCTCTACAACCTCCAGGCGGTCCAGAGGCCGGAGCTTATCAGCACGGCGAAGCTGCGGGGCGGCGTCCGGGTCAAAGGCATCACGGAGACCACCCAGCAGTCCATCGCCCGTATCGTCTCCGCTGGACTGGAGCACGGAGACAGCCGGGCCACCATCGCCAAGCAGATTGAACAGGAGATGCAGACCACGGCATCCAGGGCGCGGACCATCGCCACCCAGGAGTGCAATACCTCGCTCCTGACCGGCCACTACGACATGATGCGAAAGGCCGGGGCCGCCTGGAAGACCTGGCACGTTGCCAACATGAGCGCCGCCAGACCATCCCACAAGCGCCTGAACGGTGAGCGGGTCCCTATCGACGCCAAATTCTCAAACGGCCTAATGCGGCCCTGTGACCCGGATTGTACGGACCCCGCTGAGGTCGTGAACTGTCACTGTTTCCTGACATTCGACAAATAAGGAGGACGCCTGATGGAATTTACCGAGATGCAGGCTCAGGAGGCCGCCCGATCTGCGGGTATCGACCTGGAGAAAGAGCGGTTCGACCTGAAAGCCCTGACAGCCGGGATGAATGCGGAGCTTGAGCACGGCACCGCAAGCCCGGACACGAATATTACCAACGATGACCCCGTTATGACGGCGAAGCTCGCAGCGGCACATCTGCGGGTCTCGCCGTTTTACTATGCCTCCGGGCGGGGCCTGAAAGCGTGGGAGGCTTCGCTCCGTAGAGGGGTGAAAGTGAAAAGCTCCAAGACGGAGCACAAAACGCTGTCTTTCCGTACCGAAGAGTACGACGAAGAGAGCGGCATCTTTAGTGGCTACGCTGCGGTCTATGGCAACATCGACAGCGGCGGGGACATAATTGAGCCTGGTGCCTTCACGAAGACAATCGCCGAAGGCTGGGAGAGGGTGAAGATACTCGCCCTGCACAACGACTGCTGGCTCCCCATTGGCAGACCTTTGGAGCTGAGGGAAGACAGCAACGGCCTTTTCATTAAGGCCAAAATCAGCGACACTTCGATGGGACGCGACATCAAAGTGCTGCTGAAAGATGGAGTTCTCACTGAGCTGTCCATCGGATATGACCCCATCGTCTTTGACTACGACGAAAACGGCATCCGGCATCTGCGGGAAGTCAAGCTGTGGGAGGTCTCCGTCGTTACCTGGGCCATGAACCCGGAGGCGACGATCACCGACTACAAGCAGGCCACCGACGCCGCCGGTTTCCTGGACGCCTTTTTGGAGGCGGCTACCGCCGAAGTCAAGGCCGGTCGGAAAATCAGCGGGACCCGGCTAAAGGCCCTCAAGGACGCGAGCGCGTCCATGAAAGCCGCTACCAAGGTCCTTGACGGCATTATCCGAGAGGCAAGCGACACCGAGAAGTCCGTCTCCCATACCGCCAACACCAGAGCCGCGAAGTCCGCGCCGACTACCGGCATCACCTATGAAATTCTGCTATAAGGAGGAAATTACAAATGGCTATTCCCAAGAAAGGAACCGCACCCGCTGGCCGCAAGTCTATGAAGATGGAGGCCGATGAGCTGACCGAGAAAATCAAGGCTTGCGTCAAGGAGGCCCTGGATGAGCAGGCCGAGGCCAAGGCCGAGGGCGAAGAGGGAACCGAGGACGCTGTTGCCGAGGTTGCCCCCGCTGACATCTCCGGTCTGATTGAGGACGCTATGGCTGTTGTCGCTGAGAAGCGCAAGAGCCGCAAGGAGGCCGGCGAAGAGCTGGGCGACGTCACCGCCGAGGAAGTCATGGAGGCCGTCGGTGAGATTATCGACGCCACCGAGGGCGAGGCCAAGGAGGATGACAGCGTTGAGGAAGAGGTCAAGGAGGATGAGGAAGTGACTGATGAGGCCAAGGGGCGCAAGGCCGCCACCCGCAAGCACCAGACCAAAAGCGCCCGCAAGAGCGCGGCCTCCCCCGTCCAGCGGAAGTACAGCTCCATCTACATGAGCCGTACCACCCCCACCAGCACCGCCAAGAAGTCTATCCCGCCCGCCGTGCAGCTCGCCCGCGCTATCAAGTGCCTGGACGTGTTCGGCAAGCATGACCCCGACGCCGCCTCTTTCTACGCGCAGCGGAAGTATGACGATGCAGACATGGCCCGCGAGTTCAAGGCCCTGTCTGCCACCAACCCCACTGCTGGCGGCTACCTCATCCCTGAAATCTACCTGGACCAGATCATTGAGCTGCTGTACTCCAAGACCGTCATCTTTGAGCTGGGCGCCCAGAAAGTCCCCATGGCCAACGGCAACCTGAACATCCCCAAGATGACCGGCGGTGCCCGTGCTACCTGGGGTGGTGAGGCTCGCAAGATTGCGAAGACCCAGCCCACCTACGGCAACATCCGTCTGTCCGCGAAGCGCCTGGAGGCCATCGTGCCTCAGACCCGCGAGCTGCTGATGAGCACCAACTACTCTGCCGATCAGCTCTTCGCCAACGACCTGACCCGGCGCATGGAGCTGGGCCTTGACTTCGGCGCTATGTTCGGAAAGGGCGGCGAGTTCCAGCCCCTTGGCGTGTTCACCGACAAGGAGGTTGAGCACGTGGACGCCAAGACCCTGAGCAACGATGACCTGGCCGACAGCAACGGCAAGATTACTGCCGACTTCCCTGTGTTCGTCCGCTCTAAGGTCCTGGCAAAGAACGTGGACGACAACAAGCTCGGCTGGGCGTTCAACTCCGTCCTGGAGGGCTATCTGATGAACCTCAAGACCACCACCGGCGCGTACATCTACCGCGATGAGATGAACACCGGCAAGCTGCTGGGGTTCCCCTATCGCGTGTCCAACCAGATCACCACCGACACCAGCGGCCTCACTGAGCTGGCCTTTGGCAACTGGGCGGACCTCCTGGTGGGCGAGCAGATGGGCCTTGAGACCTACACCACCCTGGACGGCTCCTGGGTCGATGAAGAGGGCAACCAGCACAACGCCTTTGAAGAGAACCTGGCTGCCACCCGCGCCCTCATGTACGTGGACATCGCTGCCCGTCACAAGGAGAGCTTCCTGCACGTCAAGAACATCAAGGCGTTTTAATCGGAGGCCGGGGCATACCGCCCCGGCCCTATAATTTCAACAAGGAGGAATTTCAGCTATGAAACGCGCACTTATTCAGAGTGTCAAAGTGACCCCGTACACCAGCGAGGACGCCATCAACCGCGAGGGCTTCCTCTCCGGCATCCTGGCCGTCAAGGTCGGCTCCCCCTCCGGCTCCCCTACGGGTATGGCCGTGAAGCTGACCATCACCGAGAGCGACCAGAGCGGCACCGGCTATGCGCCCGTCAAGGATAAGCTGGTCTGTGTGGGCAACGCGCCCCTGGACGATGCGGGCGCGATCTCCGTCACCACCGACGCCGCAGGCGGCGAGCTGGTAAACTTCGACCTGGACCTGGTGGGTCTCAAGCAGTACGTCAAGGTCAAGGTGGAGATTACCTGCTCCGGCGGCACCAGCCCGGAGTGTGAGGCTACTGCTGCCCTGGCCCTGGGTGACGCTTCCGAGGTCCCCGTCTAATTTGGCCCTGAGAGGCCCTACAAGGAGGTTTTCACTATGGCAAGACACTATCCCCCCGAGACCGTGAAACCCGCCGAGAACAAGCGGGAAGCAGGCCCCAAGGAGAAAAAAGCGACCGCTCCCAAGAACGACGGCAAAAAAGAGGACGCGGGCGAGTAGCCCGCGCCTCCCCCCCTGAGAATGGAGGCGACACCGTGGCAAATGAACCGACTGTAAAACTGGCCGCAAACGCCATGACTACTCTTGAGGACACGATGGAGCGCCTGGGCATCCCACCGGAGGCGGCGGACACCGCCGTAAAGAACAACATCATCCGGCTTATCAATTCGGCGTCTGCCTGGATTGAGACCATCACCGGGCGGAAGTTCGGCAAGGCCACCTACACCCACAGGTACGTTGCCCCCGGCACTCAGGAACTTGTGCTCACTCAGTACCCCATACGGGCGGTTGAGTACGTCCGGGACACCGAGCACGGCGTGAGCATAGACCCCAGCAGCTACGACTTTACCATGACCGGAGACGTGGGCGTACTGTACCGCGATGAGGGATGGGTATTCCGTGGCTACATCGGCGGCCTTGCAAACGACTACACGGCCCCCAGGCGCTACCTGGAAGTGAAGTTCACCGCCGGGTATGTGCTGCCCAAGGACGCGACCGAGGATGAGCCGTCCGATCTGCCGGAGGACATCGTGGCGATTGTGTGGGGCATCGCGGAACAGGAGTTCTCCATCCTGCGGAACGGCGCTCAGGGCCTTGCGGCTTTCTCCATCTCCGACGTGTCGTGGACCTTTGACAAGGAACCCCGCGCCTCCTGGATGGAGACCCTGGCCCACTACATGAGGTGGTGAGCCTATGCAAGTCCGTGACAATGTACTGCCGCATCTGCGGCGGGTTAAGGCCGAGCTGGAGAAGCTGAACGGCACCCGGATAAAAATAGGCATCCAGGGCAACGCCGACAGCGAGCTTCTGATGATTGCCCGTGTCCATGAGTACGGGGCCACCATCACGCCCAAGGCCACCCGGAACCTCTGCATACCTATCCACAAGGACAGCTACGACAAAAGCCCCAGGGACTTCCAGGACCTCTTCTTTATCCGGTCCAGGGACGGCTACCTGTTCGGCGTCGTAGCCAAAAAGGGACGGAGGGATAAGGATAATCCGAATAACCTCAAGTTCCTGTTCCTGCTGCTGCCCTCCGTCACCATACCGGAGCGCAGCTTCATCCGAGCGGGCTTCGACCACAACAAGAACAAGCTGGCCGAAATCGTCCAGAATGAGGTTGCCCGCATCTGGCAAGGTCAGCAGACGGCGGACGGGGCCATATCGTGGATAGGCGGGCAGGCCGTGGGCCTTATCCAGCAGTTTATGAGCGACGCGAGCAACTTTGAGCCGAAAGGAAAAATCCAGAGGGAGCGCTATCCGTCCTATGCGGACAGCCCTCTCATGGTGACCGGACGGCTCCGAAATTCGATCACGTGGGAGGTTGAGGAATAATGGGCGTCCCGTTCAAAATGGCGCAGCCCATGATACCGGGCGGCCTGCTGCATACCATGTACGAGGTCCAGGCGGGAGGCCACTACGACCAGGACAAGGGCGGCCAGTGGGTAGCCGGTGAGCCTGTGCGCGTCCCCTTTGAGGGCGCGGTCCTCCCTGTGAGCGACAAGGACCTACGGCGTGAAATCACCGGCACCGTGTCCGATCTGAGCGAGAAAATCTATACCAACGGCCATGCGCTCCAGGTGGGAGCACAGGTCTATGACCCTGACAGCGGAAACACCTACACCGTGACCCAGGAGCTGGGCCACAACAGCATCCACCCGATGAAGCGGTATCTGGTAGAGGCCAGAACCGGCGCGGCGCCGAAAGGGGGCGGTGGGGCGTGAGTTTCGTCACGAAGCGGAATGCCCTCATATCCGCGCTTCATAAGGCCGTGGGCGTCCCGGTCCTGCTGGCCTCCCAGGTCCAGCCGGAGGCAGAACCCCCGTTCATCGTCTACTCAGTGACCGCAGACTACATCCCGGACGGCGGCCTGGGCAACTACTCGCTGGGTGAGGGTGCGACGCAAGACGATCTGGTGGAGGTCCGGGAAGAGCAGCCCACCGCCACCCTGTCATTTACTGCTTGCAGCGTGAACCGCTGCTACGACGATAAAGGCTCCCAGGTGCAAGTCCTGGGTGCAGATGAGGCCCTGGAGCTGGCAACGCTGGCCCAGGGCTTTTTCCTGCATACCGGGAGAGACGCCATAGCGGGGGCCGGTTTCGTCGTTGTTGATGTCACCAACGCCACCAGCCGGGACGCCCTGGAGCTTGACGAAATGGGCCGCCGGTTCGGTTTCGATGTCCGGCTCCGGTACACCCGGACCGACGCGGCGGCCATCAGCAAACTTGAGAAACCCACAATCAAAGGAAACGTAAAGGAGTGATTTTAATGCCGAAAGACGTTGTTGTGGTCGTGAATATCGACGCCAAGCCCAGCGGAACGGAGAACCTGGACATTCTGCTGCTGTCCACCGAGGGCGCTAAGGACGTGGCCGTCTACCGCGATCTGGACGTCATCAAGGAGGCGTTCACCGGGAAAAAGGTCGCTGCTATGGCCGAAGCCCTGTTTGAGCAGGGCAAGACCACCCTTGCGGAGACCCTTATCCGCAAAGTGAAAATCGCCGGTATCGCTGCCCCCTCCGGGAGCGGTGAGACCGAAAAGGCATCTGCTCTGGTGCAGGCCGTGGAGACCCTGCGGGAGACCGATGATGATTGGTATATCCTGCTGACCGACCAGGACGGCGATGAGGCCGTGAAAGCCCTCTGCGCCTGGGCCGAGGCTACCGAGCCTACCGAAGCGGAGCTGGGCGCGGGCGAGGAAGACCACCGCAAGCTCTACTTTGGGCGCACCCAGAACAAGAGCCTTGCCGTCACCAACCGCCGGTCCATCGTCATCTACGGGGACCAGGATGAGGAATACCCCGACGCCGCCTATGTGGGCAACGTGGGTCCGTTCTATCCTGAGAGCGTAACGTGGAAGTTCAAGCGGCCCCAGGGCCTCACCGTCCCGGACCTCACCAACGCCGAGCGCGACGCTCTGGAAGAGGCCAACGTGAACTTCCTGACCGTCGAGTACAAGCGGGAGTATGTGAAGAACGGCGTGTGCGCCGACGGCGAATTTATCGACGTCCAGATGGGCGCTGACTACATCGCCAAGAACATGAGGGAAAACCTCTACGACATCTTCCTGGAGAACCCCACCATTGGCTACACCGACGCGGGCTTTGCCCTGGTCGCTGCCGGTGTGTTCTCCGCCCTGAACCGCGCTACCGACCTGGGCATTATCGCCCTGGACCCGGAGAGCGAGCAGGGCGTCTTTACCGTTGTAGTCCCCAAGCGGTCCCAGGCCACCGACGAAGAGGCCCGCGCCCGGCAAATGCCGGACATCACCTGGGAGGCGCAGCTTGAGGGCGCGGTCCACACCGTCAAAGTCAAGGGCGTACTGCGGGCCACCCTGAGCGCGTGAGAAAGGAGCGTAATTCATCATGGCTAAAGGCATCGAAGTTGCGAGCTATGACCCTAAAAAGGTCAACGTCATTGTCGGGGGCCGCACCATCACCGGCTTTGCTGCTGATGGTGTCGTGTCCGTCACCAAGAACGAGGACAGCATCACCCCCGCCGTAGGCGCAAAGGGCGACGTGACCTACTCCGAGAACGCCAACGAGAGCGGCACCATCGCTATTACCCTCATGTCCACGTCTTCCAGCCTGTCCTATCTTCGGGAGCTGGAGGCGAAGCGTCGGGCCGTCAACGTGACGATCTCCGACGTGAACGACGCGGACGCGTTCACCCTCAGCGCGGACAACTGCCGGGTAATGAAAATGCCCGACCTCACCCGCAATAAGGAGCAGAGCACGATCACCGTCAACATCTATGCACCGTCGGTAGTCCCCCGCTAAGGGGGGCTACCCATGAAAGGCTATCCCAACTGGCCGAACAAACCAAAATCACTATCTGAAAGGGGCTACCGAAAATTTATGGCTAAGCAGAAGAAAGTCACCGTCAACGGCGAGGAATACACCCTCCAGTCCGTCTCTCCCACCTGGTACTTCGGCGTCAATGACGATTGCGGCATGACCGGCGGCGGACGCCGGGACACCACCAAGTACATTGACACCATGCTCAAGAACGTGGTCATTTCTCCCGCCGAGGTCAAGGCCGACGGCATCAGCTACTTCGATGAAAAGGATGACATCAAGACCCCGGAGAAGCTGATTAAGGCCATCGAAACCTTTCTGCGAGAGTGAGCTTAACGTAGACCGCGCAATCAGAAAGGCCAAGCGAAACCGGAATATGTGGGTCCTCATCTTCACCGGCGGCGGCCTGTGCTATGCCGACTTCAAGGGCATGGACCTGGCTGAGTACCAGGAGGCGGTGCAGGCCCGCATACTCTACAACGAAGACTGGAGCAAGCAGCGGGGCGAGTGACCCCGCTGCTTTACTTTTTGCAGAAAGGGGGTGGAGCCAATGGCAGACAACCGGGAGCTTACCTTTGGCATGGACTTTGGCCTGGATGACGCGATAAACCGCCTGGGCGAGACGATAGACCGCCTGGAGCAGATCGTGGACCGCGCCCAGGACGTTGAGGACGCCGCTCAGGATATGGGCGCTCGCGTCCGCGCCGGTACTGACGCGATCAGAGACGGAGCCAGAGATGCAGGCGACGCCCTGGATGACCTGGAGGATGACGCCGACGATGTAGGCACCAGCTTCCGGGATATTGGCAGAGAGGCGGACAGCTTCGGTGCTGCCGTAGGAAAATCTATGGGCGCTGCGGCCAAAGAGACCAATAGCGTTTCCAAGACCATCAAGGCCGGATTTGACGGGGCCATAGGCTACTCCCAAAAGAAGTTTTCCGACTTCACCGGCAAGGTGAAGACCGGAGTAAAGGGCATCGGGACCGCGTTCACGCACCCGATAAACACCATCCGGGGGAAGTTCTTGAGCGCGGTGGAGGCCGCTGCCGACAGGATTAACAATGTGGGCGATGAGGCCGACGATGCGCGAAAAGACCTGGACGATATGGGGGATGAGGGCGACAAGGCCGGAGGCGAAATCAAAGAGGCCATCAAGGGCGCCCTCGCCGCCTTTATCGGCTTTGAGGCAATCCAGGCCGGTATTGATATGCTCAAGGAGCTGGGCGCGGCGGCCATCGAAGCAGCCGGGTCCGCTGAGAATGTGGGCCGGAAGTTTGAGGCCAACTTCTCAGGCACCGACGCCGGGGAGTGGGCAGAGAACTACGCCGACGCCATCCACCGGAGCAGCGATGAGGTCAAGTCTTTCATGGTGTCCAATAAGGCCCTATACGGGGAAATGGGCATCACCGGGGACGCGGCCGCAGAGCTGTCCAAGGCCACCACGTCCCTTGCCTATGACTTCGGCAACGCCTTTGCCATGGATGACACCGAGGCCCTGGGCGTGGTCCAGGACTACATCAGCGGGAACAATGCGGCACTCGAAGAGTACGGCATCCACATTGATGAAGTGGCCCTGAAAAATACCGCGCTCTCAATGGGCCTGGGAGACCAGATAGACGAAATGGACGATGCTACTCTGGCCCAGGTCCGCATGAATGCCCTGCTGGGGCAGACCAAGAAAATCCAGCAATCGGCGGCCAACAGCACCGGCGGCCTGGTGAACAGCACCAAAGACCTCAAGGGCATCTGGAGCGAGTTCATGGCCGACGCTGGCAGCCGGTTTACGCCGGTCATCGAAAGCCTGTTCAGCACCATCCTGGATAGCTGGCCGACCATAGAGCCGATGCTCATGCAGTTCGTGGATATGCTGAGCAACGGGCTTGCCCAGGCTATGCCGGTCATCACGGAGCTGGGCATGACCCTGTTGCCCGTCCTAACGGACGTGCTGGGGACCGTGTTCGAGGCCGGCCTCCCACTCTTGCAAGTGTTCGGAGACCTGGCGCAGACCATCCTACCGCCTGTGGCGGACATCATAGGCATGATAGCCGAGACCGTCATGCCGCCCCTGGTGGACATCCTGAACACCCTAAATACCTCCATCATTCAGCCCCTTGTGCCGGTCATTCAAAAGCTGGCCGAGGCGCTGCTACCGCCCATTGCGCAACTGCTGGGCCTGATCTCCCCCATCCTGGAGGCCGTAAGCCCTGTGCTTGAGGTCATCGGAGATGTCCTGGGCGTCATCGCTGAGGTCCTGGGCAAAGTGGTAGGCTGGCTGGCCGACGGCGTGGGCAAGGTCGTAGGCTTCTTCTCTAACCTGTTCGGCGGAGCCAAGGACAGCGAAGAGGCGGTAAACGACCTGAGCGGGTCCATCAATGGCCTTGATGACGCCGCGAGCAAGGAGACTTCCCTTGTGGTCGATACGTCGCAGTACAAGAAGGAAGTCACCGGAGCAGCGGAGACCACCACCGAGGCCGTCACCGAAAGCTCCAACCAGGCCGCCGAGATAACCGACGTAAATTTCATGGCTATGGGCGCGTCCGCTACGGCGGCCTATGGGACCATGCAGACCGACGCGGAGACGGCCTGGAGCGCCATGCAGACCGCAGCCACCACAGGCACGGACGCCATCGTCGCACAGTTTTCCCGTATCACGGCGGCGGCCCGTGAAGCGAGCAACGCCTCCAATGTCCAGATAGGAGCGAGCATCCCGCACAACGCCGGAGGCACGGATAACTTTGAGGGCGGTCCCACGTGGATGAACGAAGAGGGCGGCGAGCTTGCCATCCTCCCCGGCGGCTCTGCCATCATTCCGGCGGACCAGACTGACCGCCTGATGAAATCCTACACCAACAACACGACCAACAACCGAAGCAGCCGGAGCGTCAGCTTTGCCCCCAGCGTCCAAATCACGATTGCGGGTAATGCCGACAGCTCCACCGTTGCCAACCTGAAAGAGCAGCTTCGCGCCCTGTTCGATGAGCTTTACCAAGAGGCCCAGGCCCAGGACTACACGGACCGCGCTATGCAGGCTGGCTTTGCATAAGGGGGTGCTACTATCTACACACTTGAGGGAAGAAAATGCGGAGTGGTCCGCTTCGAGCCTCTGACTACCGGCGTAGTGACCTCCGAGAGCGTGAGCCGGAGCAGCACGATCACCGATAACCCGGTTGAGGGCGGCTCCAATATCCAAGACCATGTTTTTACTCAGCCGTTGAGCTTCCAGATCAGCGGGACGGCCATCAATGGCGCGGACACCATCGCCGCCCTGCAAAAGATGTGGAAGAGCGGCGACATCATCACCTACACCGGGAGGAACCGCATCAGCAACCTTGTCATCCAGCAGCTCCAGAGCACCCACGACGCCAAGAACCGTGGGGGCTTCACGTTCACGGCCACCCTAAAGCAAGTCACCCTGGGCAGCTCCGTGGACAGTGGAACGGCCTCTACTATGGCCGGTATGGACGCTGCGGCCTCCGCGTCACAGCCCAAGGCAACCACCAAGGCGGCGCAGAAGTCTTCCTCCCAAACCTCCAGCACTAAGGCGGACGGCCTGAAAACCACCGTCTCCACCACGATTTCATCCAGCGCCTATATGTCCTATGTAAACAGCTTCAACAGCAAGCCGAAGAGTAGCGCGGGGCCAACGTCCCGCGCTACTCCCAGCAACACCGGGAGGAGGTAACGGACCATGCAGCTTATTGACCTTGGGCAAGAGGTTGAGTATATCGACATCGACGTGAGCAAGGTCCCCTACACCTTTTCCGTGAAACTCAGCGACAAGACCTATTCCTTTACCATCCGGTACAACGACACCGGCGGTTTCTTTACCCTGGACCTGTCTGTGACGGCCACCGGCGAAGTGCTTGCCTACGGAGACCCCATCCGCTACGGGCGGCCACTGTTCGGCCCCATTGAGGATGAGCGCTTTCCTTTGCCGGTCATCATTCCCTTGTGCCTCACGGGGGACGATGTGGACGCCGTGACGTGGGAGAACCTGGGGGAAGAGGTCAAGCTCTATCTCTTCGACAGGGAGGGAACGGAATGAGCTTCTGGATGAGAGAGGCCAGTCTCCAGATTGGGAGCAAGAAGTACAGTATGGACAATCTGTACTTTGAGTTTGAGGTCCCCTTTGAGGACAGCGACACCATCCAGACGGCCAAATTCAAAGCCTACAACCTGTCTGAGAGCACCCGAAAGGGTATCAAGCGCGGGGACGTTATCATCCTCAACGCAGGCTACGAGGGCGACGTGGGGGCTATCTTCGTCGGCCAAGTGAGCGCTTGCAGCCACAAGCACCAAAATACCGAGTGGATCACCGAAATCTCAGCAACCGCCGCTATGGACCAATGGCTCAACTCCAAGGTCTCCAAGACCTATGCCAAGGGCAGCACGGCGAAAGAGATTGTCTCCGATCTGCTCAATATCTTTGGGGTTGAAATCGGGGATTTTTCCCTCGCCACGAACAAGGTCTATGACCGGGGGCTGGTGTGCAACGGCAAGGTAAAGGACGAACTCAAGCGCATTGTGGTGAACGACTGCAAGAGCCGGTTCCTTATACGCAACGGGAGCGTCTTCATCAATGACCCGACTAAGGGCATCGCAAATGGCCTTGTCCTTACCCCTCAGAGCGGCTTGCTGCTGTCCGGGAATGAGGTTGAGGAAACCGTCATAGCCGTGGGCAGCGACAGCCAGAAAAGCAGCGCCACCAAGAGCGAAGAGGGCAACTATGTGACCCGTGAGTGCCTGCTCAATTACCACATCGGACCGGCTGAGCAAGTTGTCATCCAGTCTCATAGCCTCAACGGGCGCTTCATCGTTGCCAAGGGGAAGCACACCGGCACACCGAAAGGCAACTGGAAAACCACCATCGAAATGAAACCGGCGTAAAGGAGGGACCTTACCATGCCGAGACAAAACCGAAAGCAAGCCTATGAGGACGCCAAGAAACAGGCGGACGCGGCGGGCCTTTGCGTTGCGGACGTTGTAAAGGTCCTTGCCTTTGATGAGGCGGCCTTGACCGTCGATGTTCAGCCGATCACCCGTTATCCCGACGAAGACACATTCCAGACCAAGCCGCCGGTCCTGGCCGTCCCCGTGGCTACCATCTACGGGGGCGGCTTTGTCATCCGTCCTGTCTACAAGGCCGGGGACATCGGCGTGGTGGTCTACCTGGACCGGGACAGTGACGCCGTTATCGCTGGAGGTGCGGAGGCAGACCCCAACACCGAGCGCCTGCACAGCGGGGATGATGCTGTCTTTGTGGGCGGCATCCGCACCGGCGGCAGCTCCATATCCGGCCTCCCCGCCGGGTCCCTGAGCCTGGGGACATCCGACGGCGGCGTGTACCTGTCCATCTCGCCAAGCGGCATCGACATCAAGGGGAATGTGACCATCACCGGGGACCTGACCGTTACTGGCGGCGTGGTCAACCTGAACTGAGGGAGGTATGCGCTATGCCTGGAGCTGCACGGCAAGGGGACGCCATACAAGGCACCACAGCGGGGGAGCACAACGGACACGCCACCCCGCACGGTCCCCTCCCTATCACGGGAACGATCTCCGGTGGGTGCTCCGGGGACGTTTTCATCAACGGGCGACCGGCGGCCTATGTCGGAAGCACCACAACCGAAAATGACGCCTGCTGCGGGAGCAGCCAAGGGAGCATCGCCCAGGGCAGCAGCAGCGTCTTCATCAACGGAAAACCCGCCGCCCGTATCGGGGACACCCTGGCCGCCCACAATGGCACCGGGGCCGTCTCTGATGGCAGCGGGGACGTTCTGATCGGAGGGTGAGATATGCAAGATAACTGGACCCTTAAAATTGACCCCGAAAGCAGAGACCTCATCCTCGATGACGCCGGAGCGCTGGAGACCATATCGGGCGATGAAACCACCGCCCAGGCCGTCCGGCTGACGCTGGAGGTCTACCGAGGGGAGTTCCCCTTTGACCCCACCCACGGCACGGAGTATGAGCGCATCATGGGCAAGAAGCGGAGCGAGCTGGAGGATGACGAAATCCCGGAGGTAATTCGGGACGCCGTCTTCCAGGAGCCACAGGTTGCCGAAGTGAGCGCCGTGGACTATGAGCTTGTGGGCCGGGGCCTGGAGGTCTCTGTGACTGGCCGCCTCCAGAGCGGCAATACCATCACTACGGAGGTGAGCACAGCATGAGCAATCAAGAATGGGGCGTGACCGAGCGCGGCTTCCACCGGCCTACTTACGTAGAGCTTCTGGACGCCATCGAGTACAAGGCGCGGGAGCTGTTCGGGAGCAAGGCCAACCTGACCGTCCGGTCCCCCCTGGGCATCTTCCTACGGATTTTCGCATGGATGCTGAACATCCTGTTCAGCCTCATGGAAGATGTCTACAATAGCCGTTTCGTTGATACGGCGGTAGGGACCAGCCTCTACAACCTGGGGAAAGCTATCGGCTTGTCCCTGCTTCCCGCGCAAAAGGCGTCCGGCTACGTCGAGTTCACCGGCGCCGCCGGTACTCCTATCCCCGTGGGCTTCCTGGTCCGCACCGTGGCCGGATTGCAGTATGCAGTCCTGGCCGCCGGCCGCATCGACGATACCGGGAAAGTCACGTTGCCGGTCCAGGCCGTTGAGACCGGAGCGGACTACAACGTGGCCGCCGAGACGGTCAAGGAAATCACAAACCCCATGGACGGCGTGAGCGCCTGCACGAACCCGGCAGCCATCGACGGCGGGCGGGGCCGGGAAACCGATGAAGAGTTCCGGGACCGCTATTATCAGTCCGTGGACTATGCGGGCGGCGTCAACGCGGACGCCATCGCCGGTGAAATCATGCAGAACGTGGACGCGGTTTACTCCGCGATCTGCTACGAGAACGACACCGACGAAACCGACGCCCTGGGCCTCCCCCCGCACAGCATTGAGGCCATCGTCTACGGCGGCCTGGACGCCGACATCGCGCAGGCCATCTTCCGGCGCAAGGCGGCGGGCATCCAGACCTCCGGCAGCTCTTCTATCGCCGTCATCGCCAAGAGCGGACAGAGCATCAATATCAAGTTTTCCAGGCCGACCACCGTTGCCGTGTATATTCAAATCAAGAACCTGGAGACCAACAGCGACTTTCCGGGCGATGGGCAGGACCGCATCAAGGAGGCCCTGGTGGAGTACATCGGCGGCGATGTGAGGGGCGGCCTGACTATCGGCTCGGACGTTCTCTATATGGCCTTGCCCGGTGTCATCCTGTCTGTCCCCGGTGTGGTGGACTTCGACCTGGGCATCAGCGAGACCGCCAGTGACTACGGGGAAGAGAACATCGTCATTGACACCAGGGAAAAGGCCGTGACCTCGACCGACAAAATCACCATTGCGGAGGTGAGCTGATGAGCTACGGCTACCTGTCTCAAATGCTGGAGTATCTGACCGGGGCTTATGCCCGGTCGGACATCCGCAACAGCCGACACAGCCTCCCCATGGAGACGAACATCGGGCGCTTATTCGGGACCCTTGCCTGGGGCCTTGAAATCATCCACGAGAACGCGGACCGGCTCAAGCTATGGGATGACATAGACAATGCCAGAGGGTCCGTCCTGGACCGCTACGGGGCCAATTTCGGCGTCGCTCGCGGTGGAGCGGACGATACCTTTTACCGCCTGCTCATCAAAATCAAGATGATTGCGCTGCTTTCCGGCGGTGACATCGACACCATCATCTCCGCTGCGGCCTCGCTCTTCAACGTGGACGTATCGGAGATAGAGGTCCGAGAGCTGTTTCCGGCGAAAATCTGGATTTATGTCGATGAAGCTGTCCTGGACTATGAGCGCCTGGAGGCCGCGCCCCTGATAGCGGAGCTGATGAAGCGCATCGCGGCGGCAGGCGTCGGGACCCGTGTTTTCCTGCGGACCTACCACACAGCACGGTCCCGGAGCTATTACGCGGTCCCGGCGCTGATCTACAACGAGATTGAGGCGAAACCCCGAACAACCCCATTCCGCACGGCAACCTCCCGCAGCTATGTGGGCCTGGCCGTGTGGGAGGACGTGTCGATAACTGCATCTATGAAAGCGAGGTAATACCATGCCAAACAGAGAAATCCTGGCCTCTCCTGACATCGCGGAGAGCGAAGAGGGCGCGGTGCTGCTCAACAGCGGCTACACCGCCCTGGGCAAAGTCATGGCCGGGAGCGGCGGCATCCAGTTCACAAAAGCGGAGCTGGACAGCGGCGATCTCCCGGAGGGAACGGCGGTTGAGGACCTGACCGCCCCGGTTGAATATGCCGGAGACGCCATGATTGCCAAGTGCGAGAACACCGGCACCGGCGAGGCTACGGTGGTGGTCCAGGCTACCAGCGTGGGCGTCGAGACCGGCTTCTACGTCAAAGGCGTCATGCTCTACATCAAGGACCCGGAGGGCGATGGAGACGTTGCCTATTCCTATCTTCCCCTCCAGAGCAAGCCGGAGTGGATGAGGCCCCAGGGCAGCCCGGTAAACAAGATGGTGACTTTCAACATCATCAACATTGTGGGCGCGGCGGCGAGCGTTTCGGCCATCATTGACCCGGACGCCCTGGCCCGCGTGGTGGACCTGGAAAAATATGCGCTCCTGGGCCACAGTCATGAAATCAGCGACATTTCCGGCCTCTCCAACACCCTGAGCGACCATGAGGCCGCAATCGACCTGCTCAACGATCTGGTGTCCGGCGATATGCCCGGAGGCATCAACAAGACCGCCGACTTTGCCACCCTCGCCGGTATCACCATGCGCGATGGAGTTTGGAGCCAGACCGGACGCTCCATTACAGCATGACGGGGCTACTTTGCAGCCCCGAAGAGGCGAGTTGTCTTATTCCGAACCTTATCGCAGAGCTGGAGACCCCTTGCCCCTGCGAGGGCCTGGAGGGGCTTGTGCTCTGCGGTTTGGGATATAAAGGCCAGAGGGTCACTATCCGCGTCCGGCCCGGCGTCCTCGAAGTGGACGGCGTACCGGCTGATGAGCTGGAGGCCCTGCGTGAAAGGAGGTGTCCTGTTTGCAGAACCGGCACGGTGAACTCACCATCATCTGCAAGGCAAAAGACCTGGTAAACCATACCTTGCAGCTCACGAACAACACTAAGCTGTTCCCTAAAAAGGTGCGCTTCACCCTCTGCCAGAGAATGCAGAACCTCTCAATCCAAATCCTGCATGACATCATAGCGGCCAACGAGATATACCCTCGGACCGTCGCTGAGATGAACACGCGCCTTGACCTCCAGAAAGAGGTCTTGACCAACTGCAAGGTCTTCCTGAACTTCCTGGATATAGCTCTGGAACAGGGGTATATCGACATCAGGCGGTGTGAGTATTGGACGGGCCTCACCACCGACGTAAAGAACCTTGCCGCGTCGTGGCGCAAAAAGGACGCCGAGCGCTTCCGGCAGCAAGTTCAGACCGGCGGCGCACGGCGATGATTTGAGAGGCCACGGGTGCGTCCTGTACGTGCATCCCCCTGGGTGTGCCTTGTCCGCTCCCCGTATTCGTCGAACGCGAACAACGTGCGCTACGTGAACTCGGACGGGAGCCTCAACAACAACAACGCGTACAACGGCAACAGGGGTGTGCGCCCGGCTTCGGTGGAATACCGTGACCGAGTAACCCGAAAGGGAGAAAGCAGAAGCCCACCATCAAAGGAGGACGTATCCGGTCCCGGCCTGACAGGGCGGGGATAAACACATAGCGCCGACGCGCTGAGGCTCGCCCATTGGAGCTTCGGCGCTACCAGCGGCGCAAGGAGCCTATTATGGAACAGAATTTTGAAGTCGTTTATGACTTCGCTAATCTCTATGCGGCGTATCGGGCGACCAGAAAAGGTAAGCGATGGAAAGACGCCGTTGCCAAAGTGGAGCTGAACACTCTGGAGGCGATCACCGTCCTGCAAGCTGAGCTGCGGGACGGTCTCTACAAGCCCGGAAATTACCATGAGTTCTACGTCTTTGAGCCAAAGCGACGTCTCATCCAGACGAACAGCGTCAAGGACAAAATCGTGCAACACGCCTTTTGTGACAACATCCTTTACCCCGTCCTGAGCCGCCCCTTTATCCTGGATAACTACGGGAGCCAAGTCGGAAAGGGGACCCACTTCGGCCTCGACCGCCTCCGTGACTTCATGCGGGAGTATTACCGGAAGCACGGGAGCGCCGACGGCTGGGTCCTGAAAGCGGATGTCCGGCACTACTTCGCCAGCATCCGGCACGACATTCTCAAGCGAGATGTCAATAAGCTGCTCACGGACCCATGGAGCCGGGCCTTGTCCGACGCTATCATAGATAGCACCCCTGATAATGTCGGCATCCCCATAGGCAATCAATCGTCCCAGGTGTACGCCCTATTGTATCTGAATGAACTCGACCACTACGTCAAAGAAGTCCTCCGAATGCGGTACTATGGCCGCTACATGGATGATTTTTATATCATCTGCGAGAGTAAGGAGGCGCTTCGTGAAGCGTGGAGGAAAGTCGAGCAGCTCTTGACCCCAAGGGGCCTTGAGCTAAACCAGAAGACACAGATCTTCCCCTTGCGGAACGGCCTGGACTTTTTGGGCTTCCACACATACCTGACCGACACCGGAAAGGTAATACGGAAAGTTAGGCGTTCCAGCAAAGACCGTATGAGGCGCAAGCTGCGGAAATACGCGGTGATGTATGAAAACGGCGCTATGACCCGGAAGCAGATTGAAGAGAGCTACCAGAGCTGGAGGTCTCATGCTTCCCACGGCCAATGCCGGGAACTCATCACCAAGTACGACGCGGTTTGCGCCTCCATCTTTGAAAGGAGTGTAAAGTCAAACCATGCCGCAGAAAATCAGCGCCCTACCCGTAAAGGCGAAAGTGCGGGACACAAAGACTAAGTATTACGGCGTCCCCATCGGCTGGGTCATCGGTGACAAAAGCCATTCCGGCTACCCCGCCAATAGCACAACCCTTGTTGCTGAGAACATTATCAAAATCTGCTGCTTCGACGCCATGGAGAGCGACGGCAACTTGGACCGGGAGAGATACGGCAACAACCGCTATTCCCTGGCTAACATCCGCCAGTGGCTCAATAAGAGCGGGACCGGCTGGTATCAGGCCCAGCACAGCTATGACCGGCCCCCGTCCAATTCTTACGTCTGGAGCGGCTACAACGAGTACGACGCACAATCCGGCTTCCTGACCGGCTTCGGCGCGGAGATGCTGGCCGCCCTGCTCACCACCACCCTGACCGTCGCAAAGCCCGGCACGGACGGCGGCGGGTCCGAGACTGTCCAGGACAAGATTTTCTTGCTTTCCATGGCAGAGGTCGGCCTCGGCTCGGAGAACGGCGTCGCAGAGGGCACGAAGCTGGCTATGTTCAGCGACAGCGCAAGCCGCCTGTGCAAGCCTACCGCCCAGGCCGTGAGCAACAGCGAGTACACCGCCGGTGACTTGAGCGCGTCGCAGAATTGGTGGTGGTGGCTCCGCTCCCCGTATTCGTCGAGCGCGTACAGCGTGCGCTGCGTGTACTCGGACGGGAGCCTCCGCTACAGCGACGCGTACGGCGGCAACAGGGGTGTGCGCCCGGCTTTGAATCTGTCATCTGACATCTTGGTATCTGATGCACCGGACAGCGAGGGGTACTACACCATCATCTGGAATAATGCCCCCACCACGCCCCCGTCCATCACCGTGCCAGAGGACGTGCGGAGCGGTAAAGGTCTCACCGTCTCTTGGGCGGCGTCGGTGGACCCGGACACCGACGCCGTGAGCTATGAGCTGGAGCGGAAGTACAACAACGGTGGGTGGTCCAAAATCTATGACGGAGCCGCGACGCAGTTCAGCGACACGATCACCACGGCGATGAACACGGTAGCATACCGGGTCCGCGCCAAGGACAGCAAGAACGCTTATAGCGCATACACCACCAGCCCTACCCGGACCGTCACCCACAACGTAGACCCGACGGTGAGCGGCAGCGATCAGCAGCTCGGCGTGGTGACTACGCCGCCCTCGTTCCAGTACACGGTCAACGACGGGGACGCCGGAGACACGCTCACCATCGTAGAGAGCCTGGACGGTGTGGCCCTTAAAACTATCACCCCGGCAGAGCGGAACCATCAGTACACCTTTGCGCTCGCGGCGGCACAGTTCGCCGCCCTCACCGGACCGCACACCATGACTATCAAGGTCTCGGACAGCGCCGGGAACAGCGTCACCCGTACCATCACCTTTACCCGGTCCGTCTCCATCATCGACTTTGACTGGAAAGTGGATGACACCAGCGCCGCCGCGCAGAAAATCCTTGTCTCCATGCGGTACAACGCCCATGAGGACGGCGTGACAATCCAGGTCTGCAACAACTACAACGACGAAGAGCCGACCTGGGAGACTGCCCAGCTCGGCCTCAAGCACATTTTCAGCAATTCCGCGAAGACTGCGGATAGCTTTGCTGTGGGCGTCCGCGTCCAGATCACCAAGGCCGGAGGGTATGAAAGCATCGCCTGCTACTCTCTGTCCGCAAGCTACATCTAAGGGGGAATGACTATGAGAAGTCTTGACGAAGCCCGCGCCTACCAGAAGCAGGAAAAGAGCGTGGACACCTATGAGCTGTGGGCGGCCATCCTTGCCACCCATGACGCTCTGGTGGAGATGGGCGGCCCCGGCCTCCCGGAACTTCATGTGAACCGGGCGCGGGCGAACCTCATCCGCGCCGGACAGGTCGAGAGCGGAGACTACACCGACGCCGATCTAAAATCCATCGCGGCGGCAGATGGGGCCCGTATCTGGAGCGCCACCATGGGGACCATTTTCAAGGATGAACCTATCGTGGGGCCGGACGGCGAACTTTACATCTGCACCACGCAGCACCAGGCGCAGGCGAATTGGGCGCCTGGTAGCGAGGGCGGACGGACGTTGTTCCGTCCGCTCCGCAGCGAGCCGGAGGAACCTGGAGAGTACCTGGAGTTCATTTGGGGCGAGCACGTCCCCTATGGTGCGGTACGCCGGGACCCCGTGGACCAGCAGCTCTACACCCCCATCAAGGAGGCGGGCGTCACGCTCTATGAGCCGCACTACCCCCACCTGGTCCCCTCTGAGTACAAGCTCTACGAAGAGGTAGAGCCGGAACCCGAACCGTGGCCGGAGCCGGGGGATGTCCCGGATTGGGATGAACTGGAGGCCAATCACACGTTCCAGGTAGGCGACCATTTCACCCACGACGGCACGGAGTATGAGGTCCTGCGCGTCTTCACCAAGCAGGATGGTTGGGCGCCCCCGGCGCTCCTGGACGACTACTACAAGGTCGTGACGGAGTAAAGGGGTGAGACCAATGGAAGTAAACGTCAGCCTGGGCCAGATGGCGCTTGCCTTTGTCGCGGCTATGGGTATTCCGAGCGCGATCATGGGCCTTATCATCTGGCGGCTGGAGCGCCGCATCGACAAGCGGGAAAAGGAACAGGCGGCCCAGGAACAGGGCCAAAAGGACCTCTTCGTCCTGATTGTCCAGGGGACCAATGCCGCTATTGCCCTGGGGGAAGCGACTGCAAGGGCCGTCCAGCGCATCCCTGACGCCCACTGCAACGGGGATATGCACGACGCCCTGGACTACGCCGCCGGCATCAAACACAAGCAAAAGGACTTCCTCACCCGGCAAGGCGTTTCCTCCCTGATGGACTGAGGGGGACGCTATGGCTGGTAAGTATGAGGGGAAACGCGCCAAGACGCGCCGCCCGTGGGAGTTCAAAAAGAAGCTCGCTGCGTGGGCCGTCCTTATTGCCACGGCCACCGCCGTAGCTTCCTACGTCCTCGCCTACCTGGACAAGCAGACCGCGAGCGATGTTACCACCACCATCTTTACCGCCTGCATCGGCTATCTGGTGAGCTATGCGGCGGCATCCACCACCGAAAAAGTCAGCCGAAACCGCCACGGGCTGGACGCTGACGGAAACCCATTCCAGACTAACAACACGGAGGGCGGGTCCGACACCAGCGGACCCACCCTCGGATAAAAATAAGGAGGATTTACCATGTACGACATCACCCCTATCATCGAAGCTGTGGCCGCCCTGATCGGCGTCATCGTTACCTGTGTGCTCATCCCGTTCATCAAGTCCAAGACCACGGCATCCCAGCAGGCGGAAATCAACGCCTGGGTCAAAATCGCCGTCTCCGCTGCTGAGCAGATTTTCAAGGGCAGCGGGCGCGGAGAAGAGAAGAAGCAGTACGTTATTGCCTGGCTGAAAGAGCGCGGTGTCACTGTGAATGAGAATGAGCTTGACGCGCTCATCGAGGCCGCCGTCTATGAGCTGACCCAGGGCATCATCCCCCTGGAGGGCATCGCCATTGAGACCACTACCGAAGTCACGGAGGACAAGGAGGAAACCGACCATGAGTAACAGCTCCCTTGTAACCTATACGAAAATCAGCCCCAACCGGACAAGCCCCCGCAATCATAAAATCGACACCATCAGCATCCATTGTTTCGTCGGCCAAGTGACGGCGAAGAGCGGTTGCAACGCCGGAACCTTTACCAAGTACGACCCGAACAACGGAGCTTCCTGCAACTACGTCGTGGGGCATGACGGCTCCATCGGACTGTGCGTGGAGGAAAAGGACCGGAGCTGGTGTACCTCCAGCGTGGCCAACGACCACCGCGCCGTCACCATTGAGACGGCCAGCGAGACCAAGGACCCCTACAAGGTCACGTCGGCGGCCTATGCCGCTCTGCTGGACCTGGTGACGGACATTTGCCGCCGGAACGGGGCCAAGAAGCTGCTCTGGTTCGGGGACAAGGCGAAGACCCTTGCCTATACCCCCAAGGCCGGGGAAATGGTGATGACGGTTCATCGCTGGTTTGCGAACAAGGCTTGCCCTGGCGATTACCTCTACAACCTGCATGGCGAGATTGCCGCCGAGGTCACTAAGCGGCTGAGCGGCGGCTCCGGCTCCACCGCCCCGGCCCCCGGCGCTTCTGGCGGCGCCCAGACCGCCGTAAACTACACGGTGAAAGTGACAGCGACGGACCTCAATATCCGTTCCGGCCCCGGCACCAACTACGGCAGCAAGGGCGCTATCAAGCCCGGCATCTACACCATCGTTGCGGAGGCCGGCGGCACCGGCGCTTCCAAGTGGGGCAAGCTCAAGAGCGGAGCCGGGTGGATTTCTCTGGACTACGCCACCAAGACCGGCACCAGCAGCTCTACGGCGTCCAAAGCCGTGACGGTGGGCAGCACCGTCACCATCCAGGCTGGAGCCGTCTACGGCGGCCTCGCCACCTCCAGAGGGGCCAAGGTCCCGGACTACGTGAGCGGCAAGAACCGCCGGTACACCGTGAAGCAGATCGCCACCCACAAGGGCGTCCAGGAGGCGCTTCTCAAGGAAATCACGTCCTGGGTTGCGCTGTCCTACCTGACCGTGGTATAATCTGCGCGTGGAATTATTTTGGCATTACGCCACCTGAAAGCGGTGGAGACTATGGAGAAACACCGCAACGCAGGACAGGTAGATAGACCGAAATACCGCGAAAAATAAGGCGAAACAGCCCCCGTCAATCGAGTGGGAATAAAGTACAAAAGCCCCGCAATCCCTGATAAATCAAGGGTTTGCGGGGCTTTTTCTGTTTCCGTGGCATTACTTTGGCATTAACGCATCAAATCATCCATCTTTTTGACCGCTTCATCGCTGGTGGTGGGGTACAGGTGTCCATAGGTCCGCAGCGTCGTTTGTATGTCCTCATGGCCCAGGCGCTCTTTCACCAGCAGGATAGGCGTCCCCAGGTGGATGAGCAGGGCGGCGTGGGAATGGCGCAGATCGTGGAGCCTGATAGGGTCCATGCCGGCCTCCGCGCTCCCCTTGAGCATCGCCCGCCGGAAGTAGTGCTTCGTGAACGGAAAGAGCCGGTCATCCGGCTGGGGGTCGTATAGGGCGTTCTCATAGGCCCGTATCTCATCGCACAGCTTTTCCGGCAGCGGTATCACACGGCGGCCCCGCTGCGTCTTTGGGTCCGTTATGACCTCTTCGCCCTCTACGCTCTGGAAGTTCCGGCGGACGGTGAGCGTCCGGGCCTCCAGGTCTATGTCCTCCGGGCAGAGGGCCAGCAGCTCCCCTATCCGCAGGCCGGTCCAGAACAGGACCGACAGGCCGGTCCGGGCGGGCAGCTTCTTGACGTGGGGGATAAACTCGTTGAACTGCTCCACCGTCCAGAATGACATCTCCTGGGCGTCTTTCTTGCCCACGCTACCGGCGAGCCTGGCCGGATTGATACCCAGGCCGTAGTATTTGCAGGCGTAGTTGAATATGGCTGAAAGCTGGTTGTTGATGGTCTTCGCATAGGTCGGAGCCACCTTGTCCGCGAGAAGCTGCGATTGCCACTTGCGGACGTGGGCCGGGGTGATCTCGTTGAGTGGGAGGTCCCCGAAGAACGGGAGGACCCGGTGCTCGATGAGATACCGCTTGTTCTGCATGGTGGTCCGCTTGAGACGCGGCTCCATGTCCCCCAGGTAGATTTCCGCGAAAGAGCGAAAGGTCATGTCACAGCTCCGAGCGCGGGTCCTCAAGAACTCTTCTTCAAACGCCTGGGCGTCCTTCTTGCGCTGGAAGCCCCGTTTCTTTTTGAGGCGTCGCTTGCCCTGCCAGTCGGTGTAGTAAAACGACGCGTACCATGTGTTCCTCAGTTCGTCTTTGTATGCTGGAATTTCAATCACCCTTTCGGAAGTCTCCCAAATTCATGCCAGGGCGGGCGCAGGACGGACCAGGAGCCGCGATAGGGGGCCTATGAATATACCAGGACCCCCGGAGCGGAGAAGCGCTTATAGGGCCTCCCATGGGCCAAACACGCGCAGGCCCCTTTTCAGGAGACCCGGTAGGCCCCCGGCACGTTCTTGAGCCGGACGCCCTCGGACTGCTGGTAGTCCAGGATGAGCTGGGCGATCTCCGCAGAGGCGGCGGGGTCCCCGGCTTGCAGCGCCTCCTGGTAGTCACTCTGGAGCTGGGCAAGGTGGGCCGCCCTCTCCCTCCGGCACACAGGGCAGAGGCCGGAGACCAGGTCCGCGCAGTTTTCGATGGAGCCGCAGCTCCGACAGCTCAGATAGCCGATAGGCAAGTTTTCCACAGTTCACAACCTCCAATACCGATGTACGCTCTATTCGCGCACGCGCACGCGCATAGAGGAATATTATAATTACTAAGTCTTATATACATACTGTCTTATTATGGGGTGCTGATTGATACCACATTTTTTGGGTTTGCGGTATCAATTGATACCCTATTTTCTGAAATGCGGTATCAATTGATACCTTATTTTCCGGGCCGCTTTCTCGGTGGTCCAGTTTTCAACAGCTTTTCCACAGAGTTTTCAACAGGCTATTTCCGACGCTCTTTCTGCGCGGCCCGCATCCGGGCGTTGGCGGCGTCCACGTCCCGGCGGGCGTCCTCTGCCTGGGGTCCCTCGACGATCTCATGGCGGAAGACCTCTTCCCGGAGTATGCGCCGGACCTCCCCGTCATCCATCTTCACGCCTGGGTAGTGGCGCTCCAGGGAGCGGCGAATGGTCCCAATCATCCAGTCATTCAAGAGGACTTGACCCACTATGAAGCGGTTGAGGACCCGGCGCTGGGCGTAGAGCTGGGACAGGGCCGCGTTGCCCTCTTCCTGGAAAGCCTCGACGCTCAGCGCGTAGAGGGGCGCGTAGTCCTCTGGCCGGTTCACATTCAGCTCGCAGAAGTTGAACTCGCAGACAAGCACCGTCTCCACCGGCTTCCCGAAGAGGACCTGGTATATTCTCCAGGTGATACCGTTGGTGAGCACCACCCAATCAATCCCCGCGCTGGCCGCATAGCCTGTGGCCTGGGAGACGTGGACATCCCGGAGGGCCACGCTCACCGCCTTGCACTCCAGCAACAGGCGGACCTTGCCGTTGAGCTGGACGGCCAGATCACAAAACTGCTGCTTGATGCACAGCTCGGAAGTGATGTTTTCGTACTTGTCATAGCCGAAGACCTCACAGAGAATGTCCGTGATTATCATTACCGTGTCGCTCTCATTCCGGCCCGCAAGCTGGGCGCGGCGTAGGATAGGCTGGAACTTCTGGACGCCGGCCGATAGACGCGCCTCGGTCTGCGGGCTTATCTTCTGCATGGTATCACCCCCTGAAATCGACGTAGATTACACGGCCCGTCCGCTTGAGGACGCGGCCTCGGTGGTTCCGCCCTTTTTGACTTCGCCCAGCAGGGGCGCGGTCATTTCCTGGAGGCGGCCTATCAAGAGTATCTGCTCCCGTTCCGGCAGCTTCTCGTAAAGCTCCAGCATCTCTCGCCCGTTCTCGGATATTCCGGGGGCGGGCGATTTTTTTGTTTCTGGCTCCGTGTCGCTGCCGGTCAGGAAGTAGCTGATTGAGCACCCCAAAAACTCGCAAATGCGTACCACGTATTTTGCAGGCGGGTCCGTCCCACGTTGTTTCCATCCAGTAGTGACGCTTGTAGCCACTCCGAGGTGTCGGCAAAGACCGTAGGCCGTCAGGCCGCGCCGGTCAAGCTCTTCAAACAGTCGCTCGCAAATCGTCATTCAGACACCTCCAATCCGGAATACAAAATACCCAAAAAATAAGGTAAAAATTTTCTCACATTCGCTTGCTAATATTATTGACTTAACACGCAGATGTGGTATAATATAATCAAGCCAAAGGAATAAGGTAAAAACCCAAAAACAAACGGCCCAGGGAACGGGCCAGAGGATAAAACAGGAAGCGGCAGTGAAAGCCGGGTCGGAAGCGGGCATAGCTCCGGGGATGACCGGCAGGCGGTAACGGCGGTACGAACGGCAACCTCTGGACCATCCCGAAGCCACAAGGCCGGGTGCAACCGGCGGAAAGGATAACTGACCTATGGAACGCAACAAGTACGATCTGCACCGCGAAGTCCTCACCCACAAGTACGCGGACATCCTCAAGAGCTTCGAGGAAACCCATGATGACCGGCGCATCGCCTGGAACTGCTACCAGCAGCTCATCGGCGCTTGCGAGGCCATGCGGGACAGCGGCATGGAAAATAGCTTCGCCTGCTGCGCGGTCAACAAGGCTATGCAGGAACAGGAAGCCGAGATTGACGGTATCGTCACCCGGTTTACCGGCAAGGTCTACAAGGGCGTCCGGTGGGTGGATGTCACTGAGACCGACATCTACTCCTTGAGCAGCACCGAGATTGACTATGAAACGGAAATGCGGCTGTGCGAGCTGGACGCCGAAATCGCGGCCCACTTTCTGAGCGGCGACGCAGACAAGCAGGCGGCCTGTGAGCGGGAGCTTGACTGCATTCTGGGCGGGATTGAGAACGGCAAGCAGTTCTTCCAGGCCCTCACCGCCCGGAACCGGGCGTACCGGGCGGCCCACAAGGAGTAGACGCCATGGAGCCGCAGGAAATCACCCAGGCCGAGGCCGCCGATCTGCTGGCCTCCGGCTTTGAGACCGGGCGGTATGAGCCGCTGGGCCTCTTCCTGGTGGGAGAGGCCGGCGGCACCTGGACCGGGATTGACAACAGCACTGGCCATGCCTGGACGGAAGAGTTTGGAACCAAGGCCGAGTGCCTGGAATGGCTGAAAGGAGAGAATGAAGTTGGCTAAGAGGCTAAGCGTCCTGTCTTTCCTCTGCTGCATCGGAGCGGCGAGCGATGATATTCCCGTGACCGTCAAGGAGGGACCTAAGACCATCGGAACCGCAAAGAGCCTGCGGTGGCTGGAGCTGCACGGGTCCCCCGGAGTTCTGGAAGCCCGCCTGGAGTATGCGGTCATCGGGAAGCAGGAAATCACCCTCCAAATCAGGCTCAAGGACTACAACACCAAGAGGCCGTAAACCGCCGGTGCAACGGCGGCCAAGTGCGAAAGGAGCTAACCAAATGGCAACCAACATCAAGGACAAAATCGCTAAGCTGCTGGCCCCTGGCAGAAAGCCCGAATGAGAACGAGGCCAAGGCCGCGCTGCTCAAGGCCCGCGAACTCATGGCTGAGCACAAGCTCAGGCCGGAAGAGGTCGTTAAGGCCGACAAGGTGAAAGTCATCCGGGAGGTCCTGGACGTCACTTGCACCGCTATGACGAACCCCTGGGCCGTCTCCCTCTCCGCTATCATCGCGGAGCACTACTGCTGCCGGGCCTACCGGAACCGGGGCGCTGGCTGCAAGACGAACAGGATTGGCCTGGTGGGGCTGGAAGAGGACTTCGAGATTGCAAAGAGGATTTTCCTCTACGCCTACGACTGCGTGATGGCCTCCATCAAGGCCAACATCAAGCGGGACCCCAGCGACCCGTCCGGGACCTACCGTGAGAAGTGCAACGCCTACGGATGGGGCTTCACCCGTGGCGTGGCGGCTGCTTTCCGCGAGCAGGAAGAAGAGCACCAGGAATGGGGCCTTGTGATGGTGGTCCCCAAGGCCGTAGATGACAACATGGCCGACATGGGCAAGAAGACATCTTTCGGCAAGGAGAAGACCGGCGGCTGGCGCGACGCCTACCGCGCCCTGGGCTACTAGGACGGCAAGCAATTTGACCCGACAACTCGCCTGTCCGGTGCGCCGGAGCGGGCCGCGATTGGAGGTTGATACCGATGAAGTGCAAGAACTGTGGGTGCGAAGTCATCCGCATCCGGTCGGGAGGGCGCAGCGTCGTTTGCGACGCCGCCCCGATCACCTACTGGCACGTCCGGGACGGGGCCGCGATGTCGGAGATGCTGTCCCTGCTGACCCCCAACGGGGAAAGCATCTACGGGACGCCGGCTGGAAAGCTGGAGAACGCCGTGGGCGTGGCCTACCACCCCCACACTTGCGGACTGCTGCCCATCTTCCACCGTGGCCGAGATAGCTGGAGCCGCCCGGTCTACGATGACGGAACGGGCCGCCTCCTGGTGGACGTGGACCCGCGAGCTGGCCGGAAACCGGACATCTGCACCAAGCAGGGCAACGCCTTTGACGGTGAACCCTGCGACCCGGTAGATGGAGATTTTATCTTCATTCCGCGCCGGGACACCTGGTAACAGTATATACCAAAACCACCCAAAAAACAAGCCGTATAAATTAGACACAAGGAGGAACCAAGCATGAGAACGGCAAACCGAGTTAAGCCGAAGACCGACTTCGGCATTGAGGTCCGGCTCTTCACCGCACAGACCGGAATGACGGTGAAAGAGCTGGCCGAGCGGTCCGGCGTCAAGTACACGACGCTGATCGAGACCACCACGGGCCGCTGTGCGGGCCACCAGCTCATCCCCATTGTCCGGGAGTACATGGCGAACTACGAGCAAAAGGAGGCATGACCCATGGCGACGAAGCCCCTCAAGACCGCCCGCGATATGTTCTACTTCGTGGAGGACGTGATGCGGATTTTGGGCTACTCCAAGTCCAAGAGCTACAAGGTCATCAAGAGCCTCAACCGCGAGCTGGAGGACCAGGGCAAATGCACCTGTGACGGGCGCGTCATCAAGCGGTATTTCCATGAGCGCTACGGCCTGGATGAGCTGAACGCGCCCGTGAGACGGGGGGCGTAGCCGTGGAGAAGCGCAAGAGACGCCGGGCCTACGCCCGGAGCTACTACCGGCTATCCATCCTCTGCCTTGCGGCCATGGTGACGGCCCGCCTCATTCTGCTGATGATTGATGTCATTCAGCTTCAAATCCAGACCGCCGGGGCCTTTTCAATCCCTGCGAGCGCGGCAATCTTAGTATTCACCGGCTGGGAGCTGAGAACCTGGACCGGCCAAGGAAAGGAGAAAAAATCATGTGGACCTACAAGTGCGACCGCGCCGACGCTCCGACCGAGTACGACGGTAAGCCGATCTTCACCCAGGAGAACTTCGACTACTCCAAGGCAGAGATAGGCGACTATGTGGAGCAGGCCGTTGTGGATGACGCCATGGACTGTCTGCCTCCGGCCTCGATGAGCGCCCGGTGCGCTCAGATGGGTGAGCCGTACTCCCACCGGGAGGACCCGGAGACCGGGCGGCTCCGTCCCACCTACTACACGTTCAAGCGTGTGGCCGGAACGTGGCCTAACGGTATCTGGCAGTTCTGCGGCTGCTGCTTCCAGGGCGAGACCGTCCCCCGCGGCAGGGACCCGATCTACTGCTGAGAGGGGGCCGGAGCGATGAAGCAAAGCTGCGGGGGGG
>CAUWDA010000012.1:0-53554 GCA_963557075.1 uncultured Flavonifractor sp. | reverse complement strand
AAAAGACACGGCTGGCTGCCGTGCCTTGATCCGTAAATATATTGTAATAGGAGGTAAGTCAATGATTCTTTCTCATCGTCAAATAGAGGATATTGCTGCAGCTATAATTCAGGACTTCAACAAGTTCTTCTACTGTGGCAGCACTGTTTTTGGGGATAAATATGTTCACGCAACACCCATCGACGAATTCGCGCGCGACTACCTCAGGCTAAACGTTCGATTTGCCCGATTGTCTGCAGATGGAAGTATTTGTGGTCTGACCAGCTATGCCGATGCCGAGTACATCGTTGAGGAAATGGGAGTAGTTCGTACCATAGAACTCAAACAAAATCAAATTCTTCTGGACTCCTGCTTTCTGGAGACCGGCAAGGTCAAAAAGCTGTGCGGCAAGCGTCGCTTTACCTTGGCACATGAGTGCGCACATCAAATCCTGTTTCAGATGGAGTCCGAGGAGTCCCAGCAAAAGTGTCGCAAACTCTACTCGGAACGACGGTCCTACTCCCTCCGAGACCTGAAAAGCAGAGAGGACTGGAACGAGTGGCAGGCCAATGCCTTGGGGGCCGCCCTGCTCATGCCCCAGGCGGAGATAGATCGGGCCATGTGGATTTTCGCTCAATGTCGGACCCTGATTAGCTATGAAGGGAGGTTTTCATATGCGGACAAGTTGGCACTTTCACTTCTCTGTCAAACGCTCGGCGTGTCCAAGTCTGCCGCAATGATTCGTCTCCGGCAGCTTGGGTATCTGGAAGAACGCCCGTATGTAGAGTTTGTTGATCCACTGGAGGTATGGGCATGAGTAAAAATGTTCGCATCACAAAGCCCTCACAAGAAATGTTAGACAAAATTATCCGGGCGCGAGAGGCGATTGCGGCGCAAAGACCTAGATATATTAAATGCCCGTACTGCCAACACAACTCTATCGTCGTATATGAGGACGCAAGAGGTCATGTCGAAACGAAGTGCAAAAAGTGCGGAAAAGTAACCGTCTTCGACGTTTTGAGCATGAGAAAAATTGCGTTTTGCCTTCGTCAGAAGGAGAACTAAATAAAAACTGAATCACATAGCTGAGCTGTGGAGCCGCCTGATAGGTGAAGTCATCCTAATGCCGCATGGACTGAGTCGAAAGACTCTGTTTATCGGCACGGACAGAATGACCACCGTCATGCGGCTCTTTTATTGTCTTACCTTCCCGCGGCTTCGTGCCAGCGGAAAGGACAAGACAATGAGTATTCCCAAAACCCCTGTTGAATTCGATTACGACCTGTGGACCACAGAGGAAGGAAAATGCATGGTCCGGATCAAGGCTACCGGTGAGATAACGGAGGTAGAACGCTCTGTCATGCAGGTTCTGCGTTCAGAGGAGAAGCGACTCCGGCGTATCTTATCTTCGGAGCAGGATCCATCCAAAGAAGGGAAAACTGTTCCAACAGTTCTCTCTCTGAACTTGCTTCCCGAAAATATGGCAGACTCCACCTGGTTAGCCGACACCAGAGACTATACAGAAGAAATAACCACAAAAATGCTGGAGAGAATTCTGCGAGAGAGTCTTACTCCTACCCAATATGGTATTTATAAAGCCTGTATCTTAAATGGGATCAGCTACAAAGCCTATGCAGACCAAATGGGTGTTAGCTATCAGAGTGTCCAGAATGCAATTCGCCTCATTCAAAAAAAAGCCAAAAATATTTTTGGCTAATGGTTGTGGTTTTCTTAAACAATGTCCGTTGAAAAGTGAAGGGGTTATAAAGACACCTTCATTGAACCTTTTCAACTGAATATCCGGCAGCTAAATAACATCAGCAATGAGCGAGCGATGCGGACAGAGCGCGATGACCACCTGTAGAAGAAAAGCGGATGTAAGTCTCTTTCTCTTCTATCAATGACGGCCTACAAGGTGCCCAGCGGGTCCTCTGATCCAAAAGCAGGTATGGCAGCCTGTCTCGCCACGACCTCATCTGCCCACAATGGTACCCCTGCCCAGCCACAGCCTCAAGCAATGGGGGCAGCTCGGAGAGATCCTCGGAGGGGTTTGATTCCCGGAGTGCGGTGCCCACCGCAGTTTAGCTGACCGCCCTGCCTGGGGAAGTAGTGTCGAATACAGGCAACAAAAAGACATTCAAATGTCTTGATATCAGAAGCAATGGGGGTCACCCATCATGTAGCAGGAAAGCCAAGGCTTCCTCAACCAAATCGGGTGACCCCTATTTTTGTGGTATCAATTCATATTCATATTTAGGAGGGATCACATCATGATTGCTGTGTCGCAAACCAAGAGTGCAAACTACCTGTTTATTGTGGCCGTGCTGAAGTCGATGCGGGAAGGTGGCGTGATCACTCAGGCCGAGTATGAGCGAGCCAAGCGCTACTACCAGAAGCTCACCGGCTCCAATCTCGTCATCGCAGATTAAATGTTCAGAAGGAACCGTCTAAATTGATGTATTTTGGGCATCAGGTCTTGTCGCTTGTGTAGAAATTTACTTCTCTGCGTTCTTTCAATAGACTTTGCCTTGCCGTTGACTATAATGTTGCTTGAACCGGAAAAGTGGATGGTACCAAAATGTAGTACAATCCAAAATTCAGCCAGAAAGGAGGGCTGTTGATGCCGCAGGTCAAACTCATCTCGCCCATCACCAGGCAGGAAATCCGCAAAGTTCGAGTCGCCGCCTATTGCCGGGTATCTTCCAATTCGGCTGATCAGCAGAACTCCTACACCAACCAGATTCGGGTATATACCAGCCTCATTCAGAGAAAAAAAGAGTGGGAGCTGGTGGAGATATTCGCTGACGAAGGGCTCTCTGGCATGAACGCACAGAACCGCACCGAATTCCAGCGAATGATCAAGATGTGCGAACAGCACCAAATCGACCTGATCGTCACCAAATCCGTCTCCCGTTTCGCCCGAAACGCCAAGGAGTCTCTGGAATATGTCCGGAAGCTGAAATTGCTCGGCGTGGGGGTGCAGTTTGAGAAAGAGGGAATCTACACCCTGGCCCTCGGAGATGAGATGCTGCTCAATACCTTCTCTGCCATCGCACAGGAGGAGTCTAAGGCAATTTCCCAGAACCAGCGGCTTTCCATCGTGAAGCGGATGCAGTCTGGGGAATATGTGGACAGCAACGCTCCTTACGGCTTCCGGCTGGTGGATAAGGCGCTGGTGGTCTATGAACCGGAGGCGGCCATCGTCCGCATGATGTTCGAAAACTACCTGAGCGGCCAGTCTACATCGGAGATCGCCCGGGATCTCAACAGCCGCGGCATCAAAACCAAAACCGGGAAATCCACCTGGCGCTCCACCAAGGTGGCATACATACTTGGAAATGAGCGGTATTGCGGCGATTGCAAATATCAGAAAACCTACCGCGACACCACAGTCCCCTTCAAACAGTTCCGAAATCGAGGTCAGGAGGATATGTTCTACGCCTCCATGACCCACGCTCCTCTTATTGACCGAGATACCTTTGACAAGGTCCAGCTCCTCTTGAAAAAGCGTCAGGATGTCTTTGGAAAATCTACAACGCAAAATATCTACCCTCTTACGAGCCGCATTCAGTGTTCTGAGTGCGGCTCGTATTTTCGCAGGAGGCAGGTTTCCGGGACAGTAAAGTGGGGATGCTCCAAACACATTCAGGATCGTACCCAGTGCGGCTCAAACTACTACAGCGAGGAGAGGATCTACGATGCCTTCATCGCCATGGTCAATAAGCTTCGGTTCTCTGAATACGACATCCTGGGTCAGACTCTACTCCGTCTGGAATCCGCCGAGCTGAAGCGAAAGCAGAAAAACACGGCCGCAAGGGAGATCAGCCGGAACATTGCAGATCTGAACGCCAAGTTGGTGATGGTGGAGCAGCTCCATGCAAAGGGATACCTCAAAGATGAGGTCCATAAAGCTCAGGTGCGGGAGATTAACGACCAACTGCGCCGGCTGAAGCGGGAGCGCCAATGTGAATTCTCCTCGGGCATTACCCATATGATAGAGGAACTGACGCGGCTGAAAAAGCTGCTGGAAGAGCTCGAGGAACCACTGGACCGCTTCGATGAGAAGCTTTTTACTGAGATTGTTCAGGCCATCAGTATCAGCCGCCGAGATGAAATGACAGTCACCCTCATCGGCGGGCTGAGATTCACTGAAATGCTCTGACACAGAGGAACCTCGCCATGAAGAAGATACGCTATATCCCATACGGTTACACCATGAGAAATGGAAGGACAGTCATCGCACAAGATGAAGCTGCGGTCATCCGCGAGATATTCAGCGCCTACATCAACGGCGCATCCCTCCAAAGTATTGCCGAGCTGCTGACTGAGAGGAAGATCCCCTACAGTGAGAGAACGGACGTGTGGGATAAAGCTCGTATCGCACGAATCATCGGAAACGCCAAATACATTGGCGATGGGGAGTATGACCCGATCATTGAGGAAGAGCAGTATGAGGAAGCGGCTGCCGTGAAAACAGCCCGCCAGCGGAACACCTTCGAAAAAAATCTGGAGGGGATCGACCTGCTTCGGGATCTGGTCCGATGTGCGGAGTGCGGAGCCCCTATGCGGCGAAGGGTGAGCAGTAAGCACCGGATTCGCGAGAGCTGGGATTGCACTAATCCTGATTGCGGTCAGCGCATCCGGATCTCCGATACACACCTGTTGGAAAAGGTGGCAATCCTGATGAACCGCATCATCGCCAATAGCTATCTGCTCATCCCTCGCCCCAAAAAGCGAAAAGAGCTGTCGGCGGAAGCCCAGCGAATCAACCGGGAAATTGATGCCGAACTGGAGCGGGATGACCCCAGCGATGCACTGATTATCGTCAAAACAATCGAAATGGCAGAGCGGCTCTATGCTGAGAGCGATGCCCATCTACAGATTGCTGCATCCATCGCCCGAAAGCGGGTAAGTCTGATGACTCCCCAGGAGGAATTCAGCCCGGCCTACTTTAGTGACATCGCCGCCTACCTGACGCTTGGCAGCGGAGGAAAGGTGATCCTACATACCAAAACCGATGTCGAGATCGGAGATGAAGAAAATGAATGTAACCAAGATACCCAAGAAAACAATATCGGTTATTGAGCCAAAACGCTCCCTGATCGTCAACAGGGAGCAGTATCATCAGCGGCGGGTTGCTGCCTACTGCCGGGTATCCACCGACAGCGAGGAGCAGCTCACATCCTATACCAACCAGAAAAAGGTATATACCGAGATGATTGCCGCTAAGCCCGAATGGGAGTTCGCCGGACTCTACGCAGATGAGGGCATCTCCGGGACACGTGCAGATAAGCGCCCCCAGTTCCAGAAGATGATCAACGACTGCTTGTCTGGGAAAATCGACTATATCATCACGAAATCCGTTTCCCGCTTCGCCCGTAATACAGTGGACTGCCTGGACCATGTCCGAATGCTCAGGGCAAGAGGGATTGGCATCTACTTCGAGGAGCAAAATATAGACACACTGCAAATCGACAGCGAACTCTATCTGGTCATCTACGCAGGGTTCGCACAGTCCGAATCCGAAAGCATCAGCAAGAATGTCACCTGGACTTTTCGTAAGCGATTTCAGGAGGGCAAGCCCATATTCAACTATAAGTGCCTTCTGGGATACCGCAAGGGTGCAGACGGAGAACCGGAGATCGTCCCGGAGGAGGCATCCATCGTGGAGAGGATCTTCAATATGTACCTGTCAGGCGAAACCATCAACCGGATCTCAACCAAACTCAGAGAAGAAAATCTCCAGATACCAGGAAAACGCTTCTCCTTCTCTGCGAGCATGATTAAGGGTATTCTCCGGAATGAACGATACTGCGGGGACAGCATCCTTCAAAAGACGGTCACAATTGACTGTATTGGTAAGGTTCGCCGCAAAAACACAGGTGAGGCACCCATGTACTATGTACAGAATAGCCATGTTGGCATCATCAGCCGAGAGCTCTTTCACAAAACGCAGGAAGAACTTGCCAGGCGGATGAGCCGGGAGCCAAATTCCACCAAAACGGCTACCACAGCCACCGGAAAATACTCCCGGTACGCACTATCCAATGTGATGATCTGCGCCGAATGCGGAAGTCGATATAAGCGCGTGACCTGGACATCCCGAGGAAAAAAGCGAGTTGTCTGGCGCTGCATCAGCCGCTTAGACTATGGAAAGCGCTACTGCAAAACCTCGCTCACGGTAGATGAGACCGCCCTCCACGCCGCTATTGTTCGGGCAATCAACCGATTCAACGAGGAAGACGAGTCCACTTATATGGCACTCATGCGGGCAACCATTGGTGAAGCAATCGGTCTAACCGGAGGCACAGATGAGATCGACCTGCTCCGGCGGAAAATAGATGGACTGAATCGGAAAATGGTATCTCTTATCAATGAGAGCGTGGAAAGCGGGGAGGGTATCGAGAGTCACGAAGCTGAATTCAAAGAACTTTCCGATACCATTGAACTCCTGCAAGGACGGATTCAGAAACTCGAAGAAGCACTTGCTTCCGATCAGGTGAATGACAGCCGAATCCTTCAACTACAGCAGATCATCGCCGACCGAGCATCCAAAAAGATGGAGTACGACGATACCATCGTCCACCAAATGATTGAGTGTGTGAAGGTGTATCCCGACGGGAGACTGGACATTATCTTCGGAGGAGGGTACCTTATCGAAGAACGCCTGGAAAAAGAAAGTTGATAACTTCAAATATAATTGACATAATCGCCGAAATAATATAGTATAATTTATGTTAGGAGGCGATTGTGCATGGCAAAAAAAGCTGCGGTCATCATGCCGCAAACACGGGAGATCCTGGCACAGATGGGTGAGCAGATCCGCCTGGCCCGCCTGCGCAGGAAGTTGAGCCTGGAATTGGTAGCAGAGCGTGCCGGGATCAGCCGAGCCACTCTGATATCCATTGAGAAAGGCACCCCTACGGTATCCATCGGCTCCTATGCCGCTGTGCTGCACGCATTAAACAATATGGACAGCGACCTGCTGCTTATTGCAAAAGATGATGAATTCGGCAGGAAGCTACAAGATCTGGCGCTGCCCACCAGACGGCGGGCACCCAAGAAAGGAGAGTAGCCCATGGCGCAGGACGAAAAGACCATCTATGTATATGAAAATTGGCGTGGAGAGGCACCCACTCTGCTGGGGCGGCTGCGCTGCGGCTTCGTCCGCGGACAGGAAACCTTTTCCTTTGAGTATGATCCAGCCTGGCTGTCATCCGCCGAGAGTTCCTTCTCTCTGGACCCGGATCTGGCTCTTTACCGCGGGCGGCAGTATGTGCCGCTGAACAAGCAGCTCTTTGGCCTGTTTTCCGACTCCTGTCCGGATCGCTGGGGGCGTCTGCTGATGAAGCGCAAGGAGGCCATCGACGCTCGCAAAGAGGACCGCAAGCCCCGTAAGCTCACCGAGAGCGACTTCCTGTTGGGGGTCTACGATGAAACCCGTATGGGTGCGCTGCGGTTCAGCTTGGAAGAAGGGGGCGAATTTCTTTCGAACGATAAAGCGTTTGCGACGCCTCCATGGGTAAACCTTCGGACGCTGGAAAACGCCTCTATCGCTTTCGAGAGCGATGAGAGCGGCCTGAATGAAAAATGGCTGCGTGAGCTTCTGGCCCCTGGCTCCTCCTTGGGAGGCGCAAGACCCAAAGCGACGGTGCAGGCCACGGATGGCGCCTTGTGGATCGCCAAGTTCCCTTCCAAGCATGATGAATATAACAGCGGCGCATGGGAGAAGGTCGTCCATGACCTGGCACGGCTCTGCGGGCTGGATGTTCCGGAATCCAAATTGGAGACATTCTCCAAGACCGGCAGCACCTTTCTTGTCAAGCGATTTGACCGAAACGGCAGCCGTCGCATCCACTTCGCCTCCGCCATGACCCTGCTGGGCAAGACCGATGGAGCCTCGGCAGCGGACGGAAGCAGCTATCTGGATCTGGCGGCGTTCATCCGGGCCAACGGGGCATCACCCCGGCAGGATCTGGCCGAGCTGTGGAAGCGGATCGTGTTCAGCATGGCGGTATCCAATACTGACGACCACCTGCGCAACCATGGTTTCCTTCTGACACCCACCGGCTGGCGGCTGGCCCCTCTCTATGATGTGAACCCAGTCCCCTCGGGGGACCGGCTTTCCCTCAATGTGAGTGAGTATGATAACACCATTGACTTGGAACTGGCTCTGGAAGTAGCCGATTATTTCGGCCTTGCCCCGCAGGAAGCGGAACAGGCTGCAGAGGAGGTCTGCAAAACAGTATCCGGACACTGGGAACGGCTGGCCGGACAGTATGGTCTCAGCCGGGGAGCGATAGAGTATATGCGCCCCGCCTTTTCCCTTCCATGATAAGATCACAAACGGACGATTCCTGGTGGAACCGTCCGTTTGCTTATTCTTTGGCGGCTCCCTCAAAAGAGTCCCCGCCCTCATCCTCGTCCATATCCGTATCAATGTCCAGTCCTTCATTGTTCCCCACATTCTTCTCGTAGAGCTTGGTCCATTTGAGCGGATATTTGCATTTGCGGTTATAGGCCAGAAGCATCGCCTCAGCATAGCCCATAGAACCGGGGCGTCGTTCCTTGGCTGTTCTCGAAAGCAGCTTGACCGACATTTCCCCTACTTTTTCCTTGAAGGTCTCATCTTTCAGGGCATCGCCGAATGTGTAGACCAATCTGGCGATTCCGTTGAGCATATTGGCGGACAGCGAATTCATATCGCCCTCCCATGTGCCTACGCAGAGTCTGAGTGTTCGATCAAGTACGTGGTAACCGAACCGCTCATATATATTTTCAAGCGTAGAGACAGCACAGACAACGCCATAGTTTCTGACCTGGCCAATGGAAAGAGAATAAGACTCTACCAGATCTTTGATCATAAGCTGCTCCTGATTCCCGGCTTCCACATTTGCCATAAACACTTCATAGGGACGGAGCGGTTTGACAAACTTCATCTGGTTGGCGAAGATATCTGCCTCGTGCTCGTAGTTCAGATCATCGTATATCATGCACCAGACTGGCGTTTCACGAGAGCCAGAGGCCAGGGCGACGATCTCCACCGTGTGCTGGCCATTGAAGACATAGTTGACCCCATTTCGACGGCTCACCTTCACAGGGTTGATCTGATACAGATCAAAGTGTGCCGCAGCATTCAGCACATGCTGTTCGGAAATATTCCTCTGGTACTCCTGATTGGATACGAGGTTCTTGATGGGAATCTGTTCGAAGTGAACATTGGGAACAAACATACTATAATCTTCCATTAGGATTCCCCCTCAATTGCATTGAGCATTTCCTGGATTTTTCCTTCTAATTCAGTCAACGCCGCCAAGAGGTTTTGTCTGGCAGCAGGTGAGATTGCTTCCAAATGTGCCATGGACTTTGTCCGGTCGATGGAGCTCATCCAGGAGGGGATCGTAAGAGTAAGTCCAGCAACTTCCGCATCCGGGTCATAGGCGGGCATCGTCTTGATTGCCGGCTGCTCTGCCGCCGCTGTGCCGGGCTTGGCAGAAGCGTCGGAATAAAGGCATCGTCTCGATTCACTGTAACGAGCGAAAGCATAGGGATTTTTTCCGATTTTTTTACTAAGTGCTCTCAATTCTTCGGGTTCCATTTCTGATAGAGCAACGATATTTTCGAAAGAAATCTTATATGCCCCGGAAAGAATGTGCGGAACAAGCTCAGGAGCATTTTGTTCAATGGTATCTAATGCTGCACTGTATTTCGCATATTTCTGTACGGTTGCGCCGGACACATGATACTTCCTTCCCAGCCGGGCTGCTGTTCGCCGGCCGCTCTCTTCATCTATTGGGCGGCCTCTCCCCACAGCAATGTTGGGGTTCGGACGGTACTGATTATAGCCATTCCTATTTCGCTGTACTTTCTTTTCCACTTCATATTGTTTCCCAATCAGATATTTCCTGGTTTCTTCTGAGATGTTGCGTCGTCCGAGTTGGTTCGCACAGATCCAGGCGATGGCAGCATCTCTGCTTGGAAAATCCAGCTCCTTGACTCCATAAGGAATGCGCATTTTATTGCATATTTCATAGCGATTATGACCGTCGATGATGGTATCATTCCATGCGATGATATCTTCCCGGCATCCTTCCACGACCAGATTCAGCTCTAGCTGCCGGTATTCCTCCCGGCGAAGTGGACGAATCAAGTTTTTGAATTCCGGATCGATGTTAAGCTGCCTAAATGCTTTCTCTGTCATGTAGCCTCCTGCGTTCCAGCTGTTTGACGGTTTTGAGGGAAAAATATGCGACCCGGTTGACTTGATCGATCTCACCGGTCAGCTGGTAATTAAATCTCAGGTCAAAGCCACCCAGCAGTTCGGAAAAGTTTTTGATAAGGATCGTACTATAGAATTCTATAGACTGCTGGGATGTACTTGACATCCGAACCTTGTTTGCGGTCCCGCCTGAAATAGGTTTGTCCGATCCGAGAACGGCGATATACAGTTCTTCAGGGTTTACCAGGAATTGCACATACGCAGGATTCTTCAAGAGACGAATCGTTTGCCTGTGGATTCGAATCCGGTTTCGCGCAGGGTCCAGCGTTAAGTAAGCCTGCAATTGATTTTCATGATTCATGTCCTTGTCCTCCCAAAACGGACTTACTACCAGTATCAGAGGCAGCCTCGTCTGACTGCTCTGATGCAGCAGGAGCGATGTTATCGCGCAACCCATATACAGCATATCCTTCAAAAATGTCTACCTGCATAGATTTCTGGTGTTCCCGGAACGGGAGTCCAAACTGCGTCTTCCAGCCCTCCGGAAACACGGGAGTTCGAGAAGACTTGGGCTTCTGGCCGTCTTTTTGCACCCGCTGATACACTTCGGTCGCTGTGAGATCAAATGCGATGAGCCACTCATCCCTGGCATGGATTATCCGCCCGAGGAGTTTATATCGATAGTCCAGATTCCAGTCCATCAGTGAAAACACTTTGGCGAAAAAAATCTTGCAGGTGATCTGTTTCGGTTTGCGTCTGCCGGAGCTGTTGGTGCACCAGGCGCAGGCATCCCGATCTTCCGCCCGACAGGGACGGATCGCCAAGATCCTGCTCTCCTGATTGACCAATACCTGCACATAATCAACTTGTGGGAAGCGGTTCAGGCAGGCGGTATTTACATAAAATTTGTAATTGTTGAAAGTTACAGACGGCTCATTAATATGGGCGAAGAACTCACGGCGTACCACTTGGTAGCCATCGTAGTTAAAGTCACCGGCCATCTCCAGGACCTCATCACTACTGCTGTTTGCGGGAGAAGCTGCCAGTTCCGCTTTTTTTAATTCAGCAGACGGAACAATATCCAAATGCCCGTCCTCCAGGGAACGAAGCATTCCGGCGATTACACCGCCGGTATTTTCCCGACTTTCTTCGAACATTTAGGATTCCTCCTTCCCGTACTGACCGAGTTCCTGACAGATATAGTCACGCAGCACGTCAAATCCTGTCACGCGGAGTTTCTGCCCGGTTTCATACAACTGGCCCTCCATGCGGATTTTCCAGTCTTCCTCACTCTGATCGCAGACGGGCGGGAAAGACTGTTGGTGGAGGTAATATTGCTTGCCAAAAGAGCCGATCCACTCCTCCGGGACTGCCCGCACCCGTTTGCCGGAGACAGAAAGGGGCTGTACAGGCTCCTTTGCCTGTTCCGTGCTTTTTGAACCGGAAAGCAGGTACGATTTAATAAACGCTTCCGCATCATTGACATCAAAAATATACGCAGATTCAGTTTCAGTTTGAAACAGCGCTCCGGCGATCCGGTATTTTAAATCCGGACTCCAGCCGAATAACTGAAAAAGCGTTTCTACATAGGCCGCACCGGCGATATCCCTGGGCTGATACTTTCCGTCTGACAGCTTGGAAAACACGACTGCGTTGCGGCTGCTTTTCGCCGCTGTACGGACGGCGAACTTCATCTCCACAGGGTTGACCAGCAGCTCCACATGGTTGTCTTTCCCAAAAGACCGAACACATGTGGTGCTGAACTTGATTCTCTTATCTTGAAACAGTACATAGGGACGGTGATAATTATCAAAGAATTCACTGCGGGCGATTTCAAAGCCTCTCATATCAAAATCTCCCGGAACCAATGTGATGCTCGAGGGCAGGGATGCATCCGCCTGCTGCTCATCGGGCGGATGGATACTGGCGGACGCTTGGTAATAATCCGCCGGCTTAAATCCAGCCCAGCGGGGATTGATGGTCACGAACCCTCTGAGCAGGCCGCTGTCGATCACCCGCAGCTCCGGGAGGATGGAGCGGTTGCCATACTTGGAGTTGTTCAGAAGATGCTGAACCGCAATGAAATCATCTCTGGAAACAATGCCCTCGTGGTGGTTCCGGTAAAGGCTCTGGGGTCTGTCCCCCCGATTCTTTCTGGCCTTGTGGTTCAGATAGTTGGGGGTGAAGGTCTTCCGGGTCAGTACATCCCCGCAATGCCGCTCATTGCGAAGGACCTGGACAATGGAGTTGGATGTCCACTTGACATTTCCCAGATAAGTCTTTCGGCCCAGCTCGGTGAGCGCCGCCGCAATGTCGGAGGTGGAATATCCATACAGATACATATAGAAGATGAGTTTTACCGTGGGGGCTTCATCCGGGTTGACGACCAGGTTTCCATCTGCGTCGTGAGAATACCCCAGCAGTTTGGGCGTCAATGGCAGACCTCCGTCCAGCCGCATCCGCAAGGAGGTTTCCATGCTCCGGCTGCGGATGTGAGACTCCTCCTGAGCCATGGTGGCCTGAAACGAAAGCGCCATCTGGGAATCGTCTTTGAGGGAGAAGATACATTCGCTCTCGAAGAACACTCCGACGGGACTGGGCAGCTCCGCAAGCATTCGCACCATGCTGATACAGTCCACCACATTTCGGGCAAAGCGAGACACGCTTTTGGTAATGATCATATCGATTTTCCCGCTGCGGCAATCGGCGATCATGCTGTTGAACTCGTCCCGATGAGCCAGAGAAGTTCCGCTAATCCCCTCATCCGCATAGATTTTGACCAATGTCCAGTTGGGATGATGCACAACAAAATCTTCATAGTATTTCTTTTGCAGCTCATAGGAGGAAGTCTGCTGGACATTGTCTGTGGAGACACGGGCATACACGGCGACCCGCTGCCTTATATCATTATCGTAATAGTCGATGGGCTTTTTAGCCGGAATGAATTCATAGTTCTCCGGGTCAACTTTTGTGTTGATACGCCGGCGGACCCGTTCTTTCCGTTCCGCAAGCTGTTTGCGTGTGGACTTGTCAATCATGCAGCATTTCCCTCCGGGGTTCGTCATCAGGGAGTATCTTCCAACCGGGATCTGGCAAAAAGTAGGGGTCGTGTAGATCCTCCTGGTAATAGGAAGCCAGCGTATAAATATCCTCCGAAACGAAGTAAACGCCCACTGGCTTTGGGAGTGCTGCCAAGAGGCGCGTACAGAAAGAGAGCTCGGAGAGCTTCTTCGAGATATTGCTTGCTTTCTGGGTAATGATCAGATTGACCTTTTCCTCGTAGCAGTCTTGAAGGAGCCTTGACCACTCCGGAGCGTTCTCCATATTGGGCGCAGTGCTGCCCTCGTCCACATAGAAACCGACAAACTTCCAGTTTGGGCAGAGAGCCAGTGTATCAAGAAATTGCTTTTTATGAGCTGAGAGATAGTCCTCATAGCGGGTCTGGTTGAAGTAGCGGATGTATACCGCCACACGGTAATGTGTTTTGGGAAGCGGGCGTTCCCGCTTGATTTCCTTTAACCAGGCACGATGTTCCGCTAAAAGGGTGTTTCGTTCCGTCTCCCTTTCCAGCAGGAAATCAAATGAGGGCATAACTTCCTGCTCTGACTCTCTATTTTGAACGGCCAGATCTGACATATTTGCTCCCCCTGTGTTATTTCTCTTCCAGGCCATTATATAATCTGCAGACTAATAACAAAATCGACCAGAAGTCAACACCTTGACTTCTGGTCGATAGATGAGAAAAAAAGAAGCGAGCCGGCAATTCCAGCTCGCAATTTTTCAGGTATTGTCATCCCGTCTGGCCATAGTGGATTTCAACTCACGAACAATCTTCAGGATGGAATCCAGCTCCTTGGGAGAGCAGTCGGCCAGCAGCTCGTCAAACTCGCTCTGGTATAGGCTTCTCACCTCCGGCACATCGGGCCGAAGAAGGGAATCAGCAGACACTTGCAGGGCTTCGATGATTCGGATAAAGGTTTCCAACTTCATGCTCGTCTTGCCTTTTTCGATATTGCTGACATGGGGCAGCGAGATATTGGCCTTTGCAGCAAGATCGGCCTGGCTCATCCGGCGATTGATCCGCGCATCTCGAATACGGGAGCCGACCAACTGGCTCTCGGTCAAATCATGTTCCGTCATCGGCTTCCCCCCTCAAATATATTCTCCAGATTATCTATTTCTAAGAGTATATCAACTTGGGGTGAAATTGATATAAGGTCGAGTTGATGATATAATCTAAACACTATAATAAGACTGCAAAATTTTTTGGAGGTCTTATTATGAGCCTGAACTACAAAGTCATTGGAAAACACATCCGTGAAGTCCGTCAGCGCAACCACCTTTCGCAAGCGATGCTCTCTGAACTGGTGGATAAAACGCCATCTTACATCAGCTACATAGAGAGCGGGATCAAGAGCATGAGCCTTGACACCTTTGTGCTTATCGCCAATGCTTTGGGCGTATCTCCCGACCGGCTTTTGATGGAGCAAATCATCAGCACTGAACGGTGCGCCAGCGAAGAAATCGCCCTGCTCCTTTCGGATTGCAGTACCTATGAGATGATGATTCTCCTGGATGTTATAAAATCGCTGAAAGCCTCCTTGAAAGAGCATCAAGGCAGATACGGTAAACCAGATAACTTTGATTTTACCGTCTGAACCTGAGAAAGCAATCAACCGGAAGTCACGAGCATTGACTGCCGGTCGATCTATACCAGTAAAGGTGGATATATTTTTGGAACAGTGGATATGTTTTTGGAAAGTCCCGGATATGGGTCTTCCGAGTTGGTATAATGAGAAAAGAAAGGTGGAATGACCAATGATCTATTACACGGGTGATATCCACGGAGACCCCTATGAGGTCATACAGTTTTGCGACAGCAAGAAGCTGACAGAGCAGGATACTCTGGTTCTGCTTGGAGATGTAGGAGCGAACTACTACCGAAACCGGCGAGACACAGAGATGAAGAGAGTTCTTGCCGCCGTAAAGCCGACGATGCTCTGCATCCACGGCAACCATGAGATCCGGCCGGCCAGCATCCCTTCCTATCGCACGAAGCAGTGGAACGGCGGGACAGTCTGGGTAGAGGAAGCCTTTCCCCGCCTGCTGTTTGCTATGGATGGTGAGATCTTTGATCTGGAAGGTCTCCGACATTTGGTCATCGGCGGAGCTTACAGCGTGGACAAATTCTACCGGCTGGCCAGAGGTTACGGCTGGTGGCCGGATGAGCAGCCTTCCCAGGAGATCAAGGACAAGGTTATCCAGACGCTGGACGCCTGCGGGTGGCAGGTAGATACCGTCCTCTCCCACACCTGTCCCTATCCGTATGAGCCTCGCGAGGCCTTTCTTCCGATGATCGACCAGAGTACCGTGGACGACTCTACCGAGAAATGGCTGGAGGAGATCGAGCGGAAACTCAAATACGACCACTGGTTCTGTGGACACTGGCATATTGACAAGCATATCGACCGGATGCACTTCCTCTTCCACAGCGTGGAGGCTGCGCCGCAGCTCTTGACGGGAGGGGACACATTATGACAGAGGAAGAAAGGCCGGAGGCCAAGGAGCAGGAGGCGTGCTTTGCCGCAATCCGTGAGATCGTCCAGGAGATTTCCCGCCTAATGGACGCCGCATATCAGCAATACAGCCGTTTGGTAGAACAGGTGTTGAACGGCAGGATCACCGAGGAGCGGGAGATCGAGCGAATCATGGACGGGCTTGTGGACTTCGGAGATAATCCGAGGCTCCTCGAACTGTACAAAACCCTCTGCCGCCATGTCTATTACAAATACCCCGCTCTTGTGGGAGAGCACACTGCCCTCTTCCGGCTCCAGTTTGAGGAAACGGAGGATGGGGATACGGATACTGAGGAGGTGGAAACATGAAAGCGCCGGAGATCAAGCACTACATCAACTGGCTGGGTCGGGTGGAATACCGAAACATCAACTGCTCCTTCACCTATGACGAGACATCCTATGCGGCCATCGACCGGATCTTCCGCCTTCTCCACCGGCTGGAGCCAGGCCCGGAGAACACAAGCTGGGAACTGTGGCTCCGTGCGGAGCGAGGTACCATTGAAGACTTCGGCAGCTTTGAGGAGCTGCGGGCGGACGGCCAGGTGGAGAGCTTTGAGGAGTTTGAAACCTGGTGGCATTCCGAGTTCCCGGAGGAGGCAGCGTGGTTCCACTTTGCCGCCGGCGAGGATCAGAAGATCGGGTATCGGGCAATATTCTTGGGGCATCGGCATGTGCTGGAGGTGGACAGCCGCAAAGAGCGCGCCTTCCCCTATGACATCGCCCCATTCACCGCCTGGCTGGAGGGTGCGGTACGGGACACCGTTCAGATGGTGGAAACCGGTTCTTATCAGGAACTGGTGGAGCGGGAGCTGCCCATCTGGCATCGAACCGGAACCATCCTGCGCCGGGATCTGTGGAGGGTATTCCCACAGTGGAAGGAGGAGTTCTTCCAGGACTTCTCCCAGCAGGAGGTGGAGGAGTTTCTCACCTCGGCGGTTGGGTATCCTTTGGAAAATAACAAGCGGCTCCCATCCGTGACCGCAAACGAATTCTATCACTTCTGTGCCCTGGGCTATCGGGCCATGGGATACACTGGAACGGAGAAATCGGAAAAAGAGCAGTACGCTCTCCACGCCGATGGGCGGGACGAGGGACTGTCCAAGCTGGACGGAGATTCCCCCGAAGCTTTTGCACGGTGGCTGAAGGAGCGTCCCCGCACCGGTCACCCCTGGGAGGTATGCCGGGGCGGCAACAGCACCCACATCGATTGCATCGTACACCAAGATGCGCATGGCTACTATCTGGTGGTGGCCGGTCTTGCGGAGACCCGGACGATTGAGGCGGTCCGTTTCTTCCTGGCGCTTTATCGGGCAGGCGTTCCCGTATGCATCCGAAACACAGAGGAACTGAAGGCCCGCCTGACCGGAGCGGAGTCCATCGGCATCGTGCCGGAGGGAGTCTTTCCCGCCTACTGCCACGACAGGTTTCCGGGAGAGAGCATTGTCGATTTTATGAACCTGCCTTGGGAGCGTCAGGATGAACTTGCAAAATACTGCCGATGGCAGCCAATCCCAGTTCCCAGGATGAAGAAGGAGGGTGAAACCCCATGATCTTCTTTACCTCTGACCTGCATCTCGGTCACGAAAACTGCATCCGCCTTTGCAATCGGCCCTTTTCCAGTATCGAGGAGATGGACGAAACTCTCATCGAAAACTGGAACCACAAGGTCACAGGGAAGGATACTGTCTATATCCTCGGCGACCTGATCTACCGCAGCCAAAAGCCGCCGGAGGAATACCTGCGGCGGTTGCGGGGGAAGAAACATCTCATCCTTGGGAATCATGACAGGGGATGGATCAGGAGTTGTCAGACAGAACGATTCTTTGAAAGCGTCAATAACCTGCTGTATGTCGCAGACGGGAAGCGGCAGTACACACTTTGTCACTACCCCATGATGTCTTGGCCTCACATCATGCGCTGCTACATGGTCTTTGGCCACATCCACGGCAATGCCGACGCGGATTACTGGCCGCTCATCCAGGCAAACGAGAGAATGCTGAATGCCGGAGTGGATGTCAATCACTTCGAGCCGGTCACCTTTGAGGAGATGGAGGCCAACAATCTTCTGTATAAAGGTCAGTCAAAAGCCGGGCTTGAGGTGCAGCCGTGAGACATAAAAAAGGCTTTTATGAGGTGGCTCCTGTAGCCGGTTTCATCGCACGGCAGGACTGGACGCACACGATGGAACGAGCCGAGCGAAACGGCCTCTCTCTCCAGTCCCAAAAAGGAAGCACCGGGCTGCTGTTCTCTGTGAGAATCCTCGCTCCCATTTTAGATGGAGGGCTGCGGCATATCGTTCTGGCAGCGATCCAGTACAGTCTGGGGCGGCACACTTATATGCCCGGCATAGTCGCGGAATTCACCTGCCGGAACCTGAGCCGTCTGGACGAAGCTACCCGTTTCACCGCTGTGGCAGAGATCCGCGCACATTTAAACCGATATGGAGAACAGGAGCCATATCCTCGATTGTGGCACAGCTTGAGTCGGGTGCTCACATCTGGCAAAATCAAAGAAGACGATAGGAGGAAGGAAAGGATGCCGATTTTACAACCTCTGGAAAGCATGGAACGCATCTCACGCCAAGCACTGGCAGATGACCTGGACACCGTGCTGGAAAGGATAAGCCGCGAGGACATTGGGCTGGTGATCACCGAGGAAGGCAAAGATGACCTGGTTCTCTGCCCAGCCTCCTGGTTCAACCTTGACTATGTGGATGACTTTTCCTGTGTCATCAACAGCGCCCTCCGCTATGCCATGCGCAGCGAAGATGAGGAGAGTGCGGCGGTCGTCCAGTATCTTCGTCGCCACTACCAGTTGTTCGATGAAAAGACGCTTTCGGTGGCTGTCGCCGATCTGGAGCGGGAACTGAACCAGCCGATAGTGACCCTCAAGCAGCCGCAGGTCTGGAAGGAGCTCCAGGAGCTGTTCCGGCAGCGACTGGACGAGTTGCGGAAGGAATCTTCGGAAGGCGAGGAAACGCACCATGGATGAAAAGCAATATGAGCTCGTGGAAATCCAAGTAGATGCGGAGCTTCTGGAACAGTTGGAAGCGGTAATCGCCCCGATGGGGCTGACGCCAGAAATGTTGGCTGTGAAGTTCTTCGAGTTCTGCGTCGATCCCGCTACTCAGGAGTTGGCCATCTCCTTGCTTCTGAAATGGAAAGCCGAACAGGAAGCGGAGGGGGAGAATCCGGGAGGGGGACTTTAATGCTGTCCAAGGAAACCTTCTGTGAAGCCCTGCGAAAGATCCAAGCGCAAAAGGATCGAGACGAACAGTTCAGTAAGGCACTCACCCTGATGGGAGACGGACATTTCGTATTTGAGGGCGGAGCACCGCTTCTTGCCGCCTTGCTGGATGTACTGAAGGAAGCGGTCAACGACCAGTACGACTATATCAGCTGGTGGCTTTACGATGCCGCCCCGGACTATGAAGTCTGGACCGATGATGAAAAAACTAAGTGGTGCCTGAAGGAACCGGAAGCCCTGTATGATTTCATCCGGGATGAATGTCAGGGCTGAGTGGTAGCGTCTCCCCAAATTCGTTCAAGGAGGTCAAATCAGATGTCTAAGTGCTGCCTATACTGCCGGGTAGATGGAGCGTCTACGGAAAGCAATCGTCTCGCCATAAACCAGCAGCTCACCGCACTCCGAAGCCTCGCCGGCCAGCTTGGCTTTTCGATTTCCGCAGAGATGCTCCAATATGAGAGCGGCTTGGACGCAAACCGACAGAGCATTCGAACGCTGATCCGTGATGCACGACATGGAGTCTATGACCGTGTGCTGGTGATGAACGGCGACCGTCTGGCTCGTGACGCCGAAGGTTTGGCGGCAATTGGAGAAAAGTTGACCGCAGCAGGAATTCGGGTCTATTGCCCAGATGGCGAAATTGATCTGGCCCCCGCATATTCTCATGGTTATTTCCGGGTGGCAACGATGGAACAGACCATGTGATTGGGAAAAGTTCCCGTCCCACCTCTCTTCCACGGCCAAAGAAAATGCGGTATAATAAAAGAACCACATACACCAGACCGGGAAAGTTGCTCATTCCGGCAGGAAGGAGATGTTGCCATGAGTTCATTAGAGGAAAAGAAAAGTGAGCTTGAGAGGGTCCTTGGGGTATTCCAGAACTACATTGAAGGCTCTGAATTGCTCGATGTGGTCTATTCGAAAAAGTTCGGGTATGTTCTGCTTGGCCTGCCTGCGGCGGATTCCATTGATGACTCCGATGTAACACGACTGGAAGATCCCGAAACATTGGTGAAAGAGATCTATCAGAATCTCGCATACGACTTTATGGAGCAGGAAGGGCACAGCGAGGATTACACGGAAGCCACCAATCTGGAAAAGCGAGCTATGCGGGAATGGATGAAAGAGTACACGGATCAGCTGCCGGAATACAACTACCTGCTGGACGAACTCCTTGGATAATGTGTCCGATGAAGCAGGCGCTTCCCTCAGTCAATCTTTCGGCATGGATAAAGCGGACATCTTTTTTGGTCGAACACTAAAATGGCCCATCACACAGAGAATCTGCCGATGCTCTGCTTAAAAAAGGGCAAAAAAATAAGGCCAATGCCTCGCAAAGCCCATGAATTCAGGGATTTCCGGGGATATCTCAATTGGTCTTACACTCCATAAAACCGTCAGAATCTATGGATTCTGACGGTTTTTTTATTTTTCATAACCTCTGCATGACGTTCTGGACAGTGTCTTTAGAGCTGCTTCAGCGAGCGGGGAAAAAGCGCGTCTGAGACCACGGACCTCCACCCCGGGTCGGGGGCGCTGGGGGAGGAGAATACCTGTGGGGAGCGGCAGACTTTTCCTCTGCCGCTTGCACGCCTCCGCCGAGCAGATCGGCCAGAAGATCGCCGTCACTCTGGTGATTACCCGGGAGAAGGGCGGCGCCGTTCCTGGGGCAGAAGGAAGTTATTGAAAAATCCCGGCGGGTCAAGGTATAATGGACCTGCCGATGGACGGCGATACAGAGATATCTGGAAAGTGGGTGGGCCGATGAGCACGGAATACCGGGAAAAGGTGGACCGGCAGGTGTGCGCCAACTGCGGCGGCACCATCAAGTGGAGCATCACGGGGCAGCGGCTGGAGTGCGCCTCCTGCCGGGCCCCTTATGTGGCGGAGACCACGGTAGAGCGGGTAGAGGAGCATGATTTTGACGGGTATGCCGCGCGGGAGGGGGAGCGGGTGTCCTTTCCGGACAACACGGTGATCTCCTGCGGCGGCTGCGGCGCACAGATCGCGGTAGATGAGCACTGCACCGCCACAGTGTGCCCCATGTGCGGCTCCACCCAGCTGCTGGAGGACCGGCAGGGGGCCGGTGTGCCGCCGGACGGGGTGGTGCCCTTCCGGGTGGACCGGGAGACAGCCCAGCGCAACTTCTCCAAGTGGGTCAAGAGCCGCTGGTTCGCCCCCAACCGGCTGAAGCAGGCCTACCAGTCCGGCAGGCTCCAGGGGATATACCTGCCCTTCTGGACCTTCGACGCGGAGGTGAGCACCGGCTACCGGGGACAGGGCGGCGACACCTACACCGTCCGGGACAGCAACGGACACACACATGTACGGACCCGCTGGCGGCCCGTGAGCGGACAGGTGAAGGGCAGCTACGACGATCTCCAGGTGTGCGCCGCCCTCCACGACGCCAGTCAGGTGGTGGAACAGGTGCTGCCCTACAACACCAGCGACAATACGGTGCCCTTTTCCCCCAGCTATCTCTCCGGCTTCCTGGCGGAGCATTACGCCGTCCCCGCCACTCAGGCCGTGGAGACCGCCAAAGAGCAGATCCGGGCGGATCAGATCGCCCGGGCGGAGAGCGACATTATGGGGCGGGGGTTTGACCACGCCCAGGTGGGCGACGTCAGCATCAGCTATCACCGGCTCACCTACAAGCATGTGCTTCTGCCCGCCTGGACCTCCGCCTTCTCCTATCAGGGAAAGCAGTATATCTACATCATCAACGGGGAGAGCGGCAAGGTGGGGGGACAGCGCCCCTACAGCGTGCCTAAGATCCTGACGGCGGTGGCCGCGGGCGTGGCTGCGGCAGTGGCGGCGGTGCTGCTCATCATGGGTACAGAGGGAGGCCCTGTGCTGGAAAAACGGGAGCTCCCGCCCCAGGCGGCGGTGATACAGGAGACCTCGCCCTGGCAGACCTGGGATGAGGAACGCGAATATGAGAAAGGGTGAATACCATGGCGTGGTTTGGTCAGGGAAAAGATACCATTGAGTGGGAGGAGTTCCGGGACGACGTCCTGTTCTATAAGTGGCCCGCCAAGGAGATCAAGCGGGGAGCCCGGCTGATCCTCCGTCCGGGCCAGAAGGCTGTTTTCTACTCTGACGGCATTGTGGGCGCGGTCTTTGAAAATCCGGGTAATTTTGATATTTACACCGATATCGTGCCCTTTTTCTCTACCCTGAAGGGCTGGTTCTCCCTGCGGGGGGACAGCGGCATGCGGGCGGAGATCTACTTTGTCAACGCCAAGGAGCTGACCCTGCCCTGGGGCACCCGGCAGCGGATCATGATCCCCACGCCGGAGGTGCCCACCGGCATCCCGGTGGGGTGCAACGGCAATCTGGTCCTGGAGTTCCGGGATTATCAGGCCTTTATCCAGCGGGTGGCCGGGGTGCGGGGCACCTATTCCCTGGAGGACGTGGCGGAGCGGATCATGGGGGAGCTCAATCCTGTGGTGGCGGAGGCCATTCTGGAGGGGCGCCAGCAGACGGGCCTCAACGTCCTCATCGGCTTACAGCAGAACAGCCGCAAGCTGGGCAAGGCCATCCAGACCGAGCTGGACAAGGAGCTGAGCGACTTCGGCCTGGGGGTGGCGGACGTCAATATCCAGGCCTTCCACTACCCGCCGGAGGTGCAGAAGATGGCGGAGAAGGTGGCCGCCCAGTCCTTTGTGTCCGATGTGGGCAAGTACACCGCCGTCAGCATGGCGGACGGCATGTCTGTTCCCGGCAGCGCGGGGACGGCTGCCGCATCGGGCATGGGGATGGCCATGGGGATGCAGATGGCCGGTCAGGTGATGGGACAGATGGGGGTGCAGCCCGGCCCGGGGGGACAGGCGGCCTGCGTCTGCGCCGCCTGCGGATATGCCAGCCCCGCCGCCGTCCGTTTCTGTCCCCAGTGCGGTACCCCTATGGGGCAGCCCCAGCCCGCTCAGCCGGCGGGAGACCGGTTCTGCCCCACCTGCCGGAAGATGGTGGCGGGCAAGTTCTGCCCCGACTGCGGGACCCCCACTGTATAAGGAGAAGTCCTTTAAAGCTGTCGATAAACCCGCTCTCTGAAGGATTCGGAGGGAAGATAGTGTGAAAGACTGTTCCGCAGGACGATTCGGAGCGCAACCGCCGCAGGCGGCGCTTAGCGCGTAGATAAACCGTCAGGGTCGTCTTTTACGTCCATAAAAAAGGACTGCCGCAAAACAGTTGTTTTGCGGCAGTTCTTTTTATAAGGTCTTACAGATAGTTTTTCAGGGTGTCCACCAGGTCCAGATGCTCCCAGGGGAGATCGATGTCGGTGCGGCCGAAGTGGCCGTAAGCGGCGGTCTGCTCGTAGATGGGGCGGCGCAGATCCAGCTTCTCGATGATCTTGGCGGGGCGCATGTCGAAGTGCTTGTTGACGATCTCGGCCAGCTTTTCCTCGGGCAGGACGCCGGTGCCGTAGGTGTCCACCAGGACAGACACGGGGTGGGCCACGCCGATGGCGTAGGCCAGCTCGATCTGGCACTTGCGGCACAGACCGGCGGCCACCAGGTTCTTGGCGATATAGCGGGCCATATAGGCGGCGGAGCGGTCCACCTTGGTGGGGTCCTTGCCGGAGAAGCAGCCGCCGCCGTGGGCAGCGGAGCCGCCGTAGGTGTCCACGATGATCTTGCGTCCGGTGAGGCCGGTGTCGCCAACGGGGCCGCCCACCACGAAGCGGCCGGTGGGGTTGACGTAGAGCTTGGTGTCCTTGGTGATGTACTGGGCGGGGATGATGGGCTTGATGATCTCCTCCACCACGGCCTCACGCAGGTCCTTCAGGGCGATGTCGGGGTCGTGCTGGGTGGAGACCACGATGGCGGGGCAGGAGAGCACCTTGCCGTCCTCATCGTACTCCACGGTGACCTGGCTCTTGCCGTCGGGGCGGAGCCACTTCAGCTTGCCGGCCTTGCGCACGTCGGTGAGCTGGCGGGACAGCTTGTGGGCCATGGAGATGGGGGCGGGCATCAGCTCGGGGGTCTCGTCGCAGGCGTAGCCGAACATCATGCCCTGGTCGCCGGCGCCGATGAGGTCGGCGGCGTCGGTGCCGCCCTCCTGGTGCTCAAAGGACTGATTGACGCCCATGGCGATGTCGGGGGACTGCTCGTCGATGGCGGTCATCACCGCGCAGGAGCGGTAATCAAAGCCGTAGGCGGGGTCGGTGTAGCCGATGCGCTGCACGGTGCGGCGCACGATGGCGGGGATGTCGGTGTAGTGCTTGGTGGTGATCTCGCCCATCACGGTGACGATGCCGGTGGTGGTGAAGGTCTCACAGGCCACATGGGCGGTGGGGTCGGCGGCCAGGATGTCGTCCAGGACAGCGTCAGAGATCTGGTCGCATACTTTGTCGGGATGCCCCTCGGTAACGGACTCCGAGGTAAACAGACGGTTCGCCATAAAAATACCTTCCTTTCTGTGTGGGACGCGAAAAACGCGCTCCGCCGGATGGCGGAGCGCGCAGAACTCGTCCATCCTCATCTTTCGATTTCCTCGCCGGATTTGGCACCTTGCGCCACGCGCAGGTTGCCGGGTTTCATCGGGCCGTTCCCTCCACCACTCTCGATAAGGTATATTCAATTGACTGTAGCTATTCTAGCGCCTTTTGCGCCAATTTGCAATAGACAAAATGACAAGTTTGTGTAAAGGGCGGACTATGCCTTCCAGCCGTTCAGATAGTCCATCTGCTCCGGAGTGAGGGTATCAATGGCCAGACCCATGGCGGCCAGCTTGACCCGGCCGATCTCGTCGTCGATCTCGCCGGGGACCTGGTATACCTTTTTCTCCAGACTGTCCTTGTTGCGCACCAGCCACTCCAGGGCCAGAGCCTGGACGGAGAAGGACATATCCATGATCTCGGCGGGGTGGCCGTTGCCGGCAGCCAGGTTGACCAGCCGCCCCTCGCCGATGACGTTGAGCACTCGGCCGTCGGGCAGGGTAAAGCCCTCGATGTTGTCCCGGCGCAGCTCCCGCTTGACCGCCATCTCCGCCAGGCTCTTTACGTCCACCTCGCAGTCGAAGTGGCCGGCGTTGGTGAGGATAGCGTTATGCTTCATCACCGCGAAGTGGCGGGGGGTGATAACGTCCTTGCAGCCGGTGACAGTGACGAATACATCGCCGTATTTGGCGGCCTCGTCCATGGGCATGACCCGGAAGCCGTTCATGGTGGCGTCCAGCGCCTTGAAGGGGTCCACCTCGGTGACGATGACGTTGGCGCCCATGCCGGAAGCCCGCATGGCAACGCCCTTGCCGCACCAGCCGTAACCGGCCACCACCACCGTCTTGCCCGCCACCACCAGGTTGGAGGTGTGCATGATGGCGTCCCACACGGACTGGCCGGTACCGTACTTGTTATCATAGTAGTGCTTGGCCTTGGCGTCGTTGACGGCCATCATGGGGCAGGGCAGAATGCCCTCCCGCTCCCGGGCCTTCAGCCGGAGGATGCCGGTGGTGGTCTCCTCGCAGCCGCCGATCAGGTGCTCGGCCAGGTCGGCGCACTTGCCGCCCAGCAGGTGGACCAGATCGCCGCCGTCGTCCACAATGAGGTGGGGCTTGAACTTCAGGGTCTCGATGAGGTGGCTCTCGTACTCCTCGGCGGTGGCGCCGTGGATACCAAAGGTCTCCACCCCCAGGTCGGCCAGTCCGGCGGCCACGTCGTCCTGGGTGGAAAGGGGGTTGGAGCCGGTGAGCCGGACCTCCGCGCCGCCCTTGCTCAGCACATAGCCCAGGTTGGCGGTCTTGGCCTCCAGGTGGACGGATACCGCCACACGCAGGCCGGCAAAGGGCTGCTCCCGCTGGAAGCGGGCCTCGATCTCGCCCAGGGCGGGCATGAAATCCCGGACCCAGCTGATCTTCCGGCGACCGGAGGGGGCCAGGGACATATCTTTTACAATGCTCATACAGTTCCTCCTTGGGGAGCGGACCCGGAGGGGCTGGGGCCGTCCCAGAAATCCAAAGTAAGCAGGGGTTTGGTCTTGCGGAACTCCGTCACGCGGCGGTGGATGGCGACAAGCTGCTCCGCCGAGGGGGCAGGGGCATCGCCGCCGTAGGCCGGACAGGTGAAGAACCAGCAGAACTTGGCGCCGCTGGCGATGACGCGGTCATAGTATGCCTCGGTGGCTACCTGGTCCGCGTTTTCGGCTGTGCAGCGGCAGGCCACGCCGAAGGGGAGCTTGCTGCCCCGCAGCAGGTCGGCCGCTCGGCGGGCATCCTCCGAGTCTGCGTCCACCTGAATGGCGGGGAAGAGGTTGCCGACCCGCAGCAGGTCAGCGCACAGGGCGGGGGTGATGGCGGCGGGGGGCGTAAAGGCGGCAAAGACGCAGTCGGAGTGCTTGTTGCACAGAGCGATCATCTCCTCCACCCGGGCAAGGGGGTTGCCGCCGCTGAAAATGAACAGGTGGCAGCCCTTGGCCTTCCGGGAGTCGACCTCCTCATCCAGGCTGTCAAACTCCATAGAGGGGCGCACACCGTAGATAGACGCGCCGCAGCCGGCACAGTCCATGGCGCAGGGGAACGAGGGGTCGATGATCACCGACCAGGGGGCATTCTCCTGGCCCAGCAGACCCTGGGCCTGCCTGGCAGGCCAGTCCAGCAGGCCGCCGTGAAAGACGAAATTTTCAAAGATCTTTTTCAGAACGCGGTTGTCGATGTCGGTATACATGCTGCGGATCAGCCGGTGCCAGTTGTTATCCGGGTCGGTCATCACCTGATGAAACAACTCCTGATAGGGCAGAGGCAGCCGCCCGCCTGTATATCTGTCCAGCCACTCCATTAACCTTGGAAGGTTGGCGTCCGGGTCCCGCTCCAGATAGTCCAGGGCCTTTGCAATACCGAAGGCCTTGAGTCGGGCCGGTATGCCCATAGAGGTACACCCTCCTTTCCGTATATGCCCGGACAAAGCCGGAACTGAGACGGCGCATGGGCGCCGCAACAAGATAATCATATCATACCGGGTCTTGTCCCGCAATGCCATAGACAAAAAGAAAAGGATGTCGGTATTTCCGGGCAGGCAGAGGACTTTAGCGGGGGAATTGCCAGCTGGTGATATACAACGGGGGCCGCCTGTGGTATACTGAATAGCATCCACACCAGCTTACAACGAGGAGTGAGCCTATGCGCACCGGTCTCATCACATTCCACTTTGCCCATCATTACGGCGCACAGCTCCAGGCCCTGGCCACCATGAAGGCCATCCAGAGCCTGGGGCATGAATGCCAGATCATTGATTACCGCCTGCCCCACACCACCAGGACCAACCAGATCTTTAAGAAGAGCCGGTCGGTGCGGGACATGGCGTCTGACGCCCACACCGCCCTGCACTACGCCGCCTTTCAGCGGCGGTTCCAGCGGTTTGAGGATTTTGTGGCCCAGGAGATGGAGCTGTCCCCCCGGCGGTACACCGCCTTTGAGCAGCTGCGGGAAGAGCCCCCCGCCTACGACGTCTATGTAGCGGGCAGCGACCAGATCTGGAACCCCTATATTTTTCAGGACAAGCAGTTCGACCCCGCCTTTTTGCTGGACTTTGTGAAGGAGGGCCGCCGCATCGCCTATGCCCCCAGCCTGGGCGTGCCCCAGCTGCCCGAGCGGGAGTCGGCGGAGCTGAAACGGTTTTTGGAGCCCTTCTCCGCCCTCTCTGTCCGGGAGAAGCGGGGGCAGGTACTGGTGAAGGAGGCGGCGGACCGCCAGGCCAAGGTGGTGCTGGACCCCACCCTGCTGCTCAACGGCGACGACTGGGGTAAGCTGGCGACGCCGCCCCGGCATCAGGGGCCCTACATTCTGTGCTATTTCGTCTCCGACCCCGGTGAGGCGGCCCCCTATGCCTTGGCTCTGTCCAAGCGGACCGGATGGCCCATCGTCCAGCTGGCGGGGGCCAGGCGGAAGATCGACGGCGCGAAGGAGATCGTCTTTGACGCGGGCCCCAGGGAGTTTTTGGGCCTGTTCCAGCACGCCGCCGCCGTGGTGACCAACTCCTTCCACGGCGCGGCCTTCTCCCTCCAGTTCAAAAAGGACTTTTTCACGTCCATGTCCCCCAAGGAGCGGCGGGAGCCCACGTTCTCCCGGATCTACAGCCTGCTCTCCCGGCTGGGGTGCGCCGACCGCATCATCGGCCTGGATACCACCGCCCCCATCGACGCCCAAGTGGACTATGACCAGGTCTACCAGCGGCTGGAGGCCGCCCGGGCGGACTCTCTGGCCTATCTGAAGGCGGCGGTGGAGGGGGCTCCGCTGCCGGAGGAGGAGCCTGTTCTCCAGGGACAGGCCGGACCGAACCTGTGCAAAACGGAGGACTGTACCGGCTGTACCGCCTGCGCCGCGGTCTGCCCGGTGGGGGCCATCCGGATGAAGCCCGACCACGAGGGATTTCTGCGCCCGGTGGTGGGGGAGAGCTGCATCCTCTGCCGCAAGTGCGAGAAGGCCTGCCCCGCCCTCACCCAGCCGGTGAAGGGCCCTGACCCCAGCTGCGCCCACGCGGTATGGAACCGCAGCGACGCCGTCCGGGCAGAGAGCTCCTCCGGCGGCGTATTCTCCCTGCTGGCGGAGCGGACGCTGGAGCAGGGTGGCGTGGTATTCGGCGCGGCTTTTGACGGCTATATGGAGGTGCGCCACGTCTGTGCCTCCACAATGGAGGAGCTGGCCGCCATGCGGGGCTCCAAATATGTCCAGAGCGACCTGGGGGACACCTTCCATCAGGTAAAGGAGCAGTTGGAGACGGGCAGACCGGTGCTCTTCACCGGCCTTGCCTGCCAGGTGGACGGGCTGAAGCACTACCTGGGACGGGACTACGACAATCTGCTGACCTGCGACCTGGTGTGCAACGGCGTGCCCTCTCCCGCGGTGTTCCAGGCTTACCTGAAGAAGCTGGGGACGGAGCATGGCGCGCCGGTCACCGGCCTGCGGTTCCGGGATAAGGCCCACGGCTGGTCCCACTCCCACCTGACGGTCCGTTTCGCGGACGGCGGCAGCGCCACCACCCCCCTCCACCGCACCACCTTCGGACGGGGATTTGGGATGCAGCTCTTCCTGCGGCCGGTGTGCGCCAGCTGCCGCTATACCAGCACCAGCCGCCCGGCGGACCTGACGCTGGGCGACTTCTGGGGGCTGGACTCCAAGCTGGAGCTGCCCACTGACCGGGAGAAGGGGGTATCTCTGGTGCTGGTGAACAGCGCCAGAGGGCAGATGGCCTTTGACGCCCTGAAGGACCGGCTGGGGGAGGTGGAGCGGCCTCTGGCCGAGGCGGTGGCCGGCAATCCCCGGCTGGCCTTCCCCCTGACCCACAACGCCAAGCGGGGGGCCTTCTTTGCCGCCTTCGCCGCCATGCCCTTCGACCAGGTGGAGCGGAAGTATCTGACCCCGCCGCCCCTGCCCTACCGGGCGGCGGCCAAGGTGCTCACCCCCGGCATGAAGGAGAAGATCCGCAAGGTGCTGAAATAACGGACACAATGTTTACAATTTGTTTGGGAATTTTCTCCGCGGCCCTGATAAACTGGGCACATTGAAAATGGGGCGGTGCGGCCGTCCCACGGGAGGTAATATTTTGAGTGTGATTCAACGATGGCTGGACCGGTTCTGCTATAAGCATCCCCGGTTCGGCATCCCGAACCTGATGCTGGTGGTGGTCATCGGCAACGTACTGGTGTGGCTGCTGGACCAGTTCAGCCCGGGCTTTTCCCTGGCCTCCGCCCTGTCTTTCGCCCCCTACTATATCCTGAAGGGCGAGTTCTGGCGGCTGATCACCTTTATCTTTGTGCCCAGCAGTAACAAGATCTTTCTCCTGGCGCTGTCGCTGTATTTCTACTACTGGATCGGCTCTATTCTGGAGCGCCAGTGGGGGACCACCAAGTTCACTGTGTTCTATCTGCTGGGGCTGGCGCTCAACATCGTCGCGGGCTTTATCATTTATTTCTTCCTGCCCTATCCCGGCCCCACCATCTCCATGCACTATGTGAACCTGTCCTTGTTCTTCTCCTTTGCTACGCTGTACGGCGATATGCGGGTGCTGCTCTTCTTCATTATCCCGGTGAAGGTCAAGTGGGTGGCCTGGGTGGACGCCGCGCTGTTTGCCTTTGACATCATCCGCAGCCTGATGAAGATCCCCTCCATGGGCGCCTACGCACTGATCGGCGTGGTGGCCCCGGTGGTGGCCATCCTGAACTATCTCATCTTCTTCTGGGACGACCTGATGGACAGCCTGGGCCGGGTGAAACGGCAGACCGCCCACCGGACCTCCAAGCAGACCGTCAACTTCAAACAGGCCACCCGCCAGGCCCAGCAGACCCGGGGGTATATCCACAAGTGCGCCGTCTGCGGCAAGACCGACACGGACTACCCGGACGAGGAGTTCCGGTACTGCTCCAAGTGCAACGGCTACTACTGCTACTGCTCGGAGCATATCCACAACCACGTGCATATCCAGTGATCATGAAAAAGGGCCTGTTGCAAAAGCGACCTTTTGCACGAGCCTGTCATTGCGAGCCAGTGAACACTGGCGTGGCCATCCGTTTTCGCAGCAAAGGGAGACGGAGCCCCACGAAAAACGGCCGCCCACCGGGCGGCCGTTTTTTTCGGAATGAGGGGTCTTTTGTGCGATTTGCGCAGTTTGCAGCAGACCCTTTTTATATGGTCAGAATTCTTTTTTTCTATAAATGCCCTGGGAGATGCAGTAGGAGGCGAAAAAGCTGACAATGGCGGCCAGGGCCAGGAGGAGCGGCAGGGCGGCAGCCAGCCAGGCCGGGAGCGGAGGGAATGCGGAGCGCTGGATCAGTCCGCCCAGCAGGATGCTTCCGCCAAAGATGAGCACAAAGGTGATCATACTGATCATGCGGGCCCGCTCCGCGCCGTATTTCAGCATAAAGGGGAGGAGGATGGAGTCCAGCAGCAGGGTGACCACGCCGCAGGACAGGGCGATGGACCCCATTTCCACGGGCGAGGTGTCCGTAAGGCCTGCCAGGGACAGGATCACCATGATGACACAGCCCACCAGGCTGCCGCTGAGCACGATCAGGAGCGTGAAGAGATACTTGCCCGCCACCACCTGCTTCCGCCCGGCGGGGGTGGCCACGGCGTACCGGTCCCAGTGGGTGGCGTCGTCCATGGACACGGAGGTCATGGGGATGGTGAGGCCGAACACGGCGATGAGGGCGCCGATGATGGACAGGTCAAAGACTCCGGCGGCGCACAGGCCCCCATAGACCAGGATAAAGAGCAGCATGGTGGAGAACTGCTTTTTCAGCAGCAGCAGATCCTTGTAGATCAGTCCTTTCACTGTACATCCCCCTTTTCGGTAAAGACCATGATATCCTCCAGCGTGGCCGGGTCCACCGTCAGCTCCGGATAGCGCCGGGCAAAGGCATGGCGGTCACGGACCAGCGCCTCGCAGCCGAACTGGCCCACCCGGCTGCCTGCCAGCAGAGTCTGGTCGGTCTGCTCCAGCTGGGCGCGGCTGCACACCAGCTTGCCATAGGTGCTCAGCAGCTCGTCCTTGGGGCCGGAGAGGGCCACCCGACCATTGTGGAGGTAGGTGATATAGTCCGCCGCCTTCTCCAGGTCGCTGGTGATGTGGCTGGAGATGAGAATGGCGTGGTCCTCATCCTGGATGAAGGCCAGAAATTCGTCCAGGATCTCGTCCCGCACCACCGGGTCCAGGCCGGAGGTGGCCTCGTCCAGAATGAGCAGGCGGGGCCGGACGGCAAAGGCGGCGGCGATGGACAGCTTCATCTTCATGCCCCGGGAGGCTTCCTTTACGGTCTTGTTCCCGGTAAGCCCGAATTTCTTCAGATAGTGCTCAAAGAGCGCCATGTCCCAGTTGGGGTAGATCCCGGACAGGATCTTGCCCACCTGCCTGGGCTGGAGCACGTTGTGGAACAGCACCTCGTCCAGCACCACGCCGATCTGCTCCTTCACGGCCCGCTCCTCCTTCAGGTTGTCCCTGCCGAAGACGGTGATGGTGCCGCTGTCCCTGCGGAGCAGGTTCAGGATGCAGTTGATGGTGGTGGATTTGCCGGCACCGTTCTCCCCGATGAGGCCCATGATGGTGCCGCCGGGGACGGTGAAGGATACGTCGTCCAGCTTGAAGGAGCCGTAGTCCTTGGTGAGATGGGATACTTCCAATGCGTTGTTCATACTGATTCCTCTCCATACAGAAGGTTTAAGGTCTCGGTGAGCTCGGCCAGTGACACTCCGCCGGTCCTGGCGATCTCCACCGCCTGGGTCAGATGTTCCTCCGCCCGGCGGAGGGTCTCTTCATGGACCAGCTCCAGGTTGCGGGGGGCCACGAAGCACCCCTTGCCCGGGACCGTGGTGATGAAGCCGTCCCGCTCCAGCTCCTCGTAGGCTCGTTTGGTGGTGATGACGGAAATGCGCAGATCTCTGGCCAGCAGCCGCATGGAGGGGAGGGCTTCCCCCTCCTTCAGCTCGCCCCGGAGGATGAGGCCCTTCATCTGCCGGGTGATCTGGTCATAGATGGGCGCGCCGCCGGAATTACTGATGATGATATCCATGGTGCACCTCTTGCTGTCATACTGTATATACTTGACATATACAGTAATAACATAGATATACACACTTGTCAAGAGCAAGGTGCAAATTTTTTGCGGCGGGCCATATCAGGGGGACGGCGCTGCTGGGGCGCATTCCGACTTAATTTTTCCAATAAATGGTTTATACTGACTCTGACACGCCGGGGACAAGCCCGGGAGCAAAGGAGACAGGGACCATGGCCACAAAGGAAAAGCTGAAAACCAGGGCGGCCCGCCTGCGGGAGGAGGCCCGGGAGACGGGAAAGGTGGTGTTCCGGGCCCCGGCGCTGGTGCGCCTGGCGGAGTGCCTCATCCGCTTTTTGCTGGGGGCCCTGCTGGCGGGAGCGGAGATCTTTGGGGGCTACGCCCCCTTCGGCCTGGGTATGGTGGGGGCCTCCGGCTCGGGCCTGGACGGGTTCTGCGCCCTGATGGGGGCCTGCTTCGGATACCTGACCATGGAGGGGCTGGTGGAGGGGCTGCGCTATGCGGCGGCCTGCGTGCTGGTTTTTTCGGTGGCCTTCGCCTTCTTTGACGCGGGGGTCTACCGGAGGAGCTGGTTCATGCCCCTGACCACCGCCGCCATTGATGGAGTCACCGGCTTTATCTATCTGTCTGACCGGGGGTGGACGCCGGAAAACTTGGTCTTTTTTGCCACGGAGCTGCTGCTGTGCGGCGCGGCGGTATACTTTTACCGCATCGCCTTCACCCCCTGGACGGAGAAGCGGGAGGAGGAGGGGCTGACCACCCGGCAGACCGTCAGCCTGCTGCTGCTGTTGGGGTCCCTGCTGCTCACCCTGTCCAAGCTGACGCTGCTGGGGGATCTGTCGGTGGGGCGCTTTGCCGCCGCCGTGGCGGTGATGGCGGTGGCGGGCAGAGGGGGGATCAGCGCCGGGGCCACCGCCGGAGTGGCGGTGGGCCTGGGGATGGACCTGTCTACCGGCGGGATGCCCTTTTACGCCATGGCTTACGCCTTATCTGGCGTCATGGCCGGAGTGTTCCACCGGCAGGGCAGGCTGGCGGTCACCCTGGCCTATGTGCTGACCAATGGCGCGGCGGTGCTGTGGAACTGGGAGGGGGGACTCCATATCTCCCTGCTTTACGAGGTCTTTGCCGCCTCGGTGGTGTATCTGCTGCTGCCGGAAAAGCTGCTGCGGCAGGTGGGGGCCCTGGTGGCCCGGGAGCCGCGGCACGGCACCCAGGAGCGGGCCGCAGAATATGTCAGGGAGCGGATGGAGGAGACGGCGGCCGCCTTTCGGAGCCTCTATGAGTCCATGCGGGGCACCCTGCGCCCGGCCCGGCCCAACGACGGCGATGCCGCCACCATCTTTGACCGGGCGGCGGACCGGGTATGCAGGCACTGTGCCCTCAACGCCTCCTGCTGGCAGCGGGACTATGTATCCACCTATAACGCCCTCAACGACGCCCTGCCCGCCCTGCTGGAGCGGGGCAGAGGGGAGGGGGAAGACTTTCCGGCCTACTTTGTCAACCGGTGCATGAAGTTCGGCGACTTCCTGACTGCCGTCAACGAGGAGCTGGCGGGACTGCTCTGCCGCCGGCAGTACCAGAGCCGCCTGCGGGAGAACCGGGCCGCTGTGTGCCGGCAGTATGGGGAGCTGGCCGAGGTGCTGGGGACGGCGGCGGCGGAGCTGAGCGCCGAGCTGGTCCCGGACCCGGTGCGGGAAAAGCGGCTGCGCCAGTACCTCACGGCCCAGGGCATCGAGTGCGAGCTGGCGGCCTACTACGACGAGGCGGGCCACCTGCGGCTGGAGCTGGAGGGGGCGGGGCTGGCCCCGCTGCGGCAGAACGGCCAGGTGGAGAAGCTGTCCCGGCTGATGAATGTGCCCCTGCGGGCGGTGGAGGGGGAGCGGCGGGATAAGCTGGTGCTGGTGCAGAGTGAGCCGCTGATGGCGGTGGCCGGTGTGTCCGCACGAAAGAAGGACGGGCAGACCGTGTCGGGGGACACGGGGGCCTGGTTCAAGCATGACGACGGGGCCCTCTATGTGCTGCTGTGCGACGGCATGGGCTCCGGCAGACTGGCTCAGCGGGAGAGCGCCCTGGCGGTGCGGCTGCTGGAGCAGTTCCTCCGGGCGGGGGTGCGGCCGGAGAACGCCCTGCGTACCCTCAGCGCCGCCCTGGCCCTCCGGGGAGAGGAGGAGATCGGCTTTACCACCATCGACCTGCTGCGGGTGGACCTGTTCACCGGGGAGGGGGCCATCTACAAGTACGGCGCGGCCCCCAGCTATGTGAAGAAGGGGACGGCGGTGAGCCGGGTCACCGGCTGCGCCCTGCCCGCCGGACTGGCGGGGGGAGAGGGGGGCAGCCCCGACGTGACCCAGCTGAAGCTGGAGGCGGGGGACTGCGTGCTGCTCATCAGCGACGGCGTCACCGGCGGGCAGGGCGACCAGTGGGTGCGGGATCTGCTGGCGGGCTTCGACGGGGGGAGTCCCCGGGCATTGGCCCAGCAGATCCTGGACGAGAGCGGAAACCGGGCGGGGACGGAGGACGACCGGACGGCGCTGGTGATCCGCCTGAGCCGGCGGTAAAAAGAGAGCGGCCCCTGCGAGCCAAAAACAACAGCTTCGGAACCAGAAGGAAAACAGAAAAGGGCCTGCTGCAAAATAGATATTTTGCACAGGCCTGTCATTACGAGCCAGCGAGCAGCGAAGGTGAATTGCCCCGCAGGGGGCAGGAGAGGTCACCCTGGGGCGCTGGCATGGCGATCCGTTTTCACAGGAAATTGAGACGGATCCCCACGAAAAAACGGCCGCCCAGTGGGCGGCCGTTTTTCACGGAATGACAGGGCTTTTGCGCAGTTTGCAACAGGCCCTTGCTCTATGAAAATATCCTGTTCGGACTGGGCCTGCGGACGGCGTGCAGCCATCCGGAAAAAGCGGCGCAGTCAAAGTTGTGGTCGTCTCAGGAAAAGACGAACTGATTCTGCTCCGGATCGTACCGGCAGTCGATGGCGGCCAGCGCTCCGGTGACTTCCTCCTGGTCCACCTGGAGGTCGTCGCACATGGCGTCCAGAGAGGGGAAGAAGTCGCGCAGCTTGGTGTTGACATAGCTGAGCAAAATCATGGGGTCCTTGGGAAGCATAGAGAAAATCCTACTTTCTGTTTCTGAGATGGAAATGTGCCGGGGGGATGGCCCCGGCTGGGACGCCGCACTTGCGGCGGGACTGGGCCGCGCCCGCGATGAAACGGGGAAGGGGGGCTTACAGGCCCAGCTTCTGGGCGACAAAATCGTCCACTTTGGCCAGAGCGTCGTCCAGCTTGAGCACGTCGGAGCCGCCGCCCATGGCGGAGTCCGGCTTGCCGCCGCCCTTGCCGCCGCAGCAGCAGCACACCTGCTTCACCAGGTCGCCGGCCTTGACGCCCTGGGTCACAGCTTCCTTGCCGCAGACGGCCAGGAAGGTGATCTTGCCCTCGTTGACGGCAGAGAGCACCGCCACGATACCGGGCTGCTTGTCCCGCAGCATATCGCCCATCTGACGCAGCTTGGCGGCGTCGGCATTGGGAAGGGTGGCGGTGAGCACCTTCAGATCGCCCACCGGGTGGCAGCCCATGAGGAAGCGCTCGGTCTCGCCGGCGGCCTCCTTGGCTTGGAACTTCTCCACGGTGTGGCGCAGCTCCCGCAGCTCACAGATGGTCTGCTCGGCCTTCTCCCGCAGCTCGGAGGGCTTGGTCTTGAGGACCGCGGCGGCCTCGAACAGCTTCTGCTGGTTCTGATTCATGATCTTTAGGGACTGGGCGCCGGTGGTGGCCTCGATCCGGCGGACGCCGGAGGCCACGGAGAACTCGCTCTCGATGTGGAACACGCCCACCTTGGCGGTGTTGTCCAGGTGCGTGCCGCCGCAGAACTCCACGGAGTAGCCCTCGCCCATGTCCACCACGCGGACGGTGTCGCCGTACTTCTCGCCGAAGAGGGCGATGGCTCCACGCTGCTTGGCCTCCTCGATGGGCAGCACGTCGGTGTGGACATCGTAGCCCTCCAGCACCGCCTCGTTGACCATGGCGGAGACCTGGCTCAGCTCCTCGGCGGTCATGGCGGAGAAGTGGGTGAAGTCAAAGCGCAGCTTATCCTCCTCCACCAGAGAGCCGGCCTGATGGACGTGGTCGCCCAGCACGGTGCGCAGGGCCTTGTCCAGCAGATGGGTGGCGGAGTGGGCGCGCATGATGGCCTTCCGGCGGGACAGGTCGATGGAAGCGGTGACGGTGTCGCCCAGCTTCAGAACGCCTTCCACCAGCTTGCCGTAGTGCATATACTTGCCGCCCTTGTTCTTCTGCACATCGGTGACAGTAAAGACGGCGCCGCCGGCGGTGATAGCGCCGTGGTCGGCCACCTGGCCGCCCATCTCGGCATAGAAGGGGGTCTTGTCCAGCACCACGATGCCCTCCACGCCGGGCATCAGCTCCTCGGCCTGCTCGTTCTCCACCACCAGGGCCACCACCTTAGCGTCGTCGATGGCGGTGTTGGAGTAGCCCACGAACTGGGTCTCGGGCACGTCCTTGCCGAACTCCACGCCGGCCCAGCCCAGGTCGCCCAGGGCCTCCCGGGCCTTGCGGGCACGCTCCTTCTGCTCCTGCATCAGGGCCTGGAAGCCCTTCTCGTCCACGGTCATGCCCTGCTCGGCCACCATCTCGATGGTCAGGTCGATGGGGAAGCCGTAAGTGTCGTACAGCTTGAAGGCATCGGAGCCGGAGAAGACCTGCTCCCCCTTCTCCTTGTGGCCGGAGAGCATATCGTCAAAGATCTTCATGCCGCCGTCGATGGTGCGGGCGAAGTTCTCCTCCTCGGTGCGGATGACCTTGGTGATATAGTCCTGCCGCTCCCGCAGCTCGGGGTAGTGACCCTCATTCTCGTGGATAACGGTGTCGCACACCTCATACAGGAAGGGCTCGTTGACGCCCAGCAGCTTGCCGTGGCGGGCGGCCCGGCGGAGCAGGCGGCGCAGGACGTAGCCCCGGCCCTCGTTGGAGGGGAGCACGCCGTCGCAGATCATGAAGGTGGCGGAGCGGATGTGGTCGGTGATGACCCGGAGGGAGACGTCCTTGGCGGCGGTCTCGCCGTAATGGGCGTGGGTGATCTCGCTGACCTTGTTGGTGATGTTCATGACGGTGTCCACGTCGAACAGGGAGGCCACGTCCTGACACACGCAGGCCAGGCGCTCCAGGCCCATGCCGGTGTCGATGTTCTTCTGCTTGAGCTCGGTGTAGTGGTTCTCGCCGTCGTTGTCGAACTGGGAGAACACGATGTTCCACACCTCGATATAGCGGTCACAGTCGCAGCCCACGGTGCAGCCGGGCTTGCCGCAGCCCCACTTCTCGCCTCGGTCGTAGTAGATCTCGGAACAGGGGCCGCAGGGACCGGAGCCATGCTCCCAGAAGTTATCCTCCTTGCCGAACTTGAAGATGTGGTCGGCGGGGATGCCGATCTCCTCGTTCCAGATGCGGAAGGCCTCATCGTCGGCGGGAGTGGTCTCATTGCCGGCAAACACGGAGGGATACAGCCGGTTGGGGTCCAGACCCACCCACTCGGGGCTGGTCAAAAACTCCCAGGCCCAGTGGATGGCCTCGTTCTTGAAGTAGTCCCCAAAGGAGAAGTTGCCCAGCATCTCAAAATAGGTGCCGTGGCGGGCGGTGTGGCCGATATTCTCGATGTCGCCGGTGCGGATGCACTTCTGGCAGGTGGTCACCCGGTGACGGGGGGGCTCCTGCTCGCCGGTGAAGAAGGGCTTCATGGGCGCCATGCCGCTGTTGATGAGCAGCAGGGAGGCGTCGTTCTGGGGGATCAGGGAAAAGCTGGGCAGGCGCAGATGTCCCTTGCTCTCAAAGAAGGACAGGAACATCTCCCGCAGTTCGTTCAGACCGAAGTTCTTGGGCATATTGATTCTCCTCTTTTGCAAAAAATAAGCTTCGCTCCTGACAGTGTCAGGGGCGAAGCAATGTTAACTCCACGGTACCACCCTGATCTGCGCCCAAAGGCGCATCTCATTGCATCCGATAACGGGGATGAGGCGTCCCGGTCCTCCCGGGCGGCTGATGAAGTGGCGCGCAGGTCCGTGTCGCGGAGGGCTTGCACTCTCCCCTCTCGCTGGTCGCGGCGTGGCCTGCTTGGCTTCGTCATTGCACTTTAACTGCCTTATTTTATCACATTTTCCGCCTTTGTCAACCGTTTCTTAGGGAGCAGGGACCCTGCGAAGAAGAGCAGCGGCGGAAGAAGCCCCGCCAGGAATATACACAGATACCAGATGAGGCCGAAGGCGTTCCAGGCGGTGATGTCTGCGATCTGCTCCAGCGCGGTCAGCATCAGGACAAAGGAGGGGGCGGCCAGGAAATAGGTGCTCATCAGCATCAGAAAGCCAATACTGCTGAGCAGGGAGGAGCAGCAGAACAGCAGCCAGCCGCCAAAGGCCCAGCCCCAGGCGAACAGGGCGGGATAGAGCACAGCCTTCAGCCCCTCCCTGGGGGAGGGACGCCCCCAGCCCCGGAGGGAAGCCACGATCCACCCGGCGGGGAGATAGCAAACCGCCATCAACAGCAGTGCTCGCAGGGGCGTGGAGACCGACCCCAGCAGTCCGGGCGTCAGGAACAGCAGGGGGGCGCAGAGAGCGGTGACCACAAAGTGCCCCGCGGCAAAGCCGCCGAACCGGGCGGCGGGGGAGGGCACGTGTTCCACAGCCATGACAGAGACCTCCTTTTGGGGGCATTCTATCATGGGAATGCGTGCAAGTCAATATATTTTTATTGAAATACAATAAAAACTGTCTGGAAAAATAAAGAGGGGTCGCCGCAACTTTTCGATCCGGCAGGGAAAGATGCCCCTTTCCGGGGGCGGGACTCTCATAGGAACACCCTCTTTCATCCATATAACGACAGGACTGTCCCGAAGGTCACAAAAAACTCCAGGCTGTTTTCAGCCTGGAGTTTTGTTGCGATGATGCGGAAGCAGAGCAAAGAGATTGCAGTCCCGGCAGGCGGCGGAGAACTTCTGACCGGTAAAGAGCCAGCACAGGGGCTTGATGGAGGAGAGCACAAACGCACCCAGCAGGCAGCTGATCAGAATGGCCAGGTAAAAACCCAGCTGGAGGGGAATGGTGGTCACAGAGCCCATAAAGTGGGTCCAGACCTTTTCCCAGAACCGGATGGCCGGGGGATGGATCAGATAGACGCCGAAAGAGAGCGCGGACAGGCCGGTGAGCACCGGGCCGCTCCGGCGGGTCTGGCCGTAGGAACGGACCAGCAGGAACAGCAGGGCGGCCAGCAGAGCGGCAAAGAGGTGCAGATAGCTCTTGAACCGCTCATCATAGGTGCCGGTCGCGGTGCTGAGCCAGGCGGTGCCGCCGGCGATGACGAGGAAGAGAACGGCGGAGCCGCCCCACAGCCAGGAGCGCGGGGGCATCTGTTTTAGGCGGGCCAGTCTGGCGCCCAGCAGGAAATAGCCCAGATAGCCGCCGATAAAGTTCAGGTTGAGGGTCCAGTGCTGGGTGAGGGCGGTCTTCAGACCTCCGTCGGGCAGCAGGGAGGTGACTGTGGACCAGCCGATGGTACACACCAGCCAGAGCCCGATCAGGTAGTTCCAGTGGGTATCACTGAGGCCGTCAGCCATCTTTTTCAGCAGCGGAGAGAGCAGGTACATGGGCACCAGGGCGTAGAGGAACCAGTAGGGCACCATGACCGGGGTGTTCAGCAGGGGGAGCAGGCTGCCCAACGCCGCCTGGGGACCGCCGGAAAAAGCCTTGAGACAGATGATGACTGCGGACCAGGCTGCCAAAGGAAGAAGCACCTTGGGCAGGCGTTTGCGGAAGAGCACTGTCAGGTCGGCAGTCTGCTCCTGGTCAAGCAGAAGCGCGCCGGAGAGCATGAAAAACAGGGGGACGGCCACAGTGGCCAGGGACGAGATCACATTGGAGAAGTGCCATAGGGGAGTTCCCAGCTGCCGCAGCGCACCGGCGGCAGAGTGGAGATAGACGACCCCGAGCATGGAAATGACCCGCATCAGATCGTAGTCCCACCTGCGATTGGATGAAAGGTTCACAGGCCCACGGCCTTTCTGCGCAGCAGAGAGAGCGGGGGCATGGCTCTGGGCAGCTTCATGTGGAAGACCATCTGAGGCGTCCGGGGCTGGGTGAGGGGGAAGCCGTCGGCGTCGGTCATCTCGCCCGCCGTAAAGGGGATGGCGGCCACATCGGGTCCCACCAGCTCCAGCTCGTCACCCTGAGAAAACTTGTTGCGCAGGGAGAGCGTGGCGTTGCCGGCGGCGTCACAGGAGGTGACCACCGCCACCACCTGCCAGTCCCGGATATACCGGGCATCGGCGGTGTACTGGCCGGGCTGGCCGAAGTAAAAGCCGGTGGAGTAGTGCCGGTGGCTCACCTTGTCCACCTCCGCCCGCCACACCGGGTCCAGCGGCTGCCCGGCCGCCGCCGCGTCGATGGCGTGGCGGTAGGCCGCGGTGACGATGGCGGCGTAATAGGCGCTCTTAGCCCGGCCCTCGATCTTGAGGGAGGAGAGCCCGGCTTCCAACAGCTCCGGGACGTGGTCGATCATGCACATGTCCCGGGAATTCATGATGAAGGCCCCGCCCTCGTCCTCGCCGATGGGGAAGTACTCGCCGGGGCGCTTCTCTTCCACCAGAGCGTACTTATAGCGGCAGGGCTGGGCGCAGGCGCCCCGGTTGGCGTCCCGGCCCGTCATATAGTTGCTCAGCAGGCACCGGCCGGAGTAGCTGACGCACATGGAGCCGTGGGCAAAGGCCTCGAGCTCCAGCTCGGCGGGGGTCTTGGCCCGGATCTCCCGGATCTCGTCCAGGGAGAGCTCCCGGGCCAGGATGACCCGATCGGCGCCCAGGTCGTACCAGGCCCGGGCGGACTGGTAGCTGACGATACTGGCCTGGGTGGAGATGTGCCGCTCCACGTGGGGAGCATGAGTGATGGCCAGGGCCAGCGTGCCCACGTCGGCCAGGATGACCGCGTCCACGCCGATCTGGTCCAGATAGGACAGCCACTCGGGCAGGCGGGCCACCTCGTCGTTTCGGGGCATGGTGTTGCAGGTGACATGGACCCGCACGCCACGGCTGTGGCAGAGGTCCACGGCGGTCTTGAGCTCCTCGGGGGTGAAATTGCCCGCGAAGGAGCGCATACCGAAGGTATTGCCCGCCAGATAGACCGCGTCGGCCCCATAGGCCAGGGACATCTTCAGGCGCTCCATATCCCCGGCGGGGGAGAGCAGTTCGATGGGTTTAGTCATGCTTGTACAGCTCCTGAGAGGCGATAAAATTCTGATGCTGGTTGTAGTTGGTGAAGAAGTGGTGGACGCCGTCATCACCCAGGGCATAGAAGTAATAGTTGGTGGATTCGGGGCTCACTGCCGCTTTGAGGGCGTCCGCGCCGGGACAGCAGATGGCGGTGGGGGGCAGGCCCTTATGGGTGCGGGTGTTATAGGGGGTATCGGCGTTGAGGTCCACGGTGGTGCCGCCGGTGGCGTACAGAATGGTGGCGTCGATGTTCAGATAGCCCGCCGTCTCGCTGGTGGGCTTGTCCAGACGGTTGTAGATGACCGAGGAGATCTTCCCCTGGTCGCCGCCGTCGGTCTCCTTTTCGATCATGGAGGCGATGATAACGGCGTCATTGATGGTCTTGCCCTGGGCGGCCATGGTCTGGCGCATCTCTTCGGTAAAGATCTGGTCAAAGCGGAGGATCATCTTGTTGAGCACGCTTACCGGGTCCTCACCCATATAGAACTCATAGGTGTCGGGGAAGAGATAGCCCTCCAGCCGCTTGGCGTCCCCCAGGGGCAGCACCCCCTTGAGGAAGGAGAACTTGAAATCGTAGTTGGCGGCGGTCTCGGTCAGGTCCTTCACGGTGGAGACACCGGCCTTCTCCAGCATCTCAAAGATCTGGGCCTGGGTGGTGCCCTCGGGGATGGTCACCGTGGTGGTGAGCCGGTTGGCCGAGCTGGAGCCCATGCTGGAGATGAGGGCGCGGTAGTCCATATCGGTGTTCAGCTCGTAGGTGCCGGGGGTGATCTTGGCGCCGTCGTCGCCGGCTCTGCCGGAGACGTGGGTGAAGGTGCAGAAGAACTTGAACACGCCCTTATAGTCGATCAGGCCCTTCTCCTTCAGCTTACTGGCCACCTGGTCCACCGTATCTCCCTCCGCTACCTCGACGACGGCGGTGAGGGCGGGCTTGTTCAGGGCCAGAACGTCGCCGGCCCACATCCAGCCCACGCAGGCCAGCAGGATGGAGACGCTCAGCACACAGATCACATAGATGGGCAGGCCCCAGGGGCCCAGGCCCTTGCGCTTTTTCCGGCGGCGGGCCGGGGCGCGCTCCTCCTCACGGCCACCGGAACGGCCGGAGGAAGCCAGGTGCTTCCCACCGTGGCTGCTGCGGGAATGGGGATCTCTGGTCCCTCCGCTGCGGTATTCTTCCTGTGACATAGGTTCAACTCCTCATTAAAAACAGTGGCGGGCCGGAACCAATGGGCCCGCCGGCGCATAGAATGGGTCAGCTCAAACAAGTGAGGTGAGACGAATGGGTTTCGGCAATAATGGGTTTGGCGGCAACGGCTGCCTGTGGATCATCCTGATCATCATCCTGCTGTGCTGCTGCTGCGGCGGGAATAGCTGCGGCAACAGCTGCGGGAACAACTGCGGAAACAGCTGTGGCTGCGGCGGCAGCTGCGGCTGCAACGACGGCTGCTGCTGAGCCGTACGTAGCTGCGGGCGGGGCCTCAGGCCCCGCCTGTTTCAGGAACAGAAAGGGACGGGCCGTACAGGCCGGTCTCGGTGAGCACCAGATCTACCCCCAGGTCGTGGGGGAGACGGGGCACGGCGTCCACCAGCAGACTGTCCCGGCAGAGGGCGGCGGTGACGCCGGAGAAGCCGGACAGCCAGCGGTCATAAAAGCCTCCGCCACGGCCCAGCCGCCCGCCGGACCGGTCAAAGACCAGGCCGGGTACCAGGGCAAGGTCGATCTCCTCCGGCGGGACCGGGGGACAAGCCTCTCCCGGCTCCAGCATACCATAGGGATGGCGGATCAGGGCGCTGTCCGGCAGGACCTGCCGGGCCTCCATCCGGCAGCCCGACAGACACCGGGGCAGACAGACCGACTTCCCGGCGGCGGCCAGAGGGGCCAGCAGGCGAATGGTGTCCGGTTCACTGCCCATGCCGCAGTAGAGAAACACCGTGGAGGCGCTGCCCACCTGGGGCAGGGAGAGGAACCGGCGGAAGAGGGCGGCGTCACTGGCTGCCCGGGCTGCGGGGGAAAGGGCATCCAGCCAGGCCAGCGCCCGGCGGCGGAGCGCGGCCTTCTCAGCCGTGATAGTGGACACTCTCTTTCACCTGGGCGGCGGCATCGGCCCCCTTCAGTACCTCCACCAGCTTCAGGCCGAAGGGGAAGGCGGAGCCGGCGGCCTCGCCGGTGACGATGTGTCCGTCCACCACGACGGGGGTCCCCTTCTGCACCACGGCGGAGCCCATCTCGTCCTCCATGCCGGGGTAGCAGACGGCCTGACGGCGGTCCAGGAGCCCGGCCCGGGCCAGAATGGTGGGGGCGGCGCAGATGGCGGCCAGCCAGCAGCCGCGGTCGCTGCACCGCTGGATGAGCCCCATGGCCCGGGGATCGGACTGGATGGCGTCCACCCCGCCCAGCCCGCCGGGCAGCACCAGCATCCGGAGCTGGTCGGGCTCCAGCTGGTCCAGGGTGGTATCCGCCGTGACGGTGATCCCGTGGCCGCCGGTGACCTGGAGGGCGTCCAGGCCCACCAGCACGGTCTCGATCCCGGCCAGGCGGAGCAGGTCGGCGGGGACCAGAGCTTCGCTCTCTTCAAAACCATGACCCAGTAAAATGGCTACCATAAAACTGCACCTCATGTTATGATTTGGGCCACTGCGGCCCAGATGTCCTGATGGATCTCCTCAATGGAGCGCAGGCGGTCCGACGGGTCCACGCAGGGCACCCGCTTCCACCCCAGACACTGGGCCGCCCGCAGGGCGGTGCGGCGGCACAGAGCCAGGTAGCCGGTATCCACCTCGTGGATATCCCCCCTGGTGTGGGTGGCGGCCTCCCGGCTGCGCAGCAGCTCCACCGCACGGTCCGTCGGCATATCCAGGTAGAGCACCTCATCGGGGAGGGGGAGACCCAGCTTGGAGCACTCAAAGTCGAACAGCCAGCGGAAGAAATCCTCCCACTGGTCCTCCGGCAGCTTACAGGCCTGATGGACGGCGTTGGAGGTGGTGTACCGGTCGGCCAGCACCAGGCCGCCGGACTGATAGTACTCGCCCCACACCTTCTTCCAGGAGGCGTACCGGTCCACCGCGTAGAAGGTGGAGGCGGCATAGGGGTTGACATCGGAGGGATGGGAGCCGAATTCACCGCCCAGATACATCCGCAGCAGGGCGGAAGAGGGCTCCTGATACTGGGGGAACACCAGGCGGCGGAAGGGGATGCCCTCCTGCTCCAGCCGCTGGCACAGCAGCTTGAACTGGGTGGACTTGCCCGACCCGTCGGTCCCCTCGAACACGATCAGCTTTCCTGCCATCTCAATGCCTCCTGATCCGGGCCACCAGCGCATACCACAGCACCAGGGGCAGCTTGGCCATGCGGCCGATGCGCTTTGGCTCCTTGATGAGCCGGTGGAGCCACTCCAGGCCCAGCTTCTGAAACGCCTGTGGGGCCCGGTCCACCACGCCGGCGAACACATCCAGGGAGCCGCCCAGGCCGATCATCAGGTGTGCGCCGGAGGCGGGACCGTTGTTCACCATCCAGAACTCCTGCTTGGGCGCACCCAGACAGACAAAGACCACGTCGGCGGCGGAGGCGCGGATGGACTCCACCACCGGGCCGTCCTCCTGAAAGTAGCCGTCGTGGGTGCCGCACACGATAAGACCGGGGTAGGTGCTCTTCAGGTTGGCGGCGGCCAGCTCGGCCACGCCGGGCTTGGCCCCCAGCAGGAAGAGCCGCTTGCCGTGGCCTGCCATCCAGGCCAGCAGCCGCTGAGCAAAATCAATGCCGGGCACCTTCCCCTTCAGGGGACGGCCCAGGATCTTGGCGGAATAGACCACGCCGATCCCGTCGGCCAGCACCAGGTCCGCCCCCAGCAGAGCCTGCTGGAAATCGGGGTTTTTCCGGGCGGCCAGAAGGAACTCCGGATTGGGGGTCACCGCATAGTGGAAGCCCTCGGCCTCCACCAGACGGGCGCCGGCCTGGGCGGCCTCCTCCAGCGTCAGATCGTCAAATCCGACGCCCAAAACATCTGTCCTCAAATTGTATTGCCTCCGATTGGAACAAGTCCATAATTTCACACCATTCTACCATAGACGGCAGGAAAAGTCCATGCGGAAACAGGGAGAAAGGGGGGCGGAAATGATGAAGTTTCTGTGAAGAAGGCCGGAAAAGGACCCGCTGCGGGACAGGAGCCTGCGGCATGAGCGCAAAGAAAAAGGGAGCAGGAGTCCCGGGATCGGAGGCTCCTGCTCGGCTTTTGTTATGTGGAATTGTTTATGCTGAGGGCCGGAAACTATGGGGCAGAGGGGGACTTGTACTCAGATGAGAGAGGGGAGCAGGTTGAGCCGGCACAGGAGGGCGCAGGTGAGGGCGGCGGCCTCCTCACGGGTGGTGGGGGCGGCAGGGTCGATCTCCTCAGGGGCGGCCCACAGCAGACCCTCCTCATCCTGGTCCAGCAGCCACACGGAGGGCCAGGCCCAGCCGGAGTATCCGGCGTAGGCGGCCTCCGCCGCGTCGGGGCGCTCCCGCCAGGCGCGGTTGAGGTCCAGGTCCATCCGCCGGCCCAGCCGGGCCAGAATGGCGATGAACTGCTCGTGGCTCACCGGCTCCAGCGGGGCGAAGCGCCCCTCTCCCACGCCGGTCACCAGGCCCATGGAGGCCAGGGCGTTGACTGCGGGGCCGTACCAGTCCTTCATGGAGACGTCGGAGAACAGGCTGTCCCCGGCGGGCACGTTACAGTTGAGGGCCTGGGCCAGCAAAACGCACAGCTGTCCCCGGGACAGGACCTCGGAGGGGCGGAAGGAGCCATCTCCGGCGCCCAGCAGCATACCATAGGTGGCCAGCAGGTCGATCTGGCCGGCATAGGGGGACTGGGCGGTATCGCGAAAGCCCCGGGGGACATAATCGGTAAGGCCGCATTCCGCGGCCAGAGCCTCCGGGGTGACAGGGGTCCATCCGGTTTCCGTCCCCCGCTGGATCCGGATCCCGTCGGGAAGGGCCTCCAGCAGGGCGGTAAAGGCGGGGCGGAATTCGGCGGAGCAGGCCTGCTCCAGGTCGATGTACCAGGCTCCGTTCCAGTCGATGCGGACCGTGCCGCCGGTATTCGTCCGGGGGGCGGGGGCGGAGAGGAGCACCGCAACCTCGTCCGCCAGGTCCTGCTCCACCAGCAGATGGGGCATGACTCCCGCGGTATCGTTGCTGGTACCGGCGGGGCCATAGAAGCGGTAGGCGGTGATCTTGAGGGCGTCCCCCTCAGAGAAGCACTCGGGGAAGAGACTGTCGTCCAGCAGGATCTGGGCCACCCCCTTGCCATAGGTCCGATCCCCCACCAGCAGGCCGGAGCCGGTGTCCCGGATGGCGGCGGCGAAGAGCTCGGAGGCGCTGGCGGAGAAACGGTTGGTGAGCACGATGAGGGGGTCGTCGTTCTGCTGGCGGCTCTGGCCGCCCTCGGCGGAGAGCGCGCCGTTCTGCTGCATCAGATAGGCCAGCCGGTCATTGGGGCCGGTAAAGCAGGTGATGGTCTGAAGCGCAGCGTCCAGATTGCCCCCGCCGTTGTCCCGCAGGTCCAGGATCCAGCGGTCGGCCTGGTCGCCGTAGGTCTCCAGCGCCTGTGACACATGGCTGGTGGTCTCGCCGCCGAAGGCATCACAGGTCAGGTAGCCGATGTGATCGTCCACCAGCTCGGCGTAGGCGGTGGGCACCACAAAGGCGCGGCGGGTGAGGGTGACGGTACAGGGCTGGCCCGCTCGCAGGTAGGTCAGCTGAAAGGTGCTGCCCGCCTGGCCGGTCATCAGGCCGCTGGCCTCCTCCAGAGACAGGCCGACCAGCGGCCGGCCGTCCACGGCCGTCACGATATCACCGGCGCAAAGCCCGCCTGCCTCTGCTGCGGAGCCGGGAATGACCCGGCGCACCAGCAGTCCGCCGTCGGCGGCCACCAGAGACAGACCGGCCCCCACCTGATAGACGTCGGAGAGGGAGGCGCTGAAGGCGGCGTAGTCCTCCGCGGTAAAGTACTGGGTATAGGGGTCCCCCAGAGCCCGGAGCATATCAGGGACGGTGGGCTGGTCCAGCACCTGCTGGGGCACCGGGTCCACATAAAAGTTATCCAGCAGCGCCCGGGCCTGGTCAGGAGTCAGGGCCTGGGCGGCAGGGGACAGCAGAAGAAGGGCCGCCACAGCGGCGGCAGACAGGCGGACAGGCAGTTTCATGGCGGGCCTCCAAAATATTATGTAACCCCATTGTAAAGCAAAGGGGGGGCGGGCGCAAGGCCCGTCCCCGATTTGTAGCAATTTGTCATCATTTACCGGCGCGGCACGGGATGCAGGGTGTATATCACGCTCCGCCGGGCGGCATACTGAGAGAAAAGGAGTGGTATGCATGGACATGACCAACGAGGAATATGGGCGCTATGTGGCGGGGATGGCCCAACCGTCCCCCCTGTGGAAGGACCTACTCTGGGCCTTTGTGGTGGGCGGACTGGTCTGCACGGCGGGCCAGGGACTGATGGAGCTGTATCAGCACTGGGGCCTGGAACGCACCGACGCCGGGACGGCCACCTCGGTCACGCTGATTTTTCTGGCCGCCCTGTTTACCGGGCTGGGCTGGTTCGACAAGCTGGCCAAGCACGCAGGAGCGGGTACCCTGGTCCCCATCACCGGCTTTGCCAACGCGGTGGCAGCCCCGGCGCTGGAGTTCAACCGGGAGGGGATCATCTGCGGCAGCTGCACAAAGATGTTCTCCATTGCCGGGCCGGTCATCGTGTGCGGCCTGGGCGCCAGCGCGGTCTACGGGGTGCTCCTGCTCCTCTTTGGCATCGGCGCATAGAGCGGGCAAAGAATATTATCAGGTCTCAGGCACCGCCTGGGCGGGAGGTTGGTAGCTCCGCACCCGGTCGATGAGGAAGGAGGAGAAGGTGACGCTTACCAGAGAAAAGGCGATCCGGGTCATGGGGATATAGCTCAGGGAGAGGACCAGAACGGTGACATCGGTGAGCAGGTAGGCCCTGGAGAGACGGCACTGGGTCATCTGGGCGATGGAGAGGGCCAGCGCGTCGTCGCCGCCGCTGGAGCCGCCCTGGCGCACGATGAGCCCCACACCGAGGCCCACGAAAAGACCGCCGGCCACCGCCGCCACCAGGGGAGCGTTCGACAGGTCGGGCAGCATGGGCGGGAACTGCTCCCACAATTTATAAAACAGAGAGATACAGGTGGTGGAGAGCAGGGAGATGCGCAGGAACTGCCCGCCCAGGAAGCGGTAGGCCAGCAGGTAGCAGGTGAGATCCAGGATGGGCGTGAGATACGCCGGCGAGATATGGAACCAGTGCTCGATCAGCAGCATCAGGCCAATGACGCCGCCCTCTGTGATATCGGCCCGCTGATGGATATTGTGGATGCCAAAGGAACAGATCGCGGCGCCGATCAGGATCAGCAGCAGCTTTTTTGCGGTCAGGCCGTCCCACAGCCTGGACCAGAGAGATGTGATTCGTAACTTCATGATCGACGACCCCTTGCTAAAATTCAGGTTGTCATGTAGTATAAACTATATAGCAGCTATAATGTCAAGGGGGCAGTATGAACAGTTTCTTTTCCGTCGGAGAGCTTTCCAAACTTCAGAATATCTCCCGGCAGACCCTGATCTTTTACGATAAGATCGGTCTGTTCCAGCCCGCCTATGTGGACCCGGACAACGGGTACCGCTATTATAGCTCCAGCCAGCTGGATGCGCTGGATACCATCTTATTGATGAAGAAAATGGGGCTTTCTCTGGATGAGATCCGGGTGTATATGCAGGATTACACCGCGGACAGCTCCATCCTGGCCATGAAAAGGCAGCTCTCCGTCCTGACTAGTCAGATTGAAGAATTGCAGATGCTGAAGAGCCGGGTAGAGCACCGCTGCGCCCAGCTGGAACATGCCCGCGACGTCCGGGAGTGGGGGGAGCGGGTCACGCTGGAGCAGGTGAAGCGCCGGTATCTGCTGACGCAGGCGGTGGAACCGCCATACACCCTGGAACAGACCAGCCTGGCCACCAAGCAGTGCTTTGTCCGGGCCTTCCGGGAACACATTCCTGTTTTTTCCAGAGCGGCGCGGTCATCCCCTATGAAAACCTGCTGTCAGGGCGGTACACCGAGGCCACGCAGGTCTTTCTCCCCATCGAAAAGAGCCGGCACACGAAGGATGTGACAGCGCTGCCGGAGGGTCAGTGCCTGGTCACCTATCACGTGGGGGACTATCCCTCTATTGGGCGGGCCTATTGCCGTTTGATGGAATATGCCCAGGAACACCAGATGAAGATCGTTTCTGATGCGTATGAGCTGGCCATTAACGATTATCTCTCCACTGGCGACGAGCGGGAATATGTGACCAAGATCCTTCTGTATGTGGAGCCACAGCCGGATGCCGGAACGTGACAGATAGATGCCCCGCCTGACCGCAGAGGGTCAGGCGGGGCATTTTAGCTTTGGAGAGAGACTTAGTCCGTTCCAGCACAGACGGCCCGCCGGAGCTGGGCCAGCACCAGCACCAGGCTGACCCCCAGCAGGATGTGTCCGATGCCGGAGACGCCGGAGATCGCGGCGCTTATGCCGGAGGAGAGCGGGGTGCCCAGCACCTGGGTCACGCCCCGTACCACCAGCATCACGCAGGTCAGGTTAAGGCCGACGTGGTAGAGGATCAGGACCCGCCCGGTCTTTGCGCCGGAGAAGGAAAAAAGCTTTTCCAGCAGGAGCAGCATCAGGAAAAACACCATCCCCAGCAGGAAATAGTGGGTGTGGACCACAGAGAGGGAGGTTTGGCCGGAAAAACCGTTGAATTTGGTGAATTCCCGGTAAAACACGCCGCCAACCATGGCCAGGATGGCGTAGAGCATGGCGGTATTGATGTAGCGTTTCATAAAAACCTCCTTACTTCCGGCACTCCTGCTTCATGGCCGAGTATCCAATGAGCACGGTCCAGACATAGGCACAGGTCTTGGGGATCATCAGCATCCCGATCATGGGCACGGTATCTGCCCACAGCACGACCGGGAGATAGAAGCCGAAGCTCAGCACGATGGTGAGCCACATCCAGCGGAAAGCCCGGTCGCCGTTGGCCTTGGCGCTGCGGTAGAACAGCACGATCACCAGCAGGCCCAGCAGGGCAAAGGGAATGTTGCGGTAGATGCCCCAGGAGAGGGGAGCGTTAGCACTGAGCCACTGATTCTGGGGCATCATGCACAGGATGACCCGCAGCCCTGCCAGAATATATACCGCGGCGGTGAGACCGGTCTGCCCGGTGACGCGGTAGCGCTGCCGCCAGACATAGTAGAGCAGCACATAGAACACCGTCATAGTGACCGAGGTGATCCACTTGCCCAGTCCCAGCGGAACGGTAAACTGGTCCAAGCCGCTGGTACACAGAGCGATGGCCCGGGGCACCAGATGAAAGGCGTCCCCCGCCCCCAGTACAACGGCCATCCAGCCGAAGAGACGGAACTGCCGGTTTCCGCGGCTGCCCCGGATCATCAGAATGCCGATGGTGATGACGCCGATCAGGTAGACGGCATCAAACAGAGTTTCTACAATAGCTTGCATGGATCATACTCCTTTACAGACAGAATGGTGGAAGCCGCCGGGAAAGCGGCGCACGAGATAATTGCGGCCGAAGAGCAGGCCGGCCAGCAGCAGGGATGCGCCGAGGCCGGTGTAGAAGACGGCGATAAAGCGCTCAGGAGCCACGCCGGTGGCCCGCAGGAGAATTCCGCCGGTCATCATGACTGCCATGATCACGAAGGATCTGACGTCAAAAAAATGGAGGAAGAAGATCCGCTCCTCCTGATAGCCGTCGATACGGGCGGTGTGCTTTTTGACCAGTCTGCCGAAGATCAGGACCTGAAATACGGCAAAGACCAGGGCGGAGCCCAGAAAATTGAGGGCGGACAGATAGGGCGGGTAGGCCAATAGCCCCAGGCGGAGGACGTTGAAGCCCGCAATGCCCCACACCAGAAAGGCCAGAAGCAGCAGAGTGTTTCGTTTGACTTTCATAGGACGCTCCTTTTGGTGAACGATGTTCAAAATTCGAGGTAAAAATTTCCCACTAAAGTGTGGGAAATTTTCAGTAAAGGGTCCGGCGCACGATCTCCAGCACGGCGGCCGGGTCGTAATTCTGCTGTAACAGGGCCGACAGAAGCAGAGAAAACAGGACGTTCGCAAAGCTCTCTGCCGTAAACTGCTCCGTAAATGCGCCGGGACGGATATGGGGGTCCCGCTGCAGAACGGCGCACAGGCCGTCCGTCATGTGCTGCCAGGTCTGCTGCATCCGCAGCATCCCATCCAGCAGGTCCTCTTTCATGAAGCCCAGCGGGTGGAGCGTGAAGAAGCCGGGATATTGACGGCAACCATATTCCAGCCGCTCATAAATCCAAACCACGCAGGCCAGTGTGTCCTGAAATACAGCGCCATCCTCCGGGCGGTGGAAGATCTCGCACCAGATGCTCTCCACCGTGGCGGACACCAGCGCGGATTTGGAACCAAAATAGTTGTAAATGGAGCCCACCGATACGCCGCAGGCGGCGGCGACAGAGCGGATATGAATGGCTGGCCAGCCCTGCCGGCGAATCAATTCCCGGCTGACTTTCAGAATATCCTCCCTGGATGTTACAGCGCTGTGCATCAGATCACCTCGATTGAACGATGTTCATTATAGCGGCTGCGGCCGCTGCTGTCAAGTATCTGTAGCCAGATTTGGTGTGGACAATATGCTGCAAGAGCAGGAGGGAGGAGAAAAAGAAATAGGTAAAAATCAATAAAAAACGCTTGACAAACGGTGGACTGGGTAGTATACTTAAGCCAGAAAGAGAAAGAGGTGAGCCCGATGGGCTGATCAAACGCTCATTCAATCAAGTGCCTTGACACAGACAGATCCAGATCGGTCAGAGGTTCGGAAAACCGGAAAGCCAGACAGGGTAGACGGACTGCTAGGTTCCAATGGATCAGGAAGATGGAAACAGATCCAGCGATTCAGAAGAATCCAAGCATTCCCGATGGACCAGCTATTTTGAACAGTTCCAGAATGGAAAAATGAAAGGGTATTGGGTTCAAAAAATCTTCGACTGGTTCGGGAGGACCGGAGCATCCGAAATATAGCTGGCTAGGCGGTTCAGAAGAAATAGTTTAGGCAACACGTGTTCCCAACGATCTCATTGAAGCGAGAAGACCCAAAGACCTCAGATGCGAAATTTGCTGAAGACGGAAATCTGGGTAGTGCGTTGCAGGAGACAGTGAGCAAACGAAACCTCAAGATTAGGATGTATCATCTGTGTGGCAAATCTGTAGAAAGTCGAGGTAAGTCTAGTGATTGAACCCCAGGTCGAAAAGTAGCCCCCCGGTCACGTTTAGGATGGCCGGGGGGTTGTGCTGTCTTGGCATATTTTTATGAGGGTGAGACAGAGAAAGTTGAATACGAATGGCAGGCGTAAGGCCTGCTTTTTTTCTGCGCAAAATTGGAAACGGATATGAAACCATCAGAGAGACGGGGGGCCTGTTGCAGTGCATCTGCATCAGGCCCTTATGCGTTCCTGGTGCGCTGAGAAAAGTTTTTCCTTCTTGGATGTATGAGATCGTACCACTTTGACCGGTGGAGCACCACAGGTGGAGAGACAAGTGTCTCGCCTCGACGGCGGCGATACAGCAAGGGGGAGTATATGACGAAACTATCGGACTTGTCAGGATCCTACCGGGAGGCGGCTGCGCGGCTGCGGCTGGGGATCGAGGAGCGGCAGGGACGTGCGGCGGCGGGAGACCGTGCAGCCGCGC
>CAUWDA010000011.1:0-58495 GCA_963557075.1 uncultured Flavonifractor sp. | reverse complement strand
GAGCCAGTGTGCTCACTGGCTCGCAATGACAGACTTGTGCAGAACAGCAATTTTGCAACAGGCCCTTTTTGCGGCGCTCCGGGGCGGCCGCTCTTGTCTCTGGGGGACGATCGTCTGCCGTGGGTGCCGGCGCGGACAGCGTAGGGCGGGCTTTTGCCGGAGTGTTCCCGCTATTCGGTGATGTGCTCCATGCCCTGCCCCAGAATGGTGCGGACGTGGCTGTCAGCCAGCGCATAAAACACGGTTTTGCCCTCCCGGCGGCACTTGACCAGCCGGCTCTGCTTCAACACCCGCAGCTGGTGGGAGATGGCCGATTGAGTCATGCCCAGCAGGGCGGCGATATCACACACGCACATCTCCGATGCAAAGAGCGCATACAGGATCTTGATGCGGGTGGAGTCCCCGAAGATCTTGAAAAGCTCTGCCAGGTCCCGGAGGGTCTGATTTTCCGGTATGGCGCGGGCCGCCCGGTCCACGGCCTCCTGGTGGATATGGCGGACCGCACACAGATCCGCGCAGTCATCATTCGTCATAGCAGTCATCCTCTCCACAGATAGGAACGATTATTTTTTGTTTCCTTTTGGCATTCGCGTTGTTCACAGACCGGTGGCGCACACCGGTGGGCCCCTGTAAGCGGTTGCTGGTTTTTCGCAGGGACCGGCCTCTGGGCCGGCCCGAACCCCGCCGCAATGGTACAGACACACTTATCTTGAACAAGGTCTTTTTCATTATAATATGGGAAGCCCGGTCACTGTCAAGGGGAGCGGAAAGTTTTCCTTGCGGCTGGGGGCCGGCTGGGGTATGATGGGACAAGAACAGGCCCGACAGGGCGGGAAGGACGGATGGATATGAAGCGAGACGCGGGCCGGACTGTGGCGCTGGAGGCCCTGGACCGGTGCGACTATATGGTGCTGGCGGTGCTGGACGGGGAGGGGGAGCCCTATTGCATGCCCCTGAACGCCGTCCGCATGGGGGAGGCGGTCTACTTCCACTCGGCCCGGCGGGGGGAGAAGCTGGAGTGCCTGCGGAGGCATCCCCGGGTGTGCCTCACTGCCGTGGGCAGGCAGCGAGTGGTACAGGCGGAGTACGAGACGGAGTTTACCTGCGCCGTGGTCCGGGGGGCGGCCCATGAGGTAGCCGACCCGGAGGAGCAGAAGAAGGCCCTGCGGGCCATCTGCCGGAAATATGCGCCCGACTGCCCGGACCGGGTGGAGGAGGTCATTGAAAAGCACCTGGCCCACACGGCGGTGTGGCGGGTGGACCTGGACCAGATCAGCGGGCGGGAGCGCCTGTGCCCGGAGGGATAGGCGTACCCTGCAAAAGGTCTTGCAAGGATAAAAAAGCAGGAATATACTGAGGGAAATGGGAGTGCCTGCGGGCAGAAAAGGAGCGGATAGAAGTGGAACAGATCTTGATACGTCCCATGGAGGAGCGCCAGGCGGCGGAGGTCTCAGCGCTGATCGGGCGGGTGCTGATAGAGGTCAATATCCGGGATTATACCCGGGAGGCGCTGCAGGAGTTTGTGGACTATTACAGCCCTGAGCAGGTAGCCGCCATCCCGAAGAACGGCGGGCACAGCTATGTGGCGATGCTGGGGGAGGAGCTGCTGGGCTGCGGCTCGATCGTGCCCTCGGAGGAGAAGGCGGGCGAGAGCATTATCCAGGCCCTCTATGTGCATCCGGATTGGGAGGGGAAGGGTATCGGCCGCCTGCTGATGGAGGTCCTGGAAGCCGATCCCCTCTTCCGGGATGCCGGCCGGGTGGCGGTGTCCGCCTCCATCACCGCCCATGAGTTCTATCTGAAGCTGGGTTACCGCTATCAGGACGGGATCAAGGTGTGCGAGGATAACGACCACTACTGGATGGAGAAGTTCAACTGAGGAGAACGCCGGAGCAAAACGGCGGCAGCATAAAAAGCGTCCGGCCGGGGCAATATTCCCGGTCGGACGCTTTTTTGTGTCAGATCACACCCGCCCGATGTCGGTGCGGAAGTGCATATCCTGGAAGTGGATGTGCCCGGCGGCGGCGTAGGCCCCGTTGATGGCATCATCCAGGGTGTCGCCGGTGGCGGTAACGCCCAGGACCCGGCCGCCGTTGGTGACGATGTCGCCGTTATCGTCCAGTTTGGTGCCGGCGTGGAACACCACGGCAGTCTCACCGGCCTCCTTCAGACCGGTGATGGGATAGCCCTTCTGGTAGCTGCCGGGGTAGCCGCCGGAGGCCAGGACCAGGCAGCAGGCCGCCCCCGCTTTCCAGCGGATGTCCACCTGATGGAGCGCGCCCTCCCGGCAGGCGGCGAAGATCTCCATCAGGTCGGTGTCCAGCAGGGAGAGCACCGCCTGGCACTCGGGGTCGCCGAAGCGGGCGTTGTACTCCACCACCTTGGGGCCGTCGGGGGTGAGCATCAGGCCGAAGTAGATAACGCCCTTGAAGGGGCGTCCCTCCGCCTTCAGCGCGGCCACAGTGGGCAGGAAGATCTCCCGCATACACTGGATGGCCACGGCGGTGGTATAGTTGGGGGAGGGGGAGATGGCGCCCATGCCGCCGGTGTTGGGGCCCTGGTTGCCGTCACAGGCCCGCTTGTGATCCTGAGAGGAGGGCATGCAGAGAAGATGCTCCCCGTCGCAGAAGGCCAGGACGGTGACCTCCGGGCCGGTCATGCACTCCTCGATGACCACCTTGGCCCCCGCCTCGCCGAACCGGTGGTCGCTCATCATGGAGCGGACCGCCTCCCTGGCCTCCTCCACGGTCTGAGCCACAATGACCCCTTTGCCCAGGGCCAGACCGTCGGCCTTTACCACGATGGGAGCGCCCTGCTCCTCCACATAGGCCAGAGCGGCCTCCATGTCGGTGAAGGTCTCATAGCGGGCGGTGGGGATGTTGTACTTCTTCATCAGGTTCTTGGAGAAGATCTTGCTGGCCTCGATGATGGCGGCGTCCGCCGTGGGGCCGAAGGCGGGGATACCCGCCGCCTCCATGGCGTCCACCATACCCAGGGCCAGAGGATCGTCGGGGGCCACCACCACGAAATCCATGGCGTGGCTCTTGGCCCACTTCACCATGCCGTCCACGTCGGTGGCGGCGATGGGAATACACTGGGCGATGGAATCGATGCCGCCGTTGCCGGGGGCGCAGTAGAGCCGGGTGACATGGGGGCTCTGGGACAGCTTCCAGCAGATGGCGTGCTCCCGCCCGCCTCCGCCTACGACCAGAACTTTCATGTAGACACAACCTTTCGGATAGTTAGGAGTGATGAGATAGGAGATAGAAGATAGACTTAACTGAGGGTTTTGGTGGAAGAAGACAACATTTTCCGCAGCTCGTCACAATCTGAGCGGAGAGAATCGTACAGAGGGGGCGGGAGGTAGTCGCATTCACAAAGCAGCTCCAGCCAGTACAGGGTCTCCGCGCACTCTTTCAGAGCGATATAGAGTTTTGATATAAAATCCTTTCGGCTGCTGGCGTAAATTGCCTCGGCCAGGTTTGCCCCGATGCTGGTACCGCTGCGGAGCAATTGCTTGGAAAGAACGTATTCCTTCTGCTCACCGGTAAGATATTGATAGAGACGCACGATGCGCTTTGCAAAAGCCATGCTTTTTTGCCTGGCAATACTGTCAGTGGACATATCTTCTATCTCCCATCTTCTATCTTCCAACTGCGCCTTTTAGTGGTGGAACAGCCGCATACCGGTAAAGGCCATAACGATGCCGTACTTGTTGCAGGTGGCGATGACGTGGTCGTCCCGGATGGAGCCGCCGGGCTGCACGATGTAGGAGACGCCGGATTTCCGGGCCCGCTCCACGTTGTCGCCGAAGGGGAAGAAGGCGTCGGAGCCTACGGTGACGCCGGACTGGGTGGCGATCCAGGCCTTTTTCTCCTCGGCGGTGAGGGCCTCGGGGCGCACCTTGAAGGTGTTCTGCCACACGCCGTCAGCCAGCACGTCCTCGTACTCGTCGGAGATGTACACGTCAATGGCGTTGTCCCGGTCAGGGCGGCGGATGCCGTCCACAAAGGGGAGGCCCAGCACCTTGGGATGCTGGCGCAGCAGCCAGTTGTCCGCCTTATTGCCGGCCAGACGGGTGCAGTGGATGCGGCTCTGCTGACCGGCGCCCACGCCGATGGCCTGGCCGTCCTTCACGTAGCACACGGAGTTGGACTGGGTGTACTTCAGGGTGATGAGGGAGATGAGCATATCCCGGCGGGCGGCCTCAGGCAGGTCCGTGCTGTCGGTGACGATGTTGTTCAGCAGGTCGTCGTTGATGGCGTAGTTGTTGCGGCCCTGCTCAAAGGTGATGCCGAACACGTCCTTGTGCTCGATGGCCTTGGGAACGTAGCTGGGGTCGATCTCCACCACGTTGTAGCCGCCCTTGCGCTTGGTCTTGAGGATCTCCAGGGCCTCGTCGGTGTAGCCGGGGGCGATGACGCCGTCGGACACCTCCAGGGCCAGATAGCGGGCGGTCTGAGCGTCGCACACGTCGGAGAGGGCGGCCCAGTCGCCGTAGGAGCACAGCCGGTCGGCGCCCCGGGCCTTCACATAGGCGCAGGCGATGGGGGACAGGTCCATACCCTCGGCGAAGTAGATCTGCTTCTCCACGTCGGTGAGGGGGGTGCCCACGGCGGCGCCGGCGGGGGAGACGTGCTTAAAGGAAGCGGCGGCGGGCAGGCCGGTGGCCTCCTTCAGCTCCTTCACCAGCTGCCAGGAGTTCAGGGCATCCAGAAAATTGATGTAGCCCGGCTTGCCGTTGAGCACCTTGATGGGCAGCTCGCCGGACTCCATAAAGATGCGGGCGGGCTTCTGGTTGGGGTTACAGCCGTATTTCAGCTCCAGTTCGGTCATGGTCTGTGCTTCCTCCTTCTTACTGATGCTTGTTGAGAATGGCGGTCTCCCAGCTGCCGGTCATCAGGTCGATGTAGCGCACAAAGAGAGAGACCTTGTTGTCCTCGTTCAGGTTGTTCCAGATCAGCTGGGCAAACTCCTCGGGGGTCTCGCTGGTGATGGCGACCTGTTCCGGCTCGCCCTCGAAGGAGGGCAGAGGGTTGCCGTCCCCCATGTAGGTGTGGATGAAGTGGCCCTGACCGGCCAGGGGCTTCTCGTAGTTGAAGAAGTACCGGCGGCAGGAGGCGGGGTCTCCGTCGGCGCTCTTCAGGATAGAGAGCACATAGTCGCCGGACTTCTTTACCAGCCCGGAGATACGGGGCGTGTAGTTGGGGCAGTCCGGCTCGAAGGTGCGGGTATGGAGCGCCTGGGCAAAGGTCTTGCCTGCCGCCAGTCCCTCCCGGATGGTGTCGGTCTGGTCGCCGTTGGTGACGATGGTAGAGGAGCCGAAGACCCGGACGGGGTTGTAGATGATAAGGGAGGGGTCGGTCATCTTGGAGGGGTCGAAGGCCTGGGTGCGGATGCCGTCAGGGGTCTCCACAAAGACCCGGTTGCGGGAGTTTTCGCTGCGGCCCATGATGAAGTAGGCGATGACCGCCTTGGTGTCGTCGGCGGAGCGGCCCAGCACGATGCCCCGGCCGGGGTAGGGATTGGAGCGCAGAAGCGCAGTCAGATCCAGCATTTTCATATATTATTCCCCTTTTTTGATTGTAACGATTCGGCCATCCACGGAGAGCCGGCCCTGGCAGAAGAGCGCCACGGCCTGGGGCAGGATGTGCCACTCGGCCTGTTCCATCACTCGGCGCTGGAGGGTCTCCGGCGTGTCGCCGGGGAGGATCTCCACCGCCTTCTGGAGGATGATGGGGCCGCCGTCGGGCTCCTCGTTGACAAAGTGGACGGTGGCGCCGGTGATCTTCGCTCCGTAGGCCAGGGCCTTTTCGTGGACGTGGAGGCCATAGTAGCCCGCGCCGCAGAAGGAGGGGATGAGGGCGGGGTGGACATTGAGAATGGCGTTGGGGTAGGCCTGCACCATCTCCTCTGTCAGGATATGCAGGAAGCCCGCCAGCACCACCAGGTCGATGTCCAGCTCCCTCAGCTTGTCCACCAGAGCCTGGGTCATGGCCCGGTTGGAGGCGTAGTCCTTCCGGGCCACCACATAGCCGGGGATACCGGCGTTTTTGGCCCGCTCCAGGGCGTAGGCGTCGGCTCTGGAGGAGAGGACGGCGGCCAGCTCGCCGCCGCCCAGCTCACCCCGGTCACGGGCGCCGATGAGAGCCTGCAAATTGGTCCCGCCGCCGGAGACCAGCACCGCAATTCTTTTGCTCATAAGGAACACCTCCTGCGTTAGAGCGGAGATAAAAGAGTGGAGATAATTTCTTCACTCTTCTATCTCCTGTCTTCACTCTGTTATACCAGCTCCACCCCGGCGTCGCCGGCCACCACGGAGCCGATGATATAGGCCCGCTCCTCGGCGCGGCAGAGGAGCTCTTTGGCCTGGCCCACCTCGTCCTTGGGAATGGCCAGGATCAGGCCCAGACCCATGTTGAAGGTGTTGTACATGTCCCGCATGGGGATGTCGCCCCGCCGGGCGATAAGGTCGAAGATGGGGGGGACGGGGAAGGAGGAGGTCTCGATCTGGGCGGTGAGCCCCTCCTTCATCATCCGGGGCACGTTTTCATAGAGACCGCCGCCGGTGATGTGGCTGATGGCCTTGACATGAATGCCGTTTTTCAGCAGGCACTGGACGGTCTTGACGTAGATGCGGGTGGGGGTGAGCAGGGTCTCGCCCAGGCTTTTGCCGCCCAGCTCCTCCATGGGGGCGTGAAGATCGGCGTGCTCCACGTCCAGTACCTTGCGGACCAGGGAGAAGCCGTTGGAGTGGACGCCGCTGGAGCCCAGGCCGATGAGCACGTCCCCAGCCGCCAGGTCCCGGCCGTCAATGATCTTCTCCTCGTCCACGATGCCTACGGAGAAACCGGCTACGTCGTAGTCGTCGTCCGCCATCAGGCCGGGGTGCTCGGCGGTCTCGCCGCCCACCAGGGCGCAGCCGGCCTGGCGGCAGCCCTCGGTGATGCCGGCCACGATGTCCGCGATGCGGGCGGGATCATTTTTGCCGCAGGCGATGTAGTCCAGGAAGAAGAGGGGGGCGGCGCCGCCGCAGATGATGTCGTTGACGCACATGGCCACGCAGTCAATGCCGATGGTGTCGTGCTTGTCCATCAGCTGGGCCAGGCGCAGCTTGGTACCCACGCCGTCGGTGCCGGATACCAGGACCGGCTTCTTCATGCCAGCGGTGTCGGGAGCGAACATGCCGCCGAAGCCGCCCAGCGTGCCCAGCACGCCGGGGATATAGGTGGATTCCACCATGGGCTTGATGCGCTCCACCGACTCATAACCGGCGGTGACGTCCACGCCCGCGGCGGCATAGGAACCAGAGTGAGAGTTTTTCATGTCGGTCATTCCTTTCCTGTCCAGCAGTAGGTACAGATCTTGTCGCGGTCGATGCCGATGGCCTCCAGCAGACCGTCCAGGGATTGATAGCCCAGGGAGTCAAAGCCCAGCTTCTCACAGATGGCCTTGAGCATGCACTGACCCCGCTGGGTGGAGGAATCGGCATACTCCTCCAGGTGCTGCTGTCCCTCGTCGCCCTCCAGCTCCTGAATGGTGCGGCGGGCCAGCAGCTCCATGTCGGAGTTGCTGCGGGAGAAGTTCAGGTACTTGCAGCCGTACATGATGGGGGGACAGGCCGAGCGCATGTGGACCTCCTCGGCGCCGGACTCGTAGAGAAATTCCACCGTCTCCCGCAGCTGGGTGCCCCGAACGATGGAGTCGTCCACAAAGAGCAGCTTCTTGCCCTCGATAAGCTCGGGCACGGGGATCTGCTTCATCTTGGCCACCTGGTTGCGGGCCGCCTGGTTGGCGGGCATGAAGGAGCGGGGCCAGGTGGGGGTATATTTGACAAAGGGGCGGGCGAAGGGCTTGCCGCTGCGGTTGGCAAAGCCGATGGCGTGGGGCACGCCGGAGTCGGGGACACCGGCCACATAATCTACCTTGGGCAGCCGTCCCTGGGCCACCTCGTCCCGGGCCATGATCTCGCCGTTGCAGTAGCGCATGACCTCCACGTTGACCCCCTCGTAGTTGGAGTTGGGGTAGCCGTAATAGGTCCACAGGAAGGCGCAGATCCGCATTTTATCCCCGGCGGGGGCCAGTGTTTCCCAGCCGTCGGCCGTCATCCTGATGATTTCGCCAGGACCCAGCTCATAGGCGTTGGTATAGCCCAGCTTGTGGTAGGCGAAGGATTCGAAGGAGACGCAGCAGCCGTCCTCATTCTGACCCACCAGCACGGGCAGACGGCCCAGCCGGTCCCGGGCGGCGATGATGCCGTCCGGGGAGAGGAGCAGCATGGTGCAGGAGCCGCGGATCTCCTCCTGGGCGTGGCGGATGCCGGACACCAGATCGCTCTTCTGATTGATGAGGGCGGCGACCAGCTCGGTGGAGTTGACCTTGCCGGAGCTCATGGCCATGAACTGGTGGCCGTGGTCGGAGAAATAGCGTTCTATCAGGGCGTCGGAATTGTTGATGATGCCAACGGTAATGATGGCGTACAGACCCAGGTGGGAGCGCACCAGCAGAGGCTGAGGGTCGGTATCGCTGATGCAGCCAATGGCGGAGCAACCCTTAAAGTCCTCCAGATCCTTGTCGAATTTGGTGCGGAAGGGGGTGTTTTCGATGTTGTGGATCTGTCGCTGGAAGCCGATCTCAGGGTCATACACCGCCATACCGCCCCGTTTGGTCCCCAAATGGGAGTGGTAGTCCGTGCCGAAAAACACGTCCATCACGCAGTCACGCCTGGAAACGGCGCCAAAAAATCCACCCATGGTCAGTTACACCTCTCTGCAGTAGCATTCATATCCAAATCAGGCGAAAAACAGCTTGGACAGGGTCATGGGGTCCACGTACTGACCGTCCTTATACACGCGCATATTGCCGGAGGCCACCTCGTCGATGAGCATCACGTCGCCGTTGGCATCGTAGCCGAACTCGAACTTGATGTCATAGAGCACCAGGCCCTTCTCCTTCAGATCATCGGCCACGATCTGGGTGATCTTCTGGGTCATGCTCTTGATGTCGTCGTACTGCTTTTCGGTCATGACGCCCAGGGCCACCAGAGCGTCCTTGGTGACCAGGGGATCGCCCTTCTCGTCGTTCTTAAAGGTGGTCTCCACATAGGCGGGCAGGTCGGCGCCCTCCTGGATATACTCGCCATAGCGGCGGAAGAAGGAACCCACGGCCTTGTGGCGGCAGATGACCTCCAGACCCTGGCCAAAGACCTTGGCGGGCAGGACCTCCATGGTGGTGTCCTTCAGGTCGGCGGAGACATAGTGGGTCTTGATGCCGGCGGCGTTGATCTTCTCAAAGAAATAGATGGACATGCGCAGGTTGACATCGCCCACACCGTCGATGGTCAGGCCCACGGCGTTCTCGCCGGGATCGAACACGCCGTCCTTGCCGGTGCAGTCGTCCTTGAACTTGAGCAGGTAGTTGCCGTTGTCCAGAGCGAACACGTCCTTGGTCTTTCCGGTGTAAACAAGCTTCTTTTCCATGATCAGATCTCCTCCTGAATTTTCTGGTCTTTGGCGGCCACCTCGGCGGCCATATCGGCCTTGAAGCAGGCCAGCTTATGGGTCAGCTCCTGGTCGGAGAGAGCCAGCATTTGGACGGCCAGGATGGCGGCGTTGTCGGCGCCGTCCACGGCTACGCAGGCCACGGGGATGCCCTTGGGCATCTGCACCATGGAGAGCAGGGAGTCCAGTCCTCCCATCATGGAGGTCTTGATGGGCACTCCGATGACGGGCAGGGTGGTGTAGGCCGCCAGGACACCCGCCAGATGGGCGGCCTTGCCGGCGGCGGCGATGATGACGCCAAACCCGTTCTCTGCGGCGTGGGAGGCCAGCTCCTCGGCGGCAGCGGGGGTACGGTGGGCGGAGATGATGCGGACCTCGGCAGGAATGCCGAAGGAACGCAGACGCTGGATGCAGGGACGCATGGTGTCCAAATCGGAATCGGAGCCCATGATAACGGCGACTTTTTTGCTCATAGAACCCTCCTGTGCATCTAAAAATATTTTTGGCATAGAAAAAATAAATCAGGGCACCCGATATACGGATGCCCTGACGGAGTTAGACTCTGGGCTTGGACAGGCGGATGCCGCAGCCGGCTCGTGAAGGTGCATACAGACCGTACTCAGACCACATTGCGGGACCCTCCTGTTCTTGTTCTGTGTCAAATCATATCGGATTTTCAGGCACTTGGCAAGGGCAGGAGGGGAACTTTGGCTGCTTTCACAACAATTTGGGGAAAAAGCATGGATGGCTTGTGAAAGAAGGAAAGCGGGACGGAGAAACGGTTGCGTTTCTCTGTGGGACAGGCTATACTGGTCCTAAGGCACCTGTGTGTCAATCTGAGCGAGGTGATAGATTTGGACAGCAGTCGTACCAAGCGGGTAAAGAACAGTGTGGGGCGGGCGCTTTTTGTGGCCGTCAGCGTGCTGCTCCAGGCGGTGTGGATCGTAGGTCTGGTGTTGCTGCTCAATGATTACTACTATGTGGTCTCTCTGGTGACCAGCCTGCTGGCCTTCCTGGTGGTTTTGAACCTGTATGGCCAGCAGATGACCGGCCCTATGAAGGCATCCTGGATCATTCTGATCCTCTTTTTCCCGGTCATGGGCGTGTGCATCTATTTGATGTTTGGCCATTCCAACTGTGTCCGCGGTATGCGCAAGCGGTTTGACAGGCTGCTCCAGCGCACCGAGGGGCTGCTGGGGGACGGGGAGGAAGTGCTGGCCCGGGTGGAGAAAGAGGACCGGCAGATCGCCAACCAGCTGCACTACCTCTCCCGCCGGGCCGGGTTCCCGGCCTATGACAATACCGATGTGGTCTATTACGCCACAGCGGAGGAGGGCCTGGAAGCTCAGAAGGAGGCTCTTCGCCAGGCGGAACACTTTATCTTTATGGAGTATCACGCCATTGAGGACTCCCAGTCCTTCCGGGGACTGGAGGAGATCCTGGTGGAGAAAGCCAGGCAGGGCGTGGAGGTGCGTCTGCTGTATGATGATATGGGCAGCATGGGCTTCATCAGCCCCGCCTTTATCAAGCGGATGCAGGCCCTGGGCATCCAGTGCCGGGTGTTTAACCCCCTGCTGCCGGTGCTCAATATCTTCATGAACAACCGGGACCATCGGAAGATCACCGTTATCGACGGCAAGGTGGGCTTCACCGGGGGCTACAATCTGGCGGATGAGTACTTTAATCTGACCCACCCCTTCGGATGGTGGAAGGACACCGGCGTCAAGCTGACCGGCGACGCGGTGCCCAGCCTGACGGTGATGTTCCTCACCATGTGGAACGGGATCAAGGAGACCGACGACGCCTTTGCCCCCTATCTGCCCGAAGTGCCCTATCAGGCGAAAGAGGGCGGCATTGTGGTCCCCTATGCCGACAGCCCTCTGGACGACGAGCAGGTGGGCGAGAACGTCTACCTCAATATGGTCAAGCAGGCCAAGGACTATGTGTACATCATGACGCCCTACCTGATCCTGGATGACGAGCTCATCTCGGAGCTGACCCTGGCGGCTATGCGGGGGGTGGAGGTGCGTATCATTACCCCCGGCATCCCCGACAAAAAGCTGGTGTATCGGGTGACCCGGTCCTATTACAGCTGCCTGGTGAACCGGGGTGTGCGGGTATTTGAGTATACCCCCGGCTTCTGCCACGCCAAAATGATGCTGTGTGACGGGGAGACGGCGGCGGTGGGTACCATCAACCTGGATTACCGCAGCCTGTATCTTCACTTTGAAAACGGCGTATTTCTCAGCCGGTGCAGCGCCCTGGGGGACATTCGGAAGGATTTTCTTCAGACGTTTGAGCAGTGCCGCGAGGTCACGGAGGACTATAAGGGCAAGCGCCTGACCTTCTGGCAGACCCTGCTGCGGCTCTTTGCGCCGCTGATGTAAGGGCTGCGAACGATTTGCAGTCCAAGCCCGGACGGGCCCTGTGCGGCTCATATCCGGGAGAGTGCTCCGGTTCTTTTATAAAAAGAGCCTGTTGCAAAATTGATATTCTGCACAAGTCCGTCATTGCGAGCCAGTGAGCACACTGGCGCGGCAATCCGTTTTCCTAGAAAATAGAGACGGATCCCCACGAAAAATGGCCGCCCGGTGGGCGGCCATTTTTCTCGGAATGACAGGCCTTTTGTGCGGTTTACGCATTTTGCAGCAGGCCCTTTTTTGCGTTCTTTTGGGTCAAGTGCGGTTCGCTGACCGGTGGGCGCACATCGGCGCGCCCTGCAAGTCGTTATCTGGCGTAGTAGTTGATGAGGCAGCCCGCCAGGATGATTTCTCTCTCTTCGCGGGTCATGCCGGGCAGGCGGAGGGTGACGGTGCGCTGACTGCCGTTCTGGAGCAGCACGGCGGGGATCACGTCGGCCCCGCTGTCCAGGGCGGTGCGCACGCCGGGGATGTACAGCTTATCGCCGGGCTGGATGTTCCAGTTCTGCACATCCTCCGCGATAAAGGGCAGCATGCCCCAATTCACCACGTTGGAGCGGTAGCGCTTGGTGGCGTACTCGGCGGCTAGGTTGGCCACGCCGCCCAGCACCCGCTGGCAGGAGGCGGCCTGCTCACGGGCGGAGCCGTCGCCGGGTTTCAGGGCCATCACCAGGGAGCCCAGGCCGGTGTTGGCGGGATCGTGGCCCATCAAAGCGTCCCGTACTGCCGGCGCATCGGGATCGGTGCGGCGCAGCTGTTCCACAGCCAGGATCTCCTTGGCTCGGGGGACGTACTGGGGGTCCTTCCGGCTCAGGGCGAACTCGGACAGCTTGATGGGGTTGGACCGGTAAGAGGAGGTCTCGCCGGAGGGGATCAGCTCGTCGGTGGTGGTGACGGGGTCGTAGATGGCGGAGCACACGGTGAGCAGCAGGTTGTCGGGCAGAGCCACCTGCTCCGGCCAGTCGGCGATGTTGGGCCCAAAGACCAGCTCCTGGTCGGGATCGGCCTTGCCCACGCCGAAATACACCCGGGCCTTGTAGGGGGTGTCGTCATAGCGGAAGGGCTCCACAGCGGGATCGACAGGGGCGCTGGGCAGCTCGTCCGCGCCGGTGAGGGCGCCGCCGTTGAGGGCGGTGGCGGCGATGGAACGGGCGTCCATCAGGGCCACGTAGGAAACCTGACCGTCGGAGGGCTTGGACCCCTCCCGGTTGGGGAAGTTTCGGGTGGAGTGACGGATGGAGAAGGCCCCGTTGGCGGGCACGTCGCCGGCGCCGAAGCAGGGACCGCAGAAGCAGGAGCGGATGGAGGCGCCCGCCGCCATCAGGGAGGCGATATAGCCCTGGCGGGTCAGCTCCAGGTTGACGGGCTGGCTGGTGGGGTAGACCGACAGCCAGAACCGGTCGGAGCCGATGGCGTGGCCGTCCAGCACCTGGGCCGCCCGGACGATGTTCTGGTAAGTGCCGCCGGAGCAGCCGGCGATAACGCCCTGGTCCACCATGAACTGGCCGTCCACGATCTTGTTCAGCAGGGAGGCGGGCTTGTTTTTCAGCTTGAGCTGACGCACCGTGTCCTCATCCACCTGGTGGAGCAGGTCCTCCATGTTCTCCTTAAACTCCCGGATGGTGTAGGCGTTGGAGGGGTGGAAGGGCAGGGCGATCATAGGCCGGATCTTGTCCAGCTCCACATGGATGACGCCGTCGTAGTAGGTGCCGTCGGCGGGGGCCTGGGGCTTGAACTGGTCCCCGCGGCCCAGTACCGTCAGATGGTCCTTCAAGGTGTCGTCGGCGGGCCAGACGGAGGACAGGCAGGTGGTCTCGGTGGTCATCACGTCGATGCCGGAGCGGTAGTCCATGGACAGGCTCTGCACGCCGGGGCCGAAGAACTCCATGACGGCATTCTTGACGGTGCCGTCCTTAAAGGTAGAGCGGATCAGCTCCAGCGCCACGTCCTGGGGACCCACGCCGGGGATGGGAGCGCCGGTGAGGTAGATGGCGATGACCTTGGGGTAGGAGATGTTGTAGGTCTTTTCCAGCAGCTGCCGGGCCAGCTCCGGGCCGCCCTCGCCGATGGCCATGGTGCCGTAGGCGCCATAGCGGGTGTGGGAGTCGGAGCCCAGGATCATCCTGCCGGGGGCGGCGTACCGCTCTCTCATATAGGAGTGGATAACGCTCTGGTGGGCGGGGACAAACTCGCCGCCGTACTTTTTGGCAGCCGACAGGCCGAACACATGGTCGTCCTCATTGATGGTGCCGCCCACGGCGCACAGGGAGTTGTGGCAGTTGGTGAGCACATAGGGCAGCGGGAACTGCTTCATGCCGGAGGCCCTGGCGGTCTGGATGATACCGACATAGGTGATGTCATGGGAGGCCATGGCGTCAAACTTGATGGCCAGGTCGCCCATGGAGGAGCTGGTGTTGTGGGCCTTCAGAATGGACCAGGCCATGGTGCCCTGCTTTGCCGTCTCCGGGGCGGGCAGACCGGCAGCAAGTCCCTCCTGGGCAGGCAGGAAGGCATTGTTTTTATAGTAGACGCCCTGACGGGTGATGTTCAGCATACGATTCCCTCCGATGCAGTAGAATTGCTTTTCATCATATCAATTTTTTCGGACAAGCGCAAGCGTTTTGGTCACTTTTATTCAGTACCTGACTAAAGAAACTCCGGACGTGCAGACTCAGTCCTTGTGGTCCTCCACGATCTCGCCGTTGCGGAAGGCCTGGACCAGGGCGAGGAGATCGTCGATCTGCTCCTGGAGCTGGTGGCCCACGTCGGTGCCGGCGATCTTCATGCGGGACTCCAGCCGCTCGAACACCACCGAGGTGGAGGTGATGTCCTGGTTTTCCCGGATGGCGTTGGCCCGGCCCACAAAGGGCTCGTGGGAGACCAGACGGAAGCAGGAGGAGTTGTAGATCAGGGTGTATCCGGCGATGCCGGTGGTCTTCTGATAGGCCTTGCAGAATCCACCGTCGATGACCAGCAGCTTGCCGCCCGCCTTCATGGGGCTCTCACCCTTTTTGGATTTGACCGGGATATGGCCGTTGATGATGTGGCAGTGGGGGCCCTCCAGGCCGAACTGCTTCAACAGGAACTCGCACACGGCGGGGTCATTGTAGAGCTGGTAGTAGGCGTTCTTGGGCTCGGTCCAGGTGGACTCGTCCAGAATGAGCCGCCGCTCGAAGGTGGTCATCCGATCCCGGCCGAAGATAGGGCTGTTGCGGCCCGCCCAGAGGAACCACAGGAAGTCCATGCCGAACTCCCGTTCGGCGGTGCCCGGCTTGCTGTAGTAGGCCCGGCGGGCGTTGGTATCGGCATAGTCCAGAAAATCCTTGCCGGAGAGGGTGACGCCGCCGATGGTGAAGGACTGGAGCTGCCCATCCTCGGTCATGGGGATACAGCCGTGGAAGAGCAGATTGTCGTTGTAGATTTTGTACAGACTGCCCTTGGAGTAGAGGAAGCGGACGTGGCGCTGGAGCTTCTCGCTGTGGACGAAGGAGCTGGTGAGCTGGCTGATGAGGGCCTCTTCCTCCTCGGTGAGGGTGTAGGGGTCGCTGCGATCCACGGTGGGGAAGTCGGTGTCCTCCAGGGGATAGGTGACGCCGTTCAGGGTGATGCATTTGTTTTCGTAGTCGATCTTGTCCAGCAGCAGCCGGTCCGCCATGCCGAAGCAGGGGTTGCGCAGCAGCTTCTGTCCCTCCAGCTTGAAGAGAATGATGGTGATGGCCTTGTGCATCCGGGCGGAGAGCAGCTTATCCTTCTCGGTGTAATGGGCGGCGTCGTCGCCGGTAAGTTTGACTTCGAAGCAGTGGGTGTCGCAGTCCTTGTACACCTCGTTGGCGAACACCGACAGGGGCCGCAGGGAGATGCCGTAGCCCGTCTCGATGACCTCCAGATTGTTGTAGCGCAGGGAGTTGGCCAGTACGGTGGCCACCAGGGTACGGGAGCCGGAGGCGGCGCCCATCCACAGCACGTCGTGGTTGCCCCACTGGATATCTACGCTGTGGTACTCCATCAGGGAGTCCAGGATGATGTCCGCCCGGGGGCCCCGGTCGAAGATGTCGCCTACCAGGTGGAGATGGTCCACCGCCAGGCGCTTGATAAGCTCGCACAGCTGCACCAGGAAGTTGGACGCCCGGTCGATGTCGATGATGGTGGAGATGATGTTCTCGTAGTAGTCCCGCTTGTCCTTGTCCTCGTAATGGGTATGGATCATTTCGTCGATGATGTAGGCGTATTCCGGGGGCATGGCCTTGCGGACCTTGGAGCGGGTATATTTGGAGCTGACCAGCCGGCACATTTCAATAAGCCGGTGGAAGGTGATGCGGTACCATTCCCGCATGTCGGCCGTCTCCCGTTCGATCTCCTCCAGCTTCTCCTGGGGGTAGTAAATAAGTGTGGCCAGCTGGTCCAGATCGGCCTTGGACACGGTGGTGGCAAACAGGGCGTCCAGCTTCTCCCGCACCACGCCGGAGGCCGAGTTCAGAATATGAAGAAAGGCCTCGTACTCCCCGTGGACGTCGGAGATAAAGTGCTCCGTGCCCTTGGGCAGGTTCTGGATGGCGTGGAGGTTGATGATCTCGGTGCTGGCGGCCTGGACGTTGGGATATTGGCGGGCCAGCATTTTCAAGTAGTGCAGGTTTTCCGGGCGGTATGCTTTTGTGCCTTCCATATATGAGAGCCTCCTTTGGGGTCGTTACCCACATTATCCCACGATGCCGGTCCGGTTGCAAGTAAAATAAGGGTCAGAACGCGACCGGAACAGAACACCCGGGAAAGAAAAAAGCGGGGCCATTTCCAGCTTGGAAATGGCCCCGCGCTTCCGTAAGATCAGAACAGGTGGAACGAGGTGATCAGACCGGAGAACACGATGGAGACGGTGGAACACAGCTTGATCAGGATGTTCAGAGAGGGGCCGGAGGTGTCCTTGAAGGGGTCGCCCACGGTGTCGCCGATGACGGCGGCCTTGTGGCAATCGGAACCCTTGCCGCCGTGCTTTCCGCTCTCGATGTACTTCTTGGCATTGTCCCAGGCGCCGCCGGCGTTGGACATGAACACAGCCACCACAAAGCCGGTGACGGTGACGCCGCCCAACAGGCCAACAACGGCCTCAGCACCCAGGATCAGGCCCACGACTACGGGGACGATGATAGCCAGCAGGGAGGGGACGACCATCTCATGCAGAGCGCCCTTGGTGCACAGATCCACGCAGGAAGCATAGTCGGGGTCGGCCTTGCCTTCCATGATGCCGGAGATCTCCCGGAACTGACGGCGGACCTCAACCACGATGGACTGGGCGGCACGCTGCACGCCGCTCATGGTGAGGGCGGCAAAGACGAAGGTGAGCATAGCGCCCACGAACAGGCCCACCAGCACGGCGGGGTTGGTGAGGGACAGGTCCATGGCGTGGTCCAGCTTGCCCTTGACCACGTCCACATAGGAGACCAGCAGAGCCAGAGCGGTGAGGGCGGCGGAGCCGATGGCAAAGCCCTTGCCGGTGGCAGCGGTGGTGTTGCCCAGGGAGTCCAGGGCGTCGGTGCGGTTGCGGACCTCCTCGCCCAGGCCGCTCATCTCGGCGATGCCGCCGGCGTTGTCGGCCACGGGGCCGTAGGCGTCGGTGGCCAGGGTGATGCCCAGGGTGGACAGCATGCCCACAGCGGCGATGCCGATGCCGTACAGGCCCTTGGAGAAGAGCAGCTCATAGTTGGCGCCGCCGGTGGTCAGGGAGCCGCCGGCAGCCAGGAAGGAGACGATGATGGCGATGCCGATGATAATGATGGGGGCGGCGGTGGACAGCATGCCCAGGGAGATACCGCCGATGATGGTGGTGGCAGCGCCGGTCTCGGTGGAGTCGGCCAGGCCTTGGGTGGGCTTATAGGTATCAGAGGTGTAGTACTCGGTGAAGTAGCCGATGGCGCAGCCGGCGATCAGGCCCGCCAGGATGGCGATGTAGGGGCCCCAGGAACCCATGATGAAATAGGTGATGGGGGCGGCGGCGATGGCGGCCAGAACGGCAGCGGTGTAGGTGCCCTTACGCAGGGTGGCCAGCAGAGACTTCTGGGTGGCGTTCTCCTTGGTGCGGATCAGGAAGCTGCCCAGCACGGAGCAGATAACGCCCACCACAGCGATGATCAGGGGGAGCAGCATGGCGTTCCATACCTTGCCCTCGGAGGCATAGGCGGCGGCGCCCAGCGCGAAGGTGGCCAGGATGGAGCCTACGTAGGATTCGTACAGGTCGGCGCCCATGCCGGCCACGTCGCCCACGTTGTCGCCCACGTTGTCGGCGATGGTGGCGGGGTTGCGGGGGTCGTCCTCGGGGATACCGGCCTCGACCTTACCCACCAGGTCGGCGCCCACGTCGGCGGCCTTGGTGAAGATGCCGCCGCCCACGCGGCCGAACAGGGCCATAAAGGAGGCGCCCATGCCAAACATGACCATGGTCTGGGCGATCTTGGCGGCCTCAAAGTGGGCAATGTACTTCAGAATGAGGAACCAGATGGACACGTCCAGCAGGCCCAGGCCTACCACGGTGAAACCCATAACGGCGCCGGAGGAGAAGGCCACGTTCAGGCCGCGGTTCAGGCTCTCGTGAGCGGCGTTGGCAGTACGGGCGTTGGCGGAGGTGGCGATCTTCATGCCCACGAAACCGGCCAGACCGGAATAGATGCCGCCGGTGAGGAAGGCGAAGGGAATGAACCAGTTATCCAGCATATTCTGCCAGGCCAGGACAAGCAGAATCACGAAGACGACGATAAAGATCTTTGCGACGGTGGTATACTGACGCTTAAGGTAAGCGTTAGCGCCTTTGCGGATGGAAGCGGCGAGTTTTTGCATCAGTTCTGTGCCTTCTGAGAACTTTAGTACCTTTCTTGCTTGGGTTACGGCGAAGATAAGCGCGATAAAAGCGCCAACTAGACCGACCCAAAAGAGGTTTTCGATCATCTTACCCAACTCCTTTGTTTCGGAAAGCCCTTGTAGCGCAAGGCTTACCGGTTTTTCAGACATCCTTATCATACCTCAAAGTGTATGCATTTGGCAAGTATATTCAAAAAAGAAAGCGTCAAATCCGTGGATTTGACGCTTTAGACAAAAATGAGCCGGCCCTTTAGGAGCGTTTCCATGCATTTCCGCTAAAGAGCACCAAAATGGGCAAAACTTCCAGGCGTCCGATGATCATACACATGGAAAGCACCAGCTTGGAGAAGTCGGAAAAGAGCGCATAATTGCCCATGGGACCCACCAGCTCCAGGCCGGGGCCAATGTTGCCGATGCAGGCCACCACGGCGGTGAAGGTGGTGCCGAAGGAGTAGTTGTCCAGGGAGACCAGCAGGGTGGCGCTCAGCGTGATAAAGAGGTAGGCAGCCAGGAAGATGTGGACGGACCGCAGGGCGGTCTCATCCACCACCCGTCCGTCCAGCTTGACCACGTTGACCGACCTGGGGTGGATGACCTGGCGGATCTCCCGCTTGATGCAGCGGCCCAGCAGGAGGATACGGGAGCACTTGATGGCGCCGCCGGTGGAGCCGGCGCAGGCGCCGATGAACATCAGCAATACCAGCAGGACGCGGGAAAATTCCGGCCACAGGTTAAAATCCGTACTGGCAAATCCGGTGGTGGAGATGATAGAGCCCACCTGGAAGGCGGCGTGGCGGACGGCGTCACCCGTGGAGGGGTAGAGGCCCCGGATATTGACCGAGATGAGCAGAATGCTGGCAGCCACCACCACCACGAAGAACCGCAGCTCATCACTCTTCAGCGCCTGCCGCACTTTGCCGCACAGCATCAGGAAGTAGAGGGAGAAGTTTACCGAGAAGAGCAGCATAAAAATGGTGATGATGATCTCGATGGCGGGGCTGGCGTAGGCGGCGATGGAGAGGTTCCGGGTGGAGAAGCCGCCGGTGCCTGCGGTGGCGAAGGCATTGACCAGGCTGTCATACCAGGGCATGCCGGCGATACGCAGGACGATCACCTCAATGGCGGTCAGGCCGCAGTAGATGCCGTAGAGGATCTTGGAGGACTGGCTGCTCTTGGGGACCAGCTTGCTGACCACCGGACCGGGGCTCTCCGCTTTCATCAGGTGGAGGGTGCGTGCGCCCAGGCTGGGCAGCAGGGCGATGGTGAGGATGAGCACGCCCATTCCGCCCAGCCAGTGGATAAAGGAACGCCAGAACAGGATGCCCCTGGGCAGGGGCTCCACCGCGGTCAGGATGGAGGCGCCGGTGGTGGTGAAGCCGGAGACCGCCTCAAAGAAGCAGTCGACGTAGGACTGAAAATAGCCGCTGAAATAGAAGGGGAGCGCGCCAAATGCGCCCATCAGCAGCCAGATCAGGGCCACGGAGAAGAAGCCCTCCCGGGGGAAGAAGTGGTCGTTGCTGTGCAGCAGGGAGAGGAGGAACCCGACGATCATCATCAGTGCGATGGTGTAGAGAAAGGGGGTGGGGTCCTCCTGATAGATCAGGGCCACCAGCAGGGGGACCAGCATACACATGGCGCCCACCATCAGGGCCTTGCCGGTGACTTTGAATACCAGTCTGAAGTTCATTGCGCCGCCCCCAGATCCAGCAGAGATTCCTCATAGATGTCATTCAGATCCAGAATGCCGTGGTTGCGGGAGATCAGAATAACGGTATCACCGGCGGAGATGGAGGCCGAGCCATCCGGGATGATGATCTGTCCCTTGTGGACCAGTACCGCGATGAGAATGCCCTTTTTGAGCCGCAGGTCCTTCAGGGGGACCCCCTGGTTGTGGGTGGTCTCGTTGGCGATGAACTCCAGGGCTTCGGCGTGGCCGTCGCAGATCTTGTACATGGCGTTCATCACGCTGCCCTTGGAGTTCTGCATGCCGCGGACCACCTGGAGGATCTGGCTGGCGGTGATGAGCTTGGGGGAGATGATGCTGTCCAGGCCGGCGGCATGGGCGATACCGGTGTAGTTCTGCCGGTTGGACTTGGCAACCACCTTTTTGACACCCTGCTGGGCGGCATAGAGGGAGATGATGAGATTATCTTCGTCCCGGTCTGTCAGAGCGATAAAGGCGTCGGAATTCCGGGCGTTCTCCTCCTCCAGCAGCTCCTGATCGGTGCCGTCTCCGTGGATAATGAGGGCGTGGGGCAGCATTTCGCTGAGGTGGCGGCAGCGCTCCGGGTCCCGCTCCACGATCTTGACCCGCATTCCCAGCTTCAGCAGGATGTTGGTCAGGTAGTGCGCGATGCGGCCGCCGCCGATGATGAAGGCGGTGTGGAGCTTGGGGGTGTGGCGGCCCAGCAGACGGAAAAAGGCGGTCAGACCCGTCGGCTCGCCCACCAGGTAGAGCCGGTCCCCCGCCCGGGGAACAAAGGTGCCGTCCGGGATGATGACCTCGCCGTCCTCCCGCTCCGCCGCGCACAGGAGCACGGGCAGATCCCGGATCTTGCTGGTCTGGGCGGACAGGGGCTGGTCGGCGATAAAGTCCCCCTCCCGTACCCGGAAGCCCATCAGCTCCACCCGGCCCCGGCAGAAGGTCTCCATATTGGTGGCGTTGGGGAAGCGGAGCAGCCGGGAGATCTCCACCGCGGTGGCGTTCTCCGGGTTGATGGCCATGTCGATGCCCAGCTCCTCCTTGACCCGGGACAGCTCCACAGCGTATTCCACGTTGCGGACCCGGGCAATGGTGAATTTGGTGCCCAGCCGCTTGGCGGTGAAGCAGCATACCATATTGACCTCGTCCATGCTGGTGGCCGCAATGAGCACGTCGGCGGAGGTGGCCCCCGACTCCAGCAGGGCGGAAATAGACGCGCCGTTGCCCTTGACGCACATCACGTCCAGAGACTCGGAGGCCCGGCGCAGCGCGTCGTCGTTGGTGTCGATGACGGTGATGTTGTGCTCCTCCTGGGAGAGGTGCTCTGCCAGTGTGTAGCCCACCTTTCCGTCACCAACAATGATGATCTTCAACCTTCTCTCATCCTTTCCAGATACCTGAATATCCCAATACAATCATATACCGCGGAATGGCGGAACACAAGCGGCCCGACATATCCGCGGAAACACACACGACTGTAAGGCCAATCTTAACGCAATCTTTTCCCGGATGCAAGTGTTCTTTCAAAAAACCCGGTATCTTGGCGGAAAAGGCGGAAAGAAGGAAAAGAAAACAGGGGCTGCCGCAGCAGCCCCTGAAGAGAATTAAAAAATATATGGTTCAAAGGAGGGGGATCAAATCGTCCACTCCCCATGGACGATGCCCACCAGATACCACTCGTTGTTCCAAACCTCAAAGATCAGTTTGAGGGAGCACCAGTCAAAGCCCTTCAGCTCCGGGTCGATGCCCGGGAAGTGATATTCCACAAACCGCCCTTCGGGATAGGCCTCCGCCACGTTTTCCAGGGCGTTTCCGCTGATGAGCACCGTGTCGATGCCTACCTGGGGGGCGGTGGTGAAGTCGGCGTTGAAGACATAGCGCTGAAAATACTGGGCGGGGGTGCAGCGGATGGGGATGCCCGAGCCGTCAAACAGGCCCCAGGTATAGATGTGCTCATCCTGGGCCAGATGGCGGACCTGCTCCTGGGACATGGCGTTGTCACAGGCGGGGTCCACGGTGGAATAGGGGGTGAGGGTGACGCCCTGCTCCGGGTGGACCAGCTGGGCCAGGGCGGCATAGTCCTCCGCTTTCAGGGCCTCCAGCACCAGTCCGGCCCGCTCCAGCAGAGGGGTGTTATCATCGGGGTCCAGAGGGACCTCGGTCTGGACGGGCGTTGGATGATAGCTGGCGTAGACATAGTTGGTTTCGGAGCGGGCGGAGGCGCTGGCCGAGAAGGGAATGGAGGGCATCACGCCGTTGCCGACCACGAAGCCCAGAGCCAGCCCACAGAGCAGGGCCAGCGTAGAGAGCAGAGCAGCTCGTTTCATGGCGCGCCTCCTTTCCAGATGGATCTGCCCGTCTCCGGGCGAAAAAATAGGCCGATCATATAGATACCGGCACCTTGATTGTAAATGCTTTCGCTGAAAAAAGCAACAACAAATCGTTACAAAATGATATCAAAGTTGTGCAGCTTGTAATGGGCGGCGGAACCTGCTATAATGCTGTCGTCCGTTATATCCGTTCAGGACTGTGGGGGGCGCGGCATCTCGGGGATTCCCGCGGCCCTCCGCCATCAAAGGAGGGAGCCATCATGCATGAGCATGAACTGCAATTTCATATCAAATGTAAGCAGGGGGACGTGGGCCGCTACTGCTTTTTGCCCGGCGACCCTGGCCGGTGCGAGGCCATTGCCGCCTACTTTGACGATCCGGTGAAAATCGGCTCCAACCGGGAGTACACGGTCTATACCGGTACCCTGCTGGGAGAAAAGGTGAGCGTGTGCTCCACCGGCATCGGCGGGCCCTCCGCAGTGATCGCCATGGAGGAGCTGCACAACATCGGCGCGGATACCTTTATCCGGGTAGGGACCTGTGGAGGCATCGCCCTGCCCGTCAAGAGCGACGACGTGGTCATCGCCACCGGCGCTGTCCGCCATGAGGGCGCCAGCCGGGAGTACGCTCCCATCGAGTTCCCCGCCGTGTCCGACTATGAGGTGCAGGCCGCTCTGGTCCAGGCTGCCAGGCAGCTGGGCAAGCCCTGGCACGCCGGCGTGGTCCAGTGCAAGGACTCCTTCTATGGGCAGCACAGCCCCACCCGTATGCCGGTGGCCCAGGAGCTGCTCTATAAATGGGAGGCGTGGAAGCGGCTGGGCGTGCTGGCCTCCGAGATGGAGTCGGCGGCCCTGTTCTGCTGCGCGGCCGCCCTGGGTGTGCGCTGCGGTTCCTGCTTCCATGTGATCTGGAATCAGGAGCGGGAGGCCGCCGGCCTGGACCAGACGGAGAGCCACGATCTGTCTGCCGCGTTGGAGGTGGGCATTGAGGCGGTGAAGCTCCTCATCAAAGCCGACCGGGAAAAACAGGCGTAACAGGGAGGTTCCTCCAAAGCCGCCTGTTGCAGATAACGGTTTCTTTTCAAAAATATCATGAAAAAGAGGCTCCACCTGATGAGGGTGGAGCCTCTGACTTTGTGTAAATTGTTTATCTGGACTTTTTATAAAGTATGTATGCGACGACTGCACACACGGCAATGCCCACCGCGAATGGAACGGCATACAGAAATGCGATGTTGGCAGGGGCGCTATAACATGCGTGTTCAATGCCGCAAAGCATATCACGATAACAATAGGCGACCACGAAACACATGATGTCAGACAGCACGATCGCAAGTGCTGTGAACAAATAACTCAGCTTTTTCATATAATCACCCTCCGTTATGGAAATCGAGCGCATTTTGCTCATTTTTTCCGCAGTATCAGGATCAAGCCTGCAACCATGGAAAGCACACAAAGAATAAGGAGGATTCCGGAGCCGCTGATCGTGATCGTCGAAGCTGCATTCAACTGCTCTGTCGCGCCTGGGCTTACGACCATCATGATGCCGGATAGGATTAGACAGATGGCGCCGATCAAGCAAAGTCCTATGCCCGCTTTCATCTCCGGCACCTTTGAGACCTTCTTTTCTTCTGGGTTTGGCGTCGCTTCTTTTGTCTCTGGATTCGCGGCCTCGTCCTTTACCAGTTCATCAAGAGTCATGCGGAAGCATTCGCTCAGTGCCAACAGCTTTTCTAATTCAGGCGTTGATGTTCCGCTTTCCCATTTAGAGATAGCCTGCCTTGAAACGCCGATCTTCTCTGCAAGCTGCTCTTGAGAAAGCCCATTCTTTCGTCTGAGCTGATAGATCCTTTCAGACAGCATTTGCTTTACCTCCCTGGAAATAGGATACCGCAATCCATAGTTACACACTACCAACTACGGGTGAAACTTCCGCAACCAGCGGTTGCAAAACTAAGAATTGGAACTTTTTCTACGACATAATACCATACTACTGCCCCTATTGTATATAAGGAATAGGGCTGCCGTCCGTTTTTGAATGATGGGCCTGCTTCTGTTCCCGTGGTTTTCTGCTGCGCTGGCTGCAACAGGCCCTTTTTGCCGTGTGGGGCGGGGGTGCGGCAGAGAAGAAAAGCGGGAACCGGGAAGTTTTCCGGCTCCTTTTGCCCTGAAAAGAGGGTAACAGAATTAAACCGGGGATTTGGACGGGGTTTTGTGAAGGTTGTGCATTGACAACTGTTAGCAGACAAACTAAACTGAAAATAGTACGACAAAAGGAGATGACGGAATGCGGCAGGAGCGCCATGTGGGCTATGAGATCAAGGCATTATCCAATCTGCTGCGGCGTAAGGTGCTTGAAGTGACCTGTACGCCGGACGGGGACGACTTTACGGAAATGCAGGTCAAGCTGCTGGGCTTTCTGAGCCACAATCGGGACCAGGAGGTGTGTCAGAAGGACATCGAGGAGGCCTTCTACATCCGGCGGTCCACCGCGTCCCGTCTGCTCAAGCGTATGGAGGAGCAGGGCTTCATCGTCCGGCAGGCGGTGGAGCGGGACGCCCGGCTCAAACGGGTGATCCCCACCCCCAGGGCCGAGACCCTCTGCCAGGATGTGATGGACCGGATCGGGAGCGTGGAGAGTCAGCTGACCCGGGGTCTGAGCCAGGCGGAGATCGACCAGTTTCTCTGTACGGTGGAAAAACTGAAGCAGAACCTGATGTGAGCCGTCTGCCGGACGGCCCGCGCCGGGCCTTTGGCCCGGAAAGCGATTCCAAAGGAGGGAACTCTATGAAGAAAAAACGCGGCCTGACCAGCTGCATACAGGAGTTCAGGCTGGACGCCATCCTCACCCCCATCTTCGTGGTCGGTGAGGTGGCCTTTGATGTACTGATCCCCCTGATGACAGGTAAATTGCTGGACGAGGGCGTCAAGGCGGGTAATATGGCCAACATTGTCCGGTATGGCTTGCTGGTGGTGGCTATGGCCCTGATCGCGCTGCTGCTGGGCGCCCTGTCCGGGCGGTTTGCCGCCCGGGCGTCCACCGGCTTCTCCCGCAACCTGCGCCGGGAGATGTACCGCAATGTGCAGCAGTTTTCCTTTTCCAATATCGATAAATTCTCCACCGGCGGCATCATCACCCGCCTGACCACCGACGTGACCAACGTACAGATGGCCTTTATGATGGTCATCCGCATCGCAGTGCGCTGCCCCATCATGCTCATCTGTGCCTGGATGCTCACCTTTACCATCAACCCCCGCCTGGCCATGATCTTCCTGGTGGTCATCCCGGTGCTGGGACTGGGCCTGTTTATCATCATGCGCTCCGCCCATCCCTTCTTCGAGCGGGTCTTTAAGAAGTACGACTGGCTGAACAACGTGGTGCAGGAAAACTTGCTGGGCATCCGGGTGGTCAAGTCCTTCGTCCGGGAGGACCATGAGCGGGAGAAGTTCGGCAAGGTGTCCAATGAGATCTATATGGATTTCACCAAGGCGGAGAAGATCCTGTCCTTTAATATGCCCCTGATGCAGCTGTGTGTCTACGGCTGTATGCTCACCGTGTCCTGGCTGGGCGCCAACCTGGTGGTGGGCGGCCAGCTGACCACCGGCCAGCTCACCAGCATGTTCAGCTATATCATGATGATCCTCATGAGCCTGATGATGCTGTCCATGGTGCTGGTGCAGCTGGTGCTGGCCCGCGCCTCTGTTGAGCGCATTGTGGAGCTGCTCAACGAGGAGAGCGACTTGAAGAACGGCCCCAACCCCGTAAAAGAGGTAAAGGACGGCTCCGTGGTCTTTGAGAACGTGAGCTTCAGCTATGCCAGGGACCCGGAGAAGGAGTGCCTGAAGGGGGTAAATCTCACCATCCGCTCCGGCGAGACGGTGGGTATTCTGGGCAGCACCGGCACCTCCAAGACCACTCTGGTCCAGCTCATTCCCCGCCTGTATGACGCCACCGAGGGCCGGGTATTGGTAGGCGGTGTGGACGTGCGGGACTACGACATGGAGGCCCTGCGGGAGCAGGTGGCCATGGTGCTCCAGAAGAACGTGCTCTTCTCCGGTACCATCAAAGAGAACCTGCGCTGGGGCAACAAGGAGGCCACCGACGAGGAGCTGGTCCGGGCCTGCGAGCTGGCCCAGGCCGACGCCTTTGTGCAGGAGTTTCCCGACAAATACGACACCTATATCGAGCAGGGCGGCTCCAACGTGTCCGGCGGCCAGAAGCAGCGGCTGTGCATCGCCCGTGCCCTGCTGAAAAAGCCCAAGATCCTCATTCTGGACGACTCCACCTCCGCCGTGGATACCAAGACCGACGCCCTCATCCGCAAGGCCTTCCGGGAGGAGATCCCGGACACCACCAAGTTTATTATCGCCCAGCGCATCTCCTCCATTGAGGACGCCGACCAGATCCTGGTGATGGACGGGGGCAGGGTGGCCGCCATGGGCACCCATGAGGAGCTGCTCGGCAGCTGCGATATCTACCGCGAGATCTATGAATCCCAGACGAAAGGAGGCGGCGAGGATGAAGCCTGATCATGCCCATGCCCGGTCCTCTGTCAAGAAGTCCCACACCATCCGCCGCCTGCTGCGCTATGTGGGCCGGGGTTACGCCGTCAAATTCGTGCTGGTCCTGATTTGTATCATGGTCAGCGCCATCGCCTCGGTGTCCGCCGCCCTCTTTCTGGGGTCCCTCATCGACGACTATATCACGCCTCTGCTTGCCATGGATAACCCGGTGTTCGACGGTCTGCTCCACGCTCTTGTCATGATGGGCTGCCTGTATGTCACCGGCGCCCTGTGCGCTCTGGCCTATAACCGGCTGATGGTCACCATCTCCCAGGGGGTGCAGAAGAAGATCCGGGACGACCTGTTCAGCCACATGCAGTCCCTGCCCATCAAATACTTTGACACCCATGCCCACGGCGATATCATGAGTATCTACACCAACGACGTGGACACCCTGCGGCAGATGCTCTCCCAGAGCATCCCCCAGGTCATCAACTCTATGATGATGATCGTGGTAGCCCTGATCGGCATGCTGACTACGAATCTGATGCTCACTGGCGTAGTCATTTTGTGCGTGGTCGCCATGCTGAGCGTCACCCGCTTTCTGGCGGGCCGCAGCGGCCGCTATTTTGTCAGCCAGCAGGTGAAGCTGGGCGACCTGAACGGCTATATCGAGGAGATGATCAACGGCCAGAAGGTGGTCAAGGTATTCTGCCACGAGGAGGAGGCCCAGGAGGGCTTCGACAGGGTGAACGACGCCCTCTTTGAGAGCGCCGACAAGGCCAACAAGTACGCCAACATCCTGATGCCCATCCTGGTGAACATCGGCAATATCCAGTACGTCATTATTGCCATGGCCGGCGGGGCGCTGGCACTCAGCGGCATCGCGCCCGGTATCACCCTGGGCGTCATCGCCACCTTCCTCCAGCTGTCCAAGAGCCTGTCCAACCCCATCAGCCAGATCTCCCAGCAGCTCAACTCGGTGGTCATGGCCCTGGCCGGCGCCCAGCGGGTCTTTGACCTGATGGACGAGGCCCCCGAGGAGGACCACGGCACCGTTACGCTGGTCAATGCGGCCTACAACAGGGAGGGCGAGCTGGTGGAGACCGGTGAGCACACCAATCTGTGGGCCTGGAAGGTGCCCCAGCCGGACGGCAGCTTCACCTATACCAAGCTGACCGGCGACGTGCGGTTTGACCATGTGGATTTTGCCTACGAGGAGGGCAAGACCATCCTCCATGATATCAGCCTCTTTGCCAAGCCCGGCCAGAAGCTGGCCTTCGTGGGGGCCACCGGCGCGGGCAAGACCACCATCACCAATCTGATCAACCGGTTCTACGACATCGCCGACGGCAAGATCCACTACGACGGCATCTCTATCAATGAGATCCGGAAACCCGACCTGCGCCGCTCTCTGGGTATCGTGCTCCAGGAAACCAACCTCTTTACCGGTACGGTGCGGGAGAACATTCGCTACGGCAACCTGAACGCCACCGACGAGGAGGTGGAGGCCGCCGCCGTGCTGGCCAATGCCGATGACTTCATCCGCCGCCTGCCCCAGGGGTATGACACCATGCTCACCGGCAACGGCGCCAACCTGTCTCAGGGACAGCGGCAGCTCATCGCCATCGCCCGGGCCGCCGTGGCCGATCCTCCCGTGATGATCCTAGATGAGGCCACCTCCTCCATCGACACCCGGACCGAGGCCATCGTCCAGCAGGGCATGGATTCCCTGATGTGTGGGCGCACTGTGTTCGTCATCGCCCACCGCCTTTCCACCGTCCGCAACTCCGACGCCATTATGGTGCTGGACCACGGGCACATTGTGGAGCGGGGCGACCACGAGGACCTCATCGCCCAGCGCGGGCTGTACTATCAGCTGTATACCGGCGCTTTCGAGCTGGAATAAGGGGGACTGAGCCAGTTCCCGACAGCGGGCCGCCCCGGCATCTGCCGGGGCGGCCCGCTGCGTTATCGGGGATGCACCAAATTGGAGGGAGTGCCATAGTATGGATTGAGACCGGGCCGGACAGCGGAACCTTCCGCCGCCAGCTCCAGGTTTCCATTCTTTAAACCGGGAGGTACTTCAATGATGGGGTGCAATAATGGTTGTGGCTTTGGCGGCGGTAATTGTCTGTGGATCATTCTGATCATCATCCTGCTGTGCTGCTGCTGCGGTGGGAACAGCTGCGGCAACGGCTGCGGCAATAGCTGCGGAAACAGCTGTGGCAGCTGCTGCTGAACGGGGGACATCATACCCTGATACACAGCAAGCCGTCCGCCGGGCGTTCACAGAACGCCCGGCGGACGGCTTTTTGTTCAGTGGTGCGCGGGCCGGAGCGCCGCCCAGGTCCAGCGCACACCGTCCGCTTCCGGGACCTCATCGGGGTCCCACCGGTGGTCGGTCTGGCGGAGAAGGGCGTCGGTCACGTTGAAAAAGCGGTGGTGCTCCCGCTCGTTGGCGGCGGGCACGTCCTCGTAAGGCCCCAGGGGGTCGTCCCAGGTCACATCCACGCCATACCACGCCCCGTCCAGCTCCACCAGGTTCCAGGCGTGGGTGTCGCTGGTGACGGTAAGGCAGGGGATCTCCAGCAGGTCCATGAAGAGCTGAAAGGTGTTGGCGTACCCCATGCACACCGCCTTCCCCTCCACCAGAAGGCCATAGGGGTGGTTGCGGCTGGACAGCTGCTGGGTCTCGTCATAGGCGGTGTGGTCGATCATCCAGTCGTGGATGGCCAGCTCCTGCTCCGCCGGGGACATGCCCTCGGTGATGAGCTGCTCCATCACCTGCTTGCAGGCCGCCAGCACGGCGGCGTCGGTCTCTGACAGCGTGGAGAGATCCCCGGTGCGGAAGGCCTCCACTACAGGGCCGGTGTCGTACCGGGGCAGTTCCACCGGCGCAGGAGAAGGGGAGGGGGCCGCGGCCTGGATGGCTGTCGCGCCGCCGCCTTGAAAAGCGGACTCGAAGGCGGCCTGCGCCCGCTCCGGTTCAGGGCAGACCGCCAGCAGCAGCCAGCGGCCCTGCCGCAGCAGGACGGCACCCTCCAGTTTAGCGGCCTCCTGTGGGGCGTAGCCGGTGAACTCTCCCTTCCGGCGCTCCACATAGGCGGCCAGCCCCTGCTCCGCCGCCGCTGTGTCGGCCTGCTCCGACAGCTGGATCACCGCCACCTCGTCGGCCTGGAAGCCCTCCGAGTGGGAGAGCGCGGCGTCGATCCAGTCCGACGGCTCCAGTCCGTAAGAGATCAGCAAGTAGGTCTCCAGCGCTTCCGCTCCGTCCCCAGCCTGGAGAAGGGGGCCCGTCGTGAAGCCTGCGGGCTGGGAGTCTGCGACTGCGGCGCCCAGTTCGGCGGCGGTGGCGTCAGTGGTCTCCTGCCGGCCGGTGCAGCCCGTCAGCAGCAGGGCGGAGAGCAGCAGGGCGAAAAGCAGCCGCTTCATTCCGCTACCTCTGGCAGCGGCCTGTCGTCGGTGAGGGGGAAGGCGACCGACGCCATGAAGAGATCGGCCTGGGTGCGGATGGTGAAGGTACCTCCGCAGGCCTCGGTGAAGGTGCGGGCGATGGACAGGCCCAGCCCGCTGCCCCCGTCGGTGCGGCTCTGATCCCCCCGGACGAAGCGTTCGGTGAAGTCCACGCCGTAGGGCAGCTCATCCCGGGAGGTGTTCTGCACGGTGGCCTCCGTCCGGCCATCCTGGGTGGTCAGGGTCAGGTAGACCCGGGAGCCGGCCAGGGAGTATTTCAGGGCATTGCCGATGAGATTCTGGAATACCCGGTACAGCCGGTCGCCGTCGGCCCGGATCCATACCGGTTCCGTTGGCAGGGAGGGGCGGATAGACAGGCCGGAGGCCTGGATGTCCTCGTCCAGATCGGCCAGGGTCTGGCGGAGCAGCTTGGCGAAGTCCAGGGGCCGCAGATCCACCGGCAGGTTGTCGGTGGCCGCCTTGCTCACGTCGAACACGTCCAGCACCATGGCCTGGAGCCGCTGGGCCTTCTGGTAGAGCACCAGGATGTAGTCCTTCACATGGTCGGGCAGCTCCTCCTCCTGCCGCAGCAGCTCGGCGTAGCTGATGATGGAGGTGAGGGGGGGTCTTGAGGTCGTGGGACACGTTGGTGATGAGCTCCAGCTTCAGCTTTTCGCTCTTTATCTGCTGGGACAGGGCGGCTTTCAGCCTGTCCTCCATCTGGTCCAGTGCTTCCGCCGCCGCCCGCAGGTCGGAGTCCTCCGGCAGAGGGACACCGGCTTCGCCCCCCGCGGCCTGGATGCGGTCAAGCAGCCGGTCCATGTCCGCCGTGGTCCGGCGGTTTTTCCGGAGCAGCCAAACCTGGGCTGCGATAAGGCCCGCGCCCACCGCGGCCCAGAGGACCAGCAGCAGGGGGCGGATGCCATAGTGGAAATACCTGTGGTACAGCAGCGGCAGCTGGAGACCGCAGTAGAGGAAGAAGGGGATACACAGGACGAACTGGAGCACGGAGCGCCTGTCCATCCGCTCTCCCACCGGCCAGCGCAGCTCCTTCCGTTTCAGCAGCCGGACGCAGGCGGCGCAGAAGCTGTGGGCCCGCAGAGTGCCGTAATTGTACCGCAGGTCGTTGAGGTGGAGGTAGGACCACCACAGGGCGATGGGGACGCTGAGATACTGTACCAGCAGGGCAAAGTTGCTTCTGAGCAGCAGCTCCAGCGTGCAGACCGCCGAGAGTGCCCAAAGGAATGCCAGAGGGACCAGCAGGAGCAGCTTGACCTCCAGCCAGATGTGTCCCGTGAACCGGGCGATGGCCCGGTCGGCCCGCACCTTGTACTTGTGCCATACGATGGACCAGATCAGCAGGGCGAGCCCCACCGCCGGGGGAGCCAGCAGCAGGCAGGAGAGCCAGATCCGCACCTTGGACAACTCCTGGACCAGGCCGTAGAGCCCGTAGTCGTCACCCAGATTGACCGGCTTGGCCGCGGCGGCCAGCGATACAGTCAAATCAGCATAGGCCGGGTCTTCCGGCGTTGTGCGGTTCTGGTAGCCCGGCACGTACCAGTCCTCCTCTACCCCGCGGAAAAAGCCGTCGCCGTAGACGTCCACCGCCTGGCCGTCCTTCCAGATGAAAGTTTTGGACCCGTTCCAGACCAGAAGGAAGTTATAGCCCTCGGGCAGGGCGGCGGGGGAGCGCAGGGCGATGTTGGTGTTGGCGGCCAGCTGTTGGCCGCCTTTCTCCACCCGGTAGAGCAGGTTGATGTCCTCCCGGTACATGGACATGGGAAAGCTGTTCTCCTCCTCGCTGTACGTGGCGTAGTCAAAGTCCAGCAGGCTGTAGAGGATCCCGCCGATCCTGCTGCGAAACAAGGTGGTCTGCTGGTAGTCTGCCTGAAACGCGTCTGCCATGTTGGCCCGGGTATTGTGGTTGGTCCCGACCAGCAGATAGGTCCAGGCCACAGCGCTGTAGACCAGCAGCGTGATACCCAGCACGAAGGCCAGAAAGGCCAGGGCGGGCTTAATGCTTCTCAATTTTGTATCCAATTCCCCACACCACCTTTAAATATTCCGGCTCCTTTGGATTGAGCTCGATTTTCTCCCGGATGCGGCGGATGTGTACCATCACGGTGTTTTCCGCCGAGTAGGGCTCCTCGTTCCACACCCTGCGGTAGATCTCCTCCGCGGGGAAGACCCGGCCCAGATTGCGCATCAGCAGGTCCACGATCTTCAGCTCGGTGGCGGTGAGCCGCACCGGCGCGCCGTCTGCCAAAAGACTTTTCTCCTCGGGCAGATAGCATAGCCGCCCGGTGACCAGCTCCCCCTGGCGTTCCTGGGCGTTGACGTCCCCCAGCTGGGTGTACCGCCGCAGGTGGCTGCCCACCCGGGCCACCAGCTCCTGGGGATGAAAGGGCTTGGCGATGTAGTCGTCCGCCCCCATGGACAGGCCCAGGATCTTGTCGGTGTCCTCGCTTTTGGCGCTGAGGATGAGAATGGGCAGGTTGCGCTGCTCCCGGATCTTGAGTACCGCCGACAGCCCGTCCAGCTTGGGCATCATCACATCCATCAGAATGAGCCGCAGGGAGGGCTCGACTGCCAGCTCCAGGGCCTGAAGTCCGTTGTAGGCCTTCAGCACCCGATAGCCCTCTTTTTCCAGTAAAAGGGCGATGGCGCGGACGATCTCCGCGTCGTCATCTACCACGAGAATGGTTTCCTTCATAGCAATCTCCTCCATGCGGCTATCATAACAGGGTTTTCTTTCAACCCTGTTCAGAAATTTCTGAACGATTTCTTACAATTTTACCATACCGCAGGAGGGAAGAGCAATACAGACGGCGAAGGGAGACTGAATGATCACCCAGGGGTGGGCGGGCTGCCGGTCACCGGTCAAAGAGGGCGGAGCAACAGGAAAAATGGCCGCATCTGCGGCCATTCTTCCCGGAATAACAGGATTGGCGCACCATGTGCGCCTTCTGCGGCGGCTAGTCGCCGAAAATGGTCTCCGCCCCCACTTTGAGGCAGCCGGGCGGCGCGTACTTCCAGTACTCCAGCCGCCCCTCCCGGATGAAATAGCGCAGGGGCTGGACCTGGGAGAGGGGCGGCAGGGGCTCGATGACCAGCAGCTTGATCTTTGTCCGCTCGGGCAGGATCGCTTTGATGTAGACCGATACCCGTTCCCCCTCGGCGAGCCGGCTGTCCCGCTCTGCCAGACCGGACAGATTGGGGGTGAGCTCAATGAATGCGCCGTAGTCCTTGATCCCCCGCACCACCCCGGGGACCGTCATACCGGGCTGGAATATGGCGGCATTTTCCGCCCAGGTGCCCAGCAGCTCTTTGTGGGTCAGGTAGATCCGGCCCAGACCTGGGTCCAGATCCAGCACGGCGGCCCGGATATCCTGCCCTACCTGAAAACGGGCGGCGGGGTGGGAGATGCGGGACACGGAGATATTTTCCACTCCGATCAGGGAGGTCACGCCGCAGCCCACGTCCACAAAGGCCCCAAAGGGCTCCAGATGGGTGACCCGGGCGGATATGATCTGCCCGGGCCTCCACCCCTCCAGCATGGCGGCCAGGGCCTTTTCCTGGGCGGCCCGGCGGGAGAGCCGGAGGTGGAGCTGCCCCTCTGACTCTTCCAGGCCCGTGACGGTAAAGCAGACCGGCTTGCCCACCCGGGAGAGGATGGCGATGTCCCGGGTGGTCCCCTCGGCGATCCCAAGCGCCGCCTCCTTCCGGGGGATCACACCCTGGAAGGCCCCCAGAGAGACCACCAGATCGTGTTCCGGTGTACACAGCAGGGCGGTCCCCTCCAGCACCGCCCCCGACTCCATGGCCTGCCTGAGTCCCTGGGGACCGGCACAGGCGGCCAGATTTTCCGGCGTATGGAGCAGCCGCCCCTCGGGTGGAAAACGGTTCGTCAATATGACCAAATCCTTTCTGCGATGGGGTGATTTTTTTCTTACCAGACAACTATATGCAAAAGGGAACCTTGAATTGACAGGGGAGAGAGGGGAATCTATAATATTCTTTACAAGAATAAAGTAACAGAATGAAGGGGGAACGGGAATGGATATCCATGTGGGCGACGTGCTGGAGCTGAAAAAAGAGCATCCCTGCGGCAGCCGCCGGTGGCAGGTGCTGCGGGTGGGTATGGACTTTCGTCTGCGCTGTATGGGGTGCGGGCACGAGCTGATGATCCCCCGGAGCAAGGCGGAAAAAAGCGTCAGGAAGGTCGTTCGACCGGAGGAGGATACATGAAGAAGTACTGGAGCGCCCGGGCCCGGGCGCTGACCCCCTATGTGCCTGGGGAGCAGCCCGGGGACCGGACCCTGATCAAGCTCAACACCAACGAAAACCCCTATCCGCCCTCCCCTGTGGCCCTGGCCGCCATCCGGGAAGCGGCCTGCGACACCCTGCGGCTCTATCCTGACCCGGAGTGCACCTCCCTGCGGGAGGTGCTGGGGGCCACTTACGGCGTAAAGCCCTCCCAGGTCTTTGTGGGCAACGGCTCTGACGAGGTGCTGGCCCTCTGCTTCCAGGCCTTCTTCGATCCGGAGCGGCCCATCCTTTTCCCGGATGTTACATACAGCTTCTATCCGGTGTTTGCCGACCTGTACGGCCTGGCCTACCGGGAGGTGCCGCTGGATGAGAATTTCGCGGTGCCGCTGGAGCCATTTTTGGAGGAGAACGGCGGCATCGTCATCGCCAACCCCAACGCCCCCACCGGCCGGGAGCTGTCCCTATGTGACATCCGCAGCCTGCTGGAGGGCAACCCGGACGCGGTGGTGGTGGTGGACGAGGCCTATGTGGACTTCGGCGCCCGCTCTGCGGTGGAGCTCATCGACAGCTATCCCAACCTGGTGGTGGTCCAGACCATGTCCAAGTCCCGCTCCCTGGCCGGACTGCGGGTGGGCTTTGCCCTGGGCAGCGAGGACCTGATCGCCGCCCTCCGCTGCGTGAAAAACTCCTTTAACTCCTACACCCCGGACCGGCTGGCCCTGGCCGGCGCGGAGGGGGCTCTGCGGGACCGGGATTACCTGCGGGCCACAGCCATGAAGATCCAGAACACCCGGGAGTGTACCGCCAGCCAGCTGAAAAAGATGGGCTTTGTGGTGACCGATTCCAGCGCCAACTTCCTCTTTGTCTCCCACCCGGATATGCCCGCCAAAGCGCTGCTGGACGGCCTGCGGGAGCGGGGCATCCTGGTGCGGTGGTGGGATAAGCCCCGCATCCGGGACTACCTGCGGATCACCGTGGGCACCGACGAGGAGATGCAGGCCCTGTGCGCCGCGCTGGCGGCGTTGCTGGGAGGAATGTGAATATGGAGGAGAACCACCTTCATATTTTGTGGACCAACGCAGACCCCACCGTTTTTGACAAGATGGTGCTGATGTACGCGGTCAACAGCCTGGTACGGGGCTGGTGGGAGAAGGTGACCGTCATCCTCTGGGGGGACACGGCGGCCCTGGCCGCCCATGACCCGGCAGTGGGGGAGCGGATCGCCCTGGCTATGGAGCAGGGGGTGGCCTTCTCCGCCTGCGTCACCTGCGCCCGGGAGCTGGGCGTGGAGGAGGAGCTGCGGAACATGGGTCTGGAGGTCATCTCCTGGGGGCCGCCCCTGACGGAGCTCATCAAGAGCCGGGCGCCTCTGCTCACCGTCTGATCCAACTGAAAACGGACATGAAAAAGCCGCCGCAGAGCTGTGCTCTGCGGCGGCTTTTTTGTGCCCTGTCCCCGATTTGACTTTTTTTATGGAGACAGGCAGGTATAATGAGGGCTGCACGCCGGCGAAAGGGGGGAGCGGCATGACGGTGATCTATCTGGACGAGGTGCTGCTGCTGAATTTTGTGGTGGACTATCTGCTGCTGCTGGCCTCCGGCAGGCTGTCGGGCGAGATCCTCCGCCGGGGGCGTCTGGCGCTGGGGGCCGCTCTGGGAGCGGCCTATGCCGGGGCGGTATTCCTGCCGGGACTGGGGTTTCTGGTCCATCCGCTGTGTAAGGCGGGGGCGGCCGTGCTGGCGGTGCTGACGGGATACAGCGGCAGTCCCAGACTGCTGCGGGTGTGTCTGGTATTCTTCGCGGTATCCGCCGCCTTCGGGGGAGGGATCTTCGCCCTCCAGCTGCTGGGCAGCCGGAGCCTCACCCTGTCCAACGGCATGATTGCCTCGCCGCTGGATCTGAAGCTGGTGCTGCTGTCGGCGGCGGGCTGCTATGTGCTGATCACCCTGCTGTTCCACCGGGCGGCCCGCCACAGCTTTGGCCGGGAGCTGGTCCCCGCGGTGGTGGAGCTGGACGGGCGGCGGGTATCCCTCACCGCCATGGTGGACACCGGGAACACCCTCACCGACCCTTTGTCCGGCAGGCCGGTGTTGGTGGCGGAGGGGGCCAGGGTGAGCGGGCTCTTTCCCGCCGGTGCGGCCCCCGGTCCGGCGGAGCTGCGGGACCCCGCCGCCGCGATGGAGCGGCTGGGCGCCGCCGGGCTGCGCTGCCGGCTGCTGCCCTATCAGGCTGTGGGGGTGGAGTGCGGCCTGCTGCTGGCGCTGCGGGCGGACCGGGTAAAGGTGGGCGGGGAGGACTACGGCCCGCTGCTGGTGGCCCTGTCGCCCACCGGGCTTACCGATGGGGGCGGCTACTGCGCGTTGATCGGAGCATAAAGGAGGATGGGTATGAAGAGCTGGAAGGTACGCTGGTACGGATGGGTGCAGCAGCTGCTGGCGCGGCTGGGGCTGCGTCTGCCGGGCAAGATTATGTACATCGGCGGGAGCGACACCCTGCCGCCCCCTCTGTCCCGGGATGAGGAGGCGGAGCTGATCCAACGCCTGGATCAGGGTGAGGAGGGTGTGAAATCCAGGCTCATCGAGCGCAACCTGCGCCTGGTGGTCTACATCGCCCGCCGGTTTGAGAATACCGGGGTGGGCATCGAGGACCTGATCTCCATCGGCACCATCGGGCTCATCAAGGCCATCAATACCTACCAGCCCGCCAAAAAGATCAAGCTGGCGACCTATGCCTCGCGGTGCATCGAAAACGAGATCCTGATGCACCTGCGCAAGACCACCAATCTGAAGAGCGAGGTGTCCTTTGACGAGCCGCTGAATACCGACTGGGACGGCAATGAGCTGCTTTTGTCCGATATTCTGGGCACGGAGAGCGACCTGGTGGTCCGGCCCATTGAGGAGGATGTGGACCGCAAGCTGCTCACCGACGCGCTGGAAAAGCTGGAGGAGCGGGAGCTGCGCATCATCACCATGCGGTTTGGACTGGATGGCAGGCCGGAGCGGACCCAGAAGGAGGTGGCCGACAGCCTTGGGATCTCCCAGTCCTATATCTCCCGGCTGGAAAAGCGGATCATTGCCCGGCTCAAGCGGGAGATCCTGCGGCTGATGTAAAAGCATGGGACCGGCCGCCCGGAGGGCGGCCGGTCCCATGCTTTAACTCAGAACCCCATCGTGTCGGCCAGATCGTCCTTCATCCGGTCCATGGTGCGGGTGGCCTTTCGGGCCATGCGGCGCACCTTGGGGTCCTGCATCCCCTTGGCGGCCACCGCCATGCCGACAGCGGCGCCCGCCAGGATACCAAGGCCCATGCCGCCCAGAAATGTGTGATTGGTCATTTTCTCAGCTCCCTTCTTTGGTCGTCCGCATTTATTATTGCCCGCTGAGCGGAAAAATGCATTGCTAAAATATGAGATTCAAGTTATAATGGAACTCGAAGATCAGTATGGTCAGCAGGAGGGGACGGGGGATGGACCTGTACCCTTTTTTTCTGTGCAAACGCATGACGGGCCGCAGCCCCCTGCGGGGCGGGCGGCCACGCATAAAACGGAAAGGAGTGATCCAGTGAAACTGTTGATTCGTCAGGGACGTCTGGTGGACCCGGTTGGGGGCATCGGCGGTGTTATGGACATCCTGATGGAAGATGGAAAGGTCACGGTGATCGGCAGTAACATCAATGAGCCGGACGCCCAGGTGATCGACGCTGCGGGACTGACCGTGTGCGCCGGGCTGGTGGATATGCACGTTCACCTGCGGGAGCCCGGATTTGAGTACAAGGAGACCATTGAGACAGGCGCGGCGTCAGCGGCCCACGGCGGCTTTACCTCCATCGCCTGTATGCCCAATACCCGCCCCACGGTGGACTGTCCGGAGCAGGTGGAGTTTGTCCGCCGGAAGGCGGAGCAGGCCTGCGGAGTCCATGTGTGGCCCATCGGCGCGGTGTCCAGAGGACAGCGGGGCCAGGAGCTCACCGACTTTGAGGCGCTGAAGGCCGCCGGAGTGGTGGCCCTGTCCGACGACGGTGTGCCGATCCAGAACGCCAATCTGATGCGGGATGGCCTTATTACGGCCCACCGCCAGGACCTGACCATCCTGTCCCACTGCGAGGACGCGGACATGGTGAAAAATTACGCGGTGAACGAGGGCCGGGTATCCCGCCAGCTGCGGCTGGACGGACGGCCCGCCATCGCCGAGGAACTGATGGTCTCCCGGGACGCCATGCTGGCGGAGGAGACCGGCGGGGCCGTCCATATCTGCCACATCTCCACCGCCAAGTCGGTGGCCATTGTGCGCCGCTATAAGCGCAAGGGGGTCCAGATCACCTGCGAGACCTGCCCCCAGTATTTCAGCCTGACCGAGGATGAGATCCTCTCTCAGGGCACCATGGCCCGGGTCAACCCGCCGCTGCGCACCAGGGCGGACGTGGAGGCCATTATCGAGGGGCTGAAGGACGGCACCATCGACGCCATTGCCACCGACCACGCCCCCCACTCCGCCAAGGAGAAGGCCCGGCCCCTCACCGAGGCGCCCAGCGGCATGGTGGGCCTTGAGACCGCCCTGGGGGTCACCCTGACCTATCTGTACCACACCGGGGCCATGCCCCTGTCCGATATCCTGCGGAAAATGACCATCAATCCGGCCTGCATCCTCCGCCTGCCCACCAAGGGCCGACTTGCCATCGGGACGGACGCCGATGTGGTCATCTTTGACCCGGAGGAGGAGTGGACGGTGGACCCGGAGCAGTTTGCTTCCATGGGCCGCAACACCCCCTTTGCCGGAAAGAAGCTGCGGGGCAGAGTAAAGTATACCATCGTGAGCGGCAAGGTCCTTTATCAGGATGCCTGAGCCGCCGGAAGAGAAGCACGAGGATAGAGAAACAGAGAAAAGGAGAATGCGATATGTCCTTCGATCGTCTGCAGGAAGCCATTATTGCCAAGAAAAATCCCACCGTGGCGGGGCTGGACCCCAAGCTGGAGTATGTGCCTTCCCACATTGTCAAGGCCAGCATGGAGGAGTTTGGAGAGAACCTGATGGGGGCGGCAGACGCCATCTGGAAATTTAATCAGGGTCTCATCGACGCCCTGTGCGACATTGTCCCCGCCGTCAAGCCCCAGGCTGCCTACTACGAGCGGCTGGGCTGGTCTGGAATGGCGATCCTGGAAAAAACCATTCGTTATGCCCATGAGAAGGGGATGTATGTCATCGCCGACATCAAGCGGGGCGACATCGGCTCTACCGCTGAGGCCTATGCCGACGGCTGGCTGGGCGGCGTGAAGGTGGGGGAGCAGGAGTGCACCTCCTTTGACGCCGACTGCGTTACCCTCAATGGGTACATGGGGGCGGACAGCGTGAATCCCTTCCTCAAGACCTGCCGGGCGAGGGACAAGAGCGTGTTCATCCTGGCCAAGACCTCCAATCCCGGCTCCGGCGAGCTGCAGAACGTGCCTGCCGGCGACGGCGACACGGTGTACGGCCTGATGGCCGACCTCATCGAGAAGTGGGGCGCCGGTACCGAGGGCAAGTATGGTTACACCATGGCGGGCGCCGTGGCGGGCGCCACCTATCCCGAGGAGCTCCAGCGGCTCCGGGCCCGGATGCCCCACACCTTCCTGCTGGTGCCCGGCTACGGCGCCCAGGGCGGCACCGCCGAGGATGTGCGCCACGCCTTCCAGGAGAACGGCCATGGCGCTATCGTCAACTCCTCCCGGGGCATCATCTGCGCCTGGCAGAAGACCGGGAAGAACGGAGAGGACTACCAGGAAGCCGCTCGCAACGCCGCTGTCGCCATGCGGGACGATATCTGTCGATTCATTACCATCGCATAACCGGAGGGCCGATCCATGTCAGAGCAAGAGAGAGAGAAGGAACAGCAGACGAGCCGTGAGGATGAAGTAGAGAAGTGGAAGATCGGTCAGCACCGGGAGCTGGACTGGCAGCAGCTGCTCCAGGAGCAGATCGCCGCCGGACTGGTGGCGGAGAAGGCCTTCCACTGTCCCACCTGCGGCGCCATACGCCGCAACCGGATCTGCCCGGTGTGCGGCAGTGTCATGGATCTGAAGTCGATGACCGAGACCGTCCGCGGGGACGAGTCTGCTAAATAAATGGAAATGAGGGATACCATGCCCATTGAACAGATCTGTACCATTGTAGATGCAGCCAAGCTGAACGAGTATGCCTGGTCCTTCACCCTGGAGGTGGGGGATATGGTGTCCCGCCACGGGCTGAAGGCCGGCCAGTTCCTCCATATCGCCTGCGGCGAGGGCCTGCTCCTCCGCCGCCCCATTTCGGTTTCCATGGTCCAGCAGGACGAGTCCCAGGACACCGCCCGCGTCGTTTTTGAGGTGCGGGGTGAGGGCACCAAGTGGCTGGCCCAGCGCCAGGTTGGCGACAAGGTGAACGTGCTGGGTCCCCTGGGCAACGGCTTCTCCGTCGCCGCCAACGACCGGCTGCTGCTGGTAGGCGGAGGCATCGGCGTGCCTCCCCTGCTGGGTCAGGCCGCCTATACCGCCAAGAAGGCCGCCGCCGTGCTGGGCTTCCGGTCGGCGGACCGGGCCATGCTGGTGGAGGATTACCGGGATTACTGTGAAGCGGTTTACCTTTGCAGCGATGACGGAAGCCTTGGGCGGCATGGGTTTGTGGATGCCCAGGTGCGCGACATCCTTGGAAAGGATAAAGACTTTACAGCGATTTTGGCCTGCGGCCCCAAGCCCATGCTGAAAAACGTGGCTAAAGTGGCGGCTGAGTACGGTGTGCCCTGCCAGGTCTCTCTGGAGGAGCGGATGGCCTGCGGCGTGGGCGCCTGCCTGGGCTGCGCCGTCCAGATGGCCGACGGCTCCATGAAGCACGTCTGTAAGGACGGCCCGGTATTCGACGCCAAGGAGGTGGACTGGAATGTCTAAGGTGGATCTGTCCGTCGATCTGGCGGGCGTCAAGATGAAGAATCCTGTGGTGGTGGCCTCGGGTACCTTCGGCTTTGGCCGGGAGTACGGCCAGTTTTACAATTTGGACGAGCTGGGCGGGATCTGCTGCAAGGGCCTCACGCTCCACAGAAGAGAGGGCAATCCGCCCCCCCGCATCGCCGAGACCCCCATGGGGATCCTTAACTCCGTGGGCCTGCAAAACCCCGGCGTGGACGCCTTTATCGCCGAGGAGCTGCCCGAGCTGAAGAAGCACGACCTGGCTATCATTGCCAACATCTCTGGCAACACCCCCGAGGAGTACGGCGTCATGTGCGAGAAGCTGTCGGCGGCAGGGGTGGACATGATCGAGGTCAATATCTCCTGCCCCAACGTGAAGGCGGGCGGTCTGGCCTACGGCACCAAGCCCGAGCTGGCCGCCGAGGTCACCAGGATGGCCAAGAGCCACGCCACCGTCCCCGTGATGGTCAAGCTGTCTCCCAATGTGACCGACATCACCGAGATCGCCCGTGCGGTGGCCGACGCCGGGGCCGATGCCCTGTCCCTCATCAACACCCTGCGGGGTATGCGCATCGACCTGAACACCCGCCGCCCCATCCTGAAGATGAACACCGGCGGCCTGTCCGGTCCCGCTGTGCTGCCGGTGGCAGTGCGGATGGTGTGGGAGGTGGCCTGTGCCGTGGATCTGCCCATTCTGGGCATGGGCGGCGTGGCCAAGGGCGAGGACGCGGCCCAGCTGATGCTGGCCGGCGCCTCCGCCGTGGCGGTGGGCACTGCCTGCTTTGCCGACCCCTACGCCCCCATCAAGGTGCGGGACGGCCTGGCAGCAATCGCCTCCGCCCAGGGACTGGACAAGGTCTCTGATCTGACCGGTGGCGTGCGCCCCTGGTAAGGTCTGTTTTATCCTGAGCGGAAGAGGGTACTTACTGTGACCAAGGTTTATATCATCCGCCACGCGGAGGCGGAGGGCAATCTGTACCGCCGTGTCCACGGCTGGTACAACAGCCTCATCACCGACAACGGCTACCGGCAGATCGCCGCCCTGCGGGGGCGCTTCGCGGATGTGCACATCGACGCGGTGTACTCCAGCGACCTGTTCCGCACCATGACCACCGCCACTGCCATTTATCCCAGCCACGGGCTGGAGCTCCACACCACTCCCGCCCTGCGGGAGATCGGCGTGGGGGAGTGGGAGGACAGGCCCTGGGGCGAGCTGGAGCGGCACGACGCCATGCGGCTCATCCGCTTCAACCACAGCTCTCCGGAGTTCCGGGTGGAGGGGGGCGAGACCTTCGCCCAGGTCCAGGCCCGGATGAAGGGGGCGGTGCTGGACATCGCCGCCAGGCACCCCGGCCAGACGGTGGCCCTGTTCTCCCACGGCTCCGCCATCCGCTGTCTTCAGGGCGCGATCCGGGGCATGGGTCCCGGCGAGATGGACAGCCTGGGCCACAGCGACAATACCGGCGTCACCTGCCTGGAGGTGGAGGGGGATCAGATCAACATCCTCTTTGAGAACGACAACTCCCACCTGCCGGAGGAGATCTCCACCCTGGCCCGCCAGAAGTGGTGGAAGTCCCGGGAGGGCAGCATTGCCGACGCAAATATGTGGTTCCGCCCCCTGGACCTGGACCGGGAGGAGGAGCTCTATCTGGCGGCCCGGCACGACGCCTGGGTGGACATCCACGGAGACGGCGTGCCCTTTGACGGGGCGGGCTTCTGCCGGGACGCCCGCCGCTGCTGGGAGCAGGACAAGGAGAAGTCCCTCTTTGTAGCCGTTCAGCGGGACGAGAGGGCGGGCGTGCTTCAGCTGGACCTGGCCCGCGGCGCGGCGGAGGGGATCGGCTATATCCCCTTTGTATATATGACGCCGCAGCATCGGAAACGGGGCCTGGGCGTCCAGCTCATTGGGCAGGCGGTATCTGTGTACCGCCCCCTGGGCCGCACCCGCCTGCGGCTGCGCTGTGCGCCGGAAAACGCGATCGCCCAGCGGTTTTACAAGAAATACGGCTTTGAAAAGGTGGGGGAGGAGCACGGAACGGTGACTCTGGACCTGCTGGAGAAATACATCGGCTATGAGCCTGAGAACGGATAGAGGAACGCTATGAATGGATTTTTGCCCGTCTCCAAGGCGGATATGGAAGAGCGTGGCTGGGACGGGTACGATTTTCTGATCATCACCGGCGACGCCTATGTGGACCACCCTACCTTTGGCTGCGCCATCATCTCCCGCATACTGGAGGCCGAGGGCTACCGGGTGGCCATCCTGGCCCAGCCGGACTGGCGGAGACCGGAGGCCTTTACCGCCCTTGGCCGCCCCCGGCTGGGGGTCATGCTGTCCGCCGGCAACCTGGACTCCATGGTTGCCCACTATACCGTGGCCAAAAAGCGGCGGCACGACGACGCCTATTCCCCGGGCAATCAGGCGGGGCTGCGGCCCGACCGGGCCTCCATCGTGTATGCCAATAAGGTGCGGGAGGTATTTGGAGATATCCCTCTCATCATTGGCGGTCTGGAGGCCTCTCTGCGGCGCTTTGCCCACTACGACTACTGGGAGGACAAGGTGCGCCGCTCGGTGCTTCTTGACAGCCAGGCCGACCTGCTGGTGTACGGCATGGGAGAGCGGGCCACCCGGGAGATCGCCGCCCGGCTGGCCTCCGGGACGCCGGTGGGGGAGATCACAGATGTAAAAGGAACGGCCTTTCTTGCCAGGACCCCGGCCGACTGCGCCTATCCCAGGGTGGAGTGTCCCTCTTTTGAGGAGGTGCGGGACAACAAGCGGCAGTATGCCGCGGCCAATCAGATCCAGTATGAGGAGCACGACCCCATCCGGGGGAAGGCTATCTTACAGCGCCACGGGGACCGGGTGCTCATCGTCAATCCACCCGCCATGCCTCTCAATACGGCGGAGCTGGATTTTGTGGCCGAGCTGCCCTACGTCCGGGAGCCCCATCCCATGTATGACGAGATGGGGGGCGTGCCCGCCATTGAGGAGGTGCGCTTCTCGGTGGCCCACAACCGGGGGTGCTTCGGCGCCTGCAACTTCTGCTCCTTGGCCTTCCATCAGGGGCGGATCATCACCTCCCGCAGCCATGAGAGCGTGCTGCGCGAGGTGGAGGGTCTGACCCGTCACCCCGGCTTCAAGGGCTATATCCACGACGTGGGCGGCCCCACCGCCAACTTCCGGCGGCCCGCCTGCAAGAAGCAGATGAAGGCGGGACTGTGCCGGGGTAAGGCCTGTCTGGCCCCGGAGGCCTGCGCCAACCTGGATGCCGACCATACCGACTACCTGATGCTGCTGCGGAAGATCCGGGCTGTGCCGGGGGTAAAGAAGGTCTTTATCCGCTCCGGCATCCGGTTCGACTATATGCTGAAGGACAAGAGCGGGGAGTTCTTCGCCGAGCTGGTGAAGTACCATGTGTCCGGCCAGCTGAAGGTGGCCCCGGAGCACTGTGTCAACGGGGTACTGGACTATATGGGCAAGCCCCATATCGAGGTCTATGAGAAATTCAAGCGAAAGTATGAGTCCCTGAACCAGAAGTACGGCAAGGAGCAGTATCTGGTGCCCTACCTCATGTCCTCCCACCCCGGCTGTACCCTGGACGACGCGGTGGAGCTGGCCCGGTGGCTCAACCGCACCGGACGGCAGCCGGAGCAGGTCCAGGACTTCTATCCCACCCCGGGCACCCTGTCCACCTGTATGTACTATACCGGCATCGACCCCCGGACCATGCAGCCGGTGTATGTGCCCAAGGACCCCCACGAGAAGGCCATGCAGCGGGCGTTGATGCAGTGGAAGCGGCCGGAGAAGCGGGCGCTGGTGCGGGAGGCCCTCTACCGGACCCACCGGGAGGACCTGATCGGCTTCGGCAAAGACTGCCTGCTCCGCCCGGAGAAGCACGGAAAGCCCCAGGAGGGCAAGCTCCCCGCCGGCCGCCGGAGCAAGCCCGGCAAGGGGGGCGGACCGGCGGCTCAGAAGAGCGCCAAGCCCCAGGCCAAACCGGCCCGCAAGGCGGGCTGGGCAGTGGCTAAGCCTAAGAAAAATGCCCGTCCCCGCAAGGGAAAAGGATAACAAAGCAGGATCGGATGCCCTGGGGCCCACGCAGGGCTCCGGGACCGCATAAAACTTCATGCGCCTGAGTCGTACCACAAAACAGGGCAAACGACGCGCGCATGAAGTTTTTTGCGCCTACGGGCCGTCTCCGGCCCATGCGCCGAGATCCCGTGCCGTGCCGCCGGAGGCGGCACATGGCAACTTTGCAATGCTTTTGCATAGCAAAAATGGCCGCCAGATGGCGGCCATTTTTTGTAGAATGGTGTGGTAACTGCTTAGACCATACGGCTTGCGGCAGAGCGCCGGAGGCGAGGCGGATGCTTAGGAGAAGCTCACCTGGCAGTCGGTGGGCACCACGCACACATAGGTGTTGCCGGCGCCGAAGGAGATGGGGTCTCCCTGTGTATTCCGATAGTAAAACTGCCCGTCCGGCGCCTGCTTGCTCCAGGTCAGCTCGGTGACCTTCCCGCCGCAGGCGAAGTAGCCGGTGCCGCCGCTGGACAGGTCCACCGTGATGTGGCCCAAATAGTCGCCGGTGTTGCGGCAGGCGGTCTTGAGAATGACCACATTGGTCACCTCCACCTGCTCCTGGGTGTTGCCGTCTATGTAGGCCGCGCCGTACTCCTCCACGCCGTACTTGCCACTGTCCGGGTCGTAGACAAAGCGGCCGGTCTTATAGGTGGAGACGGGGACGGTGATCTGGGCGGCCTCCACGCCGTCGGCGGGGGTGCCGTCCGGAACGAAGTCCATTTCGTAGGTATAGCCGTCCTTGTGATCCAGACGAATGCTGTAGGTGGGCAGCCGCTCCAGAATGGACTGCCCGGTGGTGACTACAGTGTGCTCCAGGCTGTAGGACTGCCGGCGTACCGGGTCCCGCCACATCAGGTTGCTGTTCTCCGTCTTGCCCAGGTAGGGGCCGCGGACTGCGTCCAGGGCGGTGACGCCCCACTGGGCGATCTTGCTGTAGGCGTCCTCGCTGCCGCCGGCGTGGAGGAAAATGGCGTCGTGGCCCAGGGCCACTTCCAGGTAGTAGGGACGGGCAGAGCGGATGGACCCGATGGTGCCCACATCGTCCAGCGACTGATAGACGCCCACCATGCGGGTGATGCCCCCCTCGGCGGGGAGCTCGTAGATGATATCGGCCTGGGACTGGCCCAGCTGGGGGAGGGCTTGTTTCAGGTTGTTGAGCATAATGGCCACCGGACGGCGGCCCACCCAGCTCTCGTCCATGGGCAGGCCGGTGAGGGGATTGAGCGGGCCGTCATAGGGGGTGGGGGAAGGTGTGGCCTCCACTGTGGGCACGGGTGAGGAGGGCGCCTGGGAGTCCTCCGGCTTTGGTGAGCCGCCGCAGGCGGAGAGCAGAAGCGGAAGGGTGAGCATCAGGGGCAGCAGCTTTTTTCCCATAACGGTATCCTCCATTTTCCGGGCGCCTGCGGGTCTGACCGGGCGCTCCACTGTGATCTGCTTTTATCATACCCTCCGGGAACGGCTCCGTCAAGCGGGAGGGACCCGGGAAATTGTACTTGTGATTTTGGGCGGGCTTGGGTATAATGGAGAGTAAGCGTTGAACGCTTGAGGAAGGAGAGTTCCATGGCACGTCACGGGTTTATCCACGACAAACTGGACATCAAATTTCTGGTGCTCTACATTATGGCGCGGGTGGCGTCTCCCATCGACTTTCATGCCCTGACCGGGCTGACCATGTGCGACGACGGCGTGGACTACTTCGAGTTTGCCGAGGCGGTCTCCGAGCTGGTGGAGACCGGGCATCTGACGCTGGAGAACGACCTCTATTCCATTACGGAAAAGGGCCGGGCCAACGGCGCGGCCTGTGAGAGCAGCCTGCCCTATACGGTCAAGCAGAAGTGCGGAGCCAACCTGACTCATCTCAACGGCATCCTGCGGCGGAACGCCCAGGTCCGCTCCGGCGTGGAGGACCGGCCGGAGGGGGGCAGCGTGGTCCGGATGGAGCTGGACGACGATAAGGGGAATCTGTTTACCCTGGAGCTGTTCTGCGGCAACCGGGACCAGGCCCGGCGCATGGCCGACGGCTTCAAGGAGGAGCCGGAGCGGGTGTATCACGATGTGATCACCGCCCTGCTGGAGTGGGAGAAGAACCGATAAATTTCCCGGGAAAGGAAAATAAGTGTTGACAAAGGCCGCTGGGGCCGCTATAATAATCAAGCAGTCTTTTGACGGGCTGTGTTTTGCGGATGTGCTGGAACTGGTAGACTGGCTAGCTTGAGGTGCTAGTGGCCCACGGCCGTACGGGTTCGAGTCCCGTCATCCGCACCATATGCGCGAGTGGTGGAATTGGCAGACTCGCTAGATTCAGGTTCTAGTGTGCATTACGCACGTGCGGGTTCAAGTCCCGCCTCGCGCACCAAAAAGAAAGACATGACCGTAGGTCATGTCTTTCTTTTTGGATTTCGGCCGCCGATGGCGGCCTCTACCCTGCGGTATTTCAAATGCTTGGGACAAATGAATTGCCCCTGGGCCAGGATTTTCGCCTGCGGCAAACATTCCGCCCGCGCCGCGGTCCTGTCCGGGGAGAAACACAGGGGCGGCGCTAAAGCGCCACTGGCCCGCAAGAAAGGCCTCAGATAACCGATCAGCACGTTACGCGGCCCGTGGACAGGGCTGGCATCATTCCGGGAATGGAGGAACCGTACCATGAATGAAAAGGAAGTAGGGGAGCTGCGCCGCCGGTTCAAGGCGGATAAATGCGCCATTACCCATGTGCGGGGCTGCTATGTCAATGAAAAGCGGGAGATCGTCTCTCAGTTTGATCAGTCCCTGGCGCTGATGGGGGAGGAGGAGAGCGACAAGCTGCTGTCCATCCTCCGGAGGACCCTCTCCGGCGGTATAGACCGCAACCTCATCGACGTCAGCTTTGCCACCAGTCAGGTGGCGGAAGGGGAGGAGCATAAGCTGCTCATGGCGCTCCGGGACTCCGCGCTTCAGGACGAGGAGGCGGTGCAGGCCTTTTTCCAGAAGGCCATCGGCAGCCTGGACCTGGAGGGGAGCTACCTGATCCTGCTGGCCCATGACCGGTACGACGTGCCCTACCGGGCCAAGGACGGGGAGACCCAGAAGGACGCCTCCCAGGAGGTCTATTCCTACATCCTGTGCAGCGTCTGTCCGGTGAAGCAGACCAAGCCCGCCCTCAGCTTCTATGTGCGGGAGAACCGCTTCTACAACCGGCAGGTCGATTGGCTGGTATCCCCGCCGGAGGTGGGTTTCCTTTTTCCTGCCTTTGATGACCGGTCCACCAACCTGTACGACGCCCTCTACTACAACCGGGATGTGGGGGAGAACCACCCGGATTTTGCCCAGGCGGTGTTTTCCAGCCCCATCCCCATGCCCGCTGAGACCCAAAAGGCGACCTTTCAGGCCATTTTGGGGGAGACGCTGGAGGAGGAGTGCAGCTATGAGGTGGTCCAGGCGGTCCACGATCAGCTGCGGGAGCTGGTGGAGGAACACAAGGAGAACAAGGAGGAGGAGCCTCTCATGGTGTCCAAGGGCGCTGTGAAGTGTGTGCTGCTCTCCTGCGGCGTCTCAGAGAGTCATGTGTCCGCCTTTGACAGCCGCTACGACGACAGCTTTGGGGCGGATACCCGCCTGAGTCCCCGGAACCTGGTGGACGCCAGGCAGGTCCAGCTCTCCATGCCGGATGTGACCATCAAGGTCTCTCCGGCCTACAGCGCTCTGGTGGAGACCCGCACCATCGACGGGAAGAAGTATGTCCTCATCCCCGCAGAGGGCGAGGTGGAGGTCAACGGTGTTCCCATCCATATCGACAGCTGACAGCCTGAAACCGGGAATTGCATCCTGACGGAAAATGCAGTAAAATCAGTGTAGAAGTGTGAGAACTGTGGGAGGACGGCGACAATGGGTATTTTCAATCCGGAAAACGGGTTCTTTCGGGTCACGGGGAAGCTGGTCGATCTGGTGATCCTCAGCGCGTTCTGGCTTTTCTGTTCCCTTCCGGTGGTCACGGTGGGACCGGCCACTGCCGCCCTTTACCATACGGTGGTGCGCTGCATCCGGGGCAATGAGCGGGACAGCTGGATGCTCTTTTTCCGTACCTTTAAGAGCAATCTGAAGGTGGGCGTTCTGACCAGCCTGGTGGTCATCCCTCTGGCGCTCCTGCTGGTCATCCCCCATGAGCTGCTCTACCAGATGGCCGGAGTCGACAAAACGGGGTGTGTTCTCTATTACGCCTACCGGGTCTTTCTGCTGCTGCCGGCAGGGGCGCTGTGCTATGTGTTCCCTGTGCTGTCCCGGTTTACGTTTGGTGTGGGGGGCCTGCTGTCCACCTGTGGAAAGCTGGCCATTGCCCATCTGCCTCATACGATATGGATGGCGCTCCTTTTCTTTGCGGTGCTGGTGGTGTGCTCCGGCATCCCGCCTCTGGCCGTTTTGCTGCCTGCGGTGCTGGCCTGGGCCCACTCCTTCTCTCTGGAGCGGATCTTCAAGCCCTATATAGACGCACAGAAGCCGGCGCTGGAGGACGAGGAGAAGCAGGCGTGACGATTTCCTGTGGGAACAAAAATGGCCGCACCGAGAGGTGCGGCCATTTTTATTCCCGGCTGCCGGTCCGGGTATTTGCGGATATGGGGCTGCAGGCCGTTTGCCCTGGAGCCCAACCCTTGTCCAGGGGCAAGTAATTTCCCCTGAACGTATGAGATGTCCTGGGGGATCGTACTCAAAAAGCCGTTAGAAAGAGATTGCATCTTTCCACTGTTTCGATTATGATAAAATCACAATTTTTATTCAGTCGGATTTGTCTGGGGGTAGAGCTGTTGAGAAGCGGACAGAGATACTCCGAACGTATAAAAGAGAATACCATGAAGACAAGCGCTGGACAAGTCCGCTTTCGGAAACCGGCGATTGGTTTCGCGCGGTCTTTTTGCGCCCTGCGTCAGCCTGTCTCAGTGACAGTGCGCCGCGGGGCGTTTTTCTTTGCAGAAAATTGGTGTGACGGGGAGGAACGGGGATGAGCTACTATCAACAAGCAGATAACCGCACCATCCAGACACTGATGGAGGTGTTGGAGGAAGAGGCCCAAAAGGATCCGGTATGGACCTTGCAGGGACTGTTTGCCCTCTGCCGGGAGGTGTCTTTGCTGGACGATGTGCCGGAAAATGCAGACTATTTCGATGAGATCTACCTGACCATTGCGGAGCTGTTCTCTGAGTTCGACCACTATGGCCGGTTGATAGAGGTCCCTGATGCGCTGAAGAAGGTATGCGGCTTCACCACAGACGAAGCGGCGAAGGATGAACTGCTTTCTGCCTTAGATGCGCTCCGTTCCGGAACGATCCAGGGGCGCACCAGGCGTTTGACCGCCCAATGGGAGGCCGAAGGGACCTGGCAGGACTGGCAGCGGCACATTGAGGAATTGCGGGCAGAGATCGCGGAGGTTTTGCCGGTGCAGACCCGGACGGACCTGGATGAGATAGAAGCTGCCATTGAGGGTCGTCCGGCAAAAAAGAAGAAGGGGGGCAAAGTGATGACAGCTGTGTTTCTGGCGTTCTCCCTGCTCTTTGCCTGGCTGGCTCTGTACCTCTTTTTGCAGGGAGCGGGGGCCGTTTGCCGTGCGGCCGGTCTGCGGATTCAGGGGCTCAAGACCACCGCCGAGGTGACGCAGGTCGCCGCTGTGACCCCGCCCCGCCGGACAAACAGCTTCCGGGAATCCCTGCGATATACCTACTACGAGGTGGTCCGCTTCCAGACGGAGGATGGGCTGGAGGTGGAGGGCCGTTTGCCTGAAAAAACCTCATCGGATAAAACATATTCCGTAGGGGATGAGGTGGAGATCTACTACCATCCCGACGCCCCGGCGCAGGTCCTTGACGCCCACATCAACAGGGCCTTGGTGATGAAGATTCTGTCCGTGGTGGCTGGCCTGTTGTTTTTCTTTGTGTTTTCTACCCTGAGCCGGTGGCTGTTTTCCACGATGGGCACGTTCGGACCGGTTCTTTCCATCCTCTCGAAGGTGATTTTACTGCTTCTGGCGGTTGGCGTGTTTATTTATCAAAACTTCCATGTGCTCTACCGCTATCTCCCGGCCACGCAGGAGGATGCGTGTACCAATCTGAACGGTGTGATCGTCCGGGAAAAGGACGGGAAGCCCTTCACCGGGCGGATGAGGTCTGATACGGAACGCTCGCTCTCCATCTACTCGTATAAGGACGGCCAGTTGGACGGTCTGGATGTGGTGTACTATGATGGGGCGGTCAAAGAGACCGGACACTGGAAGGAGGGCAAGCAAAACGGCCTGTTTACCCTCTATACCACCGGAGGTATCCTGATCGACTATGCCAATTTTGAAGATGGCGAGCGGCACGGCCTGACCCGGCAGTATGACCCGGAGACAGGCGGCGTGACCCATGTAGGAAATTATCTGCATGGCGAGATGGATGGCCGCTGGGTAGCGTACGACCCGGATACAGGGTATATCCGCATGGAACAGACCTATCGTGCGGGCGTTCTCCATGGTCCCGCCAAGCAGTATTACTCCGACGGCCAGCTCCAGATCGACATGAGCTTTGAGGACGGCGTTGCCCAGGGGCCGTATCAAGCCTACTATCCCGGCGGTCAGCTCCAGGTCGAGGACAATTTGGAGAACGGCTCGTACAGCAGTCAGGTCAAGATGTATCACGAAGATGGCACGCCTATGGAGATTGCCCCGGCCCCATCCGGCGATCCATCCGCTGATTCGGATGAGGGCGGGATCACCATCACCGAGACAGAAGGGGAATTTGAAGATGGTGTTTCGGTATCCGAGGCATTTGTGGATGCCCTCACGATATCTGAGGTACTGTGGCGGGCCCATGATGTATCTTCCTTTGATGCGCAGGCCGGCAACCTGTATACCGCCATTCCGATCAGTGAATTTCTGCTGGGGTCCGATGGGGAGGGGAATGTATCCTGTGAAGTGCCGCTGGCAGAGGATAAGATCCTTCGGATCGAAGTCTGCCATGCAGGGAACGGCCAGTCCCGCTATTTGGTGCGGGGGTTTGAGCAGGAGGAACCGTTCATTGTGGAACAGCAGATCCCCCAAATGCTGGAGAGCCTGATCGCCTTTGACCCGGATATCGACCCCTTTGCTATGCTGATCAGCATCGTCAGCGAAACCGTAGGTTCGCCGGAGGGGGATCTCAGCGCCTATGCCGGAGATGACTGGCGTCTGCTCGGGCAGTGATGAAAGTCTCAGACATAAATGGGAACCTCCTATGAGGTCGGGGACTAGATCAAATTGCGGTACGATCAAAAATACCCGGAGCAGTACTGCTGGGCCTTGGCTTTACCGTGTTGATGGTAAAGGTGTGGCTGCTGCCGCTGATTTTCGGGGCAAGGTAAGCATGCTCCTCAATGGAGAAGTGAACCTGGCAGAGAGTGTGTGGTCTTGACTGGTGGTACCAAAATAAACGAGGGGCGGAGGTCATACCTCCGCCCCTCGTTCATGCCTGGGCGATTATTTCAGCTTTGCGCCGTCCTGGAAGGCGTTGCCCACCTTCTCACCCAGCACCCGATATGCGTTGTGGACGGGGTCAAAGGTGATGGGCCGCAGCTTGGCCGGGTCGATCTTCCCGTTCTCATCCAGTACGGACTCGTCGGCGCTGACGTTGACGATCTCACCCACCAGGCGGCAGCTCTCCGGGTCGTAGCTCACCAGGCGGCACTCCACCGCCATGGGAAGCTCGTCGATAAGGGGAGCGTCCACAAATTCCGCCTTGGTGGTGTGCCAGCCGGCCTTTGCCACCTTGTCCGCCACCTTGTTGCCGGACTCGATGCCCACATAGTCGCAGGCCACCGCCTGCCCTACCGTGGCCATACTCACAGTGAAGGCTTTGCGGGCCAGGATGTTGGCAGTGGTCTTATGACCGGCGCTGATGCACATGCTCAACTCCTTGTTCTCACTGATGCCGCCCCAAGCCGCGTTCATGGCGTTGGGCGTGCCGTCCTCACCATAGGCGGCCAGGATAAAGACCGGCTGGGGATAGGTCCAGGGCTTGGCTCCAAAATTTTTGCGCATGTCGATACCTCCTTGAGGGCTTATGTTTTGTATGGGTTGTCAGATGGTGCGGTGAAACCAGCACCAGATATCCCTGCTCCTTCTATTTTCGCACATAGAGCAGAAAGAAGCAATCTTAAAAAGAGTTCAGAAAATGTTGATACCAAATAAAGTCATAGGGGTAGAGCCTTTGGTCCGTGTCCTGGTCCCGGAGATACAGACCTTTTTTAAGCGCGAGGAAGGGCAGAGGGAATCCGCCGAGTGGAAAGCACAACAGCAGACCAAGGCTTTTATCCTAAATTGATCGAGAAATAACAGTTGCTTTTGTAATCATATCGCGTAGACGATCGTTTCCAACCATATATTCAAGAACATCATCTGGTATGTTGCACATTTTTCCGCAATTCCCGTCAATACGGGCAATACAATACCCACTGTCAGAAAAACATACCCCATATATAATGCCGTTCCAGCGAAAGACGGGCTCACCACCACGTATCATGATCTTCTGGTTTGGATGGCTTCCATTCTCCACCATAGGCACTTCCGCCGCCCTTTCCGATTAGATATGGCTCTATTGTATCACGATTACTGATGGATGTGCTGCCAATTTGAAAGGAATCTAAGTATTCACGACGGAAACTTCATTCATCGCTCATAAACTGCGGGCCCAGCACAGCGGGTCACAGTTGGAGAGGAGGAGCAGGGGAGTGGGCGAATAACGTCTTTTTTGCCGCAGGCATAAAAAACGCCGGAGCAAAGCGGACTTTGCTCCGGCGTGGTCCGAGTGGGGTAACTTAAACGCCCGGCCTCTTGCTCCCAAACGCTTGAACCAAATTTTTTGTGGTAATTTGTAGTGCTTTCCAGCACTTTCTGCTCGGTATCAAGTATTTTTTGACGCTCTTAAATCCGCTATTTCCACGTGTTCCGGCCCTGACTGTGGTCAAATATGGGGTCAAAAACGCTTCCTGACCAGGGGCGGCAGATGTCTGTCGGTCCCGGCTGGGAAGCGTTTTTTCGTGAGAGAAGTTACTCGATTTCCAGCAGCTGCTGGGCGGCATCCATGGCCGCTCGCTTATCCCGAATCTGTGGATCGTCATACGACTTTCTGCGGCACATCCAGCAGGAGCAGTGGATCTTCCCTTTGGACAGACGTCCGGCGGCGCCGCGTGCCCATGCGGAGACAAACTCTTCGCCCCCAAGCTGGCGGAGGATCGTTTCCTTGCGATGGATCGCACGCATGCGCTGTTTGCGATAGTAACTGCGGTCTCTGTTCAATTGTGCTCACTCCTTGACAGTTCGGGCCACCTGCAAGAGTCGTCAAGGAAACATGCTCTCTTACAGGCAGCCTATCTGCCAAGAAGAAAAATGGTGATAGCCCATCATTTTTTGACCCTTTCTGTTTTGGCTATTGTACCTCTGCCGGGGGTGTTAAGCAAGTTTTTTCTGCGCGGCGGGCGTATCAGTTTTTCACACGCCTATTCAAAGAATGAGGGCTGAAGACTATCCCCTATCTGCTCAACAGCCACTGAATGCCTGCCACCGTCCGCTCGATTCCCTGGACAAAGTGGTTGCCGGGATTCAACTGGAACACCGTGTCGATGCCTTTGCTCTGGTAAAAAGCCCAGATCTCCTCTGTATTTTCCTGAACTGTTTTCAGGATTGGATTGCGTGTCTTAGCCTCCTTGTCCCCCAGAGAGAAATAGATGCAGTCCGGCCGGCTCTTCGGCTCGTGGGAGAAGATGTACTCTTTGAAGCCAGGAAACCACAAGGAACCAGACATGCACCCCACCCGAGAGAACATATCTGTCCGGTAGATAGCGTACAGGGCGAACAGACCAGCCAAAGAGTATCCGGCGATTCCCCGCCAGGACGGAACTCCGGCAAGTTCCTTCTCTGCCGTTGGGATAATCTCCGTGGTCAGGTGCCGTAGATAGTCGTCTGCTCCGCCGGTACAGGATTCGGCGTTTCTGAAGACTGGTGGACTGTCCCAGGGCACCATGTCGTGGTTCCAGTCCAGATCACTGATGGCCACCAGCGTAAACGGTGGGCAGCCATCAGGCTGCGTGGCCCCATATACCTTCTGGCCTTCATCAGAGAAGGTGTTGAGGTAGGTGATGGGGGCTTCTGGTTCGATGCTTGGAAAAATGGATACGGTTTTGCTGCCAATTGTAAAAGGCTGCATATTGGCTCATCTACTTTCTGTATCGGTAATTACTACCCACTGAAATTCGTATTGTTCTACTCATTGTACAGCAAAGAAACTGCGGGTACAACAGGTGTGAAAAGGACATATAGTTCTGCTGTAAATAAATTAAGAATCGTGCGAACACATGATTTTCTTGCGTATCTCTGTTGAATATGCTATTATTATATACAACGCTGTCAGGTGTTGGAATAAACCTTGGCGGCATGACCGCATAAACAAAATGCTCTGCCGTCTGGCAGAGCATTTTGCTTATCAGGGGGAATCTTCTTATGGCAGTCAGTTATAAAAAACTTTGGAAGTTGCTCATAGACAAGGACATGAAGAAGAAAGACCTATGCGCAAGAGCAGGAATCAGTTCAGCCTCTGTCACTAAAATGGGGAGAAACGGCCACGTTACAACAGAAATTCTGCTGAAAATCTGTACGGCGCTGAACTGTGGTATTGAAGATATCATTGAAATTGTACCTGATGACAAATAAAATTTGTGTGGCCGCACACCGAAGACAATAAGAGCGGCTGGGAAAATCGATAAAGTATAGCTATTTCAAATGACTCAAAGTATTTGCGTATGCTTGGCGCTAAACGGTATAAAGGATTGTCGGAATACTACGGAGATATCATCCATTAGAGATAACTGATTTATTTATACGCCAACGGTTGTAAGAGGATATATCATTGAGGAATTAGAATGCGCTTGTAAGTTCAAAGCTGCAAAATACAGTGTGTTTGGCAATTGGATCTTTCTCATGAGAGTTATGAAATGTCGTGTTAAAATAAGTGTTCTCAAGCAGTCCGTTTTATTGTACATAATAGTTGTTAAAATTTGTATTGCGGGTGAACTATAATGGATAATCATACTCCCGAACAACGACGGAAGAATATGCAAGCAGTAAAAAATAAAGACTCCAAAATAGAACTGTTATTGCGAAAAGAATTGTGGGCACGCGGACTCCGTTACAGAAAAAACAGTTCTAAAATTTTTGGACACCCAGATATTGTTTTTATCGGCAAAAAAATTGCCGTGTTCTGTGATAGTGAATTTTGGCATGGATATGATTGGGATAACAGAAAGAATGACATAAAATCACATCAAGAATTTTGGATTCCAAAGATAGAGCGTACAATTAAACGTGACCGGGAAGTCACAGAAACCCTTCAGGACAGTGGATGGATCGTACTTCGTTTTTGGGGAAAAGAAATTCAGAAAAATACAGTTGGATGCGCAGATATAATTCAAAAAGTATGGGAGGCACGAAAATGAGTGGATTTGCATCTGAAGAATATAATAGCTGCAAAACCTGGATTGCTGCCCAAATTCAAGCAGGTGCGACATGGGAGCAAGTTAAAAACCTTTGTGTTTCGCCGGAGTTTATTGATAGAGAACTCGAGCGTTTGAAGTACGATGAGCTGATTATTCCCTTAAAAATGGATTTGAATATGTGGAGGGACCTTGTAAAAGATATCGAAGGCAGTTACAGTCCTATTGTTGAAATGTATGGCATCTCTGCCGACGGAAACAGCAATACACTTCCCATCCCAACAGACTCGGGCTCAGCGTGGGTGCGATATAAGAATAGTCTCCTTGGGAAATATACACGAAAGCCCAAAATGTCTGAGGCGGCCGTTGCTTCTATAGAAAAGAATTCACATTGGATTTTAAACCATATTAAACGAGATACTCGTGCTGCAGGTCCCGTAAAAGGACTTGTAATGGGTAGTGTTCAGTCAGGCAAAACTGCAAACATGATTGGCTTAGTGTCCATGGCGGCGCATTATGATTGGAACTTCATTATTGTTTTGTCTGGCACGATTGATAATCTACGCAAACAAACCAGAGATAGATTTTTTGATGATTTGACCCAGAGCGGAGGCGTAAGTTGGCACATTCTGGATCGGACCTCTAATCCAGACTATATGGTAGATATTAAACTATTTTTTACAAAGGCATAATGCCAAGTGAAAAGGTTTTAGATCTTCCAATGGATTGTAACACTCTCACTGGTAGCGTCAATTTGTGATATGAGAATATCAACCACCTTGCGCTTATCGTCAAAGCTCACGGACTCCCAATCATCCAGATAGCCCGTAATGCTGTCAATCTGTGAAGCGGAAACGGAATTAGCGGTGAGATCGGCCACCAGCTTTAACTGCTTTTGACGTTCTGCATCCAGTTCCTCAATACGGTTATTTGCGTATTGCAGGAGCAGTGGGTTAGCCCCGGACAAAGTGGTGTGCTCCCCGTCAAGTAGACAATGAAATACTTTACACTTTACG
>CAUWDA010000010.1:0-60685 GCA_963557075.1 uncultured Flavonifractor sp. | reverse complement strand
GACAAAACCCCCGGCTGGCTACCGAGGGTTCCATCCAATCTTATTGTAATAGCACTAATCTAACTTTACCAAAGGAGAGAGAGAACATGACCGAACGAGAAGAGACCCTGCGAATCGTGAACGACGCGATCCCCACCTTGAAACAAATCGACATCCTGTACACTGAGGCAACATCCAGCCAGGAGCATTTGAGCCAAATGCAGTCAGCCCTGGACGAAAAAGCAGCAAAAAAGGGCTTGAGAGGGGTGTTGGCATTTCTAGGCGGCAGCGTGATCTTCCAATTGATCGGGTCCGTGCTCCTCCCGGTGATCAAGCTGCTGCCCCCTGCTATTGGAGATCCTGTCCTCATCGGTTTGTCCACCGTTATTTTGATCATCGCGGTCAGATGGGTCTACAAGCTGCTCGGTATCCCTCTGGCACGCCGGCAGGCCGATCTGGATCGCCAGAAGGCCCAGACCCAGACCCGGATGGATGCCATCTCCCAGGAGATCTACCGCCTGACGGTGCAGAACGCGGAGAAGCTCAATGCGCTGCCCCGGGATTACTGCTATTACGACGCCGCAGTCTACTTTGAGCGCGTTCTGGCCAACGGCCAGGCGGACTCCATGAAGGAGTGTCTCTCCCTGTACGAGGAGTATCTCCACCGCCAGCGTCTGGAAGCGGACAGCCGGAGGATGCTGGAAGAAAATCAGCGGCAGTCTGAGATGCTGGAGAGCATCCGCCGCACCTCCACGGCGGCGGCGGTGAATTCCGGCGTGGCGGCCACATTCTCCGTGTTGACCTTCGCCTCTTCCAACCGGTATTGACCCCGCTGTTTCATTGGGCGCAAATCACCGCAAACTTTTTTCCAACCAATAAAACCGAAGCCCATCTCCCTGTGTCTCTATCATCAGAGGGGTAAATTTTTGAGATGGGAGTGATTTGGTTGACTTTTTATCAATGGCTGCGCCAAATGTTCCAAAAAGAGGCGAACCGCCTTGCCCCCTGCGGAACGATCACAAAAAAGGTGTTGGAGCGTGTAGAACGACATGAAACAAGAGATCGATCTTGAGCTGATCCAGAGGTGTATGGATGGCGACTGGGCCGAGGCTGATATCCTCCTTGGCGCGGTGGAGCGCTGGAGCTACTATTTGTGCAGAAAGATGCTGCAAAATGAGGAGGATGCCCGGGACGCGACCCAGGAGATCCTGTTGACCGTCTACCAGAAGCTGGGGACCCTGAAGGCTCCGGAGGCCTTCTGGGGCTGGGTGCGTCAGATCACGGTCAACCGATGCAGGAACCAGCTGACCCGCGGCCCCAGGGAGCAGCCCATCCCGGAGGACAGCGAAGGCAACAGCCTTCTGGATACGTATGAGGACCTGGATCAGCAGAAGGTGCCCGACCAGGCGCTGGACAACGCGGAGACACAGCGCATGGTGCAGGACCTGGTGGACGGCCTGTCCCCCGAGCAGCGGCTGAGCGTACTGCTCTATTACTACGACGAACGCAGCGTAAAAGAGATCGCCCAGCTGATGGAGACCAGCGAGGGCACCGTAAAAAGCCGCCTGAACTACGCCCGCAAGGCCATCAAAACCGGCGTCGAGGGCTATGAAAAGCAAGGCGTCAAGCTCTACGGCCTGTCGCCGCTGCCCTTCCTGCTGTATTTCCTGCGCCGGGAGGCCGAGCACACCGCACTGGACAGCGCGGCGGTGCAGGTCATGGTGCAGAGCACGCTGGCGGCGGGCGGTACGGCAGCTGCCGCCGGTGGAGCCGGGGCGGCCGCAGGGAGCGCCGCAGCATCTGCGGGCAGCGCCTCTGCCGCCGCGGGCGGCGGAGCAGCAGCCAGTGGCGGAGCAGCAGCGGCCGGCGCAGTCAAAACGGCGGCGGCCGCGGTCGGGCACGGCCTGGCCGTGAAGGTTACGGCTGTGGTGCTGGCCGGAACCGTGGCGGTGGGCGGCGGCTATGCCGTCGTTCACAGGAGCGCCGCCGCCCCGCAGGAACAGGAGATACCGGCTGCTCAGGAGACGTTGTCCCAGCCGGTGGAAACTCCCCAGCCGATTTTTGACCCGGAGGCGCCCCGCAAGGCGGCGATGCTGGCCGCATTGGACGAGGCCGCCGACTGGGCGCTGTATGCGAAGCTCATCGACATGGACGGCGACGGCACGGAGGAGCTGCTGATCGGCGGCGGACAGCCCTCTGAATATATGGGAGGAGATCGTGTTGGCTATGGCCTGATCGCCTACACCTGGGACGGCGAGACCCTGACGCCGGTCTCCCTGTGCAAAAAGACCATGCCCGACCTGGATGAGGAGGTCGCACTCTTCCGCCGCACGACCACAGGCGAGATCTATGTGGGCTATCAAAGCCATACCGGCCGAACAGACCTGCGCCTGGAGGCCCTGTCCGGTTGTGTGCGTTTGAGCAGGCACATGGATCCGGACTATATATTCTATGAATATGAGGAGCCCTTTGACCGCACACTCTATGATCCCGAGCCCCCAACGGTATCTCAACATGTCTATGAACAGCATCTGGCCGAATTTGAAGAGATCGAACGGATCATCGGCGTCGACTATGACGTCGATCCTGAGCAGGCCAGTTTGGAGTATAGGTGGTTGGATTATTGGAATCCCGATTCGGCCTACGGCGATGTGGTGGAGCAGCGTCCCCCGCTGCTGAAGATCTCGTCCACGCTGGAGACCGTGAGAGAGCAGCTTCAACCTGCTGAAACCGCGCCATAACATCAGGACATTTATGAAGGGAGAAAAGAGATATGAAAAAGAAAGCGATGAGTCTGCTGCTTTTGTGCGTGATGTGCCTGGGTCTGCTGACCGCCTGCGGGGGAAAAACCCTGGATATGCAGAACTACGCCTCCGCCGTTTTTGACGGTCTGGACACAAAGGGCTCCGCCATGGTCGCCCTGGACTATGACAAAATTGCCGACGAAGTGCTGGGTCAGGCCCCCGACCTGGCCAGCGGCGACAAGCTGCTGCAATATACCGCCGACCGGATGGCCCTGGAAATGGCCCTGCAATGCCAGTACGATCGGGTCAACGACCTGAGCAACGGAGATACGTTTCACGCCACCGTGCAGGTAAACGAGGAGAAGGCCAAAGAACTGGGCTTCTCCGTGAAAAACACCGAGTTGCAGTTTACCGTTGAGGGCCTGCGGGAACCCGAGATCATCGACGCATTTCAGGATGTGGAGGTGAAGTTCGTGGGTTGCGCCCCCTATGCCGAGGCCGACGTTCTGAACAACAGCCGGGATGAGTTCCTGAAATATGTGGATTTTGTCGCTGAGCCTGCCAAAAACCTGAATAATGGGGACACCGTTACAGTAACCGCCCATTACAGCGAAAGCCGGGCCGAGGAATATGGATATGTGCTCCAAAGCGACACCAGGGAGTATACGGTGGAGGGTCTGGACTCGTATGTAACGGAGTTCTCCCAGATCGACCAGGAGACTCTGGCCGCCATCGAGCAGCAGGGCAAGGACCTGATCGAAGGACAGTTCGCCTATTCGGGCAATAAAAGCGGAGGCACGGGATATCGTTTGTCGATCAAGCTGCTTGACTCGTACGATTACTCTGCCACGTTTACTTGCGGAGAGCTCACCACCGCCGGATATTACCTGCTAAACTGGAAGGGAGATGGCTTTGGCGGAAGAACACACAACACCCTTGTCACAGTTCTCCAGGCCCCGCTTCAGCTGCAGTCCGACGGCACAACGACCTTTGACGGTACCGCTTATTTCGCGATCCCGTTCTATGACCTCGTCAGAAACGCAGAGGGTAAAACAGACGTAAACCTCTCCAAGGGAGAGTATAGTTTTGACCAGAGCGCCACAAGCCTGGATCAGATCTACCAGGAGCAGGTCATGCAGTTCAAGGCCAATTATTATGTGGAAGAGGTGCTCAATTCCGCCGCGTAACCCGCTGTTCCGTCCGCTCAGTGACAGAATCAGATGGAAGGAGTTGTGAACACAATGAAAAAACGAGCGGTCTCTCTTTTGCTGACCCTGGCGCTTCTGTGCAGCCTGCTGGCCGTTCCGGCATCGGCGGCTGGTTACACAAAATGTTATTTGGGCTCAGGTTATGGAACCACTTATAACATAGACTTCATCCTATCTCATGGGCAGCACCCTGCGGTGGAATTTTTTGACGCCGACGAGGCTGATATTACCAACGGAAAAAGTTCCTGCTTCTATTACGTGGCGAATGGATGTCGTATTTCCATTGACGTGCGTGAAGGTACACAGAGTTCTTCCAGTGTCACAGTAATCCCGTGCACCTCTACGTTTACAGACGATTCCACTGTAACCATCCAACAGCACGATGAGAGCTGGACGCTATCTGACGGTGATATTCTGGATGAGCGCACCTTTGGCGGCTATAACACGCTCTGCTGCATTGGAAGCTATCGTGATTACCGGTATGCTTTTTATTTCTATTTGGACCCCAACTCTTCTGACGTAACGACTCCGGATGCAGGCGATCAGGGAACTGGCAGTAAGCCGGAACAACCGGAACAGCCGGAACCGCCGGCAAAACCGGAGACCCATATCCATGTTTGGGACACGACCACCATCCCCTCCACCTGTACCCAACCGGGGAAAAAAATCAGGACCTGCACCCGCTGCGGCGCGGAGGAGACCGAGCCGCTGCTCACGCTGGCCACGCATCGGTGGCGCAGCGACTATACTCCGATCACCTGCGAAAAGGACGGCGTTATGACCCGAACCTGCACAGTCTGCGGAAAGGAAGAGATCACGAAGACCTATCCCACGACTGGGCACCAATATACTGAGCAGATCATCCGCCCCGCCACTGCGGAGCAGGAAGGTTTGAAAAAGCTGACCTGTACCCGCTGCGGCGACATCCGCCAGGAAGCCATTCCCAAGCTGGGTCATGGAACTGGAAATGGAACCGTGAACGGTAATTTTTCCTCTGATTATATGGCAGGAAGGTTCTACCGCGCGCTGCAAAATGTAACTTTGAGCGGAAACTACCGGAACGATATGATTGCGGTGGCAGAGTCTCAGATCGGCTATCACGAAGGAGACGCCGCGGACCAGATCGACGGATCCTACCAGGGCAGCGGCGACTATACCGAGTACGGACGGTATCTGGGTAGCAATGGAAACGCATGGTGCTCCGAGTTCGCCTCCTGGTGCGCCCGGATCGTAGGCGTGCCCACCAGTATTCTGGCCAACAGTAAGGGCGCAAATGTCAAGACCTTTGCAGCCCCCTATCACCACTGGGATGAGACGGTATATGCCGGGGGCAGCTATACGCCCCAGGCAGGTGATCTGGCGCTGTTTGCCTGGTCGGGAACCTCGGAGACCGCCGCTTCCCTGAGCCATACCGCGATCGTTCACAGTGTCAAACAGTCTGGCAACAGAGTTTTTCTCACCGTTGTACATGGAAATTCCGGCAACGAGGTATGCAAGAAAACCTTTACTGTGGACGCCGCAGATGGAGCGGTGAGCAGCGGAAAGATCGTATACTTTGTGGCGCCGAACTATTCCGAAGGCGAAGCCGGTGACGCGGGTGCGAATAACGGGAAAGACCGAAAGAGCGGCAGCACCACCATGAAGAAGCTCTCCCAGTCGGAGATCACCCGGCTGCTGGCGGACAACCCTCTGGATCTGCCGGACAATGTGCTTGACTCCATGCCCTCCTGTACAGCGCCCTTTGCCGCCGGATCCGTCAAGACCGAGGCGCTGCAGGCCGCCGCAAATCGTTTGAACGCCCTGCGCCGGATCGCAGGACTGCCCGACGTGACCCTGGATCTGTCTCTGTGTGAAGAGGCCCAGTACGGCGCTGTCATCCAGGGCCATTACGGAGCGCTGGACCACTATCCCTCCAAGCCCGCCGGTATGAGCGACGCTTTCTATCAGCGCGCATACGCGGCTTCCTCCAGCAGCAACCTCTATGCCGGGCGGACGCTGACCACTGCGGTGGACGGCTGGATGAATGACAGCGACCAGACCAACGTGGACCGACTGGGCCATCGCCGCTGGCAGCTGAATCCGGCCCTGGGAAAAGTGGGGTTTGGATACGCAGAGGCCAATACCCGGTACCACACCTATCTGGCAGAGAAGGTGCTCGATAAGAGCGGCAGCGGCTGTGAGTATGACTTTATCTCCTGGCCCGCCTCCGGCAATTTCCCGGCGGAGCTGTTCGGAAAAAATATCGCATGGAGCGTTTCTCTCAACCCGATGGAGTATCAGACGCCCCGCCAGTCTGATCTGACGGTGACGCTGACGCGGGAAGCCGACGGAAAGGTCTGGACCTTCCGCGGCAGCAGCTATGCTCCGACGGATTCCGGGAATTACTTCCGGGTGGATACCGGCGGCTACGGCATCCCCAACTGCATCATCTTCCGGCCCGACGGGATCCAGACTTATGACGGGATCTATACGGTCCAGATCCAGGGTCTGAAGACCAGAAACGGGCAGAGCGTCAAGGACTTTGCGTATCAGGTGGAGTTCTTCGGAGCCGATCCCCAGGACCGCCCTTCTGTCCCTGTACAGCCGGAAAAGCCCACACAGCCCGAAAAGCCCAGCCAGGGAACGGGTTTCCGGGATGTGCCGGCCGGCGCCTACTACGCGGATGCGGTGACCTGGGCAGTCAAGGAAGGCATCACCTCCGGCACCTCCGCCAACACCTTCAGCCCCAACCTCTCCTGTACCCGCGCCCAGATGGTGACCTTCCTGTGGCGGGCCAACGGCTCCCCCAGGGCCAGCAGAGCGAATCGGTTCACTGATGTGAGCGCAAACGCCTATTACTACGACGCGGTGCTGTGGGCCGCAGAAAACGGCATCACCAGCGGAAGTTCTGCCACGACATTCAGTCCCGACGCGGTGCTGACCCGTGGTCAGACCGTCACCTTCCTGTACCGGGCGGCTGGCTCTCCCACCGTCTCCGGCAGCAGCTTCCGTGATGTGGCCCCCGGCGCCTGGTACGCCAACGCTGTGGCCTGGGCCGTGTCCAAGGGCGTCACCACGGGCACCGGCGGCAATCACTTCAGCCCCGACGCCCCCTGTACCCGCGCCCAGACCGTGACCTTCCTGTATCGGGACGCGCAGTAGTACCCAGCTAAATGACGGCCCCCAAGCACGCCTTCCGCATTCTACGCTTTGGGCGTCATAACAAAACCTCCTCATTTCCGGAAAATGAGGAGGTTTTGTTTCTTATTCTTTCATCTGCTCTCTGACTATTAAGTACTTTTCCATCCACTTCTATGCGGAACAGATCACTCATTTTTAGAGGTAACACGAGGCTAAGGCAGTATTCCCCCATCGTCAATAGAAATCGCATGGCCCGCAATATCTATGCTGTTATACTGCCATCGAAGAGGAATGCGAGGAAATACGGGCCGAGCTGATCCGTGGGATAAAGCAGAAAATCGTTGTCAGGAAAGCACAGACAAAGGCGGGATGAAAAGCAGAGGGCTCCAGCGGAACAGCACCGCCGGAGCCCTCTGCTTTTCTGTCTGTGGCTTGTTCTGTGGTCAAAGCCCTGATCATAAATTTCAAGCAAGTCAAAAAGTCGCAAAAGCAATCGGTTAAGACCATTATGTTTCTGAGAAGATGTAACCATGCACTGCCAAGTTTTATCCCTCGACCAGTCCGTACTTGACTTTGATGCGGTCCAGCTTCTCCAGCATCGGTTCTGCGCCAAACCAGAGGAAAAGCCAGGTAGCCGCCGCCTGAATGCAGTCGAACGGCAGTCCGGAGATATAGTAGGTCAGCAGGATCTTGCCGTTGAGTTCTCCGACCCAGGTGAGGGCGGAGGCAGGGTTCATGATCCCGCCGTAGACCAGTACAGCGGACAGCGCGCCAAATACACACAGAGCGCCCCGGCTCCTGCGGAGGATCCCTTTTCGGAACAGGAGCCCCGCCAGAAACCCAATGATCCCCATAGCGAACATCTGCCAGGGGGTCAACGGTCCCTGCCCAAAGAGCACATTAGAGACAAGCATGGTCATAGCGCCCACCAGGAAGCCCGTCTCACCCCCAAAGGCAACTCCGGCCAGGATGGTCACCGCCATCACCGGCTTGAATTGCGGCAGCATGAAAAACGCCGCCCGCCCTGCGATACCAATGGCGCACAGGACCGCAATGACCACCAGTTCCCTGGCCTGGGGCTTTCTCCCCTCAAAAATCAGGAAAAAGGGAACCATACACTCCAAAAGCACCATCAAGGAGATAAAGTAATACTTCTTATTGTCCAGATAAAACACGCCGACATACAGGGTCAGGGGGATCAGCAGTAAAATCAGCACCGCCGCCGCCACGGTCCGCTTCGCCAACTTCCGCTTGGCTTTGGGCACCTGGAGCACATAATCCTTCCGATGGGAACGGCGCGTGATACAAGCGGCAAACAGGAACAGCGAGAGCAGAAAGAGTCCATACAGATGCATCTGCTGGCCCGCCCGGTCCGTCAGGCCGCTGGCCGTGATCAACTGAGTCAAATCCGCACGGCCCACGAAAGACAGGAACAGGACGAGGGATACCGCGCCCGACAATATGGCGCCAGCCTTGCGCCACCAGGGCAGCGGCTTTGGTTTGCAGTCCGCGCTGTCCTCCTCCGGCTCCGGGAGGGGCGCCCCTTCATCCGGGAGCTCCGGCGCAGGCGGGAGCGCTCCGCCGCAGGCCAGGATGACATCTTCCACAGTCACCGCTGCCGGGAGCAGGCCACGGGCCATCCGGTTGGCCGACGTGGTGTAAAAGCTGTTGCCGGAGAAAAAGGTCCGCGGCGGGGCCTCTGTAACGATGGCGCCGTCAAAAAACAGGGCGCAGCGGTGGGCATACCGGGCGCAGAACTCAATATCATGACTTACCATGAGCAGCGCGACCCCCTGCCGCAGGAGAGTCTGCAAAATCTCAGCAAAAGTCTGCTTGAATTCCGCGTCCAGCCCCTTTGTCGGCTCGTCCAGCAGCAAAATTTCCGGCCCCAGCAGGAGCACCTTTGCCAGAGCCGCCCGCTGCTGCTCGCCGCCGGACAGGTCGTAGGGATGCCGGTCCAGCAGTTCCTCAAGACGGCATAGCCGCACCGCCCAGGCCGCCCGCTCCTCCTGTGCCATCCCGGAAAGCTTCTGCCCCTTGAGTATCTCAAAAAGGTCCTCCCGAACTGTTTTCTTTACAAAAAGGGACTGCGGGTTCTGCGGGAGCACACCTACCCGCCCGGTCAGCTTCACCTCGCCACGATAGGGCTTCTGAAGCCCGGCCAGCAGTTTCAGGCTGGTGGTCTTTCCCGTCCCGTTTCCGCCCAGCAGGGCAAGGAATTCTCCACGCCTGACGGTAAGACTCAGTCCCTTCACCACATCGGGCAGTTCTTTTTCATACTTGAACCACAAATCTTCCGCTGTGATGGCCGGTTCCGCCGGATACACATACCGCGGCTCAGCAGGCAGGTCCCTCAGCGGATGGGTCTCCGCAAACCCAGCCAGCCAGTCCCGACCCTCCCGAACGGTGACCGGACACGCTCCATCTGTCTCCGGCGCGGCCGCCCAAATCCGCATAGGGGCGGGCATGGCCAGAAACATGGCATGCCCGGAATCCCGCAGCGCCGCACCCACCTGGGCGGGGCTCCCCGTACAAAGCAGCCGCCCCCGGTCCATGACGGCCACACGGCTGGCCAGGGGGAAGGCGTCCTCCAACCGGTGCTCTGTCAGCACGATGGTGGTCCCAAGCTCCCGGTTGATTTTCCCCAGCGTGGCCAAAAAATCGGACGCCGCAATGGGGTCAAGCTGGCTGGTCGGTTCGTCCAGAATGAGCACACTGGGCTGCATGGCCATAATGGAGGCCAGATTCAGCAGCTGCTTCTGTCCGCCGGATAATTCTGTAACATTTTTATAGAACCAGGTTTGAATTCCGAAAAAGGAGGCCATCTCAGCCACACGGCGGCGGATCGTCGGCGTGTCATATCCTAAACTCTCCAACCCAAAGGCAAGCTCATGCCACACCTTATCGGTGACAATCTGATTCTCGGGGCTCTGCTGAACAAAGCCGATTCTGGCGCTCTGCTCCCTCTGGCTCACTTCTTCCAGCGGGCGGCCCTCAAAGCGGATACTTCCCAGCCGGCGGCCGTGAGGCGCCAGCACGGTTTTGAGCTGCCGCAGAAGCGTGGACTTGCCGCACCCCGATGGCCCGCACAGCACCAGAAACTCCCCCTGCTCCACCGTAAGCGTCAGGTCATCCAGCGTTTTTTCTTCCTGTTCCGGATAGCAGAAAGAAAAATGCGCGATTTCTATGCTAGGTTTTTTCTCTTCAGACACACATTTTTCCTCCTTGCCGCAGTAGTCTCATTTGGGCGGATATGGCGTTTGCCCGCTCTGTCCGCCCCCGTGAGGACAGCTCATGGGTCAGGTAGCGCGGGGCGATCTGTTCCAAAACCGGCAAAATGGCGGGATCACTCCAGGGCCGGTGCCGGTCGATCCGAAGGATGTGCTGATAACTCACGCCGAACCGCGCCGCATAGTCCTCCGGCAGACCGTCCGGCAGCCAGCCTGTGTGTGCTTTCACATAAGTGCCGCTCAGCGACTGGTGCAGATGAACGCCGCGCACCCAGGCCGCCAGGCTGCCGTGCCGCTCCAGCATCCGCCTGATATACTCCGCCCCCTCTGCCTCACTCTTTAGTTCAGTGTTAGTGTTCATCAAGTGCCCGGTATCCAGAAGGACCCCCTTTTTCGGAAAATGGATTCCCTCCAGCAGGCGGGCGGTCTCTTCCGGCTCCGTAAAGGTAAAGCCCGGCCACCACTGGTTCTCCACAAGAAATTCAAAAGGCCACGCCTGCGGGCCAAGTATGTGGTTAATCACCTCTGTCGCTGCATCAATGACCTCACGGTTGGTATGCAGCCAGCGATACGTATACCCTTCCTCAATGGAAATGTCAGATACGTGAAAGACCACATAGCGCACATGTAGGGCCGCCGCACGGTGCAGGTCCGCCTGATACTGCGCCAGCAGGGTCTCCGGCCCCAGGCCGCCGTAAAAGCGGGCCGCAGCATCCAGAGAACCGAACTTCCGTCTCAGAGCCTTATGGTCATCCCGGTAAAAGTCCAGCCAGTCCGGATAAAAGGTGAGGTGATAGCCCAGGATCAGGTCTTCCGGCAGATCCGCGGGAAACTCCTCGCCGCTCCAGATACCCTCCAGGCCGTCGCAGCCCAAGGTCGCCAGCTCTTCCCGCAGGTCATCCCAGCTGTGGTACTCTTCAAAACTTCCAGAGTACAGCGGCAGGCTCATGGTCTGGTACACAGCCGCACCTCCCTTTCCTTTTGCAGTACGTGCCACGCCCAGTCCGCACGCATGTTCAGAATGACCGGCGTCAGACACAGCGCCAGATATACAAGTTGAAGGCTGACGGTCAGCGGCGTCAGAGGCACCCCCTTCGCCGTAGGATAATAGCGCCAGTAAAAGCCCTTTGCCATCCCACCGCAAAACAGGAAAAATCCGCAGTAGAGCAGCCATACAAGCGCCGCTCGGTCCCGGCTGTCAAACCGATAGATGGAAAAGGCCGTCCGTCCCGGCAGGCCATAGCCCCGGCTTTTCATACTGTCCGCCGTTTCGATCGCATTTTCCAGGCTCCAGGTCACCATGATGGAAAGGATGGTGATCCCATTGCGAAGCCGCTGGATCACCCCGCCGTTGGAAACGTCCCGTCCAACACAGCGCTGTGCCTCTGATACGGTTTGAAACTGCGCCTTGAATTTCGGCACAAAGCGCAGGGCCATGCTCAGGACCAGCGAAAGAGCCGGAATGATTCGGCCAAAGAGATATACAAACTTATCTGAGGTCATGACTGCCGTATAGCAGGAAAACCAGGTGATGACGGCGGCCAGCATGGCCGCCGCAGCAACGCCGTACAGGATGCTCTCCAGAGTCAAGGGATTCCCGGAGGGCAGATAGGTCAGGATCGTGGCCCCTTTGTGGTTGAACGCCGGATTGACCAAGGCAGCCACTGCCATCATAGGCAGCAGATAGAGCAGACTCGCACGCACAGCCCGACGCCCATTCAGGTATACGGCGTAGACCAATGCGGAGACCAGAGAGATGGCCAGAGAGACCGGGTGCATCAGGAACATGGTAAACGCGATCACCAGTCCAAAATACAAAAAATTCACGATGGGATGATAGCTGGAAAATGTATCTCTGTATTGAATAAGGCATCCCTTCCAAGTGCGGGGCGCAGCGAGATGCCGCGCCCCGCAGGTTTTCTTTCATCAGCTGCCAGTGGAGTAAAAGCCTCCTACATCCACGCCTAAGTTGCAGGTATAGACCCACTCAATGACATCGCCTTCCCTGAGTTGATACCGGGAGCATCCATAGTTCGGGAACCAGTCGTTGACTTTGTACATCCAGCCGGACAGCTCTCCGCAGTCAAATTCATAGAGGTTGTTGATCCCCTCAATATAAGCTGAGTTATACATCGGGGTATCTGAAAACTCCATGTGGACGCCGGCTTTCCGCATCTCCCGCTGAAGTACGTTGAACACGCTCTCCCCCTCATAGAAGGTCACGGCAGTCGCTGGAAATATGACTCCATCCTCCGGCACCAGCTCTGTCTTTTCCGGGTCCAGCCAGTCCATGTTGTCCAAAATCGTATCACAGCGGACCGAAAGCGTACAGGTATGGGTCACATCGGAGAACTCCACATCCTGCGGCTCCACCGGCAGCGGCTTTCCCTCCGGTACCGGGTCCGTCAGATACTTGTCTTTCCCTGTCTCCGGATCGATCACCATGCCGTTGGCTTCCGAGTACTCTTTATCCCCATTTACCACCCCAGGGGAGGAGACGCCTGCAATTGTTTCTGCAGCAGCGATTTTCTCCCCTGCCGTCATACCGCCTTCCAGCCCGCCAGGCCGGGCGGCCATTCCGTTCGGAGAAGGCGTCGGTGTCTCGGGAGCTGGCGTTTCTGTGGGCTCAGGCGCTTCCACAGGATCAGCGGCTTCGCCTGGTTCCGGTTGGTTAACTTCTTCGCCTGTCGTGCCCGGGACTGCGCTTGGCTGCACGCTTTCCATCGCCAGGCTGCTGCTGTCCTGCGGCCCGACTGTCCATCCCTGGAGTCCAGGTGCGTTGCCGCCGTACCAAAAGGCTGCGGCCAGCGCCACCACGATGGCCAGTACGGCGATCACCTTGCCCTTTGTCAATTTCATTTTGTTTCTTCCTCAGTTTCCCAAGGCGTATATAGGCAGTAGGCGGGGCAGAGATCCCCCATGTAGATCCACACATTCTCGCCCATGTCAATGGGCTCGGAAAATGTCAGGTTTGGAATCATCAGTTTGATGGTCGTGCGCTTGCGCCCTTTCATGTTTTGTCCCTCTGCAGAGGGCGCCTTCCGAAATGCCTCCACGCGCTGTGCCAGGTCGCTGATCCCCAACTCGCGGGCAAGCCTGGGAAGAATATCCTCCTCCTTGCAGTAAGCTACATGATCCGGCTCCCGAAACCAAGCTGCGTTCATCATATTGTTCTTTCTCCTTTCCACTTAAAGTAGTTTGGCGCTGCTCAAAAGGTTAAAAAGCATCTGGGCCACTTCAGCCCGGGTCACCGCTTCCAGGGGTCTGATATTCAACTCGGATTGATCCAGAATGTTCTCCTTGTAACAAAATGCCAGAGGGGTTCGGGCCCACTCACCAGTCCTCATATAATCAGGGAACTGTGCCAGCATATTTCTGGTTGCGGCGTTATCCAGTTCTGGGTCCAGACCGCATAGTTTCGCAGCACGGGACACCATCACCGCCGCCTCCTGGCGGGTGATCGTACCCCCGGGATGGAAGCGTCCGTCTCCAACTCCGTTAATTATTCCATAGGAATGCGCAGTCCCCACATAAGGTGCGTACCATGCATCTGGGGGCACATCGGAAAAGTTATTGTTTGCTCCTGGCGTGAGACCCAGCGCCCGCACGACAATGGCGGCAAACTCTGCCCGGGTCATGCTGCCCTCCGGATCAAAATTCCCGCCGGCCTTTCCATTGATAATATCCCGCGCAGCCAAAGACTCAATCGCGGTGATCTGATTGCAGAAGGCAATGTCCGGAAATGTCTTTCCAGGGGAAACGATGGGCCGGGTGGTCACAGAGGGATCCTTCCCCGCCAGCCCTTGCCCCGCGGGCGTTTCTGTCGTCACGGCATCTGAAATGGAGAGTGCATCGGACATACGGTAGAGACTGCTGCGCCCTTCTGCTGCCCGCTGAGCCGCTACTATGCCATAGAACGCCTGCTCAGTCGCCATCTGGTTGCTGCCGCTGCCATTCACCGTATGCAGGAACCCCTTTCCAGGCAGGTAGAAGGTCATCAGGTTATCCAGCATCGTATTTCCATCCTTGACAAACCGGGGATCATTCAGGGAGATATTCAATTCACACAGTGCTACGATCATCTGCACAACGCTCTCAGAATTGGCGGTACCCCAGGAGGAAAATCCTCCTGTACTATCCTGCTTTTTGGACATACAGGTCAGCGCCTCCTGCGTGGCTTTTGCCACAGCCGGCTGGTCCTGGTATTTGGCCAATGCCTGCAAAGCCATTCCGGTAATATCCGGATCGGATACACCGTCACCGGAGGTGGCTGCCTCTGTCCCACCAAACAAACTCCAGCCGCCGTCCGGGAGCTGGCACTCCAGGATGCGGTCTATGTACATCTGCCGGGTGGCCTGGGTCTTCGCCGTTGGATTCTGCGGCATAGGGTAACTTGCACTGTCCAGTGCGATCAGGGCCCAGATCGGACCATTGAGCCCCTGCCAGATGGTCTTGTCATAGTCGCCAAGTGCCGTTGTTAAATCGTAGCCTGCAACATCCCGAGCATCTTTTCCTATGGAACTCAGTGCCACAATGACGCGGCTGTATTCGGTATATTTTTTGTCGTGGAGTTCGCCGCCGCACGCCTTCACATACTTCTCCACCGTGGCATAGTAGTTTTGATAGTAGGTTTCCGGCACATCGTAGCCGCTCCGCGCCAGACCAAGTACAGCCCATTCGCCGCCAATGGAGCCCACCTGCGGATCGCGCACCGTGGTATAGACGTATTCTGCCGTGTCTTGGATCACCGCCGGCAGGGTTCTGTCCGCTGCTGCGGCCTGAACCTGCAAAGACAGTCCAATGGCCAGAATCAGCGTCAATAATGCCGCCGCACGCCGCTTCAAACGTTTTTTCATTCTGTACCTCCTTTACAGCCGCATCATATTTTGTGTTTCCTCTGTTGACCTCGTCTGTCCGCCGTCTGGTCGCTTCCTCCTCGGCGCCTTTGGTCTTTTGATTTCTTGCTGTCTCAGCGCGTCCTCGTTCTTCTGCCGGTTTTCTTCTCTGCGCTGCTCACGCGGACGTTTGAGTCCGGCAGCAGCCAGTGCCCGAGGCCAATTTCCAAATCGACGAATCAGAAAAACGCGATAGACGCAGAATACATCCTTTTTGTTGGGGTTCCGCCCCAGATGTTCCGCTGCCGCCTTGAGTATGGTGAGCAGTTCTTCATCCGAAAAAGAGGAATACAGGGTCATGTGGATCCCTTTCCCCATATAGCGTTTCCACTGCTCCGGCTCCAGCCAAGTGTTGCTCTCCGGACTCCCAGCGGCCGTTCTCGCATCCGCTTCCAGTGCGCATTTCAGCCTATGAACTTCTTCCGCTCTCACTTTTCTGATCGGGCCTCCTTCTCTTAACAGATAAAGACCGGGTCCACCCTATGGATGGACCCGGTCTACGCTGTCCGCACCCATCCGATACGTCCATGTGACTTTTCCCGGCTGTCACGGGAGGGGTAAGCCTGCGGCGAATTTCACGCTCTTACATCTGTCAAAATTTTGAACAACTGATTTTAACTACGGCTCTCTAAAAGCCGCATCAGAACTGTTGCTACCTGGGCACGGGTCGCCTGTCCCTTCGGGTTCAGCTTTCCGTCGTTCGTACCAAGGATCAGCCCGTCTGCACAGGCCCATTCCATCGCGCGTCCAGCCCACTCCGAAGTCTGGCTGCCGTCTTTGAATGCAGTCAGTGCAGATGCCCCGCTGATATCCCATCCCTTGATCTTGGCATAGCGATACAGGATGGTAGCAAGCTGCTCACGGGTCACGAGCCCCTCTGGATCGAATGTTGTATGACTGACACCAGTGACGATACCCGCACTGTTGGCCCACCGGACCGCATCGCTGTACCAGGTTCCGGTCACTACGTCTTTGAAGGGCGAAATCCCGGTCGTTACGGGAGATCCTTCCACACGCCAGAGCACTGTGACCAACATCGCGCGATTCATAGGCGCATTGGGACTGAAGGTCGTGGCACTGGTCCCGTTGAAGAGTTCGTTGGTGTAGGCATATACCACTGCATCGTAGAACCAGTCAGCCTCGCTTACATCCGTAAAGGGAAGCTGCACCAACTCCTCCGGCATGATCAAACTGCCTACGATGATCGGCAGCTCGTTTTTCTTGACCGCGCCTTTCTTCACAAGCCACTGCCGAAGCGCTTCATAATTGCCGGTATCCTTTACTGTAATGTACTCCCGTTGTGCTTCATCCAGCTTCAGGTAAGCAGCTGCGGCATCCTTGACTTGACGGATCAGCCGGTTGGATGGGGTCTGATTTTCATTGACTGCGGGAAGCTTGTTCAGCCGGTCCTTGACTGCATCGATCTCCTCATAGAACTTGACTTTTTCCTCCGCAGCCTCCAACCGATTCAGCAGACTCCGGTCAATTTCTTTCTTCGCCTTGGTGGTCAGGGCTTCGTATGCCGACCGCGCCGCCTCCACCTTCGCGGCCTGGCTCTTGTGGTTCTTGTAGGTGATCTCCGGCAGCGCCTTGAGCATCTTGATGACTTCCTCTACACTGCTGCCGTTTGTCACCGTGATGGTGTACTTGGTGCCCTCATAGCGGATGGCGTCAGAACTCTGCTTGTTCATAGAGGGCCAGGACGGATCGCCAACGCCGATGTAAATGACATCTCCCGGTTTGACCGTGATGCTCTCCGTACGTTTGTAGCGGGCAGAGTCTCGGTTGTAGTAGTTCAGGAAGGTCCTGACCTGATAGTTCTTGTTGACGGCAGACGGGGTAACGGTGACGCGTGCGCTGCTCCCGGCAATGCTCAATGTGTATTCCAGGGTGTCGCCGTCAAAACGTGGGATGAGCGTTCCACCGCTGATATCCAGGTCGTCCAGGCTGGTGTCCGAATTGCCCCAGATACTGCCCACATCCTCGCCCAGGTTCTGGGTGAATACGATGTTCAGGTAATCGCCGGAAGCCAGTTCATAGTCACCACGTCCACCGGCACGGAAGGATTGGAACCCTTCATTGACGAACCAGTCGTTGAGGGTCCCCATCCAGCCAGCGCCACGGGAGCCGTCGAACTCGGCCAGACTGGGCTCACTGTTGTCCCGCCGGCCGTTCTCATTCTCGTCCACATAGATGCCTGCAAGGTAGGTGATGCCGTATCCTCCGCTGTCACCAGAGCCGGTTCCCCACCAGGAGTAGCCATCCAGAGCGAGAGCCTTGAGTACACTGGTCATCATGGTATCCCGGGCGCACAGATCGTACCAGCCGGATACCAGCGTTCCGGTAAAGTCCCCATTCCGGTAAGTGGTATTCTCGATGCTGATGTATACTTCGCCTACCACGGGGCCAAAGTCCGGGATCTCTACTCCTCGCTTGAATGTGGCCCGGATGCTGTGGTCTTCGCTCACATTACGGAAGGTATATGCTGTGCTGCCGTCCGGATAGATGTGCAGCCGTTCCAGGTCCACCCTATAACCATCCACAGAGATGGATTCAATTTTCTGGCCCTTGGCCGGTGTGATATAGAAGGTCTTGTCCTTACCCGCATCGGCCATGACGTAGCCACTTGGGTCGATCTCACCCCCGTAACCCGCAGTTGCCGTAATCGTAAACTGTTTCACAGTCTCCGCCAAGACAACAAATATACCCGGATTACTGGCACTGACCCGGACCGACCAACCACTGCCGGATCGAACGCAGGTCCCGCTGAGTCTCTCATGACTTCCGTTCCCGCTGACGACAAGTACATCGTAAGTCTTTCCGGGAATAAAACTGTCGTCCACTGGAATTGTGACGGTAAGCGCATGTCCGCCGAAGGAGGTAAGCTCTCTGTCGCCCGCCTTGACGGTGACCTCAATCGCAGCGCTTCCGGAGAGGTTCGTTCCATTGGGGACGAGCGCCGCCAAATCGCGGCTATCCCTTTTCTCCACATGGATGGTCAGTTTCTCATCGTTGCCTGCCTCAGATGCAATAGAACTCAGGACTGTTGCAGGCAGGGCAACGGTCCCTCTGGTGGTCTGGATCACGACACCGGTTTTGGCCTCTGCAATGGTTTGGGCCGCACCTGCCGGCAATTCTACGCTGACCGAGGGGATCTGCTCGTCGATCGAGGTCGGGATGATGGTGATCACATCCGCTCCAGATGCTGCTGCAGCAGTTACGGCTTCTGTCACGGCATTTTGATCGATAACAGCAGTCTGGGTATTGCCGCTTGTCGTCACCTCCTGCCTGATTACCGGAGAGACCTTTTCAAAGGTGACGGCAATAGTGTGATCCGCAGTGATATTTTTAATGATATAGGGGTAGGCTCTGCTGTCTGCGCTGGTGACCATAGTATTGGTGGCCGGGGCGGCAAATGTCGTCTCTGTCCTCTCCGCTCCGCAGTCCGCACAGACATAGGTTCTGGCTGCTTCTGTGGAAGTGTCCTGATCCAGCACCCAGTTATGGGACGCCAGGGAGGAGATATCCTCTAAACCGCAGGCGGCGCATACGTTCCAATGCATTTCGCTGCTATAAGCCAGTTCAGTAAAGGAATGCTCCGCATGATCGCCGTAGTGCTGACCGCAGTCCTCGCAGACTGCAAGGGCGGTGCAGGTAGCCCTGCCCCCATGGTGGCTGCACACCGGTGTGATCTCTGCCGTTGGATGATAGCCGCACACCTGACAGACTTGCTCCTCTGTGTGGGTCTCAGGGATAGCCGCTTGAGCCGGGGCGGCACCCACACCCAGGAGGAATTCAGGGCTGATCCCTACCAGGCTGACCAGTTCCGTACCTGCATCACTGCTGTTCTCACTCGGCTGGCCAGCGGTATCCATTGTTTCAGTGGGTTCCGGAGGGACAGATCCGTCTGTCGCCGGCAACTCGTCTGTACCAACAGCACCATCGACGATTTCCTCACCGGGGCTGGTTTCTTCAAGCTCGGTCTCTTCTCTGGGTTGCTCCGCAGGCTTCTCCGCCTGTTCAAACAGGTGAGACTCCACGCTGCCATGTGCTCCACAAACCTGGCAGACCTGCCAATGGCCGGTTTCATCCGATTGCCACACGCTTCCATACTGATGTGCTGCGAGTCCGATTTCCGCACCCTGCTCCAGTACCTCGCCGCAGGCTCCACAGATCACATCTCCGCTATACCCGGAGTCTGTACAGGTAGCCGCTCTCCGGCCGAACACAATGTTCTCACCCACATGAATCCCATCGGCACAGGTCTCCTGCGTCTCATCCTTACCAGGGGCGGCAGGCAGCTGGGTTTGGGGCTGTTCCATGCCAGGTGCCGTAAATACCCTGCCTGCCCACTCAGAGATGCCATCCACCAGGATATCCTTGATCTGATAGCCATTCTCCGGCGTAATGGTAAAGGACTGATCCGCTCCATGCTGCACCGTGATCGTGCCGGAGGGGTCGATGTGCCCGCCGGTCCCCGCCGTGGCGGTGATCGTGTGTGTGCTGACGGGCTTGCCGGCGAATGCATCGCTCATGTTATAAAGGGAATTCTTATTGTTCTTATAGCGGTCGTAGGCCACCAGGGCATAGGCTGCCTGTTCGGTGGACATCTGGTTGTTGATCTGGCCTACATCGTGGCTGAATCCGCCGTTCGATGTTTTGTAGCGCAGCAGGTCTGCCAGTACACTGATGCCACTCTTGGTAAAGTCCTTGTCGCTGCCGGCATCCCTGCCCAGGGCGGCCAAAGCCACGATAACTTGTGCGCTGGCCTCCGAATTGCCATACCCACCTGTGCTGTTCTGATTGCCGGACATGAACTTTACCGCCCGATTGACCGACTCCGTCAGTGCCGCATGGCTGTGCTTTGCCCCCAGACTTGTGAATTTGCTCTCATCGCGGTAGTAGGGGGCCAGGGCCTGCACCGCCATGGCGCAGACGTCCACACCGCCCAGCTCACTTCCGCTCCCTGCCACTTGATCCGGGTTGTAGATGGGCCAGTTGCCGTCAGTCTGCTGTTTGTCGATCAGCAGATCGATCCAGGCGGCCCGCGCCTTGTTGCCCTCCTCGTCCCGGTAGTAGTTGTTGGAATCCAGAGCAATGAGGGCCCAGATGGTGCCGTTGTTGCCCTGCTCGGAGACCTGATAGGCATACTTGCCATTAGAACGATCCAGCAGGGGCTTCACAAGATCATAGGTCTTTTGGTTGCTCGCCTCAAACCGGGTGGCATCCACACCCAAAGAGGTAAGTGCCAGGACGACCCGGGCGTACTCTGTGTGCAGGGTCCCATTTTCGGAGGTATCTAGGACACCGTTACACCTTGCCACGTAGTCCTTCAGGTTGCTTCGATAGTTCAGATTTGCATTTTCTGACAGTTTATCCGCACGGGCCTGGGCCAATACGGCCCACTCGCCGTTGGTGGATCCAACGATTGGATTGGGGACATCCTGCTTCAGCCGGGCCAGAACATCTGTCAGGGCCGTTTTGTAGCCGGAGGTGTCCTGTCCGCCGCCCTGAAGAATCTTTAGTGCGGCCTCGGCGGCTTCCAACACGTCCAGATTGGAGACCATATTCTGGGTGCTGAACTTGCCGGCATAGGCATCATAGGCTGCCCGTGCGGCGGCAATCTCATCCGCCTTGTCCAAAGTGACCTCGCCAATGCTATCAATTTTTTGCACCACAGCAAGGGCGGCCTCGGCATTGCAAAGGGTATTATACCGCTCCGCTACCAGGGTCTTCTGTTCCGCTGTCAGGTTATCATACGCTGTCCTGGCTTCCCGGATCGTTTCTTCGCTGGCCGCTGTGACCGAATTTCCAATAGCAGTTACTTTATCATTGAAGGCATGTACCGCCTCCAGATCCGTGCTGCCTTGCCCAGCGCCCACAGCCTTCACCGCATCGGCCAGCTTCTTCACATCGGCACTGACCAGATAGGCCTGCTGGGCCTGAGACAGTCTGGTATAGGCCGTATTGGCGCGGTCCACAGCATCCTTATACGTAGTCGGGGATGCCTGGATATCCGCCAGACTGGGCAGAGCGCCAATCAAGTTCTTGACGGTATCGATCTCCTCAAAGAAGGAGACCCGGGCCCGCAGGTTCTTTAGTTTTGTCGTATCTCCGGCATAGTTCCCGGTGGTGACCAATGCCTGCAGCATCTCCGCTGTCTGGCCATGCACCTTGTAATTGCCCTGGGTCACCTCGCTGTCCTGAGGCAGGGAGGCAATTGCATCTGCCAGGGTCTTCACCCGGATGGTATACCTGGTCCCCCTGTTGCCGGTGTTCATGGTGGGCCAGCCCTTTTCGCCGACGCCCACATAGAGCACGTCGCCAGAACGTACCGTCAGGGTTTCGCCGCTCTTATAGCGGGCATTGTCCTTGTCGTAACTATTTAGGAAAATGCGGGTCTGGAAGTTTTTATTGACCGCCGTCGGTTTCACCTGGATCGCAGTATATCCATCGGGGATGACCAGCAGGTAGTCGGTGACGTCGCCGGAGAAACGCGGAGCCAGCGTACCATGGGAGATATCCAGCACCTTGAGCCTGGTATCGTTGTTGTTCCAGGTGCCGCCCAAGTCCTCACCGGCGTTCAGGGAGAACATGATGTGGATCTCGTCGCCGTCCTCCAGTTTGCCGTTTTTATAGGTGAAGGCATGGAAGCCCAGGTTGGTAAACCAATCGTTAAGCGTTCCCATCCAGCCGGCGGCTGTACCTCCCTGCTTTTCCGCCAGGGTCTCGCCATCCTTAGACACGCTGGCCAGATAGGTAATGTCATAGCCATTGGCTGTCGTTCCGCCGGTGCCAGTCCACGTATAGCCCTTACTTGCCAGGACCTTGAGCACCACGGTCATCATGGAGTCGTTTTCACCCAGGGTATACCAGCCGTCGGCTATGGAGTTGGGACCGTAAAATGCTCCGCCGGCATAGGTGGTGTTCTCCATCGTCACATGGACCCGTCCCACTGTTTTGCCGGAATCATAGCCCTCATTGCCCACATCTGTTGCTCCGCCGGCAGCTATGGCCATGGCGCTGAGGGCCGCCTTTCTGGCATCCGCCACCTCGGTGTTGCTCCCGGCGGCTTCAATGGCTGCCTTGCCGCCTTCCATTGCATTCTGTATGGCAGTAAGTTGCTCTACGCCGAGACTTCCGTCCTTTCGGTAATCACGCATTGCGGATTCCAGGGCGGCAATGGCAGCCGCCTTATTTTCCGCCAACCCCTCGGTATCGCCGTTCAGGACAAAATTCTCATACTCTGTCCGGGAGAGCATCTTCAGGCGAATGCGATAATTGGCGCCTTCGGGGGCATCTTCCGGCACCTGCCAGGTGGCCAGGCAGTAGCCGTTTACCCCACCATAGGCGGCCGGCTCAAACAGGTTCCATGTCTTTTCGTCATCGGCCGACCAGGTGAGACGGTACTGCTCCTCCGTCTGATTCAGGAAGAAGCGAACGTATACATAGTCCCCCGACTTGGCCGGCAAACTGTCCGCATATTGGCGGGGGTCCTTCCAGTCCGGATCGGGGATGATGCCGTTGGGCTGACGATGGGAGATCCAGTTCAGATTCGGCCAGCTGTACAGAGCCGCGCCGCCGGTACCACTCATGGTCCCATCCATCGTGGCGAAGGGATACTCCGTTTCACCGGGCTTTTGGAAGGTGACCGTCACATTGGCCAGTTTGCGCAGCTGTGCCGCATCAAGTTGAGAGATGCCAGCCAGCCGTTCCCGCTCATGTGCAGTCAACAGGTTTTTCTGATGGTCGTTCAGGGCAGTATAGGTCGTCTGAATCTTTGTGACAAGCACCTGATAGGTCTCGTCCATGGCGGACAGGTCACTGGGAATCAGGGCCAGATCCGCCCGCAGTTCCTCGAGGAGCGCAGAGTGGTTCAGGGCGGCGGACGCCGCGTCCCGCAGGGCCGCGTAGTCCACCTCGTACCGGTCCATCAAATCCGGGAACGTGGTCGCCCCCTCCAGATTGGCCTTCAGGGTCTCATACAGAGGTGCGAAGGTTTTCACATAGTACCCGGCCGCGAAGTCGTAGTCATGGTACTGCCGGAAGAAGGTCTCCGCCTCCGCCGCCTTTTCGGTCTTGTACTGGGCCAGCAGGGCCGCATCATCCTCCGCCGCCGCCACGTAGATCCGGGTATAGCCGCCGGTCCGCAGAGAGTAATAGGTACCAGTGGTGGTCTCCCAGAAAATATCTGTGGCGGTGATGACGTCCTCTGTCAGGTCGAAGAGGGCCACGGTGTACCACCCGGGTCTGGTAAAGACATACTCCAGAGAGCCGTCCGCCCCAGTGACCGCCGTAGTTTCCTTGATGGGTGCGGAGAGGGCATCCGTCTCCCCGGGTTCGCTGACGAAGAGGGTCAGTCCGGCGCCGCCCAGGTCCGCGTTCTGCTTGCCGTAGGCTGCGCTGGTGACGCTTCCGGTGACGGTCACCTTGTCGCCCACCTTGACTTCGGCAGTCTGGCCCAACTTTATGCCGATCTTGGCAAAACTGTCCGAATAGACAGCGGTGCTGCCCGCTGTATCGGTGGTCCACTGCGAGGTGGTCTCGCCGGTGGACGCCTCCGTCTTCTCAGCGGGCAAAGCGTAGCGCATCACCAGCACTTCGGCGTTGTTGGGGATCTGGATATCCGTCTTTGCCAAGTCCTCCACATAGGCGGAACCGACCCACTCGCCGTTGAGATAGACGGCCAGCAGGGGATCCATGTCACTTGGGTTGTTCAGCCCGGCGGGTAGACTGCCGTCGCTTCCCCTGTTGTAAGTGATCCCGGCCTGTTCCAGGGCTTTGGACACGGTGGTGCTCCCGGCCGCCAATGTCATGCTTGGATTTTCGTAGAGCGCCGTCCCCCCCTGCCGGAAGTTCGGGTAGCGGGAGAGCATGTTGTTCACATAGGTGAAGGAACACGTCACATCCCCGCTGCTGGCCAGTTTGAGCCGGGCAGCGATCAGGCCGTCCAGATGTTTCTCAAAGAGACTCAGCATCTTGTAATCCGCCAGGGTCCCGCCGGCAAATCTGTGTTCCATGTCCTCCTTCAGAAGGTCATAGGCCGCTGTGTAAGCGCTCCAGGTATCCCGCGTGTAGTCGGTTTCCGTCAGCCGCTGCGGGTCGTACTGGGTCAGCAGGTTTTCGGCCTCCTGCCTGCGCGCATCATAGGTGGCTTTGTATTCATTATAGTTCAGTTGGTTGACCAGCACCATGTACTTCCAGTTGTACTTATCTGCGATGTGGCCGTTGTAGATTTGGTCCACCAGAGCGTCCACCTCGGACTGCTTGTCACTGGTATTGGCAGCGGTGGGATTTCCGGAGCCATCATACAGCGAGTCCAGAAGTGTCACCATTTTGCCATACAGGAGCTCCCCTTCCGCCCAGGATGCGGCGGTGTAGTCCGACTCCTTCAGCTTCTGGTAGGCCTGCACGGCCTCGTAGAGCCTGGTGGCGTTGACCTGGGTGGTGGGGATCAGCTTATTGATCGCAGCCTGGAGGGCACTAGCTGCATCTGACAGTTCCTGTATGCTGCCGGGATTGTCTAATGCAGCCTGTGCCTGTGCAAGTGGACCATTTTGTGCTGTAAGTTCTGCCCAAAACCCACTTTTTTGATCTGTAATGGTGTCCGCATCATTCCCATTATAGCGGTCGTTTGTCTGATGCCAGTTTGCCTCATTATCTCCAGTTACTGATGCGACAAGCTGTTGTAAAGGCACCTTATCTTCCTCTGTAATTCCTTCGCTATCAGCCTTTACTTGAAGCAACACACCATACCGTATTTCTTTGTAATGAAAAGCGAAAAAATAATAGGATTTGCACCCGCTTTCAAAGGATCCTTCAACGAAGCCCGCCTGCTTCAACATCTCCTCTGTAGCTACTGCGCCGCTTAAATCATCCAGGGTCTTCGTCTTATTCTTAGGCCATCCGGTCTTTCTAACTGATCCATCCAGATAAAAATGTCTGTTCGCCATCATTGATTCCCCAGTGGCATTCAGAAAAGATATCTCTGTTCCAAATGTTACAGAGATACGATACGTCTGGTCTATGGTATAGCTTTTGTCGTTATAGGAAAAAGAGATTTCATCGTCGATAAGGGCATCATAGGCCCCCTCTTCCAAGCCATCAGCATTGAGGCTGATGGTCAATCCTTCATCTACGGCGTATGCAAGCGGAAGTTGTGCGGCAGTAAGTGCAAAAAGGAGGATAACGCTTAATATTCGTCTCAAAATTAAATTATTCAATATTCGTCTCAAAATTAAATTATTCATAGTAAAAAAAGCGCTGGAGCGCGAGTCTCCATGGCTACCCGCGCTCCAGCTTTTATCTCAAGGTTTATTTAACTACAGCAATGATGGGGGCAGTGTCTCCAACCTGTACTATAATTTGGACAGGCACCATCTCATCTGTGACTGTATAAGTAGTAACAGCTTCCCCGTTGATAAGAACTGTCGCACCGCTTGCTGCAGAAACCGAAAGGTTCACTCCCTCCTCGAGACCGTATTCAAGCAACCATACTCTGCCGCCCATGCTTTCAAAATCTTCCAAGCTAAATGCTTCTTCGCCAATGGAAAGTGTCAGTTCCGAGGCATAGCTTCCAGTACTGCTCCCTGTCACCGCATAGATGCCGCAGACCTCGGCGGAGGTCTCGCCGAAGATGGCGGGGACAGTGAAGATGGGGTTATTGGGCGACTTGATGTCCAGCGCAGCAGAGGTGTAGACCCGCACCTTGGAGATGGAGGTCAGGTGGACCGGCATACCATTGGCATCCACAGCCCAGGAGATATCAAAGGCGTTGCCGCCGGTGGTGCCGTACACATAGGGATTGGCCGGCGTGCCATAGGCACTGCCGTTGGGGGTGATGTCGGCGTAGCCGAAGGCATAGTCCGGGGTGGTGTCGGTGTCCCGCACCAGGGTGATGTTCTGGTAGGTGATCTCATCGTTGACCTGATCCCAGATCACATCCTCCACATTGCCCCAGGTCCGATCATAGCCCTCCGCAGTTTCAGGCCACCAGGCTACGGCATCGTTGCTGTTGAACTTGGTCCAGGGGCAGATGGTAGCAGAACCCCGCGTGACCGTATACCAGATGCCGGGGGTGTTGAATTCCCCACCGGCGGCAGTGACCTTCTTGTAGGTCACGTCCACATTGCGCAGGGTCTCGTCGGCGTAGTAGAGGGAGCCGGCCAGCTCATACCAGCCGGCGGTTCCGCCCTCGGGGGTGCCGTAGACCTTCACGGAGGCCGCCTCGGGGTTGCCCACAAAGGCATTGCCGTAGACGATGAAGTCCACGCCGTAGGGGGTGGTGTCGCTGTTGGTCACGTTCATGTCGTATTCCACATAGCCGCCGGCCGCGCCCAGGGAGACGCCGGTACCGGAGTAACCGCCCACCACCTTGGGGGTTTTGCCGAGCGTAGCGATGTCGTCAGAGTAAGGGCTGCCCCACAGTTTTCCATTCGCATACTGACCGATGGGCAGATAGCCATTGAGGGCAGTGGGGGTGGGATTGCTCTCCGGCGCAGCGGACTTTGGCGGGCAGGTGATGGTATAGGTCACTCCACCGGACACCGCAGTAATTGTCATCTCCGCCGCCTTGGTTGCGACCTCAAAGGCAAAGTTCGCCCCATCGGCGCTGGTATAACTGAACTTCTGGGATACGCCATCCACCATAATGGTGTCGCTGTTTTCCACCCAGAGAATAAATTCGGCAGGAATATAGCCGGAGCCGTCCACACTGACTACGGTTCCGTTGCTACCGGTCCACTGAATCGTTACTGGCTCGCCTTCGGCGATGCTCACCGGCTCATAGCCGACAGCCGCAGCGCCTATGCTGCAAAGGCTCATCACCATGGCCAGTGTCAGCAGCATTGCTGTCAATTTCCTAGTTTTCACACTTATACCCTCCTTAAAATGTTCCGTTGGTGTTTGTTCCTGTTTGTTCCGCTTTTCTTCGGATACAGATTCTTCCTCCTCTCATCATCTCATCTGCTAAAAGAGATCCTCTCAATGGCTCACATCTGAGCAGTCCGGCCACCCTATGCGGCCGCCGCCGCGCTCCCGGCAAGAAGCGCAGAGGCCGCCGCACCGGTGGCCGTCTATTTCCGGACCACCTCCGCCCAAACACCGATCCTGTTCCTGTGCAGTTGCCGCCCCGCATTGCTCCACGTCTCTCCGCCGTTGGTGGCTCGTCCGGCTTGGCCGGCGTCCTGGCCTACTCCGCTCTCGGAATATCGCTCTCGGTGATGGGGTATTCAGTTGTCGGCCGCGCTTCGGCCATATGAGACGGGCTAAGGCCCGTTGTGTGTATGGAATAGAAATCGTCATAGGAGACCCTATGACGGAAAAGGGATATCCCTTTTTCCTTACGATATCTTCTCTTTACCCGGATTCGTTCCGGTTTCCGTCCGGCTGCTGAGCTCCCGGTCAAGCCGCTCTGCCTGACGCTTATACTCATCCAGGAAGATCCGCCGACTGGCGATGGGCTTTTGCCGTTTGGGTGCGGGAAGCCCTGCCGCCGCGACTACGTTCCTCCAGCCGCCAAAGCGTTTCGAAATGAACGGCCCGCCGATCATGTCTCCGGCATTGGGGGTAGAGCCAACTCGCTCTGCCTCCCGGCGGACATAATCCAGAAGCTGCTCATCGCTGTCGCCGGCGTGGTCTCTGGCGAACTGCGCATCCATCGCGCGCAGCGCCTCTTTGGTCCGTCCGGCTATGATCTTGTGGCAGCCGGTCGCTTTACCGCTCACAGCCCATTCCTCCAGTCACGGCATCCCAATCAAACAAAAAAGACGGGCGCATACAATACGTCCGTCTTTGCCCCAGGGTAGGCGAAAAAGAGCGGACGTATTTCAAAAATACGTCCGCTTTTGCTCCCAATATAGGGGGTGAAGGGCGCGCAAAAGCGCCGCCCTTCATCTGGCGTTTTTTGTCAGAGCAGCCCCGAACCATCGGGGGTAAGCTCTCAGTAGGTCTTCTGACTGATGTGTTCAGACGGGCGTTCCACCCGTCAGCGCATATCCATCGCCTTCCCAGCTAAGCCATTACGACCGCCAGTGACCTGCTTTCGCAGAAAACAGATATGCTCCACAATCACAGCTATTGAATTGCACGTTGCCGCCGCTTTCGCCGCGGGTTCTGCTGCAAAACATGTCCAGGAATTTCACCTGATTCCCTTGTTCAGCAAGAACAAGGATGCGTGTCCGAACCAGAGGATTCGGGTCGCGCATTTGCCACAAAAGCCGGATCGATATTAAATTCAGTGGGAATCTGCATACCGCGCCGCTTGTACAGCAGCGGCTTACCAACTCCGCCAAGACCATGTTCTGTGAAGTTCGTCAAGTAATAGAGAGATTCCTACGAGTTGTATTATACAACTTACACGTTAAAAAGCAAGAGGGGAAATCCTTTTTCTTTCTGCCCTATAGGTGTTACGGTGATGTGTCACACCTACACCGAACATCCTCCAGCAAGTCTGAGATATGATTTTGTTTTATCTCCGCCTGCGGTACAAGCATCTGCGGTGGAGGGCCAGGAAACTATCGCCCCAGCGCAGAATGTGGCGCTATAATTCCGCCGAAGCAGATACATCCAGAAAATAACACGGCAGTTAAAAGAACTGCCGTGTTCAATGATTAAGTAAATTCTTATTTGAAAAGAACGTCCATCGTCAGGTGCCGTTCAGCCAATTTGCGATGTCAACCACCGCGGCAACAACCTGCTTGTCCTCCTGAGCAGGAACCGCGTCGGTATTCGGCGAGCAGGCCGTATGCTCAAGGAACCCCTCGGCATTGACCATACGAAAAAAAGCGCTAAGGTGGTGCCTTGTGTTGGCTTGATTGCCCTTGCCTCCGGCAGTGAGAATCGCTGCAGATTTTTTCTGTCTTAGCTTCAATGGCTGTTTCAGGAAAAATTTTGCTGCATGCCAAGGCTGCAGGCGGCTCATCAGGCTCAAAACTGAGCCAGGCAGCGTACCGTAATACACCGGAGAGGCAATCACGATATTGTCAAAATCATCATTATAAATGACTTGCATGCCATCATTCACGGCACACTTTGCCGTTTCCCAGCAGCTGCGGCAGTCCACGCAAGGAGCAATACCGGAGCGGAACGCGGAGATCTCAATAACCTCGCCCTCCAAGTGCTTACGCAGGATATCGATGAGATATGCTGTATTACCGGCGGGACGGGGAGAGCCGTTAATCACAATCGTCTTTTTATTCATTTCTCTCCTCTTTCTGAAATATGGATCTGCTCCTGCATAAACTCCAGTACCCGAGGATAGAGCACATCCCGATTCTCCGCGGTAATATAGAAGCATTTAGCGTTTGGATGTGTGCGCACTGCTTCTAAAAATGGGGTGTCTTTATTTTTTACCGCCGCGATCACAGGTACATCTCCGTCTAAAAGCGCAAGTATCGCCGCACAGAACTGCTCTGCCCGAGTCTCCATAAAACCCAGCTCATCCAGCAGCACAACACCGCCTTTCTGCACGGGTTCGCGCAGCTTGGGTGAAAAGCGGTCAAATACCTCAGCGGAAGTGTCAAAACAGTGATTTTTGCAATAGCCGACCAGATTTTCTTCCGTGCGTCTGCGCTTGCGCCATGCTTCGTAGATATAGACAGGGCTCCCTCGCAGTTCATCTGCGAGGGAGTCTTCTTTCTTTGTCTGAAAACCATACACAGGCCTGCCGCAGGTCTCAAGTACCCTGTTTATAAGGGTGCTTTTGCCTACGCCGCGTCCTCCAACGATCAGAGCATGCATCATTTGAAGAATGCGTTTGCAGTCAGGGCGGCATACTGTTCATCGGTAAGCGTTACCCCGCAGAACAGCTCATAGTATTCAGTGACCTCTTCCTGCAGGTCATAGTCACAGTACTCGGGATAGAGTATGCTCGGCAGCCAAAGCAGCGCCAAATAGCGCTGGCAGGCGGGAGGTGCAACAGTCCAGTTATGCGGGACTTCCGGTGATTCAACATAGTTGCCGTTTGCAATGGCGCTGATCTGGCTCCACGCGGGATCCTCTGCTGCTGTGTCGTAAATACTGCCGCCGCCAAAGATGACGAAATCAGGGTTCCACAGAGCAATCTGCTCCATATTGACCGTGTTGCCCGAGCCTTTTCCGCTGGCGTTTTCAATAACGGCCAGATTGTTGAATACCAGGTTGATGACTTCAGCCTGAGACTGGCTCTCTGCGATAACGTTCAGACCGCCATCACCCAGAGCGTAAATCCCGTTGACCTTGTTGTCGCCCACCTGCTCCATGATGTTCAGTGCACGATCATAGACCTCTTCACACCAGACAGCCATTTTTTCCGCTCTTTCCTCACGTCCCAGAAGCTGGCCCAATTTGCGGATGGCTTCACCATAATTCTCCAGTCCGGCCTCGATGAAGACACAGGTGATCCCGGTCAGTTCCTGAGTGGTAGCCAGTTCCTCTTCATAACCAGTTTTGGTGTAACCCATGTCAATGATGAGCTGTGCATTGGTGGAGGCCAGCGCTTCCACGTCCAGATCCTCAGCACCCAACACAGTCCCAAAGTAGGTCAGCTGGGACAGGCGGTCATAGTCAGGGAGATACTCAGCCATGTTATCAGACATCTTGCTGCCCAGACCTACTATCAGATCGGGTGCGATGCCCAACAGAATGACCTGAGCGAGGGGGCCGGATGGAACGATACCGGTTAATTTTTCAGTGATCTCAATCTCATGCCCTAAATCGTCCACAAAAGTATAGGGCGTGAAACTATCTGTCACAGGCTCGGACGGCTGGGACTGATCATCAATGTCGCTGTTCTGGCTGCCGCAGGCAGCCAGTGTAAACAGCAAACTCAAAGCGAGCAATGTGGAGATCAGTTTTTTGAAGGGTTTCATCGAATCTTCCTCTCTGTTAATTGATTTATGTGAATTGAGTGCTTCGTGAAAACAAACCAGAGCCTTTTATATACTCTGAGCAGGCAGGCACACGCGTACACGATCGTCATGCATGCTGTGCACCTCCACGGAAATGCCGTATAGCGTTGACATCAGCGATGCCTTCATCACGTCCTTTGGGATACCCCATGCCAGCACCTGACCATCATGAAGCGCAAGTATCTTATCAGAATACAAATAAGCCTGATCTGGCTCATGGGTGGTCTGCACCACCGCATATCCATCTGCCACCAAACCTCGGACAGTCTGCATGACTCGAATACGATTACCAAAATCCAGGCTGGCGGAGGGCTCGTCCATAACCAATATTTTTGCCTGTTGCGCAATGGCTCTGGCCAATAAACATAGTTGTTTTTCACCGCCGGAGCAAAGCCCGTAGGGGTGATCCGCCAAATGTTCAATCTGTAGTCGTGTCAAGGCGTTTCGGGCAATATCCTGCTGCTCCTTGCCCGGAGAGGAACGGGAGCCAACCTGAGCAGCCGTTCCCATAAGTACCATATCCAGAACAGAGTAATTGAAGGCAGGATTATGGAACTGTGGAATGTAGGCAATGGCCTTGGCCAACTTCTGGGCAGACATTCTGGACACATCTTCACCGTCCACGGTGATGGTACCAGTTCCGGGGGAAAGAAGGTTCAAAATACAGCGGAACAGGGTACTTTTGCCCACACCGTTGGGTCCAAGAATGGACAGAAACTCGCCGCTGCTGACCTCGAAGCTGACGTCCTTTAATATCTGGCGCTTTCCAAAGGAAAAGTTCAGATGGTCTACTTTCAGTATCACAGCTGGTCACCCTCCTTCATAATCAGATAAATGAAGAATGGTGCGCCCACAAAAGAAGTGAGAATACCAATGGGCAGATCGGTTGCCCACACGTTGCGGCAGATATTGTCAACCAGCAGCATGAATATCGCACCGAAGAGCATCGTTGCGGGAATGAGTTTTTTGTAATCATTTCCAACAACCCGCCGCGCCATGTGGGGAATTACCAGGCCGACCCAGCCAATGATCCCGCTGACAGCCACGCTGGCCGCTGTGATCAGGGCGGAACAGATGATGATTATAATGCGCAAGCGCTTTGCATTGATCCCCAGAGTCTGCGCCTCGTCATCGCCAAGAGACAAAATATTGATTCGCCAGCGCAGAATGAAAACGGGGATCAGGCCGATGGCCATTGGAATGGCCGCGAATAGAATATCCTCCAATTTCGCGCCGTTGAAGCTGCCCATGAGCCAATAGGTGATGGCTGGGAGCTGCTCTTCGGTATCCGCGATCAGTTTAATAAAGGATGTCCCAGAAGACACCAGCGAACTGATCATAACGCCGGACAGGATCAGTCCCACCACACGGTTGCCCCGGGCATGGTTACCAACAAGAATGACCAGAGTCACGGTCGCCAGGCTGAATACAAAGGCCATGCCGCCGATGACAGCGTTCGTATATCCCATAATAATGGCCAGCGACGCCCCGAGAGCGGCTCCGGATGAGGCGCCCAAGATGTCAGGGGCTGCCATGGGGTTCTGAAACACACCCTGATAACAGGCACCGGCGGTGGATAAACTGCAGCCTACCATGCAGGCAATGGCGATCCGAGGTACACGATGCTTTAAAAACAGGGCTTCCTGGGTGGCTGTCCAGAATGGTTCAAGCCTAAGTTCCGGCATATCCACCCCCAACCAGCGCCCAAACTGCTCCACCAGCTTCATCACCTGATTCCAAGCGATGCCACCCAGCTCCCATACGGAGATCGGGTAACGCCCGAGCGTAGTGGAGAGAATGCAGGCGAGAATCAATACGGCCGCCAGGATAACTATAACTGTGCCGAAAGGGAGCCTTTTCTTTTTTATCATTCCTGACACTCCCACTAAGAATCGGCATCGCGATAATATTTCTTCCCTGCACAGCTCCGGCAAAGGGTGGCGCCTTCGGTTTCCACATGACGGCCATCCGTAACCTCCTCGCCACAGCGGGCACAGTTGACGATCTCCACGGGAGGCCCCGGCATATCGCCGGCTTTCAGTTCAACAATGACTTCCTGTGCATCCAGCCATCCCTCCTCGGGCAAGGTCTCGTAATAATCCAACAGGTCTTCCCCATCGGCCGGATAACGATGCGCCGTCCGGACCACTCGAACCGCTTTTTGGGTCTCCAGATTGACGAATGTAGCTGCAGCTTTTCCCATATCTATGAAATAATAGGTACGCTTGCCAACTGTGCAACCGGTGGTGATCATGATGGCATCAGCAAGGCAACGGTTGCATTCCACAAAGACCATAATCTTCTTACGGTCTATCTCGTTGTCAAGCCCAAGCAGGCGAAGCCCCATGTGGGCCATTCTCACGCCGAGACATTGTCCGGAGCAGAGATGCCCATGAAATGCTATAGCCCGCGCTACATCATCCCGGAAGCTTCTCATTTTCGTCCCTCCTGATAATAAACAGGCCAAAGTCTTTCATGTTGGGAAGATAGTAGGGCCATTTTTCATCTCCGGTTTTCTCCAACTTTTCCTCCAGATACACCTCCAGCATTTCGTCACTCATGGGGCGGGTATAGCTTCGAACAAAGGCACGGGCATCCTCCAGATCCAGAAAAGGTTGACCATACTCAAGAGTGAGAACCTTGTGTTCATACTTCAAACCCATAGCGTCCAGATAGGCTTTTGTAGTGGCTATGTCGGAGCATTTAAGCGCCTGATGCCCTTCAGGGCCAAAATTTCCCTTGCGGTGAGCGTGCGTAATTAGGACAAACCGTTTTCCGGCAAGGCGGAGATACTTCTCATGAATCTGACCCCTGCCAAAGAAGATTGCCATAACAGTGTCCCAGGAGCCTGTCAATTCCGATGCATCCATACACAGAGCATGCATGTTTTTGATATCATTTACTAAGGCCTTGTGGCGCACATGCTCCACAGCATCCGGGGAAATATCGACGCAAGTAATCGAAGAACAATGATCCGCCAGAGCAAAATCTACAAGTCCTGCTCCACAGCCCAAATCGCAGAGCGTATCACCTTGGGGAATGTACTCTTTCAATATCTGCGCCATTTTTCTTCCATACCCGGTGTATTCCGAGGCATCTTCAAACCAGCGCACAGTTTGATTGTTCCATTTGATATGCATAAGAGGCCTCCTTAACTAAAGACTATACATAAATGGAGAGGGCAAGTGGAGCCAACTTTCTTAACGACAGAAAAAAACGTAACGGATTACCCTTTTTAACAATTTATTAAACTATAACAGATGACAGATGAAAAATACGTTGCTTTGGCAACGCATTTCTGCTATTATGTAAAAAACCATCAAAGAATGGGGGTGAGACAGCTGGATGATATGAGAAAGGTTTTACAGCGGTGCAGGCTGTTTTCGACTCTTTCCGCAGATGCCCTGGAGCACGATATTATACCCCACGGAAAGTTGCGGGAATTCCGAAAGGATGAAATCGTGATCTTGCCCCAGCAACAGGTGGATTGGTTTGCTGTTTTGATTCGAGGGCGGATACAGATATCTCAATTGTTTTCAGACGGCGAAAGCAGCTTGATGGCCTCCCTCCAGCCTTCTTACGTTCTGGCTGCTGATTTGATCTGTACAAAAAGCCGCCGCTCACCCTATTATGCTGTCGCGGCCGAGCCAGCCCAAATGCTAGCTTTTCCTGTGGAATTATTGCGGCCTGGTATGCTTCCGGAAGCAGAACGGAAGGAGATTTTAGCGAGACTGATGGTGCTGATTTCACATGAAAATATGAGAAAGTACTACCGCCTGGCGATTTTGTCACAGCGAAGCCTGAGAAACCGAATCCTGGTGTATTTGACTATGCAGGCTGGGCGGAAAAAGGCAAATACGTTTCAAATTCAATTCTCCCGAGAAGAACTGGCGGCGTTTCTCTGCGTCAACCGCAGTGCTCTTTCAAGGGAACTGGGACGACTGGAGCAGGAAGGGATCATTCGCTTCCAGAAAAGTCAGTTTACAATATTGAAAGATCTGGATATTTTGGGCAAGTGATATGCATTCAACGGTCAAAACGTAACCTCAAGCAGATGAAAACAGCCACAAGTCACTTTCGATGACTTGTGGCTGTTTTTATCTGTTCTGCACCAGTAGTACACCTGTAGAGACACTTCATATCCCTAAATATCTACGCCCGTGTCACGGACGAGATGCAGAGGACAAATCGATATGGGAATCGGCAAAGCTACTCTGTCAGTAGCGCAGGGCTCCGGCGGACAGGCGGGCCGTACTTCTCTTTCTCACCATGGGATATCCTTTCCTGTGCCGTTTTCACGCATCCCCAGTTCACCGCCGGGAAGCAAAAAGGAGAGGCATGACGAAACGGCAGCTCCTCATAAGGACATCTTGAAAAAACAGATCAAACCGCTTGCGAGAATCCGCTGTATAACATTCAGAAAATGAAATAGGAACAGCCTCGAACCCTTTCATTGTGGTCCGAGGCTGTTCCTATTTTTCTTGCATAATTCTGGGGGGTGCGTTCTCTAACCGCCAAAACAGGCCGCTCCCATGTTAAAACAAAAAGAGCATCTCAAGCAGGACGGGAGAAAGGCTTTATGCAAATGTGCGCACAACTCATTTTGCATTGTTCTGGCAGAACCGGGTCAGGATCACCGCCACCTGTGCACGGGTAGCACTGCCCTTGGGGGCCAGCGTGGTGGCGCTGGTGCCGTTGACCAGGCCCTCGGCATTGGCCCAGCGGATCGCTTCCGCGGCCCAGGGACCGACCTGCGCGGCGTCGGTGTATCTGCTCAGATCTGCCTTGGCCGTCGTATCGCAGCCCTTATACCGGGCATAGCGATACAGAATGGTAGCCATTTGCTCACGGGTGATGGTGTCGTTGGGACCGAACAGTTCATTGCTGTATCCAGCCACAATGCCGTTCATCCGCGCCCAGTAGACCGCCGTGGCATACCAGGCATCGGCATCCACATCCCGGAAGGGATACCCAAGGATCTCGGACCCAATGTCCGGAGAGCCTTCCAGACGGTAGAGGATCGTCACGATCATGCCGCGGGTGGTGGTCAGGTCAGGCGCGAAGGTATTGGCGCTGGTGCCGGCCATGAGGCCGTTCTCGTTGACATACTTCACCGCGTCGTAGTACCAGGCGTCCCCGGAAACATCCACAAAGGGATTGGTCCAGTGGGCCTGCTTTTCAAACTTGACCTCCACATAGACGGAACGGTCAGGCATTTTGAAGGTATAGCGGTTCGTTCCGGTCTGCTCCACCGAGAGTTTCTTTCCACTCTGGGTCGTAACAGTGACGCTCGCTACCTGATAACCCGCATCCGGCTTGGTAGTGATGGTCACGGTTTCGCCACGCTCGGCCCGGGCAGGCTTTGCGGAGAAGGAACCATGCTCCGTGTCACGCTCCGTCACGGCATATCTGGTGGGACTGGAGGGACGACGCTCCCAACCCAGGGCGAAGGGGGACAAACAATCTGTCGTAAAGCGGATTCCATCTTTCTCCAACGTGACGTCCATTGTCTCAATGGCTCCCACCGTCTTGCCAGTGTTCAGCGGATCGGTGATCATGTGCAGAAGGGTAAAATTGTAACCGTACTGATTTGTTCCGTCCGGATAAGGCAGTCTGACCGTGACGCCTGCCGCCGGGAAATTATCTGCGGTGGCCTCATTCCAGGTCTTACCGCCGTCCAGACTGAACAGCAGCTTCACATCATAGATCTGAGTGTTCTTCTCGGATGCACCCAGTTTGACGACTTCCGCTTTCATGGCGGCTTCCAGTTTCTCGGCGCTGCCGTACTTCTTCTTGATGGTCTCCGGGTAACTGTCGAACTTCTCCGCCACAGTCTGGGCTTCCAGCTTAAACTGCGTGTTCACATCCGCCTGGATGATCACGGTTCCCACAGCCACTTCTGTATCCAGATAGTTGGCATGGGTAGCCTTGACCCAGATCTGATGTGTGCCCACAGCAGTAAACTTGGGAGCGGTTTTGCTCCAGTTCTCTCCGGCATCCGTAGAGTACCAGATGGTCGATCCCTCCTGTGTGGCTGCGACGCTATTCAGGCCGTGTCCCGTGTTATCGAAGGTCACAGTCTGTCCTTCGACCCTGACTGCATTTGCATCAGACTTATCGATGGTCACAGAAGCCACCGTGCTCCATACAGACTCCGTTTTGCTTCCGTCCACCAGAGTCCGGCTCACCTCGCAGATGTAGTAGTGTGTGCCGGCGGGGGTAGTGCTGGGGATCTTCAGTGTATTTTTGTTCTCACCCTCCATCTTCTTCCGGCTGTCTTCCGATCCCTGTGCATCGCAGGTGTACCACTGGTACGCCAGTTCATAAGTGGCGTCCGGGGGATTCTTGGTGCCTTCCACGGTAATGGTGGCGCTGCCTTCCTTGCCGTAGACCACGTTAGAACCGAACTGGCTGTCGATCTGCACAGTCGGCGCACTGACCTCGGGCGTTCCCTGGATCAGCACATCCGCTGTCACGGGCTGAGTATCCTGATAGTTTTTGTGGGTGGCCTTGATCCAGACGGTATGGACACCGACATTTACAAATGCGGGGCGCTCCGTACTCCAGCTGTCAGGTTTCTCAGGTGTTGTGGTATAGAGCAGGGTAGAGCCGGTTTTTTCTGCTGTCGGGAGATTGATGGTGTGCTCTTGCCCATCATAATCCACGACGACACGGCTATTGGAAGCATCCACGCTGTTTCCCGCTGCCTTGGTGATCTCCACCGAGGCCACAGAACTCCAATACTCCTTTGTACCGCCTCCGACCAGAGGACGGGATACCCTACATCTGTAATAGTGGACCCCAGCATCAATGGTGTTGGGCACGGTCAGCTCTGATGTATTTGTTCCTGTGAACCCGGCCGCTTGATCCAGTTCCGCAAGGTTCTTCCCCTCGACATCACACTGATACCACTGGTAGCTCAGTTGATAGGAGTCCGGTGCCGGCTTAGCCGCAGCGGTCAGGGTAATGGTGGCATTCTCCTTACCATTATACACCACCGAGGCACTGAAGTCCGGGTTTTCGCCAGGGGTGCCGGTGGGTTGATCGATCACCGGTTCGCCGTTGTTCTGAACGGTGAGGACATAGGTTCTCGTTTTTTCGCCGTCTGTGACTGTAACGGTAATGGTATTCACCTGGCCGGGCTGGAGCGTTACTGTGCGGCTTACAGCATTACTGCCGGACTGCTCATCGAAAATCTGCACAATATCTGTAGTTACCGCAATGACTGCCGTGGCCGACTTGGCACTGGCCATAACAGTCGTGGCCGTGAGGTCATCTGTTACGACGGTAGCCTCGTAGTTTCCGGTATTCGCATTGAGCACAAAGCTGTCCAGAGTGATGCCCTGGATGTTGGAGAAGGTCAGGCTGACCAACTCCTCGCTGGGGACATGCAGGATCAAATCGGAATAGGTGACCTGCACCGAGGCCCCCTGCAGTCCATCAAAGACGAATTCCTTGGTGCATTTTTCCTCGCTTCCCAGCGTCAGCAGGCCATTATTGTCCACCGCCCCGGTGTAGCTCTGCTGCTGCCCCAGCACCTTGCCATCCGCATCCAGAAGCGTGACGATGATGTTTCCGGTGGTTGTCTGTGCGTAGCGGGTGTTCTGTACGGTGACTGCAACTGTGGTGCTGCTCCCGTCGCTGGACAGGGTGCTGGTGATGACGGCGTCCTTGCCGGTACGCACCGCCAGGTTCTCGGCCGTGACGTTGCCGAAGTTATTGCTGGTCATGGGTTCCGGTGCCGGAACCATCTCAGAGGACTTGCTTTCCTTCGGCTGTAGGATCTCTGCCTTGATGTAGATGGGGACTCCGTTGGCCGGAAGCTCCGTCAGTTTCTTATCCGCTTCAATGTCCTGATTGACTTCCTCCAGATAGTTCGCAATCTCAAATGCCACCTGCGTACTGTATCCGCCGTTGTCGATCATATCCAGGTCGGTTCGATCGGCAATCACCACATCGTCCATACCGAGCATTGCCTTTTCGTAGGTGGCATCGGTGTAGAAGTTCAGACGCACGGTGCGATCAGATCCCGCCAAAGCGGCAGCAGAGGCGTTGTTCAGTTTGATCTGGATCACACGCTGGCCGTCTTCTTCCTTGACGATCTCTGCGTTGGTGACCTCAATATCCGGACGGTCCAGATAGATCGTTCCAGTTGCCTGATTCAGATCCTCGCCGCCGAAGAAGCCGCCGGTTCGTGTCTTAGCCTCGCCGGATGCGCCGATCTCGCTGTCAAAGGTCGCTGTCACCGTGTAGGTGGGATCGACGACCCTGTCCCCCGGCACCTGATAATCGCCGTAGAGCTGGATGGTATCGCCGGGGAGCAGGTTCAGGTCTTTGTAGGTGGTCGGAGTATTGCCCACATTGATGTCCAACTGCTCAATGGCGTGGATGCCCCGGTTTTCGATGGTGAAGAGGATCTGGGTCTTGCTGCCCAGCTTCACGGTCGCATAGTCGGCCAGCACCGCGGGGACTGCGATTTTATCCGCATAGGTCTCGGTGGCGGTATACATGGCACTGGTGCGCTTGGGCACGGTGACCTGTGCCTGAGTGCCCTCCGGGTCTGCCAGGGTCACGATCCGGGTCTCGGTGGCGCCGTCCTTACCATAGGTGGTGCCCAGAATGACTGCCTTGATCTCGTTGTTCTCTGGGTCGCTTACATAGGCGTCAAAGTGGTCAATGAGGGTGCTGTCCTCCATCTCGGCCACATCCACAGCGCCGGTGAAGCGGATCATCTCATCGTTCTGGCCGTAGGTGTAGAACTTGATGCCCTTGAGCACATCCCGCTCCGTTTTCAGTGCAGACAGGTCGCCGGACTCGGTTGAAGAACGTGTGGCCTCGCTGACGGCCTTCAGCGTCCCCTCGGCCCGCTCCACCCACAGGATGGACAGGTCGCTGATGGTATCTGCATTCTTGGTAAAGCGGAAGTTGGGGGTGATCGCCACATCATATCCGTCCGCCACCTGGCTGATGGAGTCGGGCAGGCCCTGCATGGGGCTGCCGCTGGCGTCAAAGTCCAGCAGGCGGATGTCGGCAATCGTTTCCTTCTTGGAGCTCTCCTCGCCGCCGTCCAGCACCTCTGCGCTGTCCTGTGCCACGGCCTGCTCGGTGTACCAGGCCAGAACGAAACGCTCCTGATCATCTCCAGGGAAGGTCACCGCCGCCAGCTGGGGATTTTCGTCCAGATAGCCGTCGTTGGTGGCCCGCACGGTGCGGACGACCTCACCGCTTTCCAGATCGACCACCGCGTAGATGATCTCCCGGTCTTCAATGCTCTCCTCATCGCCGTCGGTGTCCAGCGTATAGGCCACGGCGGCAGCACTGCCATTAGACAGGATCTCAGCTGTCAGGCCCTTCACCGCACCGGAGGTGCCGTTATACAGGGTGACAGGTTGCTCACTCCAGCCAGTTCCATTCCAAATCTTGAACGCGATGGTGTCCTTCTGGTCAAAGCTGACCAGGTTGTCCGCACTGCTGGAGGCCACAGAGCGCCAGGCCACAAGGGCCTTGCCGCCGCTGGCCGCCACCACAGGAGCCAGGTCGGGGGCAGAATTTTCGCTCAGACGGGTACTGGACCAGTCTCTTCCATCGTACACAGCGGCATAAACCTCGGTGCCGTTGGTCATCATCATCTGGTCCTCGGGGGTCAGAACTGCGCCGCTGTCCTTGTTGATGTCCACCATCTGCCGGGTCCAGGCGCTGACCGCGAAATCCTCTGTTCCGGACAGGACCACTTGGCTGTCGCCGTAGCCAGCGTCAGCAATGATATCGCCCTTCTGGTAGGAACTTCCGCGCTTGACTCCATAGGCCACACGGGTCGCTTTTGCGTCGGTATCCCACTGATCCGTGAGGTAGGTCACCAGCTGGCCGTCGTCGGAGACCACCGGGTTGGCATAGGGATAGGTGCTGCTCTCCAGATTGGCAAGGCCGTTATCCTCATCCAGCGCGAACAGGGAGAAACCCTCGCCCCACTGGCGGGAAAAGTCCTCGTCCTCCAGGTAGCTCCGGTCCTCCAGCGTGGGAGCCAGGTTGAGGGAGAGCATCTGCTGTCCGCCCACATTCTGCACCGACATCCCGCCATTTTTCAGCAGGGAGTCGATCATACCCTTGTGGACGGCCTTGTTTGCAGCCCAGTTTTCCTGGATCGTATCCAATTTTCCTGTTGCCTCATTCAGTAGATTGAAGCTGTAGGAGTACAGGATCTTTTCGTAGCTGATGAACAGGACCTTCACCAAAAATTCCAGGCCGATCTGCCCGTCGATGGCGAAGTGCTGGCCATCCAAAACAGGGTCGTTTCCGCCATCGGCCACATTGTATACTTCGCCTTTCTTTATATAGGGGCGATTGAGCCACTGGAAGCGCATATCGATGTTGATCTGGCCGTACAAGCCCAGCTTAAAGGCCACAACGGAATAGTCAAAGCCTACGCCGGCAAAGAAGCGCAGATACAGATAGATGCGCAGCTGCGTGAGGAAGTCACTGGCGAGACCGTTGTAATTCTCCGCTTTATTGTGGTATTCCACGGTCAGTGCGTCCATGGAGACCTCAGCTGTACCGCCCACAGAGAGGCTGGCCGTAAAGGGCACGATCCCCACCACGGTGTTCCAGTTCCAGGTGTAGGACAGACCGCCGCCGGCGTTGAATCCGCCAGAGAGGATCGTTGCTCTCCACCGCATCTCGATATCATCGTAGTAGATCAGGGTCTCATAGTATCCGCCCACATCGAAGTTCATGTTCCGCACGCCCTGCCGCTTGAGAACCTTGTTGGCGTCATCCAGGAGATAGTTATAGATATTTTTCTCTCCGGTCAGGGTCAGCAGCTCGCTTAAACCGGGCGTATAGTCAAGGTCGCTCTTTCCGCTGGTGTCCGCCCCGGCATACACGCCGGTGACCTGATCCTTGTCGGACATATTGCCCAGATTGGCCTCCATCAGTCCCAGGAACTTGGTGGGGTCATTGGTGGGGGCAATGCGGAGGGAGAACATACTCCCCTGGCGCTCCGTGTAGGAGTCGCTGGCCACCAGATTGAGGGCGATGTTGACAAACTCGTCCTTAAAGTCTTTCTTGGCATCCTTTGCGGTCGTGCCCATCATGTTGCCGATCTCCCCGATCTGGCTCTCCAGTTCCTCCGCTTCTTCCGGTTTAGGCACTCCGATCATATTGCACAGGCGGAAGGGGAGGCTTTCCTGCCGGGTCACGGTCTTGCCGTCCCAGTAATATTCCAGAAGCAGGCCCGCAGTCTCGCCTTTCCCCACCACGTCCTTCAATGTCTGTTCATTGAACTTCACGGTGTAGTCGGTGATCTGATATTTGGAGAAGGGATAGCCATCGTTGGAGCACTTGTACTCACCCTCCCCATCGGCAATGGGGATGCGGGAGCCGTCTGTATAGAGCTGGAGCGTGTTGGGGGCCCCAGCGGCAGAACTCTGCGCAGCCTCCTCGTCCCACCACATGACCAGCGTGGTCAGATTGGCCTCCGGCAAGCTGGAGCTTGGCCCGATCTGGTCCGTGCTGCCCAGCACAGAGGTGGCCTGAGCAAAGCCGCTGTAATATGCCGACTGGGCCACGATGAAGGGGTGTTTCCCGCTTTCCGTATTTTCCCGGAAGGGGACCACGGCCTCGCCATTACTGACAAAAGCCTCCTCATTTACGGTGGCGTTGATGGTGTAGAGAATGGGGTAATACTTGCTGTTGTCCGTCTCGATCTGGAAGACATATTCCACCCTGTCTCCCGGCTTTACAGGCGCACCCCACTGGCTCTGATCCATGAGCACGGTCAGTTTGCCGTCGCTGCCCAGGGAAACGGTAGTGTCCTGATCGCCCGGGGTCGTCGGGTGGGCAGAACCGTTCAGCGTGAAGAATGCCTTTTCTTTGTAATCCCCGTTAATATACACACCGCCCCGGACGGTGACTGTTCCGGTATAGGGGGTGCCGTTGGGATTTTTCAGGTAGAGGTAGGCATAGGCCGCCCGGCGCAGCTGGAGATTGTTGCAGGGGTAGCGCTCCAGTTTGGTCCAATCCCCCTCGCCGGTTTTCAGCTGGTTGAGGTAGAATGTACCCGTATACTGAATGCCGTCCTTTTCTGCCTGGCAGTAGACGTCGCTGGCAATGCCATACTGGGCATAGTATGCCGCCGCGCCGGTTTCGTCCGAAGTCAGTGTGACCTGCTTTTTGGCAGTTTTCGACGCATCGGTATACTCTTCAAAGGTCAGCGTGGTCTCGGCCTGAGGATAGCACTGGAAAAGATACAGCTTGTCTTTCAGCGTTTCCACCTGGACATTCAGGCTGTCCTCCATGCCGGTGAGCTTGTGGGTGGCCGTCACCGTCGTTCTGCCGTCGGACAGGCCGGACAGGCCGAGATCAGTGGTGGGCCGATACGAAGTATAGGAGAAATGCTCAATGTTATCATACAGCGTACCCTGCTGATAGTTCACCGAGGCCACCGTGCTGTCTTCCGACTTCCACATGATCTGGTCGGCCACTTCGGTCCAGGCGTACTCGCCGTAGTTGGCGGAGATGATATTTTTCAGATAGATATCCCGCTTGAGCGCCAGGATCTGCTCCTGACTCATCCGAGAGATCTCCGCAATATTGGACATCTGCACCCGATTTTCAGATGCTCCGTCCACCATGATCTTCAGGGCGTCTTCGTCATAGACATACAACAGGAAGGAGTCGTAGCTCCAGGTGCTGTCCTCGCCGTTTTTCGCCTGGAGGGTCACGGTATACACCTGCCGGTAGCTGGACGGGTCGCTCTGATTAGCATTAAACGCCAGATCATCCAGTGTAACCGTTCCGCTGGCAGCGCCGTTGTCCAATTCCAGTTTGTCCACTGCCGCAACCTCTTGACCGCCTTTTGTGATCTGGAATTTGAACAGTTCACTCATCTCTTCGCCGCTGGCCCGGTCCAGATTTCTCACATTCCAGCCGATGTCCACGCTGCCGACAGTGTCCAGAATATAGTAGTTTTCCAGTTTGTTCAAAAAGACCTGGGCGGGCTTGGACTCCAAACTAATGGTTGCCGTCGCCGTATAATCCTTCTCCCCATAGCGGGCAGACACGGTCACCGTAAAGGTGTTGTTCCCGCCGCCGTAATCATATTCCAGAATCTTTCCGGAAATGGTGACGCTGGAAGCCGGGTTTTTGGCCGTACCGGAAACGATCAAGCAGGTTCCCTCTTCGTCGCCGTTCAAGTCAACGAGTTCGCTGCCCCGTTTTAGTTCCACCTTGAATTCAGTGGGTGTCTCCCCATTCTTGTCGCACAGGTTACTGGACCAGTAGACCGTCACATTCTGCCCGTCCCCTCCGTTGAGCGCATTGTTGGGGATGGCGAGGAAGGGCGTCAGTCCGGCGGCAAAGTTCAGCTCCGACCGGGAAGTTCCCTCGACTTGATAGGTCGCCGTCACGGTCACCGCTTTCTCCTCCACGCCGCCGTTCCGGGCGGTGAGGGTGATCTCGGTCGTGCCGCTGACGCCGGTGGGGGTGATGTTGCCGTCCTTGTCGATTACTGCCGCCGCAGGGTTGCTGGATTTCCAGACGAAATCAGCATCCGCAGTTTCCTCCGTTCCGTCCACGGCGGTCTTGTTCTTGTCGCCAAATGTAAAGGTTCCATTCAGCTCGATCGATGCCCGGATGCTCGGCATATCGCTCTGGACATAGATCACGGGATCATCGGGATTCTCAAAGGTGTAGTCATCCTCCGTCCCCGCCGCCTTGATGGCAATGGACGCAGAGAGCGCCTGTTCCTCAATAAATGTCACCGGGTTTTGGGTCACAGCATTGGAGCATTTTCCCATCATCCACTTGTTGTCCCGATACAACTCGGCAATGCGAATCCGCTCCTGCGATCCAAGATTTTTCTCCAGCGGGATCTCCACAGACAGCACCTGTCCCGTGATGGTATCTCCCACAGGGATGGGGTATCGCTCTTCGTCGCCGTCTGCCGCAACAGACAGAACATCCGGGTCGATATAAAGTTTCCCGTCCACCTGTTTGGTCGTAAGCCACGAAGTCAATTTTTCATTATTGGAGATTTTAATACCCACTTTCAGCACAGGGTTGAGGGGATCGCTCTCATCCAGTGTTGCACTCACGCTCTCAATGGCTCTCTCCGGGTCGGGAGTCTCCAGCTTGACGCCCGAAAGCTGTCTGGTGGTGGTATCTGTGACGATATTCTTTTCGGTTTTCACCGGGGCAGGGTAGGCACCACTCTGCGCATACCCGCCTTCCAGTCTATAATCCCACGCCGTGATGCTGCTGATGGACAGACTTCCACTATCCATCTCCTTCACCGTATAGGGGAAGGTCAGGATATTGCTGCTGCCTGCACTGTATGTCTGATCATCCCCCACAAAGCGGACTTCAGCATCCACCATAGTGGAAAACTTGACCGTCACCGGCACGATCTCGCCGGGTTTGTAGGTTCCTTCCGGGGCAGAAACACTGAGAATTTGCGGCGGAGTCTTATCATTGAAACGCCAAGTATACTTAAGCCCATACTGCTCCGTTTTATGCTTGTTCCATTGATTCCCATTCCACTTATAGTAATCAGTCGTAAATGATCCAACATTCATAGTGATAGGCTTTGACAGATCAATTTCTGATAAATTAATGTGTATGATTCCCGATTCACTCATCGGTGGTTCCTCAAAAACAAGAGTATCTTCCTTAGATTCCGAAGTCAGCTCGCCCGGTCCTCCATGAAGGGTTTTCAACACCGTATTCCCTTGCATGATAGGGTAGAACGGTCAGAGAAAGAGGGTGGGGCATGGGGCGGCAGCATGATTTCGGTATGGACAACGCCGCCTTTTCGGGTGTAGTCGTGGGTCATTCCGTCCCACTCGTTTGTCAGCTTTTCGCCGCTTCGGTAGGCGGCTGCGGCAACGGCTGATTTGCCTTTGCCCCGGCTGACTATGCTGATGTTACAATGGTAAATGGCTATGGGTATCACCTCCAGTATAGCGGATATAAAACTTGTGGAAAATGAATAGCTTGCGTAGCAAGGTGTTCGATTTCCGCAAGTACACAAAAGGGTAGACAGCGCAAGCTGTCGCAGGGGAAGTGTAGCGTCCCCTGTCTGCGGCAAAGCCGCCAATCGCAGCGCGGGGTAAAATCCCTGTGCGGAAATAAAGCCCTCGGCAGAGCGCACACGCCCGTTAGGGTGTATAAGTGCGCCCTTAGTGTCTAAGGGATTTATTCAGCGTTCCCGTTCCCGGCTCGTTTTTTCAGATATTCCCGTACCGGCTCACTCGTCAGTGCAAACCTAAGAAGTGCTGCGGCTTCCTCGTCGGTCATGTTCTTTGCTTCCGGCACAATGCTTTCAAAGACTGCGCCCCGGACGATAAGGCGGTGGCTGCGCGTTCTGCGTTCCTCTTTGGATAGCTTCTGACGCAACATCTTTTCCCGGTTCTCAAACTGCCGGATTTTCTTCTTTCCGTCCTCAATCTCGGCTTGCAGTTCCTCGCGGGTTTTCTCTCTGGGTTTCGTCATGTGGTGGTCGCTCCTTTCTTGCCTGTCAGTATAGGAAAAGGGCAGTCGATTTTTCGGCTGCCCTTGCAATATGAAGATAAGATTATTCAGTTTGCAGCGGGGTCTTGTTCTGATACTTCTTCACCAGAGGTTTGGTTATTGGGGAGCGGGTCGTACCCGTCTGGGTTTCCGTCGAGGTCTGTGTTAGGATAGTTTTCATACAACCAGTATTTCCCCTCAATCTCAACGACAATGTTTTCGCCATATTGATAAATTTCTGCGCCAACAATAGGGTGATTTGCCTGGAAGTTTTCTTTGGGTATGCCGTCCAAATAATTACCTGCGTCATTTGTGCCTTGAAAGTTGGTAACATCACTTTCAATGACACCTAAATAAACAAAATCGTCTTTCAATTCGTTGAACGATGTTTGCGAAGTGGACTGTTTATACAAGGTGTCATTAACATAAACCATAGGTGCTGCGTCTGCTATACCCGGAGTAGTAACACTATCGTTGTTGTGGGGAAAAAGGGAAATTGCGGCGACACATACTAAAGCCAAACACGCTGCAACAGCTCCCCACTTTACCCAAATGGGCTTTTTAGATTTCTTCTTGTAGTTGAGAGCTTCATCGACATATTTTGTATCAAGTTCGCTCATAGCGTCGGAAAACTTTTTTGCGTTCATATGAATACCTCTCTTTCAATCAAGTATTGTTTCATCTTCTCGCGGATACGGGTCAGCCGGACAGAGATGTTTTTCTCTGAAAGCCCTACAAACTCGGCTATATCCTTGTAGCTATCAGAGAACCAATAGCGGCGCATAAAGATAACGCGGTTTTCGGTAGTCAGCGTGTCCAAAAAGTTTTCAATGATACGGGCTAATTCTCTGGCTTCAATTTCTGCTTCTACTGTGTTAGGGGCTGCTATCCACGATAATCAGCTTGGTATCACTGTGTTCCCGAACAAACTTTTCCAGCTGTTCATCTAGGCCACCACCGATCATTTTAGCGCTGGTAGCGAAGTGGAGGGAGCTTGTCCCCTCCACACCGAACATACGGAACATCCGGCGCTGCAGGCGGCTCTCGTCATCTTCCAGCGCCAGATAGAGAACCGTTCCCTGATGTACTTTGTAGCCCCACAGGTCTTGCCCGGTACTGACATGGTGGGCGATCTGTGCAACCAAGAAGGACTTGCCGATTTTGGGCGCTCCGGCAAGGATGTACGCTCCTGTATAGAGCAGGTTCTCAATCACCGCAGACTTGCCCTCAAACACATTGTCCATCAGCTCATCTAGGGTCACAGTATGCAGATAAGCTGGGTCACTCATGCGGCGCATCTTCCGGTAAAGTTCCTCCAAATCTCTTTCCGGGGAATTGCTTTTTTCGTCCGGGTCTGGTATAGTGGTCTTGGAATTTTGAGAGATTGACTGCCCATCATCTGCGCCAACAGATGAGCTCTGGGCGGTCATTTTCTTTTTTTCATTGATCATAGGCGAAATCCTCCTGCATCCCGTTCATAATGGTGGCGATCATCTGGATGGTGTCCAGCAGCTCGCCGTTTACGCCCTGCCCAGCTTCGATCCGGCGGAGTTCGTCCAGCACGGCGGCCAGCTGGTCCCGCAGGGCCTTGTAGACCCTGGGGTTGCCCTGGACCACCACATCCCGTTCCAGCAGCCGCCGGATGATGTAGTCCTGCTTGGTCAGGCCTGTGAGCTTCACCAGGGCTTCCAGATGGAGGTCTTCCTCCGCCGACACCCGGAAAGCCACCGTCTTGTTCCTCCAGCGGTTGTGGTTATCGTAGTTCTTCTTTGACATTTTCTTACACTCCCTTCTCATTTTTCAGTGAATCCAGCTTATCGGCCATTTCCACCTGACGGGTGGGGAACAAATGAGCGTAGCGGTAGGTGATGTCGATGCTCTCGTGTCCTACGCGCTCCGCAATAGCCAGGGCAGTAAAGCCCATGTCGATCAACAAACTGATGTGGCTATGTCTCAAATCGTGTATGCGAATCCTTTTCACCCCAGTTTGCTTGCAGCCACGGTCCATTTCCCGGTGAAGATAGCTTTTGCTGATGGGGAACATCCGGCTGTCCGGCTCCACGCCATAGAGCTGCTTAAGGTAGTCCTGAAGCTCGTCACAGAGAAACTGGGGCATCTGAATCACCCGGTTGCTCTTTGGTGTCTTGGGGGTGGTAATGACATCCTGCTTGTTGAGCCGCTGATAGGACTTATTGATGGTGAGGGTGCGCTTCTCAAAATCGAAGTCCGCCGGGGTCAAGGCCAGCAGCTCACCCTCCCGGATGCCGCACCAGTAAAGCACCTCAAAGGCGTAGAAGGACAGCGGCTTATCCATCATGGCCTCGGAAAACTTAGTGTACTCCTCCCGGGTCCAGAACAGCATTTCCTTCCGCTCCTCCGCCCCCATGTTGCCCGCCTGCCGGGCCGGGTTGAGGTTCAGGCCGTAAAACCGGGCAGCATGGTTGAAAATTGCACTAAGTTGATTGTGAACGGTTTTAAGGTAAGTTTTTGACAGGGGCTTGCCGTGACAGTCCCGCATCTCCCGGATCTCGTTCTGCCAGCGCATAATGTCCTTGGCTGTGATCTCCGAAAGCTTCCGCTTGGCAAAATAGGGCAGGATCTTCTTTTTGATGATGCTCTCCTTGGTAAGCCAGGTGTTGAGCTTCAGCTTGGGCTTAATGTCCCTCTCATAGAGAGCAACGAAGCTCTCAAAGGTCATGTTTACATCGGCCTGCTTCTCCATCAGGAACTCCCGTTCCCATTCCAGCGCCTCCCGTTTGGTGGCAAAACCACGCTTGAGTTTCTGCTGGCGCTCACCCTTCCAGTCGGTGTAGCGGAACTGCACATACCAGGTGCCGTTGTCCTTGTTCTTAAACGCTGCCATAATTACTCCCCCTTTCTCGCCGTCTCGGTTCTCGTGCCGTAAAACTTCTCGTGGAAGAACTTGCGGTCGATCCGCCCGGAAATGGTGATGCAGCCGGTTTTCGCCAGTTCCTCGTTCATCTGCCGGATGAGCTTGTAGGCATAGGGCACGGACACCCCCAGCTCCTCGGCCACTTCATTGACGCGCATAAAAATCTGGTTTGCCATCGTAAATACCTTCCTTTCCTCGTTGTTGGTGACTGCGGCCTGCGGATGTTGTGTTTCATAAATGCCTCCCTGCTGATGTCCGCCACTTTTTCTCGGTTTCGCAACCAAAAATCTGACGGGCCATTTGATGTGCTATATTATCTAAGCTTATTAGCTTAGTACCCATATAATACTATACATATAAGCTTAGTTCAAGCCTTTTTGAAGAAATAATGTTAAATAAATTTGCTTAGATTATCTTGACAAGGCTAAACAAATATGCTATGTTCAGATAAGAACAAGCATAGATGGGAGCTGGATGTATGGCGATTGGCGAACGAATTCACTTTTTCCGTCTCCTGCGGGGGATGACACAGAAATATCTTGGTATGGCGCTGGGCTTCCCGGAGAAGTCTGCCGATGTGCGCCTGGCACAGTACGAAACAGGATCAAGAACCCCCAAGGCAGACCTTACCGCCGCCCTGGCCCAGGTACTGGATGTCTCTCCTCACGCCCTTTCCGTCCCGGACATAGACTCCTATGTGGGGCTCATGCACACCCTGTTTACCCTGGAGGATAACTACGGGCTGAAAGTTACGGAGCAGGACGGTGAGCTTGCTTTGCAGGTGGATTTCCGCAAAAACAAGGATGCTGCCCGGCTGCACGAGATGCTCTGGGCCTGGCGGGAACAGGCAGCCAAACTGGAGGCCGGTGAGATCTCCCAGGAGGAGTACGACCGCTGGCGTTACCACTACCCGGCGTACGACAGCAGCCAGATCCGCGCCAAGGTGCCGCCGGAGGGTCTGATCTGAACCTCTCACTTGTAGGCCACGGGAGAGGCCGTTTGTTGCGCAAAATCAGAAAATTCAGATAAATGAGAGCAAAATAAAAAAGGTCTAACTGATCAGCAAAAATCAGTTAGACCTTTTACTTATGAATAAAAAGATGAGGATTTTTAGGCTACTCGCAAGCCACCCGATTTTTCTTTTCAAACTCAATAAATCGGGATTTGACGAGTGCTATCAATCTGCTATCAAATGGGAATTTGAAAAATCAAAAAGTCAGTATTTTCAAGGGTTTGCGGGCCCTCATATCCACTTTTTGCTTATTCCCACTCAATGGTCCCCGTAGGCTTCGGCGTCAGGTCGTAGAGGACCCGGTTGACGCCCTTAACCTCGGCGGTGATGCGGGCGGTGATATGCTGGAGCAGGTCGAAGGGCACGTTCTCCACCGTGGCAATCATGGCGTCCACCGTATTGACCGCACGGATGATGACCGGCCACTCGTCAGCCCGGTTGCCGTCCCGTACACCCACGCTCTTGATGTCGGGGATCGCGGTAAAGTACTGCCACACCTTGCCCTCCAGGCCGTTCTTGGCAAACTCCTCCCGCAGGATGGCGTCGGACTCCCGCACCGCCTCCAGGCGGTCCCGGGTGATGGCGCCCAGGCAGCGCACGCCCAGGCCGGGACCGGGGAAGGGCTGACGGTACACCATGCTGTCGGGCAGACCCAGCGCCTTGCCGCAGGCCCGCACCTCGTCCTTGAAGAGCATCTTCAGCGGCTCCACCAGCTCAAAGTCCAGATCCTCCGGCAGTCCGCCCACGTTGTGGTGGCTCTTCACCGCCTTCACCGTCTTGGTGCCCGACTCGATGATATCGGGATAGATGGTGCCCTGGCCCAGGAAGGAGATGCCCTCCAGCTTGCGGGCCTCCTCCTCAAAGACGCGGATGAACTCGCCGCCAATGATCTTGCGCTTCTGCTCCGGGTCGTCCACCCCGGCCAGCTTGTCCAGGAAACGGTCCACCGCGTCCACATAGACCAGGTTGGCGTCCATCTCGTGGCGGAACACCTGGACCACCTGCTCCGGCTCTCCCTTGCGGAGCAGGCCGTGGTTGACGTGGACACAGGTGAGCTGCTTGCCGATGGCCTTGATGAGCAGGGCGGCCACCACGGAGGAGTCCACGCCGCCGGACAGGGCCAGCAGCACCTTCTTGTCCCCTACCTGGCGGCGGACCAGCTCGACCTGGTCGGCGATGAAGTTCTCCATGTTCCAGTTGGCCTCCGCGCCGCAGACGCCGAATACAAAGTTGGACAGGGTCTGCTTCCGGGCCTCGTCGTCCTCCGGCCAGGGGGCGTCCCCCTTGTGGTCGGCCAGCAGCACGGGCAGATCGCAGTTGTAGATCTCTTTGGAGACGTCGATCTCCACGCCATCCACCACCCGGTTGGGTCCGCCGTTGAGAATGATACCCTTTACATTGGGCAGCGCCTGAACCTCCTCCAGCGTGATATCGTGGGGGTGGATCTCGCTGTACACACCCAGCGCACGCACCTCACGGGCGATCTTGGCGTTCTCTTTGCTGCCAAGGTCCAAAATCAGAATCATGTCCTGCTTCATTGCAGTACCTCCCCATTTATTCAGATCAACATGGGCGCAGCCGCCCTTTTCGACATTATAGCACATCTGCCGGCACTTGAACATCCATCAGCGGCGCTTGGCCAGCTCCTTCCACACCGCCTGGGCAATGAGCTCCTGCCCCTCCGGAGAGCGAAGCGCCTCCAGCACCATGGACTTAAACTGGTCCTTGGCCTGTTTGGTAGAGAAGAGCGCGTCCAGCATGGTAGACCCGCCGCCGGAAACAGGCTCCGCCTTCGGCCGCTTCACCGGCGGCGCGGGCCGGTATACCGGCTCCTCCTCCGCGGCGGACAGGCCGCCGCTCATCCAGTCCTCCTGCCGGGTGCGGTCCCCGCTCTCCCCCCGCAGGTAGAACAGAGACACGCCGAAATAGGCCGCCATTTTCTCCTGCTGGTCCTTGGTGGGGGTGGCCCGGCCCGTCTCGTATTTTTCAATGGCATTCTTGGGAAAGCCCAGCTCCGCCGCCAGGGCGGGGCGGGACAGCCCCCGCTCGCCGCGCAGAGCCTCGATCCGCTGTGCCATGGTTACCATAGGTCATCTCTCCTTTGTCTGCTTGCTTGGCAAAAGCAACAGGGGCCCGGGGCCCCTGTTGCCTGATATTACCGCTCGCCCTTGTCGTAGGGGATGCCCTCCGCTCTGGGTGCGGCGGATTTTTTAGAGGTGAAGGCCAGCACGATGAGGGTGGCCACATAGGGGATCATCTTATAGATGTCGCTGGACCAGCCCAATCCCGCCAGGAAGGGAATGTTGGCATAGGTCACGGACAGGGTCTTCATAAATCCGAAGAAGATGGCCGCAAAGAGGATCCGTCCCGGCTTCCACTGGCCGAAGATCAGCACAGCCAGCGCCAGGAAGCCGTAACCGGACACCGTGGCGTTGAAGTTCACCGAGGTGGGGACCACGAAGATCACGCCGCCTATACCGGCCAGGGCGCCGGAGATCAGGGTACCGGCATAGCGCATCTTGTACACATTGATGCCCACGGAGTCCGCCGCCTGGGGGTGCTCGCCGCAGGCCCGCAGGCGCAGGCCGAAGCGGGTCTTGTAGAGCACCACAGCCGAGACCACCAGGATGAGCAGGCCCAGGTAGGTGGTGATATAGGCCTTCTGGAAGAACATCGGCCCGATCACGGGAATGTCGCCCAGCACGGGCACCTTCTGGATCAGGAAATCATTCTTGAAGGGCACCTGCTGCACACCCACCACCATACGCGCCACATAGATGGCAAAGGCGGGCGCAAAGGTATTGATGGCAGTGCCCGAAATGGTCTGGTCCGCCTTCATATTGATGGAGGCAAAGGCGTGGACCAGGCTGATGACCACGCCGGAAACCGCCGCCACCAGCAGGGACAGCAGCAGCAGCCCCTGTCCGGTCATGCCCGGCTGCAGCAGATGCATAAACAGGATGCCGGCAAAGGCGCCGATGATCATGGTACCATCCAGGGCGATGTTCACGATGCCGGAGCGCTCGGCGAACAGGCCGCCCAGGGCCACCACCAGCAGGGGGATGGCAAAGGTCATGGTCTGCTGGACCAGGAAAATGATCAGGTCAATTCCACTCATGCCTGCTCACCTCCTTCCTCGGGGTGCGCCGGCGGCTGGGGTCCAGGCGGATCTCCACCCTCGCCCGAGTCCGCGTTGGCGTTGTGCTTCTGGCCTCTGTCCTTGGCAAACTTGGCAATGATCTGGCTGAAGAACAGGATAAAGGCCGCAAAGTAGACGATCACCGAGGTGATGATGGTAATGACCTGGGAGACAAAACCAAAGCTCTGCATTGCCAGGCCGCCCACCGTCAGATAGGCCATCAGGATACCGGTAAAGATGATGGCGATGGGGTTGGACATACCCAGCAGCGCGACGGCGATGCCGTCAAAGCCCTGCTGCGCCAGCGTATCGGACACCATGATGCCCGTACCCGCGCCGGCCAGGTAGTTCAGGCCGCCGCCGATGCCCGCCAGAGCACCCGCGATCACCATGGCCTGGACGATGTTGCGCTTCTCGCTGATGCCGGCATACTTGGCGGCGTCTTTATTGAAGCCGCAGGCCTTCAGCTCATAGCCCATCCGGGTCTTTTCCAGGATGACCCACACCACGATCGCCAGCACGATAGCCACCAGGATACCGGCGTTGACACTGGAGGGGGTCCCGCTCTCGCCCACAAAGATCTTGTCGAAGCCCAGCTTGGGCAGCTCCGCCGTATCGGCGGGCCGGAAGGACTGGTTCTTGGCCCGGTCGTAGATAAACGTACGGATGAGGACATTGGACATGCTCATGGCGATATAATTCATCATGATGCAGGTGATGACCTCATTGATACCTCTCCAGGCTTTGAGCAGGCCGGGCAGGATGCCCCAGACCGCGCCGAAGAGGCAGGCCGCCAAAATGGCCACCAGGCAATGGATGCCGGCGGGAAGGAAGGTCCACTTCACGCCCACATAGACCGCCGCAAAGGCGCCCATCATATACTGGCCGGGCGCGCCGATGTTGAACAGGCCGGTCTTTTTGGCAAAGCCCACAGACAGGCCGGTCATGATCAGCGGGGTGGCATAATAGAGGACCTGGCCCATGTTCTTCCGGTCGGAGAAGCCGCCGGTCAGAATGGCCAGCATACCCTCTCCCGCCCGGGAGGCGTCGGTAAACAGCAGGACGACCAGGCCCACCAGCATACCGATGAGGATCGCCACCACGGCGGCAATGGTATTCTGCACGCCCTGGCGCTGGAAGGGGTTGCCCAGACGCTTGTCCTTCATTTACTTCCCCTCCTCTCGTTTGGAACCGGCCATATAGAGACCAAGCTCCTGTACCGTGACCTGTTTGGGGTCCAGATCGGCCACGATCTCGCCCTCGTAGATCACCAGGATCCGGTCCGACAGGTTCATGACCTCATCCAGCTCCAGGGACACCAGCAAGACCGCCTTGTTCCGGTCCCGCTCGGCCACGATCTGCCGGTGGATGTATTCGATGGCGCCCACGTCCAGGCCGCGGGTAGGCTGGACTGCGATGAGCAGGTCGGGGTCCCGGTCGATCTCCCGGGCGACGATGGCCTTCTGCTGGTTGCCGCCGGACATGGAGCGGGCAATGGTAATGCCCCCCTGTCCGGAGCGGATATCGTATTTGCGGATCAGGCCGTCGGCATAGGTGTTGATCTTGTCGTACTTCAGGAATCCGGCCTTGCAGTACTCCGGCTCGAAATAGCTCTGGAGCACCAGATTATAGGACAGCGGATAGTCCAGCACCAGACCGTGCTTGTGCCGGTCCTCGGGAATGTGGCTCATACCGTGGGTGTTGCGGTGGCGGATGGAGCTGTGGGTGATGTCCTCCCCCTTCAGCTTCACGGTGCCGCTGTCCGCCCGGATCAGGCCGGTGACCGCCTGGATCAGCTCGGACTGGCCGTTTCCGTCAATGCCGGCGATACACACGATCTCACCCCGGCGCACCTGGAAGGAGACGTTGTTGACCACCTTTTTCCCGTGCTCCTTGTTGACCACGGTCAGGCCGTCCACCTCAAAGACCACCTCGGAGGGCTTGGAGGGCTCCTTGTCCACATTCAGAGATACCTTGCGGCCCACCATCATCTCGCTCATTTCTTCCTTGGAGACGTCGGCCACGTTGACGGTGCCCACATACTTGCCCTTGCGCAGGACTGTACAGCGGTCCGCCACTTCCTTGATCTCATTGAGCTTATGCGTGATGAAGAGGATGCTCTTCCCCTCTTCCGCCAGCCCCTTCATGATCTTCATCAGTTCCTTGATCTCCTGGGGCGTCAGTACGGCAGTGGGTTCGTCAAAGATCAGGATCTCGTTGTCCCGGTAGAGCATCTTCAGGATCTCCACCCGCTGCTGCATGCCCACCGTGATATCCTCGATGAGCGCATCGGGGTCGACCCGCAGGCCATACTGCTCGGACAGGGCGATGACCTTCTTCCGGGCATCGTCCATTTTCAGAAAGCCGCCTCTGGTGGTCTCCACACCGAGGATGATATTTTGCAGCACGGTAAAATTGTGTACCAGCTTGAAGTGCTGATGCACCATACCGATCCCCAGATCGTTAGCGTCGTTGGGGTCCTTGATCTTGACTTCTTTTCCGTTCTTTTTGATGACACCCTTCTCCGGCTGATACAGACCAAAGAGAACGCTCATCAGGGTGGACTTACCAGCGCCGTTTTCGCCCAGCAGCGCATGGATCTCGCCCTTTTTCAGCTGCAAAGTGATATTGTCATTGGCAATGATCCCGGGAAATTCCTTGGTGATATTGCACATCTCAATGACATACTCACTCATCCGCTATCCCTCCCTTTCCAGGTGATCCGCATGGACGCGGGAACAAACCCTCTGGTGCGGTTTGTTCAGTTGTCATCATTATACCGTTTTCCGGCTCTTTACGCAAGCCAAACCAACCCGGCCGCATAAAAAAGCGGGCGGACGCATATCTTGCGTCCGCCCGTTTGACAGGAGCAATTACTCCACGGTCACGTTCACATTGGTGCAGCCCAGGTCCGCGGGAGAGGCGATGGGGTTGCCGTCCGCATCGGTATCCTTCTGCAGGGTGATCTCGCCGTTGGCCAGCTTGGCGAACAGAGCGTCATAGTCGGCCTGGGTGAAGGTCTCCCACTTGGAGGTATCCATAGGCAGCTTGACAGCGTCCTCAGCAGCGCCCAGGGTCAGGTTCTGGCCGCCCACGGAGAAGTTGTCGTTGTAGTAGGAATCCAGCATCTGCTCCACGGCGGAGGACAGACCCTTCATGGCAGAGGAAACAACGGTGGAGGACTCGGTGGACTGATCCACGTCCACGCCGATGACCAGGCCGCCGTTCTGCTCGGCGGCAGCCATGACGGAGTTGCCCACGGAGCCGCCGCAGCCAAAGACGATCTCGGTGCCGGCGGTGTACCAGCTGGCAGCGCGGGTCTGAGCCTCGGGGGTGGCGTCGAAGCCGTCGGTGTTGAAGTAGCGCATGTCAACGGTGATGCCCAGCTCCTTGGCGGCATCATTGGCGCCCTGGACATAGCCGTAGCCGTAGCGGATCACGGCGGGCACAGGCTGGCCGCCGAAGAAGCCCAGCTTGGTGTAGCCGTCCTTCACAGCGGCGTAACCGGCCAGGTAACCCACCTGCTCCTCGGAGAAGAGGATGCCCACGGTGTTGTCAGCGGTCTTGAAATCGCTGTAGTCCGCATTGTGGGGGTTGCCGTCGATGAGGACGAACTTCACGTCGGGGTGGTTCTCCTGCACGATGTACACAGGCTCCTCAAACAGGAAGCCGGGGGTCACGACCACCTTGGCGCCGTCGGCGATGGCCTGCTCCATGGCGGCAACATAGTCGTCGGTGGTGGCGTCCACAGGCTTGTAGTACTTACAGGTCTTTCCGTTCTCCTGGCAATAGGTCAGGATGCCCTCCCAGGTGCCCTGGTTGAAGGACTTGTCGTTGATGTCGCCCTTATCGGTGATCATGGCGATCTCGAAGGTGCCGTCCGCATTGAGGATGCTGCCGGCGGAATCCGTAACAGTGCCGCCGCTGGGCGTCTCGGCGCCGGGGGTCTCGGTATTGCCGCTGGGCGTCTCGGTGTTGCCCTGATTCCCGCCGCCGCAGGCAGCCAGTCCAGCGATCATGACAAGAGAGAGCAGCAGCGCAAGGAGCTTCTTGGACTTCTTCATTGTGATCTACCTTCCTTTCATACAAATGGCTCAGGTCGGCATACAACACAGTGGTTTTTCCTTCCTGAGCTACCCCTATTATACCCTCTTCTAGAAAAAAGGGCAACTGAAATTTACGAAACCCCTTTAAATTTTACAAACTGGACATATCCCTGTCCAAAAAGGGAGAGCGCCGCGGTTTGTCCTTCCGCAGCGCTCCCGTCCTATTTTTCGCCCGGTATCCGTCGGCTGACGCCGCCCCGGACATGAACTCACCGAATGGAGACGACCTCGTATCCCGCCTCGGTGACGGCGCTTTTCAGCACATCGTCCGCCACGTCCTTCGTCAGGGTGACAGTGGCGGTCTTGGCCTCCAGATCCACCACGGCGGTGGCGCCGTCGATGGCGTTGAGCGCCTTCTCCACATGGGCCTGGCAGTGGGCGCACATCATCCCGTTGATCGTCATAATCTTAGTCATGCTATTCATTCCTTTCTGTTGTTCCGTTTGTTCCGGTCCCACCGGCTCCTCCGGGCGGGAGGGCCGGAAAAACTTCAGCCGCAGGGCATTGGACACCACGCACACCGAGCTGAGGCTCATGGCGGCGGCGCCAAACATGGGGGAGAGCTGCCAGCCGGTGATGGGATACCACACACCGGCGGCCAGCGGGATACCGATGATATTATAGATGAAAGCCCAGAACAGGTTCTCTTTGATGTTGCGGATCACCTTTTTGGACAGCTGCACCGCAGTGACCGCATCCAGCAGGTCGCTCTTCATCAATACCACATCGGCGGACTCAATGGCCACGTCGGTCCCCGCGCCAATGGCTATGCCCACATCGGCGCGGGCCAGGGCGGGGGCGTCGTTGATGCCGTCGCCGACCATGGCTACCCGCTTGCCTTCGGCCTGGAGAGAGGCCACCACCTTCTCCTTGTCCTGGGGCAGCACCTCGGCGATCACATGGTCCACCCCCAGGGAGCGGCCCACCGCCTGGGCGGTACGCTGGTTGTCACCGGTGAGCATGACCACGTCGATGCCCATCTCCCGGAACTGCCGCACCGCGGCGGCGCTGGTGGGCTTGGGTGTGTCGGCCACCGCCACCACCCCCAGCATCCGCCCCTCCTCCGCAAAGTAGAGGGGAGTCTTGCCGTCGAGAGCCAGGGCCTCTCCCCTTTCGCCCAGCGCCCCCAGAGAAATCCCGGACTCCTCCAGCATGGCCCGGTTGCCCGCCAGAATGCCGGTCCCATGAAGGGTGCCCCGGACGCCCCGGCCGGACAGGGCCGCAAAGTTTTGGATGGGAGCCAGAGGGATGTTCCGCGCCTCGGCTTCCGCCAGAATGGCCTCAGCCAGGGGGTGCTCCGAGGGCTTCTCCAGCGAAGCCGCTACGCACAGCAGCTCCTCCTCCGTCACACCCTCCGCCGGGATGCAGTCGGTGACCGACGGCTTGCCCTGGGTGAGGGTACCTGTCTTGTCCAGCACGACAGTATGGATGGTATGGAGGGTCTCCAGCGCCTCGGCGGATTTGATGAGGATGCCGTTCTCCGCTCCCTTGCCGGTACCCACCATGATGGCCACGGGGGTGGCCAGACCCAGGGCGCAGGGGCAGGAGATCACCAGTACCGATACCCCGGCGGTAAGCGCCCGGGCGATGTCCCCCCCGGTGACGATGAGCCACACCACGGCGGTCACCAGGGCGATGCCGATCACCGCGGGCACAAAGATGCCCGCTACCTTGTCGGCCAGCTTGGCGATAGGCGCTTTGGAGGCGGAGGCCTCCTCCACCAGGCGGATCATCTGGGCCAGGGTGGTGTCCTCCCCCACCCGGGTGGCCCGGAACACGAAATAGCCCGTTTTGTTGATGGAGGCGGCGGCCACCTTGTCACCGGGGGCCTTCTCCACCGGCAGGGACTCGCCGGTGAGGGCCGACTCGTCCACCGAGGAGCCCCCCTCCACCACCACCCCGTCCACCGGGATGCGGCCGCCGGGGCGCACCACCACCAGGTCGCCCAGAGACACTTCCTCCACCGGCACCTCCACCTCCGCCCCGTCCCGGCGGACGGTGGCGGTCTTGGGGGCCAGGTCCATCAGCCGGGTGATGGCCTGACTGGTCTTGCCCTTGGAGCGGGTCTCCAGCCACTTGCCCAGGGTGATGAGCGTGAGGATCATGCCGGCCGACTCAAAATACAGGTCCATGGACCAGCGGTCCACCCGGGCCTGATCCCCGTGACCCAGCCCCCAGGCGATCTGGAAGAGGGCCGCCACGCCGTAGATCACCGCGGCGGAGGAGCCCAGGGCGATGAGGGAATCCATATTGGGGGAACGGCGCCACAGGGTCTTAAAGCCCACCCGGTAGTACTTGTCGTTGATATACATAATGGGCAGGGTGAGCAGGAACTGGAGAAAGGCCACCACAAACACGTTGCCCGGGTCGTGGAAGAAAGCGGGCAGCGGCCAGCCCATCATGTGCCCCATGGCAATGTAAAACAGGGGCACCAGGAAAATGAGAGAGGTCAGGAAGCGCCGCTTCATCCCGGCGGCCTCCTCCTCCATCACGTTGACCTGCCGGGGCCGGGCCGCCGCCTGCTGCTTCGCCGCCGGCAAAGCGGCGCCGTAGCCCGCCTCCTCCACGGCGTGGATGATCTGTCCCGCATCGGTGGCGCCGTCGTCATACTCCACCACCATGGAGTTGCCCAGCAGGTTCACATTGACCTGGTCCACGCCGGCCACCTTGCACACCGCCTTCTCCACATGGGCGGAGCATGCAGCGCAGGTCATGCCGGTCACGTCAAATTTTTGCTTCATTCTCTCACCTATCTTTCAAAGCCCGGCCTGCTCCGCCCATTCCGCGCCCCCTGGCGCGTTACAAGCGGTTTGCGCAGCAAACCCTTGATGCCGGGCGAATTCATTTCGCCCGTGCAGATCCAAATATGGGGTCCCCGCGGCATACTCTATGCCGTGGGGGACGGAGCAGGCTGCGCAGGTCATGCCGGTCACGTCAAATTTTTGCTTCATTCTCTCACCTATCTTTC
>CAUWDA010000009.1:0-65965 GCA_963557075.1 uncultured Flavonifractor sp. | reverse complement strand
TAGCACAGCCCTTGGAGAGGGGCTCTAATAACTACTACTCTATAATACAAGGAGAACGCCCCTGTCCCCGCCACCGGTTGGACCGACGCGGGAGAGGCCGATCAGACCATCCGCCTGTCCACTACCACCTCGGTGAATGACTCCGGCCTGCTGGCCTATCTGCTGCCCCAGTTTGAAGCGCTGACCGGTTATCACGTGGAAGTCACCTCCGCCGGCACCGGCAAGGCCATCGCCAACGCCAAGAGCGGAAATGCCGACCTGCTGCTGGTCCACTCCAAGAGCCAGGAGGAGGCCTTTGTGGAGGAGGGCTATTCCTATGTGCTGCCCGGCTTTGACAGCCAGCGGCTGACCTTTATGTACAACTACTTTGTCCTCTGCGGCCCCTCCGCCGACCCCGCCGGGGCAAAGGACGCCCCCTCTGTCCGGAATGCCTTTGCCGCCATCGCCACAGGCAAGCACCCCTTTATCTCCCGGGGCGACCAGTCCGGCACCCACACCAAGGAGCTCTCCCTCTGGCCGGAGGAGCTGGGCATCACCGCCGACGCCGCCTCGGTGGAGGGGTACGCCGACTGGTACACCTACTCCAATGCAGGCATGGGCGTGTGTCTGACCATGGCCGAGGAGACCGGCGGATACATCCTCTCCGACAAGGCCACCTTCCTCACCTTCCGGGCCAACAGCGGCGCGCTCTCCTGACCCGCGGTCCGGCCAACCAGGGTCGGTCTATTCCCGCCTGCGGGCGCGAACTCTGCGCGGTTTTTGACAAGCTGAAGCGCGCCTGCCCCAGGGCAGGCGCGCTTGAACGCAAAGGAGGGTCCCTATGAGAACAGCACTGGGCCAGGCCCTGGCCTTGATCCTCTCCGGAGACCGGCAGCTGGGGATCATTCTGGCCACCACCCTGCGGATGGCTTTGGCCAGCTCAGTCCTCGCCCTGGTGCTGGGCGCTCCGCTGGGGGTGCTGCTGGGCAGTTGGTCCGGCCGCGGAAAGGGAGCCCTGGTGGCCGTCAACCGGACCTTGATGGGTCTGCCGCCGGTGGTGGTGGGCCTGGTGTGCTACATGCTCTTCTCCGGGGTGGGGCCGCTGCGCCGGCTGCGGCTGCTGTACACCGTAGAGGGCATGGTCATCGCCCAGGTCATCCTCCTGGTCCCTCTGATCGTGGGCAGCCTGGAGTCCCACCTCTCTACGGCGGCACCCGACATCCGGGAGACCACCCGGGGCCTGGGGCTGGGCCGGGGGCGGACTCTGCTGCTGATGCTCAACGAGAGCCGGTATCAGCTGCTCAGCGCCTACCTGCTGGGGCTGGGCCGGGCCTTTGCCGAGGTGGGGGCGGTCTCCATGGTGGGAGGCGCCATTGCCTATAAGACCAATGTTATGACCACCGCCATCATGAACTACACCAATATGGGCAACTTTACCGCCGCCCTGGCCCTGGGCATCATCCTGCTGGCCCTCTCCCTGCTGATCAACGCCGGGGTGGTGCTGCTCCACGGGAGGTCGCACCGATGAACCTGCCCCCTGTCACCAAAACCTACCGGGACCGCACGGTGCTGGACCTGCCTGCGCTGACGCTGGCCGATGGAGCCATCCATGCGGTCATCGGCCCCAACGGCAGCGGAAAATCCACGCTGGCCAGACTCCTGGCCGGCACCCTGATGCCCGACAGCGGCCATCCTCTCCCGGTCTGTCCCGCGGGCTATATGCCCCAGCGCTCTTACCCCTTCCGGATGTCTGTGCTGAACAATCTGCGTCTCACCGGGGCGGACCGCAGCCGGGCCATGGCCCAACTGGAGGCCTTTGATCTGGCCCATCTGGCCGGCCGGCGGGCTGACCGACTCTCCGGCGGAGAGACTGCCCGGCTGGCGCTGGCCCGGCTGCTGATGGAGGACTTTCCCCTGCTGATCCTGGACGAACCCACCGCCGCCATGGACATTTCCTCTACCCTGCTGACGGAGACGCGCCTGCGGGAGTACCAGGCCAGAACAGGCTGCACGGTGCTTCTGGTCACCCACGCCCTGCCCCAGGCCCGACGCACCGCCGACCAGGTCCTCTTTCTTCAGGGCGGCCATCTGGTGGAGCAGGGCGACGCCGGGCAGGTCCTCACGTCGCCCCGCCAGGCCGCCACCCGGGCCTTTCTTGATTTTGCCCGATAAACGATCCATTCCTGTAAAAAGGGCCTGTTGCAAAATCGACCCTCTGCACAGGTCCGTCATTGCGAGCCAGTGAGCACACTGGCGTGGCGATCCGTTTTCGCAGCGAATTGAGCCGGATCCCCACGAAAAACGGCCGCCCGGTGGGCGGCCATTTTTCTCGGAATGACAGGTCTTTTGTGCGGTCTGCGCAGCTTGCAGCAGGCCACCTGTTTCTTGTTTCGCTTTGGATCAGTAAGCCACGCCCCAGTACACCATGTGCTTGGCAGGCTTGCCGCAGACGGGGCACACATCGCCCAGATGCTCCTGCTCCAGGGGGATGCAGCGGGAGGACACACCGGCCAGCTCCTTCATCTTCAGCTCGCAGGCCTCGTCGCCGCACCACATGGTCTTGGCGAAGCCGCCCTGGGTGGACATCTTCTCCTTGACCTCCTCCACGGTGGAGCAGGCGTAGGTGTTGTCGTCCAGGTTCTTCTTGGCCTTGTTGTACAGGCCCTGCTGCACCGTATCCAGCATGGCGGCCACCGTCTCCTCGATGTTGTCCAGGGAGACAAAGCTCTTCTCGCCGTTGTCCCGGCGGACCAGCACGCACTGGTTCTTCTCTATATCCTTGGGGCCCATCTCCAGCCGCAGGGGCACGCCCTTCATCTCGTACTCGGCAAACTTCCAGCCGGCAGACTGCTCGGAGGCGTCCATCTTCACCCGGATCCCGGCGGCCTTCAGCCGGTCCATGACGGCCTGGTTGGCCTCGATGACACCGGCCTTGTGCTGGGCCACGGGGATGATGATGACCTGAGTGGGGGCGATGCGGGGGGGCAGCACCAGACCGTTGTTGTCGCCGTGGGTCATGATGACGCCGCCGATGAGCCGGGTAGACACGCCCCAGGAGGTCTGGAAGGGGTGGTGGGGCTGGTTGTCCTTGCCGGCAAAGGTGATGTCAAAGGCCCGGGCAAAGCCGTCGCCGAAATAGTGGGAGGTACCGGCCTGAAGGGCCTTCTTGTCGTGCATCATGCACTCCACGGTGTAGGTGGCCTCGGCGCCGGAGAACTTCTCCTTGTCGGTCTTGCGGCCCTTTACCACCGGCATGGCCAGGTAATTCTCGCAGAAGTCGGCGTAGATGTTGAACATCTGCTCGGTCTCAGCGATGGCCTCCTCAGCGGTGGCGTGCATGGTGTGGCCCTCCTGCCAGAGGAACTCCCGGTGACGCAGGAAGGGGCGGGAGGTCTTTTCCCACCGCAGCACGGAGCACCACTGGTTGTACAGCTTGGGCAGGTCCCGGTGGGAGTGGATGATATTCTTGTAGTGCTCACAGAACAGAGTCTCGCTGGTGGGGCGGATGCAGTAACGCTCCTCCAGCTTCTCGGAGCCGCCCATGGTCACCCAGGCGCACTCGGGGGCAAAGCCCTCTACGTGGTCCTTCTCCTTCTGGAGCAGGGACTCAGGGATGAGCAAGGGGAGGTACACGTTCTCGTGACCGGTCTCCTTGAACTTCTCGTCCAGGATCTTCTGGAAATTCTCCCAGATGGCGTAGCCGTAGGGCCGGTAGATAAATACGCCCTTGATGGAGGAGTAGTCGATGAGCTCGGCCTTTTTACACACGTCGGTGAACCACTTGGCGAAGTCCACCTCCATATCGGTGATCTGTTCCACCTGCTTTTTGTCCTGTGCCATATCTATTCTCAATCCTTTATCATGAAATACAAACGGGGTCTATTTATTTTATGCATTTGCGGCACAAAAGTCAAGTATTGGGAGCCTATGCGGCATAGATTTTGAAAAACCGCCCCCGGCAGGCACAAGACAGGCGGCAGGGAGCCAAAAAGGGGCTTGCTGCGTGGCAGCAAGCCCCTTTTTGTTTTTTGGTCTGAGCCAACAGGCCCGGTCCCCGGTGGGTTACCGCTGGATCCGGCCGGAGCCGTCGCCGCCGGCCAGCTTCTCCACCTCGGACACGGTGACCATGTTGTAGTCACCCTCCACGGAGTGCTTGAGGGCGGAAGCCGCCACGGCGAACTCCACCGCCTCCTGGGTGGACTTGCCGGACAGCAGGGCGTAGATCAGGCCGCCGCCGAAGCTGTCGCCGCCGCCCACGCGGTCGATGATGTGCAGGGCGTACTTCTTGGAGAAGCAGTACTCGTCGGAAGCCACGTCGTACAGCATGGCGCTCCAGCCGTTATCGAAGGCGGAGTGGGACTCACGCAGGGTGATGGCCACCTTCTCAAAGCCGAACTTATCGGCCAGCTGCTTGGCCACAGACTTGTAGCCCTCGTGGTTCAGGCTGCCGGCATAGATGTCGGTGGCCTCAGCCTCGATGCCGAATACGTCCTTGGCGTCCTCCTCGTTGGAGATGCACACGTCCACATACTGGCACAGGCGGGTCATGGCCTCCCGGGCCTGCTCCCGGGTCCACAGCTTGCCCCGGTAGTTCAGGTCGCAGGAGATCTTCACGCCGCGGGCCTTGGCCGCCTTGCAGGCCGCCTCACAGGTCTCCACCAGGTTGGCGCCCAGAGCGGGGGTGATGCCGGTGAAGTGGAACCAGTCGGCCCCCTCAAAAATGCTGTCCCAATCGAAGTCGGAGGGCTGGGACTCCTGAATGGCGGAGTGGGCGCGGTCATAGATGCACACGCTGCCCCGCTGGGAAGCGCCCTTCTCGTTGAAGTAGATGCCCACGCGGTCGCCGCCCCGGACGATGGCGCTGGTATCCACGCCGTACCGGCGCAGGGAGTTGACCGCCGCCTGGCCGATGGCGTGGGCAGGCAGCTTGGTGACGAACATGGCGTCCATGCCGTAGTTGGCCAGGGACACCGCCACGTTGGCCTCGCCGCCGCCGAAGGAGAACTCCAGGTGATCGGCCTGGACAAATCGCTCGTAATTATAAGGCTGGAGCCGGATCATCAGCTCGCCGAAGGTAACAACTTTCATATGTTCGGATTCCTCCTGTTTGCCGCCCCGCGCCCCGCCTGACGGGCGGGGCCCAGAGCCGCAGATTTTTATTATTCCGGTCAGTCTGCCGCAGCCGCTGCGGTACAGGGTCAGCCGTTGCCCCGGGCCTGCTTCACGATGGCCACGGACTCCTTGCACAGCGCGGTGATCTCGTCCCACTTCTGGTTGTCGATCAGATCGCTGGTGACCATGTAGGAGCCGCCGCAGGCACAGATGACGGGGCAGTCCAGATAGTCCTTCAGATTCTTCAGGGAGATGCCGCCGGTGGGCATGACCTTGAACATGGGGAAGGGGGCGCTCAGGGCCTTGATCTTGGACAGGCCGCCGGACTGCTCAGCGGGGAAGAACTTCAGCACCTCCAGGCCCAGCTTGTAGGCGGCGTGATAGTCCGTGGCGGTGGTGCAGCCGGGGAAAATGGGCACGCCCTTGGACTGGCAGTACTTCACCAGCTCCACGTCCAGGCCGGGGGTCACGATAAAGCTGGCGCCGGCCTCCAGGGCCTCGTCCACCTGAGCGGTGGTGAGCACAGTGCCCGCGCCCACCAGCATGTCAGGCTTGGCCTCCCGCATGAGCTTGATGGCGGTGGCGGCGCCGGCAGCCCGGAAGGTCACCTCGGCCACAGGCACGCCGCCCTCGCACAGGGCATTGGCCAGGGCCGCCGCATCCCGCTCGGGGTGGTTGAGTTTGATCACCGGCACAACGCCGATGTTGGAAATCGCTTCATTCAAGGTATTCATCTGGAACACTCCATTTCAGCAGCAGTAAATTGGTGGTTTGCAGCCCCGCCGGCTACAGATTTCTTTACACGCCGGAGTAGGCGGCGAAGCCCGCGTCGATGGGCAGCACCACGCCGGTGATGGCGCTGGCGGCCTTGTCGTCGCAGAGGAAGAACACGCCGCCCAGCAGCTCCTCGCTATCCACGAACCGGTTCATAGGCGTCCCGGCCAGGATCTTGGCAGTACGAGGAGTAGGAGTGCCATCCTCATTAAAGAGCAGCTTCCGGTTCTGGTTGGACACCAGGAAGCCGGGCGCGATGGCGTTGCAGCGGATGCCGGTGCCGGCAAAGTGGGTGGCCAGCCACTGGGTAAAGTTGGAGATGGCGGCCTTGGCCCCGGAGTAGGCGGGGATCTTGGTCAGGGGGATATAGGCGTTCATGGAGGAGATATTCAGGATGCAGCCGTGCTGCTTGTCCACCATGTCCTTGGCAAAGGTCTGGGTGGGCAGCAGGGTGCCCTGGAAGTTCAGCTTGAACACGAAGTCCACGCCGCTGGGATCCAGGTCGAAGAAGGTCTTCTGACCCTCCTTGGCCTCATGCTGATACTCGTTGTCGGTGGTGGCGCGGGGGTTGTTGCCGCCGGCGCCGTTGACCAGGATGTCACAGGGACCCAGGTCCTTGAGCACCTGGGCGTGGACCTCCTCCAGAGCCTCAGGCTCCAGCACATTGGCCTTGTAGCCCTCGCAGATATAGCCCTGGGCCTTGCACTCCTCGGCCAGCGCCTTCACCGCGTCCTCGTTCAGATCCAGGGCGGCCACCTTGGCGCCCGCCTGGGCGAAGGCCTTGGCCATGTCGCCGCACAGCACGCCGCCGGCGCCGGTCACTACGACTACCTTGCCGGTAAAATCTACATTCAGAGGCAGATCAATCATCATAAAGCTCCTTTTTAAACAGCAGATTACTTCTTGGCCTTCTCGCAGGCCTCAAACAGGCCATTGATATAGGTCGCGCCCAGAGCGCGGTCAAACAGGCCGTAGCCAGGCTTGCCGGTCTCGCCCCAGATCATGCGGCCGTGGTCGGGCCGGACATAGCCGTCGAAGCCGGTCTCCACCAGGGCGTTGACGATCTCATACATATCCAGGCTGCCGCAGCTAGACAGGTGGGCCCGCTCCTCAAAGGAGCCGTCCTCCATGATCTTCACGTTGCGGATGTGCATGAAGGCGACCCGGCCCATGGCGGAGTACTTGCGCACCATCGCCACCATATCGTTGGTTCTGGCGCAGCCCAGGCTTCCGGTGCACAGGCACAGGCAGTTGGCGGGGGAATCCACCAGGCTGAGGAACCGGTCCAGGTTGGCCTCGCAGGTGATGATGCGGGGCAGGCCGAAGATGGGATACGGGGGATCGTCGGGATGGATGGCCATCTTCACGCCGCACTCCTCCGCCACGGGGATGACCTTCTTCAGGAACCGCTCCAGATTGGCCCACAGACCCTCCTCGCCCAGGGCGGCGTAGGCGGCGATGAGCTCCCGTACCTCCTCCTGGGTGTAGCTGGAGTCCCAGCCGGGCAGGTGGATGTCGTCCTTCAGGGGGTCCAGGCCCTTCATCTGCTCCCAGTACATCACCAGGCTGGTAGACCCGTCGGGGGCCTTTTTGTCCAGCTGGGTGCGGGTCCAGTCAAAGACAGGCATGAAGTTGTAGGTCACGCACTTGACGCCGTACTTGGCACAGCGGCGGATGTTCTCGCAGTAGACCTCCAGCAGGCGGTCCACGTCGCCCCGGCCCAGCTTGATGTCCTCGTGGACGGGAATGGACTCCACCACGTCAAACACCAGGCCGTTGTCCTCGCAGTCCTTCTTCAGGGCCGCCAGACTCTCCTCAGGCCAGACCTCGCCGGGCTTTACATCGTACACCGCGGTGACAATGCTCCGCATCCCGGGGATCTGTCGGATATATTCCAGAGAGATGGGATCGTTCTCTCCGTACCAGCGAAACGAAAGCTTCATTGTACTCTCCTTTTGTTACAGGTTGAAGTAGCGTTTGGCGTTGCGGAAGCAAATATCCTGCACCAGGCCGCCCAGGGCGTCCAGATCCCGGGGATACTCCCCGTTCTCCACCCAGCGGCCCAGCAGGGCGCACAGCACCCGGCGGAAATACTCGTGCCGGGCATAGCTGAGCAGGCTGCGGCTGTCGGTGAGCATGCCGATGAAGTTGCCCAGCACACTCAGGTTGGCCAGGCTGGTCAGCTGCTCGGTCATGCCGGTCTTATGGTCATTGAACCACCAGGCGCTGCCGTGCTGGAGCTTGCCCGCCATCTCCGGGCCCTGGAAAGCCCCCAGCAGAGTGTCGATCCAGGCGTTGTCCGCCGGGTTCAGGCTGTACAGCACGGTCTTGGGCAGGTTGCCCTCCCGCTCCAGGGCGTCGATCAGGCGGTAGGTCGCCCCGCAGCTGTCGGTGACGGCGATGCAGTCAAAGCCGGTATCCGGCCCCAGCTGGGCCAGCATACGGCTGTTGGGGTTGCGCATGCAGCTGAAGTGGAGCTGCATCACCCAGCCGCGCTTCCGGTACTCCCGGGCGCAGTGGAGGATCACCGCCGTCTGATAGCCCTCGGCCTCCTCCCGGGTGAGGGGCTCCCCACGCCGGGCCTTATTCAGGGCGGCAGTGGCCGCCTCGTCGGACACCTCGCGGCACATCACATAGTCCAGGCCGTGGTCCGCAGAGCGGCAGCCGTGGGCATCGAAAAAGGCGATGCGGTCGCTGAGCGCGCCGCGTACATCTTCCACGGTGGCGATGCTCCGGCCGGTGACCTGCTCCAGCTGCTCCAGATAGGCGGCAAAGCCGCTCTTGTGGAGGTTCACCGCCGGGTCGGGACGGAAGCTGGGACAGACCTGCACGGGGAAGGTCTGGTCCTCCGCCAGCTTCTCGTGCCAGCACAGGTCGCTGCAGGGGTCATCGGTGGTGCCCACCATGGCCACGTTGCTGCTCAGGATCAGCCCCCGGGCGCTCATGGCCGGATCATGCTTCAGCTTGTCGTTGCACAGCTCCCAGACTGCGCCTGCCGTCTCTCCATTGAGGACGCCCTCATAGCCAAAGTAGTTCTTCAGCTCCAGATGGCACCAGTGGTACATGGGGTTGCCGATGGCCCGGGGCAGGGTCTGGGCAAACTTCTCAAATTTCTCCCAGTCGGAGGCGTCGCCGGTGATATACTTCTCCTCCACGCCGTTGGAGCGCATGAGACGCCACTTGTAGTGATCGCCCCCCAGCCAGAGCTGGGTGATGTTCTCAAAGCGGCGGTCCTCCCAGATGTCTTTGGGGTCGATGTGGCAGTGGTAATCCGCAATGGGCATGGGGGCCGCATAGGCGTGGTACAGGGTCCGGGCGGTCTCCGTGTCCAGCAGAAAATCGTCGTTCAGAAAGGTATTCAAGATCGTTTCTCCCTTTCGGTTCAATTTCGCAGCTGCTCCGGCACCTGCTCAACGCTCTGGTAGCGCTCCATGGCCTCTTCCAGAGTCATGCCCTGCTCGATGGCAGTCTTACGGGCGGCGTTGACCGCCTGGATCTCCTTCATCTTGGCGCCGGTAAGGGTATAGCCCTTCATCGCCAGCAGGGTCGCGCCCCAGGCCAGCATGGGAATGACGCAGAACATGACGATGACCGCAACCTTGATGCCGGCGGAGTAGGGGGTGCTGTCGGTGGGCAGATCGTGGAGCCCGGCGCAGATCAGGAAGATAAAGGCGACCAGGGTCTGAGCCAGGGAGGAGACCAGCTTATCCACCAGGGAGAACATGGTGCCCATGATACCGGGGATATACTTGCCGGAGCGGTAGGTCTCGTAGTCCGAGCAGTCGGCCACCATGGGGATGGGCATATCGGCGGTGGCGTAATAGGCGCCGTAGCCCACGCCGAAGAAGAGGATGAACAGGATGGTGTAGAGGTTGATGGCTCCGCCGCCCTCGAAGGGGAAGGAGAGCATCCGGCCGGGGTTGCCGTACTCGCTGAACAGAAGCAGAGCCAGCACGCCCACGTAGCACACCAGAGCCACGGAGACGTAGCGGATGAGGGAGGCCCGCTGACCCTTCTTCTGGCTGGTACGCATGGAGAGCAGGAAGAAGGGCACCGCGCACACATAGCCCAGGATCATCATGGGCAGGTAGAGGGAGTTATAGTTGCCCATCATAATGCCATACAGGGCCAGCAGCACCGTGGTGTTGGTCGCGATGGCCAGAGCCAGCTTACAGCCGGCGCCCGCCACCATCAGGCGCTGCATAGGCTTGTTGGCCTTGATGATCTGAGCGTACTCGGAGAACTTGACCTTCTCCTGCCGGCCGCCCAGGCCGTAAAACTCAGGCCGGTCCTTCTCCGCGATGCCGATGATGGCCAGAATGGTGAGGAACACCGAGATGACGATGCCGATCGGGGTAATGATCCGGTAGACCATGGGGTCGGCATAACCGGAGGTGATCACGGTTCCGGCAGCGTCCTTCACATCGTACATGGCCTTGACCATGGGGATGAGGAACTGCATGATACCCATGCCCAGCAGGGAGCCCACCGTGTTAAAGATGGTGAACATGGGGCGCTGGTTGGGATCGTTGGTCAGAACGGTCTGGCCCGCCCGGGTAACGGAGGTCTGGAAGGTATAGCCGATGACCCAGACAAAGTAGAGCGCCGTGAAGCCCACATAGCGCATAGGCATCATGGTATCGGGAATGAGCGGCAACAGGACATAAAGTCCGATGACACTCAGCGCCATCACTACGCTACCCAGGATCATGAAAGGTCTGAACTTACCGATCCGGGTGCTGGTGCGGTCCATCATGGCGCCGATGATTGGGTCGGTGACTGCGTCACACACCCGCATCACCGTGACCATCAGGGAGGCAAAGATGCCCAGATGCAGGATGCTGGAGCCAAACTGCGCCACATAGGACAGGATAAGCACAAAATATACGTTGGTCGCGCCGTTGTTGAGGGGGAACAGGACCAGCTGATAGGGCTTGGCCCGGTTCAGACCGTTCCCGGCGTCATGGGTATGGTTCTTCAACTTGGTATCTCCTTTTTCTGTTGTACCGATCGCTTCAACGACCGTCCAGGCTTACACCCAGTTGGCGCTGCTGCTCTTTCCCTTTTTCAGACGGTAGGCGTCGTTGGGCTTTTCCACATATCGGATGCTGATGGTATCCCGGCACTGACCGGCCTGTGCCTCCAGCTTTACCGTGCCTTCCAGCGGCACCTTGAAGGTAAACACCTTGTCCCCCTTCTGAGTCTCCGCCAGCTTGCCGTTGCAAAAGAGGGATATCTCGCTCTGGTTGGAGTAGACCTTCACCGTGGTCACCCGCTCAGCCCGGTCCACATACCGGCTGCCGCAGATGTGGACGAAGGGCTCCTCGCTCCAGTAAGCCTTGTAAAGATAGAAGCTATCCTTTTTGGTCTTGCGGTCAAAGGTGACCAGGCCCTTGTGGTTCATGCCGGGCTCCCCGCCCTGATCCCGGGCATCAGCAGCAAAGTCGAACATGTTCCACACATGGGTGCTCCACATGTAGGGGTGCCGCTGGAAGCACTTGAGCATGAACTCGTGGTAAATGGCCTGATACTCCTCGGTGTGATCTCCCCGGCGGGGTTTGGAGGAATGCAGGTTGGGCATACCCTCACAGCCGTACTCGGAGTATCCCAGGCACCGCTTGGGATAGACCCGGTGGAAAAAGGAGATCCACAGGTCGTTGAGAAACAGCCCCGGCACATACCAACCCAGATACAGGTTCCAGGAAACCAGGTCGGAAATATGGGCCGAGCGGTTGAAAGGGCCGCACATGGCATAGCAGGCCAGAGAAGTGGGGCGGGTAGCATCCATGCTGTGACACAGGTCGTTGAGGGCCCGGTGGTTGTCCAGCATGTCCGCCTTGTCCTTGGTGGAGATGGTAATCTCATTGGACAGGCCCCAGGTGACGATGCAGGGGTGATTGTAGTTCTGGACGATGAGCTCCTTCATCTGGCTGATGGTGTTCTCCCGCCCGTTGGGCATGTGCTCGGAAATATAGGGGATCTCTGCCCAGACGATCATGCCGTACTGGTCGCACAGATCGTAGAAATACTGGTCGTGCTGGTAGTGGGCAAGACGGATGGTATTGGCGCCGATCTCGCGGATGAGGTCCATGTCCTCGTCGTGGTGGGCCCTGGTCAGCGCATTGCCCAGGCCCTTCCGGTCCTGGTGCCGGGACACACCGTGAAGCGGGTAGCGCCGCCCATTGAGGAAGAAGCCCTCCTTGGGGTCCACCCGGAAGGTGCGCACGCCGAAGCGGCTGGAGATCTCGTCCCGGACCGTCCCGTCCTTCACCAGGCGCAGGGTGGCCGTATAGAGATAAGGGTCCTTCACGCCGTCCCAGAGATGCACCCCGGGGATATCCAGCGTCACGTCAGTGCCCTGCCCGGTCACTACGATATCGCCCGCGCCGTCGGTGATGGCCACCTCTACCACGGGGTCCTCCACATTGGTCCAGCTCTCCACCCGGACTTTACCGACAGAGCCGTCCACCGTCGGAGTAATGCGCAGACCGGGGCCGCCCAGATGGTCCAGATCAAAGTGGTCCTGGTTCACCACCAACAGCTGTACATCCCGGTAGATACCGCCGTAGAAGGTAAAGTCCGCCTTCTGGGGATAGACCCGATCATTGACGCTGTTGTCCACCCGGACAGTCAACCGGTTTTCCGCCCGGAGCAGTTCGGACACCTCCGCCCGGAAGGTGGAGTAGCCTCCGTCATGATGGATCACCATTTCCCCGTTAAGTTCCACGTCGGCAGAGGCGTTTACCCCCTGGAACTCCAGGTATACCGTCTGGGTGTCCGGATCGAAGTCCGGCAGGGGAAACATCGTCTCATAGGTGCAGGTACCGCGCCAGTAGTCGTTTCCGCCATCCTGTCCATCGACCGCATTCCAGGTGTGAGGCAGGTCGATCTGCTCCGGTATGCCCTTGGGGCCGTAAAAGGTCCAGTTCCGGTTTAAACAAATGCTGTTTCGCATCAGGCCTCTCCTTCTTTCCTCTCTGTGGAACACACGCTCATGCCGGCCCGGCGCCCCTCCGGACGCCGCGGCGCTTCTGGTTCCATCCATGTTCTTCTTCGGGCTGCAGCCCCTGGGTCAGGGCAAATCCGCCGCAGAATCTCCGGATCCTGCGGCGGACTGCTCTGGTTCCGCAAGGACCGTACTGTCCCGGTTTTGTCTTACGGGTTGGACTTATTCTTCTTTTTGTTGGGGAGCATATCCGCCACCAGCAGGGCAACGGAGAGCACACTCAGCACCGCCAGGACCGTCTGGGTCACATTGAGGGCGGTCTGCCACCAGGGGGTGACGGTCACGATCCGGGTGTTGACGCCGATGCCGTCCATGCCGCGGGAGTGCAGCACGGTGTACAGGATCCGGTGGGAGGACTCCCGCAGGGCCCGGGCGATCTGCGCGTTGGGGGTGGAACCGTTGGGGCCGTAGGCCGCAAACTCGAAGCCCAGGTCGCCGCCGGAGGCGGTATCAACGCCGGTGCCGGTGGTACCGGGGAAGTTATCGGGGATATCGTTGCCCGCCAGCACCTCGTGGGGCTTGCTCATATAGTCGCCCTCGTACATGTCGGTGACGGCGAAGCCGGTCATGCCCGCCTCGTTGCGGAGCCAGCCGGTGAGCAGCTCGTGGCAGGCGCCGGACCACACCGCGCCGATGCGGTTGAAGGCGGTCATCACGCACTTGGCGTCCGCGTTGACGATGGGCAGCTCAAAGGCGCGCAGATAGAGCTCGCGCATGGCCTGCTCGTTGCACCAGGTGCCCAGGCCCTGACGCTGCAGTTCCTGGTCGTTGAGGGCAAAGTGCTTGTTGTACACATACACGCCCTTGGACTGGATGCCGATGGTCTCGTAGGTGTCGATGAGGCCGGTCAGGATGCCGTCCTCGGAGTAGTACTCAAAGACACGGCCGGCGTAGGGGCTGCGGTGGATGTTCAGGCCGCTGCCGTAGAAGCCGGCGTAGCCCGCCCACATGGCGTCCTCGCCGATCAGCTCGCCCACCTCCTGCACCAGCTGGTCGTTCATGGTGGCGGCCAGGATGCCGTTGCAGGGATAGCAGGTGCCGGTGAGCTCCTTATCCGGGTCGTTGGTCTGGTTGGCGTAGCCGTTGGTGCCGGCGGAGTACTTCTGGGTCACGCCGGAGGGGCCGTTGTGGTCCAGGGTCTCAGGCTTGCCGATGGACTCCAGGGAGACCGTCATCCGCAGGCCCACCGCGCACAGGCGGGACATATCCGCAAAGCTCAGCTGGTCCAGCAGGTCGTCCCACTTGGGATCGTCGTAGGGGATCTTCTCGCCGTTCTCGTCCTCCAGCAGCTGGATGAGGTTGTAGTTGGTCTCATCCGAGTCCATGGTGGGCCACTGGTCGTCGTTGGCGGGGAAGTCCTGACCGTCCAGAATGGTGTCGGCGTGCATCTTGTCGGTCATGGACAGCTTCACATAGTTGTCGTTCTGGCCGTCCTCATCCTCGTCGGCCCAGAGCATCAGGGTGTCCTCCCAGTTGCTGCGGGACAGGTAGACCACGCTGTTATCGCCCTTGCCCTCATAGCGGTTGATGTCCGCAGAGGCAAAGAGGCTGGTGACGTCGTTGCCGGTGCCGTAGGCCTTGGAGTAGGTCTCGGCGTCGAAGGTGTAGTCCACGGAATAGACCATATCGGTGCGGCCATCCGCGGTCATGCCGTCGGCCACAGTCTTGCCCTTGGCGGCCAGAATGTTGTTGATGGCCGCATGGCTGTTGTCCGCCGCGGTAAAGTAGTAGGTTCCGTCCTCCAGGATATACACGCCGGAGCCCAGCGCGTCATAGCTGGTGAGGAAATACTCGGGGACACGCACCGTCACGGTCTCGCTCTCGCCGGGAGCCAGCATGCCGGTCTTACCGTAGCCCATCAGTTCCACAGCAGCCTTCTCGATCTGGTTCTGGCGGTCATACTCGGTGTAGGGCTTCTGGGCGTAGATCTGCACCGCCTTCTTGCCGGCCACGGAGCCGGTGTTGGTCACGGTGACAGTCACCACGTACTCGGTGTCGCTGCCGGCGCCCTGCTTCTCCACCTGCATGTCGCTCATGTCGAAGGTGGTGTAGCTCAGGCCGTAGCCGAAGGGATAGGCCACCACATCCTGGTAGACGTAGTCGCCCACGCCTCTGGCGCCGAGGACGGCGTCCTCATAGCGGGTCTCGGTGTAGCGGTAGCCCACATAGATGCCCTCCTGGTAGACCACATAGCTGGTGTACTTGGCGGGGCTGGAGGCATAGGTGTAGTCGCCGGCGTTGTTGTAGGTATAAACGCCGAAGTTGGACATGGCGGGGTTCAGCAGGTTGTTGGTCCACCAGGTATCAGGCAGGGAGCCGGAGGGGTTGACCGCACCGCTGAGGATATCGCCCACGGCGTACAGGCCGGTCTGGCCCACAGAGCCGATCCACAGGGCGGCGTCGATGCCGTAGGCCTCGTCGTTGAGGAAGTCGGCGGAGACGGGGTTGGCGCTGTTGAGCAGCACCACGATGCCGCTGATCTTACCGGCATCCTTCATCTCTTTCAGACCGGCCAGGATCCCCAGCTCGTTCTTGTTGAGCATCAGGTAGTCGGAGTTCTCGTCCACGTCGGCGCCCAGGGGGTTGTAACCGCCGTCCACATGGTTGGTGCTCTTGAGGTCGTTGGCCTCGCCGCCCACGCGGCCCACCACGAAGATGGCCACTTCGCCGTTGCCGAAGGTGCCCACGGCGTCGCTCTTCTGGATGGCGCTCCACTTGGCCTCGTTGATCTCCTCGCCGCTGGCGGAGAAGGTGCGGCCCAGCTCCTCCTCAACATACCAGTCCAGCAGGGCCTCGTTGGTGACGGTCAGGCCGCTCTTGGACAGGGCGTCCACATAGGAGGGGGCGTCGGAGGTGTTCACAGCGCCGGAGCCGGTGCCGCCGTACACAGGGGCGGTGGCGGTGGCTCCGAACAGAGACACCTCGGGATTCTTCAAGGGCAGTACGCCGTTGTTCTTCAGCAGGACCGCGCCCTCGGCCTCGGCCTCGGTGGCCTTGGCCAGACCGGCGGCCTTCAGATCGGCCACGGACTGGAAGGCGGAGTCGTAGTAGCGCACGTACTCGCCGGACCCCTCCTCGCCCTCCGTCACCATGACAGAGGTGGCGGTGCCCAGGAAGCCGTTGATCTGGCCGGCAAACTGCCCGGCAATGCTGTTGCCAAAGTAGACCACGATCAGCAGGCCCACCATGACGTTAGCAAAAATTTTCTTCAGTAATCTTTTCTTTGAGGATTTCATTGGATGTGCTCCTCTCTGCGCGTTGTTTCCCATTAGGCAGACCGGTACTTTCTCAGATACAGTACCACTTCAGAGATCACCAGGGTGACCAGCAGCAGCACGGCACAGAGTACCAGCTGCTTGATTGCGGGGAAGGGCTCGATCCCGTAGATCGTATCGGAAACCGGCCAAATTGCGATTTTAATGAACAGCATGAAAGAAATGCCGCTGCCAAGGCAGAGAAGGGCCGGGGCAAAACCAGCCGTGCGCTCATTCAGCAGCAGCAGAACGGCAGCGACCACGCCAACTGTCGCCATGATGACGCAGATGCGCAGGTCAAATACAGGCTCCTTGTACTCGATCCCCTTGAACAGCACGCCGTAGCAGATCGCAGTCGCGATGGCGAGCACGCAGGAGACGAGGGTGATATAGAAGCCGGGCGCTTTTTTGGGTGTCTTCATAGAAAACGCTCCTCTCGGCAGCCGGACGGGCGCAGCCGCCCGTCCGGCCAGGAAATGACCAGGTGATAAAATGCGGAAGGGCCTTTACTTAGGCGGCCTTGTTGAAGATCATGCAGTAGGTCCAGTCACCCTCGGTGCCGGGGCGCTCCAGATGCTCCTCGCTGGCGCCCAGCAGGAGCTGGCCGTCGCCGTTCATGCCGATGATGAGGGTCTTCTCGGTGGTGTCCAGGTCAGCGGACACGCCGGCCACCTTGTCCAGGAACAGGCCGTAGTCGTCCACGTCCTTAAAGCGCATGGTGGCGGGGCCGGGCTGCTTGAAGAAGTCGCCGTCGGACACGACCTCACCCTGGGGGAAGTCGGCCCAGCTGGTGGAACCCTTGTACTCCTCCACCTCGTCGGCGGCCAGGGTCTGCACGATCTCGTCCATGCCGAAGGTCAGGTAGCCGGTCAGGTTGTACACCTGGTTGTGGATGTAGGCAGCCTCATCCACCAGCTCGGAGGGATCCAGCTCCATGGTGATCTTCAGGGACATGGCGTCAGCGGCGGCGTCGGTGGTGTTGCCCTCGGCGTACACCTGGGACAGGACCCACTCGCCCTCCATGGCGGTGACTTCGCTGTTGAAGTCCAGGGCCACGGGGCCCTCGGCGGCAGAGTTGCTCTCGTTGTTCTCAACGGGCTTGGAGGACTCGACGACCTGGGCGCTCTCGGAGGGCTTGGCGCTCTCGGTGTTGGGGGCGGGCTGGCTGGAGCAGCCGGCCAGCATGGCCAGGCTCAGCGCCAGAGAAAGGCTGAGGATCTTTTTCATAGTAATTCGCTCCTTTTCTAATTCGATGATCAATTAACTTGGTAATAACCACATGGGGACAGACCTCCGGTATGAGAGGCCTGTCCCATGCGTTTCGCCCGGACTGTCACCCGGACAGAAAACAGACTAACTTAGTAGCTCAGACCGAAGCCGGACTGATAGACGTTGCCGTCGGCGTCCTTATAGGCGTAGGAGCCGGAGGGGGACTGAGCCAGCACGTCAGCGTCCATGTACTGATCCTTGTCGTAGCCAGGCACATCGTTGGGAGAGGCACAGATCGGATAGGTCTTGCCGTCCTCCAGAGTCTCGTTGTTCACAGCGATGACCTCGTTGCAGGAGATCATGGTCACAGGCAGCTTGCCGGTGGGGGCGTAAGCGCCGGTGATCACATCAGCCACAGCCTCGTTGGAGGTGGTGAAGGTGCCCAGCAGGGCGTCGCAGTAGGGCTCCAGGTTGCTCAGGATCCAGGGGCTGGAGATGTTGATGGTGCCGATGACCTTGCCGCCGTTGGCGTGGACCGCGTCGGCGATCTTCTTAACGTCGTCAATATCGGCCACGGTGGTCACATCCACGGTCTCGCCGGTCTTCTCACCGGCGTCGATGTTGTACTCCTCCAGCTCAGCGTCCTCCACCAGGTCGAGCACGTGCATGTAGGGGTCGCCGTTGGCAAAGGCGGCGGGAACCACCATCAGGATGGCCACGTCAGCCTCGTTGTAGTCCTCCACAACGGTGTAGCCCATGGCGGTCAGGGCCTCGGCGCAGGTCTCCTCAGTGCCGGTGCCGTCGTTGGTGAACTTCTGCACATACACCTTCAGGCCCTCGGCCAGAGGCAGGGTGCTCTCGGAGTTCTTCATCATGACCACGGACTTGCGGTTGAACTCGGTCTTGCTGTCAGCGCGGTTCTGGGCGTACTCTTCGCCCACAGCCTTGCTCTCAGCGGGATCGCGGTAGGGATTCTCGAACATGCCCAGGTCGATCCAGGAGGACATGCGCTTGGTGGTGGCGCGGTCAAAGGCCTCCTCGGTCACCAGACCGGAGGTAACAGCCTCGGTAACAGCGGTGTAATCCACAACGGGGCTGAAGCCGTCGCCGATCACGTCGGCGCCCACGTTGATCGCCAGAGCATAGCGCTCGGCCTCGGTCATGTCCTCAGTACCCCACAGCTGCTTGGTGACAATGTTGGAGTCGGAGTTGATGAAGCCGTCGAAGCCCATAATGTCCTTCAGCAGCAGCTCGATCATAGTGGTGTTGTAAGCGTTGCCGATCTCATCGGGCTCGAGCAGGATGCCGTTGACACTCTGGGGAGCGCTGCGGGCATCGGTGGCAGGACGGGAGTAGCCGGGCATGATGCCAGCCACGCCGGCGTCAATGGCGGCCTTGAAGCCCACCAGCTGGTACTTCTCCAGGGAGCCCTCGGTGGAGTACACACGCCACTCGCCCAGCTTGTTGTGGCTCTCGAAGCCGTTCTGGGCAGCGCCGTCGCCGGGGAAGTGCTTCATGATGAGGGCCACGTCGCCAACCTGGGCGCCGTCGGTGCCGTGCTGATAGCCGTTGATCAGAGCAGTGGCGACCTGAGCCATCACCTCAGGATTCTCGGTGTAAGTGGTGCTGTTACGGGACCAGCGGGGGTCGGTCACCAGGTCGATCTGAGGACCGTACATGTGGTGAATGCCCTTGGCGTCCCAGATAGCGGCGTCCACCTCAGCCCAGGCCTGCAGGGCGTCGGCGTTACCGTCACCGGTGACCGCGGCGCCAAAGCCCAGCGCGGAGGGATAGCCGTTGGTCATGGGATTGGAGATGAGCATGTAGGGGATGGTAACTTCGCCCTTGGTAACGCCCACATACTCAGCCATCATGTTCAGCGTATTGTTGAAGAGGGCGCCGGTCTCGGTGTCGGTATCCTTACGGATAACACCGGAACGGGTATAAGCGTTCAGGATGGCGTCGGCGGCGTAGGCGCTGCCCATCGCGGAAGCGGCATCCTCAGGAGCCTCACCAGTCTCCAGGGTAACCAGCTGGCTGAGGATCACGTTGCCGTTCTCGTCATAAACTTCGTCGGCGGTGGCAGCAGCAGGGCTGGTCACCAGCGCGTTTCTCAGCAGGCCGATGCGCTGCTCCTGGGTCATCTTGCCCAGCAGATCGGCAACACGCTCCTCGGTGCTCAGACGCCAATCCTCGAAAGCGTCCAGATTCTGGTCGTTGTTGCTGTCACGGAAGTACTTTCCGTCCTTCACGATCACACCGTTGTACACGACGCTGATGGTGGGGCCGTCCTCATTGTGGTAGAAGGCGGGGGCCAGATACTCGGTGGGAGTCTGGGTGGCGTCGGCGGTGTGGGGAGCAGCAATATAGCTGTCCTCAAGGGCCGGGGTCGCGGACTGCTTGGGGTCCTCCGTGCTGGAGCAGGAGGTGGCCAGGGAGACAATCATGGCCGTGGAGAGCAGCAAGGGAACGATTCTCTTCATTATATATAACGCTCCTTCCTCATAATGTGGCTCATTTGAGCCACATGTATTATACGCATACTCACTATTTTCAACAACATTTTCTGCACAAGCCGCATATATTTTGCACGAACTGCAACAGAATATCCAGACTTTTCCTCATTATGAAGATACATGATATTTTTCCAACAGAAAACCCAACCATCCTAACCTCAAAAAAGCGCCTGTACAAGCCGCAAAAAGCTTGCACAGACGCTTTTTTCTCCATAAAAATACAGAAAAAGTACCGTGCTGTCCGTCAGTCTCTCCGGCTTTACAGCGGCTCAATGACCGTCGTCGATCAGCCAGATGGTCAGCTTAAAGACGCCGTTCTCCGCCTTCACCTTCAGCTTTCCGCCGTATTTCTCAGCGATGGCCTGCATGCTCTTCATGCCGTAGCCGTGGAAATCTTCCGCGTCCGGCCGTGTGGTGACGGGCAAGTCCTCCTCAAAATGCAGCTGGCCCTGATAGTAGTTCGTTACGCTGATGGACACCAGGTCGCCACTGCTTCTGATGATCATGCTGATCTGGCGCTTCTCCTCCTCCAGCTGGCGCACCGCCTCCACCGCGTTGCCCAGCGCATTGCCCAGCAGGGAGTAGAGATCCGCCTCCGCGAGAAACTTCAGGCGGCTTCCGTCGCCCAGAAAACTCAGCTGGATCTTGTCTTTTTCGCACAGGAGCGCCCGGTCTGCCAGCAGTACGTCCAGCGTCTGGCTGCCGGTGCGGTAGGTCTGGTCGTAAATACGGATCAGGGCCTTGAGCTCCAGCTCTTCATCGTTCGTGATGGGCAGGTGGTAGTCCTCCAGCTTGTGGCGGATATCGTGGCACTTCATGTTGATCAGCTCAATGGTGTCCTTCCGCTCGGCCAGCTGCTTGCTGTCCTTTTTCCACAGCATGCGCACCATCTCGATCTCCTTGGTCAGCCTGGCCTTTTGATACAACTCGCTCTGCATAGCCAGGCACAGGATACAGCAGATAATAGCGTACAGACTGTCCGCGACGATGGCACTCTCCGGGCGGGCGGGATTGCTCTTGACCAGCCGGGTGATGCCCACACAGATGAGCACCATGACCGCGCTGAGCAGCCCCAGCCGCCAGCGGAACTCGCTGGTCTCGCAGTCCAGATCCAGGGCGCTGAGCTTGCGGGAAAAGGCCAGGTAGATGATCAGACAGAAGGGCAGATAGGACAGGAGCGCCCCCACGAAATACAGCCCGAAGCGGGCCTCCAGATAGGCGCTGGGATCAAAGCGCAGGCTGATCAGCTGCAGCACGTGGTAAATCAGGTGCTGGGTAGCCCGTCCCGCACTGGCCCAGCCCAACGTCTGCTCCCAGCTGGTCTGAAAGCTGACGTGGAAGATCCCCATCAGCATGCAGAACTCAAACAGGTAGTAGATAAACACCAGCAGGTCTGAGGCCGCCAGCAGCGGCCCCACCAGGCATACCCCGGCAGCCCCCAGACACACTGCCGCGGAGAACCGCAGCACGAAGTGCGGTCTCCGCGGAAAATTGACAAAAAACAGGATGCAACACATCAGGTTTTGGACATATACCAAGAGAAATTCTTCCATCTTTTAAGCTCCACCTACCATATATTCCGCATAGGCCTGCAAAAACTTCTGCTTATATGACCGGCCGATGCGCAGTTTCTCCTCCTCCACCAGCACATCGTCCCCCATAACGCTGCGGACATACTGCATGTTGACTACATGCCACCGGCTGATGGCGCAATAGCTGTCCGGCAGCTGCTGGTCGATGGATTTCAGCGTCCCCAGGGACCGGTAGACCCGCTCCCGGGTGTGCCAGTTGAGATAGTGCCCATCGGCCTCCACATAGTGGATCTTCCGCACCTGGAGCCCAATGGTCTCCCCATCCACGCGAATGACGATGCGTTCCCCCATGGCGCTGCCCACGTGGGCCATGATCCGGTTGAGCTTCAGGGCCAGCGCATAGTCCTTGACGGGCTTGAGGATGTAGTCGAAGGCCTCAACGGCATACCCCTCCACGGCGTACTGGGCCATGTTGGTCACAAAGACAAGCGTCACCCCGTGATCCATCCGCCGGATGGCCTTGGCCGCCTCCATCCCTGTCATGTGGGGCATCTCAATGTCCATAAAAATCAGATCGTAGTTTGATTTGTAGGCATTGATCAGCTTGAGTCCATCAGAGAATCTGGTGATCCGAAACTCCAGCTGATGGTTCGACGCATACTGCGTCAGGGCATTCGTGATGACTTTCGCATCCTGCTCATTATCCTCAACCACTGCGATCTCAAACATGTTACTCACCCACTCTGTCTCCGCCCTTTCCCGAGAAACCGCCGCCGCACACCATCTGCATCCGCCGAAAACAGAGCGCCCCCTCCGCATCCACAGAGGTCGATCGCACTCCTTGCGGCAGCACATCTGCAACAGCCCAGTACATGGGCCGGGACCGCCCAAATACCTAAGAAGTTTTATTATAATATCACAATTTGAGACACGGGGCAATCGCTTCCGCTGTAATTTACGGACAAAGAGGGCCGGAAGCGCGGCACTCTCTCCCCGGCACAGGCCGTGCCCGACCGGGTCAAATCGGCTCCTTTACAGAGCAAGGCGGCTCCCACAGGCTGTGGAAGCCGCCTCAGTTCAGCTTTTTTCCGCCGCGTATCCGGGCGGCAGGCTCTCATCCGGGTCCGCCAGGACATTGCCGGCCGGTGTGGTCGATGGTATAGTCCTCGCCGCAGGTCCCGGGCAAAATGATCTGGGAGATGGGCACAAATGTGTACCCCTCCTGAAGCAGGGACTGAATGATCCCCGGAAGGGCCTCCGGCGTATGCAGGGCCGCGTTGTGGAAGAGCACGATGGAGCCGGGCCCCACCCGGCTCACCACCCGCTTTGTGATCTCCCCCGCCGGGAGTTCCTTCCAGTCCAGGCTGTCCACATCCCACTGGATGGGCTCCATGCCGATGGAGCGGATGGTCGAGATGACATGGTCGTCATACTCCCCATAGGGGCAGCGGATCAACGTGGGCCGCACACCGGTGACCGCTTCGATCTTCTCGTTGCAGGCCTCTACATCCGCCGCGATCTCCTGGGCCGACAGGCTGTTGAAGTGGGCATGGGTATTGGAGTGGTTCATGATCTCATGCCCTGCGTCGTGGAGCGCCTTCACCGACTCCGGGTATTTGTCCACCCAGTCCCCCACCACGAAGAACGTGGCCTTTACGCCGTACTCCTCCAGGATGTCGATGAGCCGCTGAGTGTCCTCATTGCCCCAGGCGGCATCGAAGGAGATGGACACCATCTTCTGGTCCCGCCGGACGCAGTAGATGGGCAGCTGGCGGCTGGACGCCGCCGCGCTCACCACCTCCGGATAGTTGACCGCGTAAAGCATGGCGGCCGCCGCCAGCACACAGGCCAGCACCGCCAGCAGCCTTCGCCGCAGCAGAATGATCTTCATCGCCGTACCTCCCATTGTTGTTGGTACAGCTTATGACAACCTCCGCCGGTTCAGAAGCGGTTTTCGCCGGTCAGGCCCTCCCCTGCTCAGCGCTGATACTCAAACTCCAGGTTATACAGGGAGACGATATCGCCGTCTTTGATGCCCATTTCCTCCAGCCGGTCAAACAGACCGGACTGGCGGAGCATCTTGTCAAACCAGTTGCGGGACTCGTAGTCCCCGAAGTTGACGTTGGCCATGAGCCGCTGGAGCCAGGGGCCCTCCACGATCCAGGTGTCGTCCTCGTGAACGATATTGAGAGGCTCGGACATATCCACCTCCGGGGGCCGCTCCACATAGGTGGGCTCGTACACCGTGATGGGGGGCAGGTGCTCTAGCTCCCGGGCGGCGGCGAACATCAGCTCCCGGGTGCCCAGCTGGGCGGCGGCGGAGATCTCATAGAAGGGCATGCCCAGCCCCTCCACATAGGCCTTCAGCGCCTCCAGACCGGTGCGGTCGGCGGCGATATCCACCTTGTTGCCCGCCACCAGCATGGGGCGGGAGGCCAGCTCCGGCCCGTACTGCTTCAGTTCCTCCTGGATGGCCTTGAAGTCCTCCACCGGGTCTCTCCCCTCGCAGCCCGACACATCCACCACATGGATGAGCAGGCGGCAGCGGTCGATGTGCCGCAGGAAGTCGTGGCCCAGGCCGGCGCCGTCGGCGGCTCCCTCGATGATGCCGGGGATATCGGCCAGCACAAAGGAAACACCCTCGTCCACATACACCACGCCCAGGTTGGGGAAAAGCGTGGTAAAGTGGTAGTTGGCGATCTTGGGCCGGGCCTTGGAGACCACAGAGAGCAGGGTGGACTTGCCCACGTTGGGGAAGCCCACCAGGCCCACGTCGGCCAGCAGCTTCAGCTCCAGGATCACCTGCCGCTCCTGGCCGGGCAGCCCGGCCTTGGCAAAGCGGGGGACCTGCCGGGTGGGGGTGGCAAAGTGCTTATTGCCCCAGCCGCCGTTGCCGCCCCTGGCCAGCACGAAGCGGTCGGTCTCCGACATGTCGCAGATGATCTCCTGGGTCTCGGCGTCCCGCACCACGGTGCCCCGAGGCACTTTGATGACCAGATCTTCCCCGTCCTTGCCGGAGCAGCGCTTGCCCTGGCCGTCCATACCGTTGCCCGCCACGTACTTGCGCTTATAGCGGAAGTCCATCAGGGTGGACATGTGGGAGTTGATCTCCAGGATCACGCTGCCTCCCCGGCCTCCGTCCCCGCCGTCCGGTCCGCCGGCGGCCACATATTTCTCCCGGTGGAAGGCCACCGCGCCGTTGCCGCCGTTGCCCGCCTTCACGGTGATGCGGGCGGTATCTACAAAGGGTGCTGCCATAATACCTCCTTGTGTGTCCCGGCGGGCGGCTGATAGCCGCCCCTACATTCTCAGCTGGGGCTGTTTGTAGGGGCAATTATCAATCGCCCGCCGCCGATCCGATCAAAGAAAAAGCCCCGGAACGGGAGTCCGTCCGGGGCTTAGTGTACCCATATTGCGGGCAATTACTGGGCGATCTCCACGATAGAGACCTGCTTGCGGTCCTTGCCCAGGCGCTCAAACTTCACGCGGCCGCTCTTGAGGGCGAACAGGGTGTCATCGCTGCCCTTGCCCACGTTGACGCCGGGATGGATATGGGTGCCCCGCTGGCGGACCAGGATGTTGCCGGCCAGAACGAACTGACCGTCGCCCCGCTTCACGCCCAGACGCTTGGCCTCGGAATCGCGGCCGTTACGGGTGGAGCCCACGCCCTTTTTATGGGCGAAGAACTGAATACCGATGTTCAGCATGGTGTCACACCTCCAAACTTGTGTGTTAAAAAGTTCGCCGTACCGGGAGGTCAGTCCTCCTCCAGTACGAGAATATGCTCAGGATATTCCTCATGCAGACTGGCAAAATGGACCATGAGGGCGGTCAGAAGGGTCTGACAGGTGCTCTCGCCGGTCTCGCTCAGTCCGCCGGGGATACGCAGGGTGATAGACGCGTCGTGCTCCTTCACCTTGACAGTCGCCCCCAGGCCCAGCACGTCGTTGACGGCGCACTCGGTCAGGCGGACGGCGCTGGTGATGGCGGCACAGACAATGTCGCTCCCCGCTTCGGCGTAACCGCTGTGGCCCTTCACAGTGAAGCCCACGATGCGGTCCCCCTCCATGTGAAAAGAGACAGTCGTCATCTTACAGGGAGATGGCGCCGATGGTCACCTTGGTGTAGGGCTGACGATGGCCCTGACGCTTGCGGTAACCCTTCTTGGGCTTGTACTTGAAGACCATGATCTTCTTGCCCTTGCCGTTCTTCACCACGGAAGCGGCCACCTTGGCGCCCTCCACCACGGGAGTGCCCACGGTGATCTTCTCGCCGTCGATGACAGCCAGCACCTTGTCAAAGGTCACGTTGTCGCCGGCCTCGTTGGGCAACTTCTCGATGAAGAGGGTATCGCCCTCAGCCACCTTGTACTGCTTACCACCGGTCTCGATGATTGCGTGCATTACGTTTTCAACTCCTTCATTACGGGCTCGCTGTCGGGGGCGGGAACCAGGTTCCACTTGCAGACCCATTCAAAGCGGCTCTAGTAGTATATCAGTCAACATTTTGAAAGTCAAGGCATTTTTGAACTTTTTTCGCGGTTTTCTCAGTTCAGCACCGCCCAGCTGCCGGTATCCGCGCCCTGGCTCACAATGGGCACGATCTCCAGGCCCTCGATGGCGGGAACGCGCTCCCCCTCGGGCACACGGACATAGACCCGGTCGGCGTACCGCTCAAGCAGATCCAGGGTAAGGCCGCTGCCGTCAGCGCCGCCGCCCAGCACCGCCAGGCTGGTCACTACCGACACCTTCACCTCCGGGTATTGGGCCATGGTCTGGTCCAGGGCCTGGAAAAAGGTCTCCATGGTCCCGGTCAGGGCGGCGGGGTCATAGTTCCCGTCGGCTGCGATCCGGCCCGTCTCTCCCCGGGTGGGATAGCCGCAGTTCTCCAGCAGCAGCTCGTCAAAGCCCAGCTCGGCCAGCTCGCCGCACACCTGGACCACATAGCTTCTCACCCGCTCCACCGCCGGACTGCTCCAGCGAATATCCTCATCGTCCCGCCAGTTGCCGGCGCTGCTGTGGATGCCCAGGGCCCGGTCGCCCCAGGGCAGGGCATTGTCCCGGAAGCAGGAGATCCGGGCCACGGTATACAGTCCGTCCCCATTGGCCGCCCGGATCTCCGCATTGACCCCCTCCTCCTCCGACGAGGCGCCCAGAGCAGTCTCCGACTGATAGGCCAGAGCGCCGTCGGCCTGCTTCATGGAGAAAATGGCCGCTGTACCGCCGCCGGTCTCAAGCTGCTCCGGGGCTGTACCGCCGGTAAGGGCGGAGAGCGGCAGCTCCAGCCCCCGGAAGCTGGTGTCCGGCTCCGGTGTGGGGGTGGGCGACGGCGTACTGATCTGAAGGGGGATGCTCTCCTTGGGCGGCTCCGGATCGCCGCCGCTCTGGAAGAAGGGCAGCTCCAGCCGGACCCCGTCGGAGGAGTACCGGATATAGGGTTCCAGGAAGAGCAGCGCCGCCACCGCCAGCACCAACAGTACCAGCAGCACACCTATGACGATCTTCAACGCCGTACGCCCCCGGCTGCGCCCGTGATAGGGGTCGTAACCATACCGCCTCACAGCAGGACACCTCTTCCCTTTCCGCTTATTGTTTTCCCGTTTCCTCCGCTCTGCTCAGCACCTCGTCCAGCTTCTGGAGGGCGGAGGCCACCACCTGCTGGTCCTCCTCCGGCATGCCGCCGATCAGGTCGGAAAAATAGCTGTGTACATCAGTGGCCGCCTTATCCCGCAGGGCGGCGTACTTCTCCGTCGTGGTCACATAGATCACCCGGCGGTCCGTCTCGCTGCGCTGACGCCTGGCCAGCCCCAGCTTCTCCAGCCGGTCCACGATGCCGGACACCGTGCTGTTGGCGCTGCCGGTGCGCTCAGCCAGGGCGCTGATGGGCACCGGCCCCTCCTCCCCCAGCACGGTGAGCACCATGGCCTGGGGGACGGTCAGATCCATCCGGCCAAAGTGACTGCGAAACCGCTGGGACATGTGCTGGGTGACCCGGAGGTAGGATAGGAACAGTTTGGACGTTTCCATGCGCGGGGTTCTCCTTTCTATCATCCGCCGAAACCGCAGACCGGTCAACCCATGACCTGGGTATTCATCCGCTGCAAAATGACCGCCAGCTGGGCCCGGGTGGTGGTACCCTTGGGGGAGAGCTTGCCGTCGGAACCCTCCAGCCAGCCCATGCCGATGGCGTGGGACACTCCCTCCTTGGCCCAGGAGGCCACCTGTCCGGCATCGCTGTACAGATTCAAGGAGCCCTCCGCCGGCTTCTGGCCCTTATAGGTGTCATAGCGGCTGAGGATCACCGCCAGCTCCTGACGGGACACCGCTCCGTCGCCAAAGGTCCCCTTGTCGCTGCCGTTGATGATCTTGGCCTCGCAGGCCCAGTCGACGGCCACACCGTACCAGCTGTCCACCGGCACGTCAGGGAAGTGTCCCCGCCACACCGGGGCGGGCTCCCCCTCCATCCGCCACAGCACCACAGCCACGGTGGAGCGGGTCACCTTGGTATCAGGGGAGAAGAGTCCCTCTCCGGTGCCCGCCATCAGGCCCTGGTCCACCACCTCCCGGACCGCCGGACCATACCAGGAATTGGGGTCCACATCTCGAAATTCCGCCGCGGAGGCAGGCAGCGCCAGACCGGCGCACAGGCTCAGGGCGCAGAGCAGCGCCGCGCTTTTTCGTTTCAATCCAGTCCACTCCTTTTATCGCTCGGCAGGGCGCCATCCAAAGACAGCGCCCGATGTGATCTCTATAGTCGGTACTTATTTTACGATATGTATTTTAAAAAACTGTGAACACCGGGAAATCAATTCTAAATTGTTCTCCGAAGCGGCGCCTGTCCGCTCTTCTCAACACAAAAAGAGGGGCGCCGCAGCTCTGTGCGGCGCCCCCTCCTATAGGGTCATCACCCAGTCCAGGGCCACCAGCAGGCCGAAGCCCGGCGCCCCCAGCAGGCCCAGTACCAGGGCATTGAGCAGATTGACCCCCAGATGCAGGCCCAGCCAGCCTCCCGCCCAGTTCAGCGCCCAAAGCACCCCAAGCCCCGCTCCGGTCCGGGCCGCCAGCCGCCCCAGACAGGCCAGGGGCCGGCGCAGCACCGACAGGAGCAGGATCAAAAACAGTCCACCCGCCACCCAGGGCAGGGCATTGAGCAGAGGTTCCACCGCCGCCACCTCCCGTTCTGTTTGCCAGGCCCCTGGCGGCGGGGTCTCCCCCCATTATCCGGTGCGCGCTGCCTCCCCGCTGTCCAGCTCCTTCACCTGCCGCAGCAGGTAGGCATACCGGGACTGGAGGGCGTTGATCTCAAAGACATAGGACTCAATGAGGTCCGGGTCCCGGGCGTCGTTGAAGCCCTGGTAGGCCTGGGCGATGAGGGCCCGTGTCTGGGACAGTCCCTCCAGCAGCATGCTCCGGGCCCCCTCCCGCTCCCGGTCCCGCCGGCGCAGGCCGAAGCGCTTACTGGCTTCCGGCATATGATCTCCTCCTTGTTCCGGGCTGTTGCCGGTTTTATCCTATGTCCAGTTTGGGCAAATATGCGCCGTTCTATTCCGTTTTTTTCCTGACATACCGCCGGAGCCGCCGGGCATACTAGCAGTGGACCGGACGACCCGCTGGTCCCGCATCTCCTTTTAAGCCGGTGCCGGGTGAGCTCACCCTCTGGCGAAAGGCGAAAGGGGTATCGGACAGAGGTCCCGATCCTGTAAGGGGCGCGGTGGGAGCACCGCGCCCCGGTTTTATCAGAGAAACATCCGAGGCCCATGGCCCCGGATGTTTCTGATTTTATTTGAGTGCGTCGCCGGGGGGCATTAGGCCTTGCAGGAAACCGTTTTACCACTGCACCCATTTTGTCCTTTTCCATAGCCTGTTTATGTCTGTCAGCCGCAAAGTTTTAGAAACGAAAAAGGGTGCGCCCGAAAAGGCGCACCCTTTTTTCTGTCAAATTAGAAGCGGCGGGATCAATCCTTGCCCTTGCGCAGGCCGGAGATCACCTTGATGATCTGGATCACCAGGGTGGGCAGGAAAGCCAGCACCACGATCTCGCCCAGATTGGCAAGGCCAAACGCGGAGGAGACCATGAACAGGCCACGGAGACCGGGCACGAAGAGGACCGCCATCAGCAGCGCCACGCCGGCGAAGAAGGCCATGATGGAGTACTTGTTGCTGGAGAACTTCAGGCGGAAGATGGACTCGTCGCCCCGGCAGTTGAAGCCGTGGAAGAGCCGGGCCAGGGTCAGGGTGGAGAACGCCATGGTGGAGGCCAAGGCGGCGTCCCCGCCCTGGAAGCCCAGGTAGAAAGCGATCATGGTGACGATGGCGATGAGCAGGCCCTGCCCGCCGATGCGGGCGAGCAGAGGCTTGTTGAGGATAGGCTCCTTGGGATCTCTGGGCTTCTGGTTCAGCAGACCCTTGCGGGCGGGCTCCATGCCGATGGCGATGGCGGGCAGGGAGTCGGTGAGCAGGTTGATGAACAGCAGGTGTACCGGCTCGAAGGGCACCGGCAGCCCCAGCAGGGAGGCGTACAGCACACAGAAGATGCCGGCGGTGTTGCCGCTGAGCAGGAACTGGATGGCGTTTTTGATGTTGGCATACACGCTGCGGCCGTTGACCACCGCCCGCACGATGGTGGCAAAGTTGTCGTCAGCCAGGATCATGGAGGCGGCATCCTTGGACACCTCCGTACCGGTAATGCCCATGGCCACGCCGATGTCCGCCTTCTTCAGAGCGGGGGCGTCATTGACGCCGTCGCCGGTCATGGAGACGATGTTGCCCTTCCGCTGCCAGGCGTTGACGATGCGGATCTTATGCTCGGGGGACACCCGGGCGTACACCGAGATCTTGTCCAGCCGCTCGTCCAGGTCGGCGTCGCTCATCTGGTCCAGCTCCAGGCCGGAGAGCGCCTCGTCCCCGTCCCGGAAGATGCCCAGCTGCCGGGCAATGGCGGAAGCGGTGATCTTGTGGTCGCCGGTGATCATGATGGTGCGGATGCCGCCCCGCTTGGCGTCAGCCACCGCCTGGATGGCCTCGGGCCGGGGCGGGTCGATCATGGAGATCAGGCCGATAAAGGTGAAGTCGTTCTCATCCTCCAGCGTGAGGGGACGCACGCTGTCCAGGTCCCGGTAAGCAAAGGCCAGCACCCGCAGGCCCTCCATGGACAGCTGCATGTTCACCCGGGCGATCTCCTCCTTGCGCTCCGGAGTCATCTCCACCTTGCCCTCCCGGGTCAGCAGCCAGCGGGAGCGGTCCAGCAGCACGTCGATCGCGCCTTTGGTAAAGAGGGTGGGGGTGCCGTCGATATCGTGGAGGGTACTCATCAGCTTGCGGTCGGAGTCGAAGGCCAGCTCCGCCAGGCGGGGATGCTGGGCGCGGTAGGACTCCTCCTCCACGCCGAACTTCTCGCCCAGCATGACCAGAGCCACCTCGGTGGGATCGCCGATGGAGGAGCCGGTCTCCTGGTTGTTGGTGGCGTCACTGGCCAGCAAGGCCGCCTTGAGCAGCAGCCGCTGCACGTCGTTGACCAGCTCCAGGTCGTCTCCCTCCAGCAGGGAGCCGTCGGCGTACACCTTCTGGGGGGTCATCTTGTTCTGGGTCAGGGTGCCCGTCTTGTCGGAGCAGATGACGGAGACGGAGCCCAAGCTCTCCACCGCCTTCAGGTCCTTGATGATGGCGTTCTGCTTGGCCATCTTCTGGGTACCCATGGCCAGCACGATGGTAACGATGGAACTGAGGGCCTCGGGAATGGCGGCCACGGCCAGGGCCACAGCAAACATCAGGGAGTCCAGCACGCCCATGCCGGTGCGGAAGATGGACAGGGCGAACACTACGGCGCAGATGGCCATGATGACCACCGCCAGCTTGGCGGAGAAGTCGTCCAGGCTCTGCTGCAGGGGGGTCTTGCGCTGCTGGGTCTGGTTCATGAGGGCGGCGATCTTGCCCAGCTCCGTGTTCATGCCGGTACCGGTGACCAGCACGGTGGCGCGGCCATAGGTCACCAGAGAGCCGGAGAAGACCATGTTCTTCTGGTCGCCCAGAGCCACCTGGTCGGCGTCGATGACGTCGGCGGTCTTGTCCACGCCCTCGCTCTCGCCGGTGAGGGAGCTCTCATTGACCTTGAGGGAGAAGTTCTCCAGCACGCGGCCATCGGCCACCACCATATCGCCCGCCTCCAGCAGCACGATATCGCCGGGGACCACGTCGGCGGAGGGGATCTCCACCCGCACTCCGCCCCGCAGCACCTTGGCCGTGGGAGAGGACATGGCCTTCAGGCTCTCCAGGGATTTTTCCGCCTTCAGATACTGGACGGTGCCCAGGATGGCGTTGAGGATGAGCACGGCGAAGATCACGATGGTGCTCTCCACATTCTCCGACAGCGCAGAGATGACCGCCGCAATGATGAGGATGATCACCAGCAGATCCTTGAACTGCTCGGCGAAGATCTGGAGCGTGGACTTCTTCTTGCCTTCGGACAACTTGTTGGGGCCGAACTGCTCCCGGCGCTGGGCGGCCTGCTGGTCGCTCAGCCCCTGCATCCCGGCCTGTTGGGCGTCCAGCGCCTGCTGGACTGTCTTGCGATAATAAGACTCTGTCATACATTTCCTTCCCTTACTAAAATTCTCGCCAGCGAAGGGCAAAAGAAAAAAGACCCCTCGCCAACCGCGCAGTGATACTGGGCAGTTGTCGAAAAGTCTTGTTACCCGTGGGGTGTATACCGCCAGGCCGCAAGCAGCCGTGGTGTTGACGGTATAACTTTGAACTACTCCCTTTTCAACTGCTGTTAGCATATCATAACTTCGCCAACAAGTCAATGCTATTTTTCCAGGGTACCCGATTTTTACCCGCCGTATCCCCTCCGCCGTTGACGGGGCCGGGCCAAGGCGCTATAATTTGGGCAGATACCGTTTGGAAAGGAGCGCCCGCCATGCAAACAAAGCTGGTCCGGTTCCTGCTCAAGACCGCCTGGGTCCTGGAGCTGGTCATTGCCCTGTTTATCCTGCTGGTCACCGTGGTCCAGATGGTGCTGACGGGGAGCGATTCGGTCCACTACCTGCTGCTGGGGCAGTTTGACCTCAACCAGTTTTTCGCCAACACCATGAATGTGGTCGTTGGGGTGGAGTTTGTGAAGATGCTGGTCCTCCACACCCCCAGAGCCGTGACCGATGTGCTGCTCTTCGCCATCGCCCGCCACCTGGTAGTGAGCCACTCCAGCTCTCTGGACACCCTGCTGGGGGTGGCCGCGGTGGCCCTCATCTTCCTGATCAAAAAGTTTTTGCTTACCCGGGAGGACTCCATTCCATTCACCCATATCCTGAGTCAGATGCTGGGCCACAGCCCGGACAAGGAGGAGGATCCTGATGATGCATGAATCCCGTTGGCTCTCCGCCGTATTCAGCCCCACCGGCGGCACTGCCGCCATTGTAAAGGCCATCACCGGCGGGCAGGGGCAGGTGCTGGACTTGTCCGCCCCCACTCCCGCCATTCCCGTCCCGGAGGGGGCCGTTGTGCTGGCCGCTGTCCCTGTGTTCGGCGGGCGGGTCCCCGCCGTGGCCCTGGAGCGGCTGGCCGCGCTGAAGGGCTCCGGCCCGGCGGTGGCGGTGGCAGTCTATGGCAACCGCGCCTATGAGGACGCTCTGCTGGAGGTGAGGGACGCCCTGACCGCCGGCGGCTTCCAGGTGGTGGCGGCCGCCGCCTTCGTGGCTCAGCACTCCATCGCCCCCACCATCGCCCAGGGCCGTCCGGACGCCGCCGACCTGGACAATGCCGCCGCCTTCGGTCAGGCCGTGCTGGATAAACTGGCCGGACCTGCGCCGCTCACCCCGGCGGCTGTGCCGGGAAACACCCCCTATAAGGACTGGAAGGGGATCTCCTTCCACCCCGCCGCCGGGGAGCGCTGCATCTCCTGCGGCCTGTGCGCCGCCCGCTGTCCGGTGGGCGCCATCCCCACGGGGCAGCCCAGTCAGACCGACCCGGAGCGGTGCGTCACCTGCATGCGTTGCGTCTCACTCTGCCCCCGGCAGGCTCGCTCCATCCCCGCCGCCGCCCTCCAGGCCACCACCGCCATGCTGGAGGAAAAGGCGGGCGTCCCCCGTCAGCCGGAGTGGTTCCTCTGAAAATTAAAACTCCCCGTATTTTTCTCTCGAAAAATACGGGGAGTTTGTTTTATGTCAGGTCCAGCTCCACCGGGCAGTGGTCGCTGCCGGTGACGTCGGCGTGGATGATCTGGTCCTTCACCCGGGGGAGCAGCCGCTCGGACACGATGAAGTAGTCGATGCGCCACCCCGCGTTGTTCTTCCGGGCATTGAACCGGTAGCTCCACCAGGTATAGGCCCCGGTCCTGTCCGGGTAGAGGGCCCGGAAGGTGTCGGCAAAGCCGCTGCCCAGCAGGGCTGTCATTTTCTCCCGCTCCTGGTCGGAGAAGCCGGCGTTGCCCCGGTTGCTCTTGGGGTTTTTCAGGTCGATCTCCTGGTGGGCCACGTTGAGATCGCCGCACAGCACCACCGGCTTTTTCCGGTCCAGCTCCATCAGGTAGGCCCGGAAGTCGTCCTCCCACTGCATCCGGTAGTCGATGCGGGCCAGCTCGTTCTGGGCGTTGGGGGTGTAACAGCACACCAGATAGAAATCCTCATACTCCGCCGTGATGACCCGCCCCTCGGTGTCGTGCTCCGGAATGCCCAACCCATAGGCCACGGAGAGAGGCTCTGTTTTTGTAATGAGGGCCGTGCCGGAGTAGCCCTTCTTCTCGGCGCTGTTCCAGTAGATGTGGTAGCCGGGCAGATCCAGCTCGATCTGGTGGGGCTGTAGCTTGGTCTCCTGCAAACAGACGGCGTCAGCCCCCATCTCGTTGAAAAAGTCCAGAAAGCCCTTGCCCAGGCAGGCCCGCAGACCGTTGACGTTCCAGGTCACCAATTTGATCACTTGGGTGCGCTCCCTTCCAGTTCTAATAAAAATCGCTTCAGTTCCAATCCGCCCCCGTAGCCGGTGAGGGTCCCGCCGGTCCCCACCACCCGGTGGCAGGGCAGCAGAATGGGCAGGGGGTTGCGGTGGTTGGCCTGCCCTACCGCCCGGCTCCCCTTGGGGCAGCCCACCCGGCGGGCCAGCGCTCCATAGGTGATGGTCTGTCCGTATGGAATGTCCGCCAGGGCGGACCACACCCGCAGCTGAAAGGGCGTGCCCCGCGGGGCCAACGGCAGATCAAAGGTCCGCCGCACCCCAGTCAGATACTCCAGAAGCTCCGCCCGGCCCCGGGCCAGCAGAGCAGTCTCCTCCCCCGCCGGGGCTACGGGGGCATTGGGCAGATACAACGCGGTGAGGGCAGTCTCCGTCCCCTCCAGCGCCATGGGCCCCACAGGGGTGTCAAACAGGACGCGGCCCATCTCAGTACCGCCGCACGACCGCGGTAACTTTCCCCAAGATGGCGCAGCCCTCGCCGTCGATGGGCTCATAGTCCGGATTCTCCGGCATGAGCCAGACGTGTCCGTCCTTCCGGCGAAAGGTCTTTACCGTGGCCTCGTCCTCAAAGAGGGCCACTACGATCTCCCCGTTGCTGGCCTCGCTCTGCTGATGGACCACCACCAGGTCTCCGGGCAGGATACCGGCATACTTCATGGATTCTCCCCGGACCTGGAGGGCAAAATACTCCCCGGACCGGCCGCCGGTATCAAAGGTCAGGTAATCTTCTATGCACTCCTGGGCCAGGATCGGAGCGCCGGCAGCCACGCTGCCCACCACCGGGATCCGGTCCTCCGGCGGGGCGTCCGGCTCCGGCTGGGCCACCGTGATGGCCCGGGTCTTCCCCTCCGCCTTGGTGATAAGGCCGGCGGCCTCCAGCCCTTTCAGGTGGAAGTGGACCGTGGAGGGGGACTTCAGCCCCACATAGGCCCCGATCTCCCGGACAGAGGGGGGATAGCCGTGCTCGGCCGAGAAGGAAATGATGTAATCATAGATCTGCTGCTGCTTGGGCGAGAGCGCTTTCATGGCAGACCCTCCTTGTCAGTATACTCCAGCCTCAGTATACCATACCGCTTCCGATATTGCAAACATTTGTTCTAAATATCTGCTGTTTTTTCGCGGAAGATACCACCTGTGGGGCCGGAACGACCGACTGTGGAAAATGGGTTGCGCCCCGTCCGCCCGCTCTCTATAATGGCATCATTACGAAACGAGGTGACCGCTATGCAAGTGGACGTGACCATTGACGAGACCTGTATCCAGCCAAAGGCGATCATATTCACCGCCGCCCTCACCGACGACGTGCGGCAGGCGGTGGAGCAGCTCTCCCGCTCCGGACGCCGTCTGATCGCCGGCTGCCGGGGAGAGACCGTCCGGCTGCTGGAGCCGGAGGAGCTGGTCCGGATCTACGCCAGCGCCGGAAAAGTGCTGGCCTCCGACGGCCGGGAGACCTACACCCTCCGCCTGCGGCTGTATGAGGCGGAGGCCCAGCTGGACCCCCACCGCTTCGTGCGTATCTCCAACTCTGAGCTTGTCAACCTGGCGCGGGTCCAGAGCTTTGACCTGAGCCTGACCGGCACCATCCGGGTCAGGCTGTCCGACGGGACCGTCACCTATGTCTCCCGGCGGTACGTCTCAAAGCTGAAAAAACAACTTGGTCTGTGAGGTGAATCGTATGAATATGAAAAAGGCGCTTTTCACGCGGGGTCTGCTGGGCTTCCCTCTGGGGATCGCCCTCGGGCATATCATCACCGTTTTTTCCTCCCTGCTCTTTGGGGGCGGCAGCTTTTTCCCCTGTGTGCCTGCCTTTGTGGCTCAGGTGGGAACAGAGGCCGGGGCGGTGCTGCTCCAGACTCTCCTGTGCGGTCTGACCGGCGCAGGCTTTGCCGCCGGATCTGTTTTATGGGATCTGGAGGGGTGGAGTCTGGCCCGGCAGACAGCCGCTTACTTCCTTTTGGGCGCCGCCCTGCTGCTCCCCACCGCCTATATCTGCCGCTGGATGGAGCGCAGCATACAGGGCGTTCTGAGCTATCTGGGCATCTTCACCCTGCTCTTTTTCCTCAGCTGGGGCATCCAATATCTTCTGGCCCTGCGCAGCATCAAAAAGCTGAACGCCTCCCTGAGCGGCAAACCTCACACCCCGGCCTGAAAGCCGCCGCCCTCCTCCGGCAAGGAAACCGACAGCCGCAGCAGGTAGTGGTCGTACCCCTTGCCGGTCAGTTCGTCCAGCAGCACATCCTCCCAGAACAGCGGCCCCAGCGTCAGCCGGTGCTCCGCCGCCCAGTCCAGCAGGAGGCGGTAGCCCTGCCGCACCGTATCAAAGCTGTCGGCGTGGCAGACCGTCAGATACCGCCCCGCCGGGGCGGTGAGCAGCCGTGCCCCCCGGACGGGCTTGTCCACCTGGGTATAGCAGTGGGTGTATCCATCCCAGTCCCCCCGCCGGGCGGCCTCCACCGGCAGGATGGCCCCCATGGCGTAGGGGCTGTGGACCTGGTGGGCCTGGCAGTACTCCAGATGGCGGGCCAGGACCCGCGGATAGCTGCCCTCGTCGGTGAGTCCTGCGGCGGCGGTGGCCACATACCACCGCTGGGGCCGCTGCTCCTCTGTCACGACGCCGGGGCGCACCTCCATCGCCTGCCGGGTCAGCTCCGCTTTCCGCCGGATCAGCTCCCGCAGCCGCCGCAGGCGGGTCAGCTTCTCGGTAAGGGCCGTCCCCTCCCGCTCCAGCAGGGTCAGCAGCGCCTCTGGACTGCGCCGGTCCAGATAGGCCCGGATCTCCGACAGGGGCACCCCCAGCTCCTTGAGCAGGGCGATGACCTGGAACACCTCAAACTGGGCCGGCGCGTAGTACCGGTAGCCGTTTTCTCCCCGGAGGGCGGGGGAGAAAATGCCGATCTCATCGTAGTGGAACAGGGTGTGCTTCGTGACCCCGCACAGGGCCGCAAACTCCCCGGTGGTATAGCGTTCTCCACTTTGGGCCATGTTCCAAACCTCCCTCTTGACTTTCGGGTTACCCGATAGCTTATCATGGTCCGTACTGTTTGTAAATATCCTGCGGAAAGGGAGGTACGAGTCGTGAAAAACCGGTTGGACCAGGACTTTACCCTGGGCGGGCTGCTCCGTTTTGCCCTTCCCACCACCATTATGATGCTGGTGACCTCCCTGTACACCATTGTGGACGGGGTGCTCACCTCCCGGCTGGTGGGGGAAAACGCGCTGGCCGCCATCAATATCGCCTATCCCGCCATCAGCATCGTGCTGGCGGCGGGTATCATGCTGGGCACCGGCGGCAGCGCCGTGGTGTCCCACCGGATGGGGACGGGCGACCTGGAGGGCGCCCGCCGCACCTTCAGTTTTCTGGCAGTGATATCAGTGTGCGTGGGAGCGGTCTTCTCCCTGCTGGGGCTCTGGGGGGCGGAGCCGCTGGCCCGGCTGCTGGGCGCCAGCGACCTGCTGCTGACAGATACGGTGCGCTATCTGCGCATCCTGCTGCTCTTTGCCCCCATGTCCATGCTCCAGCTGCTTTTTGAGAGCTTCTTTGTGGCGGCGGGCCGCCCCGGCCTGGGTCTGGGCCTTACCATCGCCGCCGGTGTGACCAACGGCGTGCTGGACTGGCTGTACATGGGGCCGCTGTCCATGGGCATCCGGGGGGCCGCCGTGGCCACCGTCACCGGCTACTGCATCCCGGCGGTATGCGGCGTCCTCTTCTTTCTCCTCCGGCGGGACGGTCTGCGTTTCGCCCGCCCCCGGGCGGACTGGCGGCTGCTGGGACGGGCCTGCTTCAACGGCTCCTCCGAGATGGTGACCAACCTGTCCACCGCCGTCACCACTTTTTTCTTCAACGCCATCATGATGGAGCTGCTGGGGGAACCAGGGGTCGCTGCTATCACCATTGTGCTTTATGCGCAGTTTTTACTGGTGGCCCTCTTCCTGGGCTTTTCCATGGGAGTGGCCCCGGTGTTCAGCTTCAATCAGGGGGCCGAGCGGTATGACCGGTTGCGGGCCACTTTTCTCCACTGCGTCCGATTTATCCTGTGCGCCTCTGTAGCGATCCTGGCCGCCGCCCTGCTGCTGGCTCCCGTCATCGTGGGCGTGTTCTCTCCGGCGGGGACCCTGGTCAACGCCCTGGCCCTGGACGGCTTCCGCCGTTTCTCCCCCACCTTCCTCTTCGCCGGGGTCAACATCTTTGCCTCCGCCCTCTTCACCGCCCTGTCCGACGGGCGGACCTCCGCCCTCATCTCCTTCGCCCGCACCTTCGGCTTTCTCATGGCCGGGCTGCTCCTTCTGCCCCGGATCATCGGGGTGCCCGGCGTGTGGCTGGCCGTACCCGTGGCGGAGGGGCTGTCCTGTCTGCTGTCCATCGGGTTTCTCCGGCGGTACCGGGCCAAATTCGGCTGGAGCGGACCGGTCCGGAAGCCCTGACCGGCAGGCCGCTCTGTTGCCGGCACGCAAAAAACAAGACATGGGTCTGCCACAGCAGACCCATGTCTTATCTTTGTTTTCAGGCCGGCCTCTCAGTCCCGGGTGCACAGGGCCTGAGCGCCCTTGATGCAGACAGGGAAGAAGATCAGCGCGGTGATGTAGGCCACCAGGAAGATGGCGGGCACCTTGGTGATCCAGAAGCCGAAGAACCCGGCCCCCAGCAGGAAGCCCACCTCGCAGAACATGAGGATGAAGCTCATCAGCAGCACCAGCAGTACCACAATAAAGAAGATGCGCACAAAGTAGGCGGCGGGACCCTCCATCTTCAGGCCGAACTTCTTCACAAAGAAGTTGCCGAAGGCGGGCAGGTCGATGATGGTCTCCAGAGTCAGGTTCAGGCAGAAGCCGTGGATCATGCTCACCACCAGCGCCGGGACGTTCAGGTTCTGGTTGACCGCCAGGTTGAAGATGGTCACGGCCAGGGTGATGAAAAATGCCAGAAAGACATTCATGACCACGGGGAAGCTTTTCTTTTTACACATGATAGTCCGTCTCCTTTTCCGTCTGCTCCGCTTACCAGCGGTCCTTTTCCTCGGCGTAGAGGGAGGGCAGAATGGCGGCCAGGTGGCCGAATTCCTTCAGATTGTGGGCAAACAGGCCCATGGGGGCCATGGGCGGCACGCTGACGCCGTCGGGGATCAGCTTGACCAGCTGACCGTCCACCAGGCCGTAGCCGATCCAGAAGCGGCTGCGCAGCTCGATACCGCCCCCGATCTCCCGCACCATGTGGGTCATGATGGCGGCCACGCCCTCGCCGGGTCTGGGTCCGTGGCCGTTGGCGCACATCATGGTGGCGCAGGCCTCGGTGCCCACCTTGGACTCGTCATAACCCAGCTCGTGGGGATAGCGGAAATTGAGGATCAGCTCGTCGGGACCGGCGCCGATGTCCTCCAGTACATGGTGGACGGTGCCCCAGGTCTTTTCCCGCATGGGCACGCTGGGGTCCAGCACCTTGTCCGGCGTCTGCTGGCGGGCGTAGAAGTGGTCCTCCGGGTCCCAGATGCGGTAGCGCATATCATTCAGGCCGTGCCAGGCGAACCACCACTCGAACATCTCAGGGGTGACGCCGGGCATCTCGGTGCGGTTGGCCAGATAGCCGGTGCCGTTGGGCATAACGCAGTAGCCTATCTCGCCGGGCAGATAGCCGGGCAGGAAGAGGTCGTTGCGCCGCTCGATGGGCAAGGCGTCCTTGGGGTCCATGGGACCGGCCTCCAGGATGGCCAGCTTCTCGGGGGGGATGGGGGCGATGGGCAGGTCGTAGTACTTGGCGTAGGACAGCGCCCGCTCCTCAGGTGTAAGAACAGGTCTCTGGCTCATGAGAATGCCTCCGTTTCTCTCTGTTTTGTTGCATTGATGCTACCACGGACCCGCCATTCTTGTACGCATCATACAAAAGACAGTCGTACAGTTACTGCACAAAAGGGCAGGAATTGTCCAGCGCCGTCGAATTTTCCTTGCAATTCCCGCTCTGGTCAAATATAATAATCTTTTAAGTCAGGCGCATCTGTTTTTGCAGCACTTCAGCAACAGCGGCCCGCCTTCCGCCCACGGCACGAAAGGGAGTTGATGGAAATGTCTCCACGCAGAGCATTGAACCGCCAGCGCACCATTCAGGACATCGAGGCCGCCTTTCTCACCCTCTACCAGCGCAACGGCATTGACGGGGTAAGCATCTCCGGCATCTGCCAGGCCTGCGGGATCGCCCGCTCTACCTTCTACCTCTATTTTGAGGACAAGTTTGCCGTGCTCCAGGGGGTGGAAGACCGCCTGCTCTCCGCCCTGTGGGAGATCTGCCGCAACCTGCCCGACGTACTGGACCGGCATGGCGGCGGCACCGAGCCCGCCCTGCGTACCATCGCCCACATCCGGGAAAACCTGGACTGGTACCGGGCGCTGCTGAGCAACCGGGGCGACCCCATGTTCGTCTACCGCTGGAAGAAGGACATCGTCAAGAGCCTGCACCGCAAGCTGGAGCAGCGCAACGTCAACGCGCTGGACGCAGAGATCCAGGGAGTCGTGTTCTCCTCTGCGCTCATCGGACTATATACCCATGTGACCATGGAGTGTCCCGACATTCCGGACCAGACCCTGTGCCGCTATATGGACGACCTGCTGGCCCGCTCTCTGGAGCCGCTGCTCGCCCCATGAGCCCGGATCAGCCATAAAATACAGAGAAGATCTTAAGTTGAAAACAGGGGCCTGCTGCACCGCAGCAGGCCCCTGTTTTATGGTTCTTTCTCTGTTTTCAATTCCAGATTGCGCCGCAGGGGGGCGGGGCCCCGCCAGGTGAAAGCCCGGCCGGCGTACTTCTCCCGAAAGGCCCGGTTGGTCAGTCCCGCCAGATCCTCCTCCCCCAGACTGTCCACCAGTCCCTCCCGGAACTCCGGCAGGGGGGACAGGGCGGGGGCGGCGTTGTAGGGGCACACCCGCTGGCAGCAGTCGCACCCCCAGATCAGGGGGTGGGCTTTCAACAGGGCAGTCTCCTCCGGCGTCAGCTCCCCTTTCTTCTGGGTCAGGTCGGACAGGCAGCGGCTCACCGCTACTCCGCCCTCTCCCAGCGCACCCCCGGGGCAGGCGGTCAGACACCTGCCGCAGCCCACACAGTCGGGGGACGGTGTGCAGGGCGGCAGCTCCAGCGGCTCGTCGGTGAGGATGGTGCCCAGAAACACATAGCTGCCGTAGGGCGGCAGAATGACCAGCCCGTTCTTCCCCCGCAGGCCGATGCCACTCCGCCAGGCCGCCTGCCGCTCCGCCAGAGGGGAGTTGTCGGCAGCGGGGAAAAACCGGCTATTTTTATATTCTTTTTTCAAGAAATTACATATCGTATTCAATCTTGCGGTAACGACCTGATGATAGTCCCGCCCCCGGGCATAGAGGGACAGGTTGCCCGGCCCTTCCCCGGCGTAGTAGGGAAAGGCCGCCACCAGGACGGTGCGGGGATCAGGGCACAGCTGTTCCGCCTTTGCGACGGCCTCCGCCGTCATGTCCGCCGCCAGCTCACAAAAGGGCAAGCCGCCCCAGGCGGCGGCGCCTGCGGCGGCAAAAGCCTCATTCAGCGTGGTCACGGTCGTACTTATCCAGGGCCTGCCGGGCCAGCACCCCGTCGGGGATGCAGGGCTCGGGGCCGTTCTTCCGCTTCTGGAAGATCTCGCAGCCCTTGCCCGCCAGCAGCACCACGGCGGGACGGCCAGCGCCCAGAATGGCGGTCTCCACGGCGCGCTCCCGGTCGGGGATGACGGTGTAGTCCTTGTTCCACCGTTTGAGGAACACGCCGATGTCGGCGCAGATGTCCTCCACCTCCTCAGGGCCGGGGTCGTCCTCCGTGAGAATGATCCGGTGGGCCCACTCGCCGGCGGCATTGCCCATGCCCTCCCGGCGGTCGATGCCCTTGCCCCCGGTACAGCCAAAGAGCAGGGTGAGCTGCCGGTCGGGGTACTCCGCCCGGACCGACCGGAGGGCGTTTTGCAGGCTCATGCCGTTGTGGGAGTAGTCCACAATGACGGAGATCTGGTTGTCGGCGCTGACATAGTGCTCCATGCGTCCGGGAACGAAGGCATGCACCAGGCCCTCTTCCACCGTCTCTTGAGGGATGCCGTAGGCCTCGGCCACCGCCACAGCGGCCAGGGCGTTCTCCACGTTGAACAGACCGGGGGTGGAGATGGCCATATCCCCCTCGTATCGGGGGGTACGGACGCGGAACACGATCTGGTTCCCCTCCTTGCGGACGTTGGTGCCGTACACGGTGGCAGCAGGGTCCTTCTGAGAGAAGGTAATAACCGTCTCGCACCGGGCGGCGGCCTCCGCCACCTGGTCGGCGTGGTCGCAGTCCATGGAAATACAGGCGGTTTTCGCCTGCTTGAAGATCAGCAGCTTGGAGCGGAGATAGTCCTCCAGGTCGGGGTGCTCCACCGGGGAGATGTGGTCCTCCCCGATGTTGAGGAAGACGGCGCAGGACAGGTCCACCCCGATGACCCGGCCGTACTTCAGGGCCTGGGAGGACACCTCCATGGTGAGATAATCCGCCCCGGCGGACACGGCGTTGGACAGGTGCCGCTGGAGGTCCAGGGGCTCCGGGGTGGTGAGCTTGGCGGGCTTGCGCTCCAGGCCGTCGTCGGTGACGATGGTGGAGAGCAGGGCGCTCTCCCGGTGGCCCCGGGCGGCCAGCCAGGTATCCACGATGGACTTGATATAGTAGGCCGTGGTGGTCTTGCCCTTGGTGCCGGTGATGCCGGTGATGGTCAGCTTACCGGAGGGGTGGCCATAGGCCAGATCGGCCAGCAGGCCCATGGCCCGCCGGATATCGGTGACCCGCAGGCAGGGTAGCGGCACACCGGGGTAGGGGGTCTCGCTGACATACACGAAAGCGCCCCCCTCCATAGCCTGGCGCAGATAGTCCTCCTTGAACTTGGCCCCCTTGCACACAAACAGAGTGCGGGGGATGACCACCTGGGAATCGCAGGACACCAGGGCCACCGGAGCGCTCAGGTCGGCGGGGATGGGCCCCCGGTCGGCCAGCAGGTCATGGCGCAGCAGCAGCTGCACATAGTCGCCCAGAGGGCGGCGCAGATCAGTCATTGTCATTCACCACCATGTGAAGATCAAGAATCGGGCGGATGGGGGCATCCGCCCCTGCCTCATACCATCCGCAGCTTGTAGCCGCAGGCGGTGATACACCGCTGAGCCAGCACGTCCATGGCGTCCAGATAGTAGTCGGGCAGGCCGTGGTAGGTGCGGTAGACACTCAGCTCGGTGCAGGCCAGAATGGCGCTGTCGCATCCGGTCTCGCGGAGCCAGCGGTCAATCACGGCGAATTTCTCACGGGAGCCCTTCTCCCCCCGCTTGATCTCGTCGTAGATGATGCTCATGACCAGTTTCTGGATCTCCGCCGGCGGGGCGATGCCCAGCAGGTCCCGGGCCGCGCACTCCTTCTGATATACGCCGGTCTGGACCGTGCCGTCGGTACCCAGGATGCCCACCTTCCGCTTTCCCTCCGCCGCCAGCACTCCCACGGTCTCCCGGGGCATGTGGATCAGGGGAATGGAGAGGTCGGACTGGAGCCGGTCGGCAAAGTAGTGGGAGGTGTTGCACGGGATGGCCAGGGCGGTGCACCCCCCCTGCTCCAGCAGGCGGCCCCCCGCCAGCAGCCGCCGGTAGCAGCCCTCCGCATCCCCCCCCAGAATGGCGGTGGTGCGGTCCGGGATGGACGTGTCGCTCCAGATCAGGGTGGGCAGATGCTCCTGGTCGCAGGATGCGTCGGTGCGGTCCAGGATGCGCTGATAAAAGTCCTGGGTGGCCTGGGGCCCCATGCCACCTAAAATGCCAAGTCGTTGTTCAGGCATATCGCTACCTCCTGCCATATTCCGGCACGGGGCCCTTACAAGCGTTTTGGCCATAGGCCAAAACCTTGATGCCGGGGCAATTCACTTGCCCCGAGCAGATCAAATCATTGGGGTCCCCGCACGGCGCAAGCCGGGTGGTGCGGCCCATGCCGCCCAGGATGCCAAGGCGTTGTTCGGGTTTCATAATTGCCTCCTAGCAAGCAAAATGCTTCGCAGAATTCCGGCCCCGCAGGGCCGGAACAAAATCAAGTCCGTGATTCCCGGGGACATGCGCCCCGGGAATCACACCTCTCGCCAAAGCGGCATAGCCGCTTCGGTGAAGCTACCGCACTTTCTCCATACAAGAGGCGTACCAGCCCACATAGCGGCGCTGGCCCTTCATAATGCGCAGGGTGCGCACCAGGCCGTTGTCCGGCTTATAGAACAGAGGGTTGACCGCAGCGTTGGCCCCCTCCAGGGCCTTCATCTCCTCGTGGTAACGGGGATTGACGTAGTCATAGGCCACCTTGGGGGGGATGACCCACCACAGATGGCGGTTGCGGGTGACAGTCAGCTCACAGGGCTTGCCCAGCACCAGATCCTCCACCAGGTATTTGGCCAGGTTGTAGCCCGCCCCGGTGACATAATAGTTGGAACGGCCCTGGCGGCAGTTGATCTCAAAGGCCTTGAACTTGCCGTCCCGCTGGTCGTATTTGATGTCAAAGTTGGAGAAGCCGGTAAAGTGAATGGCCTCCAGGAAGGTCCGCAGCTTCTCGCACAGCTCAGGCTCAGGCTCGGTGATGATGACGGCGTGGTTGCCGATGGCGTGGTCGGTGTGCTCCTCCAGCAGAACGTGGCCCACGCACATGAGCCGCACCTGGCCGTCGGCGCCGGAGTAGTTGGTCACCACCCGCATATAACTGTCATCCCCGGGGATAAAGTCCTGGATGATAAGCGAGTCCTCATAGCCGGCGTTGTAGATATCGTCGATGACGGCGTCCACCTCCTCCCGGGTCTGGAGGACGTAGGCCTTCTTCTGGGTGGGAAAGGGGTGCTTCCAGTAGGTGTCCGACTCGGCGGGCTTGACCACAAAGGGCCCCTCAAAGGGCAGGGTAAAGCCGTGGCCCTCCCCCTTGTGATAGACGTAGGTGGCCGGATAGTCGATGCCGTACTGATCGCACAGGGCGTAAAACTTTTCCTTGTGGATCAGGGTCTCCAGCATGGACAGCTCCACATAGGGGGCGATGACGTTCTCGGGGTAGTTGGGCAGGTTGGCGGAGATGGAATTGAGGTAGTTGTCTCCGCAGCCCAGCACCAGGATCTTTTTGTCCGGGTGTTCCCGGGCCACTTCGGTGACGTTCTCCAGCACCTTGTCCACCCGGTCATTGTGTTCCCGCACCCGGTAGTCGATGATCTTGCTGCCGGCGCAGACGCTGGCGGGGTACATGCCGTACACGACAGAACGCACGCCGTATGCCTCATGAAAGGCCCGGGCCATGCTGTAGGCGTTGATATCCGAACCCAGCAGCACGGGCACAAATTCAGTCGCAGCCATTATAAAATGCCTCCTGAAAGGTGATTTCATACCAATGTTCGCCCATGGGAATGACCTGGGCGCAGTAATGTCCCGCCACATAGGCGGCCTGGTCCTCTGTGAGCCGCAGCTCCCGCCGCAGCAGCTCGCCGCCGGCAAAACACCGGGAGAGCAGCCGGTCCAGACTCTCACTTTCTTGCAGTATCTCTCTCTGAATCATAATTCGTTCTCCTCAACAAGAGAAAAGACGGTGATTGACGGTAGGGGCGACCCTATATGGAAAACCCTCTTTCCGGGAATTCACTTCCCGGAAAGACACCTCGACCCGCGCCGCAGGGCGCGAAACCGGGGTATCGAGCCAAGTCGCCGGCGTTACGCCGGCACGCAGGCTCGTATCTAGGGGGTCGGAGGCGCCGGGGGCGCTTCCGATCAAAATTCAGCGAAGCCACACGCAGCTTTTGGATACCCCCTAGATTATTTTTTATCCCGCCGCTCGCTTGACCTGGTACACGCCCTGGATCTGGCCCAGCTTGTTGATGACGGCGGTAAGCTCGGCGTGGTCCTTGACCTCCAGCACGATGCTGATATTGGCGTAGCCGTCGGGCATGGAGCGGGCAGACAGGCTGGTGGTCTTGGCCTTCATGGTGGACAGGGCCATGGCGATATCCAGGGTGAGCCCGTCCCGGTCCTTGGCGGCGATCTCCAGAGAGGTGCTGTAAGTGGCCAGCTCCCCGCTGGCCCAGGACACCCGGATCCACCGCCCAGCCTCCTCCGGCTTGCGCTTCTCCGGAGCGGCGTTGGGGCAGTCCGCCCGGTGGACCGACACGCCGAAGCCCCGGGTGATAAAGCCCACCACCTGGTCCCCGGGCACGGGGGTGCAGCACTTGGCGAACTTCACCAGGCAGTTGTCGATCCCCTCCACCACGATGCCGCTCTGGTCCCGCTTGCCGGTCTTAATGGGCACCACAGGCGTACCGCTTGTAGCGGGATAGATGGTATCGGACTGGGCCGCCTTCTCGGCGGCGGCCTGCTGCTCTGCCTGGCGGTTCAGGCGGCTCATCTCGTCCTTGACCCGCACCACCGCCTTCTGGGCCGACATGCCGCCGTAACCGATGGCGGCGTACAGCTCATCCAGGGTGCCAAAGCGCACCTTTTTCAGAATAAAGGGCAGCACGTCCTCGGCGGTGATGGCGGCCAGGGACAGGCCCACATGCTTCAGCTCAGACTCAAAGGAGGCCCGCCCGGTGGCGATATTCTCCTCCCGCCGCTCCTTCTTGAACCACTGGCGGATCTTGTTGCGGGCCTCATTGGACTTGCAGATCTTCATCCAGTCCCGGCTGGGGCCGTGGGCCGACTTGGAGGTGATGATCTCCACAATGTCGCCGTTTTTCAGGGCCGTGTCGAAGGTGACCATCCGCCCGTTGATCTTGGCCCCCGTCATATGGTTGCCCACAGCGGAGTGGATGTTATAGGCAAAGTCGATGGGGGTGGCTCCGGCAGGCAGGTTGATCACATCGCCCCGGGGGGTGAACACAAAGACCTCGTCGGAGAACAGGTCCACCCGCATGGTGCGCACAAATTCCTCGGCGTCCACATCCTGCTGGCTCTCCAGCAGCTTGCGCACCCACTCAAAGGCGGCCTCAGTGCCCAGCTTGGCGTTGGCCATGCCCTGCTTATATTTCCAGTGGGCGGCGATGCCGTATTCGGCGGTGTGGTGCATCTCCCAGGTGCGGATCTGCACCTCGAAGGGGATGCCGTCCCGGCCGATGACGGTGGTGTGGAGGGACTGGTAGCCGTTGGGCTTGGGGGTGCCGATATAGTCCTTGAACCGGCCCAGTACCGGGTTGAACAGGTCGTGGATGACGCCCAGCACGTTGTAGCACTCCGAGATGTCGTCCACGATGACCCGGAAGGCATACAGGTCGAAGATCTCGTCCATGGTCTTGTTCTGGGTGTACATCTTCCGGTAAATGGAGTAGACGTGCTTTACCCGGCCGTAGATGGTGCAGTGGATGCCCTCGGCGTCCAGCCGCTCCTGAATGCGGCGCTGAACGGTGGCCAAAAACTCCTCGTGGGCAGCGGAGCGGGCGGCCAGCTCATCGGAGATCTCCTTGTACCCCACCGGGTCCAGATAGTGCAGAGAGGTGTCCTCCAGCTCCCACTTGATGCGCTGCATACCTAAGCGGTGGGCGATGGGGGCGTAGATCTCCATGGTCTCCAGGGCCTTTTCCTTCTGCTTCTTGGGAGACTGGTACTCCATGGTACGCATATTGTGAAGCCGGTCGCAGATCTTGATGAGGATCACCCGGATGTCCTTGGCCATGGCCATGAGCATCTTGCGCAGGTTCTCCATCTGCTCCTCTTCCTTGGAGGTATACTGCACCCTTGTCAGCTTGGTGACGCCCTCCACCAGATCGGCCACCACCGTCCCAAAGAGCTTGGCGATCTCCTCGTGGGTGGAGCCGGTGTCCTCGATGCAGTCGTGGAGCAGCGCGGCGATGATGGAGTCGGTATCCAGCTCCAGCTCTGCCACGATCTCCGCCACCGCCAGCGGGTGGGTGATATAGGGCGACCCGTCCTTGCGCAGCTGCCCGGAGTGGGCATTGTCCGCATAGGTGAAGGCGCTGAACAGGCGCTGGGTATCCAGCGCCGGATTATAGGTTTTGATTTTGTCCTCAAGAGCCTGATAGCGCTCCAGGATGGGGTCCATACAGGGCACCTCCTGTCAAAATAAAATAATGTTGCGGGAAGGCCGTCCGGCGCCTACCCGCTCATGCCCCGCAGGCGGCGCATGATCCAGGAGTCGTCCAGATCCACCTTGCCCTCCACCGCCCGCAGGGCGATGTGCAGATGGTCGGTGTTGTGCTCCAGCCGGATAAGTCCCCGCTCGTCAAAGACCTCCAGACACACCAGGGTACGCATGACGGTCTCCCGCCGTCCGGCAGCCCGGGCGATGTTGCGGGCCAGGCGGTTGGCCGTCTCCTCCAGCGGAGACTGGCCCGCGTGGCCCTTCAAATAGCGCCAGAGCACCACAAACTCCTCCCGGGTTGGCAGCAGCGCCGCCGCCTCCCGCCGGGTCAGGTCCTCACCCCGGCGGAATTTCTCAAAGAGGGCCCGCTCGGCCTGCGCTCTGGTGAGCGCGGGCCGCAGGTCGCAGACTTGCAGCTGCACCGAGCGCCACCCCCGGTACTCGTTGATCTGGGGGGTAAAGGCCACATCCACCCGGTCCCCCTGGGCCACGCCCGCCTCTGCCCCGGTGGCAGAGAAGAAGATGGCGTCGAAGCTGCGTCCCCCTGCGGTCAGCCGCAGCTTCAGGTGGCGGCCGCCGCCCACCTCGCTGAGGGCGGTAATGAGACAGCCCTGGAGGTAAAATACCGGCTTTGGGTTGTCCGAGCCATAGGGCTCCAGCAGGTCCAGCCCCTCCACCCCCTCCAGGGTAAGGATGCCCACATCTTCCACCGCACAGTCCACATCCAGGGCGGATACCATCTCCGCCCCACCGGTGCACCGGCGGACATAGTCGTTCATGGCGGCAGTAAAGGCCGGGATGTTCTCCTCCCGGATGGTGAACCCCGCCGCCAGGGCGTGGCCGCCGAAGCCCTCCAGCAGGGGGGCGCAGTGCTCCAGGGCGGCAAAGAGATTGAACCCGCCGAAGGACCGGCAGGAGCCCTTTCCTTTGCCATCCTGAAGACAGATCATAAAGGCGGGGCAGGAGTACTTCTCCGCCAGGCGGGAGGCCACGATGCCCACCACCCCCTGGTGCCAGTGCTTCCCGGCCAGCACCAGGGCATATCGCTTCTCCTGGGGCAGGGCCTCGGCCAGGGCCTGACACTCCTCGCTGATCCGGGCCTCGATGGCCTGCCGCTCCCGGTTGAGTTCACACAGGCAGGCGGCCAGCTCCTCTCCCCGGGCGGGGTCAGCGGTGAGCAGCAGCTCGGCCGCCAGAGAGGCGCAGCCCATCCGGCCCGATGCGTTGATCCGGGGGGCCAGCGTGTAGCCGATCGCCATGGAATTGAGGGGCCGCTCCTCCAGCCCGGCCTGCCGCAGCAGCGCCTTCAACCCGGGCCGGCTGGTGCGGCGCATAGCCTCCAGCCCCAGCGTGACGATGGTGCGGTTCTCCCCGGTAAGGCTCATCACGTCGGCCACCGTACCGATGGCCGCCAGGTCGGCGTACCGGCGCAGCAGCTCCTCCTGCCGGGCCGGACCGCCCAGGGCCAGCACCAGCTTGAGGGCCACCCCCACGCCGGCCAGCCGCTTGAAGGGGTATAGGCAGTCGGGCCGGTGTGGGTCCACCACCGCCAGGGCGTCGGGCAGCTCTTCCTTGCACTCGTGGTGGTCGGTAATGACCAGATCCATCCCCAGTTCCCTGGCCCGGCGGGCTTCCTCCACGGCGGTGATGCCGCAGTCCACCGTCACCACCAGACTCACCCCCGCCCGGTGCAGGGTCTCCAGGGCATCGGTGTTCAGCCCGTACCCCTCCTCCATCCGGTCCGGGATGTATGGGATCACCGTTCCGCCCTCCCGGCGGAGAAAATCGGTAAGCAGGCTGGTGGCTGTGATGCCGTCCACATCATAGTCGCCGTACACCGCTATGGTCTCCCCCGCCGCCAGGGCCGCGGCCACCCGACCGGCGGCCCGGTCCATGTCCTTCATCAGCAGCGGCTCCTGAAGCTGGCCCGTGCCCGCATCCAGGAAGGCCCGCGCCTTCTCCGGGGTGTCCACCCCCCGGGCACACAGCACCAGCGCAGCCAGAGGGGGCAGACCGGCCCGCTCCAGGGCGGCGGCAGCGGTCGGATCGCTGGCCGCCAGATTCCATTGTTTATATTTCATAGGCGACCACCGTCCTTTCCCATTAAAATTACCTTTAATTATATCAAATCCGTCTCCCTGTGACAAGGGGTTGGAAGAAAACGGCGGGCGGCAAATGCCGTCCGCCGTTGGCGGGAACTCCGCCTATGCCTTCTCTGCTGTAGAGGCGGCCTTTATCGCGTCTGCGGGCTGGTGTGGGCGCCCGCCCCTGGCCTCGTCCGCGCTCCCGCCTGCGGCGGAGATGGAGCGGACCCCCCTTCTCTTTCAGCCCAGCTCCAGATACAGGCTCACCAGGTCAATGGTTGCCTTCATGCCGTCAAAGTGGGTCCGCTCCATGCCATGGGAGGCGTGGACGCCGGGGCCGATGAGGGCGCCCTTGACATCCATGCCGGTACGCCAGGCCACCGCCACATCGGAGCCGTAATGGGGATAGATATCCACCGCGTAATCCACTCCGTTGGCCTTCGCCAGCTCCACCAGACGGCTCACCATCTCATAGTCATAGGGTCCGTTGTTGTCCTTGGCGCAGATGGATACCTGATACTCGGTGCAGGTCAGATCCTCCCCCACGCAGCCCATGTCCACCGCCAGCAGCTCATCCACCTGAGGCAGGGTCGCGCCGCCGTGGCCCACCTCCTCATGGACGGTAAAGCACACATCGGTGTCATAGCGGGGGCGCACCTTGGCAAAGTGCATCAGCCGCAGCAGGGTAAGCAGGATGGCGGCGCTGCCCTTGTCGTCGATGAAGCGGGACTTGAGGAAGCCGCTCTCGGTGACGGTAGTCTTGGGATCGATGCACACAAAATCCCCGGCACAGATGCCCAGCGCCTCCACGTCCCCCCTGCTCTTCACCTTCTCATCAATGCGCACCGCCAGGTTCTTCTCGTCCCGGGGCCGGGTAGCGGCGTCGTCAAAGACATGGGCGGCGGGGGACAGGGACAGGATGGTACCGGTATACACCTTGCCCTCCCGGGTGTAGATGCGGCAGTATTCCCCGTCCAGGGTGGGCAGGATGGGGCCACCGATCCGGGTGATCATCAGCATGCCGTCGGCGGTGATAGAGCGCACCATCAGGCCCAGGGTATCAACATGGGCGCACAGACCGATCTTTTTGCCCTTCTCCCGGCCGGGCACAGAAATGATCAGATTGCCCTTGTTGGTGCGCCGGGTGGCGTAGCCGTGGTCCTGGGCGATCTGCTCCGCCTCCCGCACCACGTTCTGGGTAAATCCGCTGGGGCTGTCGATGGACAGCAGCCGCTTGGCGATGTCCATCATCTGTCCCTTGCTCCCCAAAGTATCCAGCAACATTTGCATCCGCTCCTCGATCGTAGTATGATGTCCCTATCTTATACCAAACCTCGGGAGCGATGCAACCATGTCTGTAGAAAAAACCAACGTCATGCGGGTCCTGGACCAGAAGAAAGTGCCCTATACGCCCCACCACTACGCCCACCCCGACGGGGCGGTGGACGGCGTCAGCGTGGCCGCCCTCATCGACCGGGACCCGGCCTCGGTGTGCAAGACCCTGGTGACCCAGGGGGCCAGCAAAAAATACCATGTGTTCGTCATCCCGGTGCAGAAGGAGCTGGACCTGAAGGCCGCCGCCAAGGCGGTGGGAGAGAAATCCATTGAGATGATCCGTCAGGCCCAGCTGCTCCCCCTCACCGGTTATGTCCACGGCGGCTGCTCTCCGGTGGGAATGAAGAAGCAGTTCCCCACCGTGCTGGACGCAAGTGTGGAGCATCTGGACACCATCGTGGTCAGCGCCGGGAAGATCGGCGCTCAGGTGGAGCTGGCCCCGGCGGATCTGGCGGGGCTGGTGCGGGGCCGCTTCGCCCCGGTGAGCAAATAATTTTTTCAGCTCCGGGAACTTTTACCCCGTCCCTCCGTCTAAGAAACCTGCTAAACCATCTGCAAAGGAGAATCCACATGAAGAAATTCGGTACCATTGCCCTCTCTCTGGCCCTGGCCGGCTCCATGACTCTGCCCGCCCTGGCCGCTGATACCCCCGAGCTGGTCGCCGCCCCCGCCGGCACCGGCTACGGACATACCATCACCCTCAACGGCGAAGCTCTGGACCTCACCGGCATCCCCGGCGCCCCCAGCGCCGACCTGCTCCCCCTGCGCCTGCTGGCCGAGGCCGACCACGGCTCCGCCTTCTGGGATGAGGAGAACAATGAGGGCTGGTTCACCTTCGGCAGCAACCAGATCATCGTCAAGTTCTCTGACAACACGGTTACTGTCAATGACACCCCCGCCGAGGTGGGCGGCGTCTCCGTGGTGAACGGCGTCACCTTCATCTCCGCCGATGTCTTTGAGGGCTGGGAGGGCTATACCGTCACCACCGACGACAAGACCGGCAGCATGACTGTCACCACCCCCAACAACGACCCCCTGGTAAAGCTGGCCTACTCCATGATGGACACCAGCGAGATGTTCGGCACCCGCGCCGACGGCGACACCCTGACCGAGGCCTACAAGATCCCCGCCGATCAGTTTGAGCAGGTGGTGGCCTTCTTCCCCATGATCACCAGCCCTGACACCATCATTGTGGGCAAGCTGATCGACGGCGCCAATGTGGACGCCGTGAAGCAGGGCCTGGAGGCCTACCGCAAGAGCCAGGAGGACACCTTCTCCTGGTACCTGTCCCAGAACCTGCCCAAGGTGCAGGACGCCCGCACCCTGGTGGAGGACGGCTATCTTCTCTTCTTCATCGGCAATAACGCCGACGAGGTGGAGACCCTCTTCCACACCTATGTGGAAGCCCAGGGCTGAGCCCAGTCTCTTCTTCAAAAACAAGGTCCCGGCTCTGTGGCCGGGACCTTGTTTCAGCTTGGCGAGAAAAGAAATGCCTCAAATTTTGTGCAAAAGCCTCGCAGAGTTCCATTGTCCGCAGACGACGGAAGAAAATGAATTCTGTTTTTTCCGGGGACATGCGCCTCGGAAAAAACACTGCTCAGCCTGCAAGCGTGCGCGCTTTGCGCGTGCGACGCGGCAGGCTGCATCTCTTCGAAAAAATGCTTGCATTTTTGAGAGAGCCTGTCGACTTTGTCGACAGGCTCAAGGTCCCGGCCCTGTGGCCGGGACCTTGTTTTTTCCACTGTGTGCGGCTATAATGTGGAAAAAAGGAGGGATCGCCATGGAGGCAGTGTCTGTCGCTCAGGCATTGGACGACCTGCGGGCCTGCTACGGGGCCTTTATGGAGAAGCTGGAGAAAAGCAGGATCTCCAGCGTGGGAGAGGCCATGGGCAACCTCTTCCGGGCCCAGGGAAATCCACGGGTATCCTATGCCGTGGAGGAATTCAACGACACCGTCAACAGCCGCGTGGCTGCTCTGGCCGCTCTGCTGGAGTCCTGTCCGGCGGAGGAGGCCCGGCAGTTCGCCCTGTCGGCTCTGGAACAGATCCTGTTCTATCCCCCGCCGGCAGACCACACCACCGCCTTCTCCCTGGCCGCCTTTGAGGGCTGCGCCCTGCCGCTGATCCCCTTCCTGCCGCCGGAGCAGCGGCAGGAGCTGGGCCGGCGCTACGCCAGGCGCACCGCCCCGCGGCACATGCTGCCCAACCAGAAGAAGGTATGGACTGCTCTCACCATCCGCTGACGCAAAACAGGCCTCCCGGTGACCCGGGAGGCCTGTTTTTGATTTTACCGCTTACTGCATCAGGGAGCACACCAGCTCGGTATAGCCCGCGGGATCGTCCAGAGGCAGACCGGCGATGAGCTGGCCCTGGGCGTACAGCAGCTTGGCATATTTGGCCGCCAGCTCCTTATCCTCGGCCACCGCCCGCTTCAGGGCGGCGAAGGCCTGGGACTCGGGGTTGAGCTCCAGCACCCGCTGGGCCTTCATGGAGGCGGCATTGTCCGGGTCCATCCGCTGGAAGTACTTCTCCATCTCCAGGGTGATGGGGCCGTCGGTGGTGAGGCACACCGCGCCGCTCTTCAGGATGCGGGACAGACGGGCCTCATGGATCTCCTCCCCCAGGGTCTCCTTCAGGAAGTCCAGCACCGGCTTGTTCTCCTCCGACTTCTGCTCCAGGGCCGCCTTCTCCTCGTCGGTCTCAGGCAGGGCGTCGTTGTCGTCCACCGACTTAAAGGGCTTGCCGTCCACCGCGCCCAGCACATTGACCACAAACTGGTCGGCCTCGGCGGTGAGGTAGAGGATCTCATACCCCTTGTCCCGGATGCGCTCGGCCTGGGGCAGCTTGTCCAGCTTGGCGGCATCCTCGCCGCAGGCGAAGTAGACATACTGCTGGTCCTCGGGCATACGCTCCTTGTACTCGGTCAGGGTGGTCAGCTTGCCGTCTCTGGAGGACCAGAAGAGCAGCAGGTCGCTGAGCAGGTCCTTGTGGACGCCGTAGTCAGCCACCACGCCCATCTTGATCTGGGGCCCAAAGGCCTTCCAGAAGGTCTCGTACTTCTCCCGGTCCTCCTTCTGGAGCCGGAGCAGCTCGGCCTTGATCTTCTTCTCCAGGTTGTTGGCGATGATCTTCAGCTGGCGGGTGTGCTGGAGCATCTCGCGGGAAATATTGAGGGAGAAGTCCTGGGAGTCCACCACGCCCTTGACGAAGCGGAAATGCTCGGGCAGCAGGTCGGCGCACTTGTCCATGATGAGCACGCCGGAGGAGTAGAGCTGCAGGCCCTTCTCATATTCCCGGGTGTAAAAATCATAGGGGGCGTGGGAGGGGATATAGAGCATGGCCTTGTACTCCACAGTACCCTCGGCAGAGACATGGATCACGCTCAGGGGGTCCTCCCAGTCGCCGTACTTCTCCTTGTAGAACTGGTCGTACTCCTCGGTCTTGACCTCGCTCTTGGGCCGCTGCCACAGGGGCACCATGGAGTTGAGGGTCTCCCACTCGTCATAGTCCTCCCACTCGGGCTTGTAGTCGTCTCCGGCGTCCTCCGGGCGGGGCTTCTGCCGGGACTTGTGCATGAGCATGACGATGGGGTAATGGATGTAGTCGGAGTACTTCTTCACCAGGTCGGCGATGCGGTACTGCTCCAGATACTCGTCGTAGTGGTCGTCGTCGGTGTTGGCCTTGATGTGGAGCACGATGTCGGTGCCCACGCCCTCCTTGTCGCAGGGGGTGATGGTGTAGCCGTCGGCGCCGTCAGACGCCCACTGGAAGGCCTCCTCTGCGCCGTAGGCCCTGGAGGTGACGGTGACGTGGTCGGCCACCATAAAGGCGGAGTAGAAGCCCACGCCGAACTGGCCGATGATGTCGGTGGTGTCCCCCTCGGCCTTCTCCTGCTTGGCCATCTCCTCCTTGAACTGGAGGGAGCCGCTGCGGGCGATGGTGCCCAGGTTCTGCTCCAGCTCCTCTTTCGTCATACCGATGCCGTTGTCGCTGATGGTAAGGGTGCGGGCGATCTGGTCGGGGGTAAGGGTGATCTTCAGATCCGACCGGTCCAGACCCACCTTGTCGTCGGTGAGGGCCTTGTAGGCCAGCTTGTCCATGGCGTCGCTGGCGTTGGAGATGATCTCCCGCAGGAAGATCTCCTTGTGGGTGTAGATGGAGTTGATCATCAGGTCCAGCAGACGCTTGGACTCCGCTTTGAACTGTTTCTTCGCCATGATGTGGATGCCTCCTATATGGTAAACTATATATAAAAACATAGCGTTAGCACTCAGTTTATCCGAGTGCTAACGCTATCATAGTCCTTCGCATCAGAAATTGCAAGGGGGTTCAAAAAATGTTTACAATTCACAAGGTCTCATCCATCTCCCAATTATACTCCCGGAATACGATGCGGAAGCTGGGGATATTATCCCCGCCCAGGTTGGAGGTCTCCACGGTAAACCGCCAGGCCCGGTCGGTGAGGACGGCGGACACCACTACGTCCTCACCGTCCTCCCGAACGATAACATCCCTCAGGAAATGGCTGTCCCGGCCCAGAGAGCCCGCCGGGAAGGAGTAGGGGTACAGGTCCTCCGGGTAGGTCCCCTCCCCGGTCCATTCCTCCGCCTCGGCCCCCACGCCTCCGCTTTTCAGACAGGTGTTGTACAGGCGGATGGTAAGCGTTCTGCTGTTCGGGTCAAAAGCGGTGGAAAAGCCGGGGATACTGGTGGCCGCCGGGAAAAAGGATTGGAATTTTTCCATACTGTCCCCGTTGGGGATAAAGGAGAAGGACAGCCCGTCGGCGTCGATGCGGGCGTCATAGAGCTGCTCATACCGCTGGGCGTAGACCGGCCCCCCCTCCGTGGCGCCGATGAAAAGGGGCTGGGCCGGGTCCAGCCAGACCGGCTCATAAGAGGTCTCCACGTCACCCCACTCCGGGACCAGCTTACTGTTTTCATCTCCCAGCACCCGCACCGTGGCCTCCTGGGGCAGACCGTTCCAGGGAGTTACCGCGTTCTGCCCGGTGGCGGTGTAGTGGACCTGACCGGGACCTGTGATCTCATAGCCGGTAAACTGGCTCAAGGCGGTAAGCTGCACCCGCCGGCCGGTCTGACCGAACACCCAGGCCAACAGGGTGAAGTCAGAGTCGCCCTCATAGCCATACTCCACCAGCCAGTCCCCCTCATAAGGGGTGAGCTTGCGCACCTCATATCCTTCCCAGCCGTAGAGGGTATGGATGCTCTCCTCCTGTACCGGCAGCACCGTGAAGTCGTAGCCAGCTGCCGGGGTGGTCTCCTCCGCCGGGGGCGGGGTCTGCGTCTCCATCGGCGTCCGGGCTGCGCAGCCGCACAGAATAAAGGCCAGCAGCAGGGCGGGAAATGCGTTCCGTCTCATAACGGCACCTCCTTTTCTGCTTTTATCCTATCACGGATTCCGGTACAGAGGGTTACAGCGCCGGTGACAATGCGGAAACAAGGGATTACAATGTGCCGCAGCAGGCCTTCCGTCTTGCGGCTTTGACCGCCGGGGCGTATAATGGGAGCAACCTGAGAAACGGAGGACGCCGACATGATCTTTCTCTGCTATCCCAAATGCTCCACCTGCCAAAAGGCCCGCCGCTGGCTGGACGAGCACCACATCTCTTATACCCTTCGGGACATCAAGGAGGACCGCCCCACCCGGGAGGAGCTGTCCGCCTGGCACAGCCGGAGCGGCCTGCCCCTGCGCCGCTTTTTCAACACCAGCGGCATGCTCTACCGGGAGCTGGCCCTGAAAGACCGGCTGCCCGGCATGGGGGAGGAGGAACAGCTGGATCTGCTGGCCGGGGACGGCATGCTGGTCAAGCGCCCCCTGCTGGTGGGGGACGACTTTGTCCTGGTGGGCTTCCGTGAGGCCGACTGGGAGGAGCGGCTATGCTGAACACCACCCTGTGCTACATCGAGCAGGACGGCCGCTGGCTCATGCTCCACCGGGTCAAGAAGCAGGGCGACGCCAACCGGGACAAGTGGATCGGCGTGGGGGGCAAATGCCAGGAGGGGGAGAGCCCCGAGGACTGCATGGTGCGGGAGGTACGGGAGGAGACCGGCCTCACCCTCACCGGATACCGCTACCGGGGCCTGGTCACCTTTGTCTCCGACCAGTGGCCCACGGAGTATATGCACCTGTTCACCGCCGACCGCTTTACCGGCGCCCTGGCCGACGCCTGTGACGAAGGCATCCTGGAGTGGGTGGACAAGGCCGCCGTTCCCCAGCTGCCCGGCTGGGCGGGGGACCGGATCTTCCTCTCCCTTCTGGAGCGGGAGCACCCCTTTTTCTCCCTCAAGCTGGTGTATCAGGGGGAGACGCTGGTCCGCGCCGTTCTGGACGGCGCCCCGCTGGACCTCTGACCGCACAGAAAAAAGCCGCCGAAAGGCGGCTTTTTTCTGTGCACAGGCCGGTCTCTATTTTCCCACGCAGAAGCGCTCAAAGATGCGGGCGGTGACGTCCTCCCGGATGTCGGCGCCGGTGAGCTCCCCCAGTGCGGACAGCGCCTCCTCCACATCGGTGAGCAGGGCGTCGGGGGTGACTCCCGCCGCCAGGCTCTCCTCCGCCCGGGCCACGCTGTCCAGGGCCCGCCGGGCGGCGTCCGCCTGCCGGGCGTTGGTGAGCAGCTCCCCCGCCCCTTCCGCGCCAACCGTGGGGAAGATCTCTTCCACCAGCTTTCCCAGTTCGTCCAGTCCCTGGCCGGTCCTGACGCTCACTTCCACCACCGGCGGCATGGGCTCCAGCTCCAGAATCGGGATCGGGGCGGAGGGCAGATCCCCCTTGGTCCACACCAGGATGGTGGGGGCCCGGGACAGAGCCTCCTCCAGCAGGGCCACATCCTCCTCCGTCACGGGGGCGGAGCTGTCCCACAGCACCAGGATGAGGGCGGCATCCTCCAGGGCGGCCCGGCTGCGCTCCACGCCGATGCGCTCCACCTCATCCGCCGTCTCCCGGATACCAGCGGTATCAATGAGCCGCAGGGTCACGTTCCCCAGGCGGCAGCGGGCCTCCACCGTGTCCCGGGTGGTGCCGGGGATATCGGTGACGATAGCCCGGTCGTAACCCACCAGGGCGTTGAGCAGAGAGGATTTGCCCGCGTTGGGCCGCCCCACCAGCACACAGGGCACCCCCCCGGTGATGTACCTGCCCCGGCGGTAGGTGGCCAGCAGCTCCTCCAGCCCCGCCCTGGCCCGGTCCAGCCCGGTCCGGATGGTGTCCGCCCGGAAGGGATCGATATCCTCGTCGGGGTAGTCCAGCACGGCGTGGAAATGGGCCAGAAGATCGGTAAGCCCGTCGTAGATGACCCTCACCCGGCGGCCCAGGGCCCCGGCCAGCTGACCGGCGGCCTGCCGGACGGCGGCCGGGGTCTCGGCGTCAATGAGGTCCGCCACCGCCTCCGCCTGAGTCAGGTCCAGCCGCCCGTTGAGGAACGCCCGGCGGGTAAACTCCCCCGGTCCGGCCTGCCGCACCCCCTGGGCAAAGAGGGCCTCCAGCCCCAGGGCCAGCACCGCCGGAGAGCCGTGGCACTGAAGCTCCGCCGTGTCCTCCCCGGTATAGCTGTGGGGGCCGTGGGAGATGGTGGCCAGGGCCTGGTCGATGACCTCCCCCGACTGCCCCAGCAGCTCCCCCAGCACCAGCCGCCGGTCCGCCTGCTCCGACAAGGCTCTTCCCCCCAGGGGGCGGAACACGGCGGATGCGGCGGAAATGGCCTCCGGCCCGCTGAGGCGCAGGATACCGATGGCGCTTGGCACAGCGGGGGTGGCGATGGCTGCAATGGTATCGGACATGGCGTTTCCTTCCCGTTTCCGCCCGTTGGGGAAACTTTGGCGATTCTGCCGTGGATTTTTCTCTTGACTTTTTTTATGTCTACCAAAAGATGCATAACCGGTGTTTTCCACCGATGTGGACAGATGTGGAAAACCCTGTGGACAATGTGGAAAACCCAGCAAAACAAAGGTTTCCCAGTCCCACTTCCAGTTTCTTGCATTGCATATGATCCTGTATACATCCTGCCAAAGGGGGATAACGTGTCTCCTTTTTATTCAGACGTCAAAAAAGCCGCCGGCTTTTTGGGCAAGTCGGCTCTTGCGCCTGACGGGCAGGCATGATACCATTATTTTGTGGTAACTATCCGCGCGGTAATGATTTGCCCCGGGGCCTTTTGGGCCCCGCCGGGCAGATTTTTTACGGTCTTTTGCCCACCAGCTCCCGTGCCCGTGCCAGCAGCTTGGTGTAGATACCGTCCATCTGCCACTCGTTGGTGAGCTCCAGCAGCCGGTCCGCCGGCAGCCAGGCCACCTCCGTATTCTCCCCCTCCCGGTGCCGGAGGGGGTCGCTCTCCTCCGCGGTCAGCAGATAGCTGACATTCAGGTGCTGGTGGGAGGGCACCCACTCCCCCCGCTTCACATGGCCCCACACCGGCAGGATCTCCAGGGAGGCGATGTCCGTGCTCAGGGGCCGGATGTGCGCCACGCCTGTCTCCTCCCGCGTCTCCCGCAGGGCCACTGACAGCAGGTCGCGCTCCCCGTCGGCGTGGCCGCCGGTCCAGGCCCACACCCGATAAATATTGTGGTGGGCCATGAGCACCTTGGTGGCGCCGGCATTGACCACAAAGCCGGAGACCGTGATGTGGGCTATTTTGTTATCCCGGGTCAGAATATCGCGGGGAAAGCGGCGCAGGTAGTCCAGGATCATGACCTGATCCCCCGCCTCCTGCTCATTCCGCGGCACATACGCCGCGATCTCCTTCTGATACATCACTTCACCCTCTCATAGGTCACATAGCGGAAGGAGATGCCCTCATGCTCCTGCCGCTCCCCCTCCTCCGTCACCGCCCAGTTTGGGTCGGCGTCCAGGTCGGGGAAGAAGGCGTCGGCAGGCCAGGCCTTGTCCAGCTTGGTGATAAAAGCCCGGTCGCAGTGGGGCAGCAGCGCCCGGTACACGCTCTCCCCGCCGATGACGAAGGCATCCGCCGGGGCGGCGGAGAGCAGGCTGTCCACATCGCGGAACACCTCCGCCCCCTCGGGGGCGAAGCCGGGGTCCCGGGACAGGATCAGGTTGCGCCGGTTCTTCAGGGGCCGTCCGCCGGGGAAGGTGGTCAGCGTCTTGCGGCCCAGAAGGACGGCGTGGCCGGTGGTAAGCGCCTGGAAGTGCTTCAGGTCGGCGGGGATGTAGCACAGCTGATCCCCATCCCTGCCGATGGCCCAGTTTTGATCCACCGCTGCAATGAGATCCATACGCTCCCCTCCTTATACTGCCACCGGAATGGGCTGGTCCAGGGTGTGGAACTGATAGCCCTCCAGCTTAAAGCTGTCCTTGGTGAAGGCATAGAAGTCGGTAACGGCCGGGTCCATCCACAGCTTGGGGGCCTCGTAGGGGGTGCGCTCAATGATCTCCTCTACCACCGGCACATGGCGGTCATAGATGTGGGCGTCCGCGATGACGTGGACCAGCTCTCCCGCCTCCAGACCGGACACCTGGGCCATCATGTGGACCAGGGCGGCATACTGCATCACGTTCCAGCCGTTGGCAGTGAGCATATCCTGGCTGCGCTGGTTGAGGATGGCGTTGAGGGTGCGCCCGCTGACGTTAAAGGTCATGGAGTAGGCGCAGGGGTAGAGGGCCATCTCGTGGAGGTCGTGGTGGTTGTACAGGTTGGTCATGATGCGGCGGGAGGCCGGGTTGTGCTTCAGGTCGTACAGCACCCGGTCCACCTGGTCGAACTCGCCCTCGGCGTACTGGTGCTTGACCCCCAGCTGATAGCCGTATGCCTTGCCGATGGAGCCGTTCTCGTCGGCCCAGGCGTCCCAGATATGGCTGTTCAGGTCGTGGATGTTGTTGGACTTCTTCTGCCAGATCCACAGCAGCTCGTCCACCGCACTCTTAAAGGCCATCTTTCGGATGGTCTGGACGGGGAACTCCTCCCGCAGGTCATAGCGGTTGACGATACAGAATTTCTTCACGGTGTGGGCGGGGGTGCCGTCCTCCCACCGGGGGCGCACCGCCTGATCGGTGTCCCATACGCCGTGGGCCAGGATCTCTTTACAGTTTTGAATAAACAGTTCGTCTGCGCGACTCATTGGCTTACCTCCCATTTTTTCCGATCCTGCGATCGGCTCCGTTGTTCCGGGGGACGTTCCCCCTTTTTGCTCCGGGGCACATGGCGCGTCCCCGGCGCATGATTTGAATGATATGATCAGGAGTGTGATTGTCACCATGAACGACGTACCCGCCTCAGGTTCCGCCACCACATCCCATTCTCTTCACATCCACATCGGTCTGCGCAACCTGAAAACCGCCCTCTCCGCCTCCCTCTGCGCCCTGCTCTACTACTTTCTGGGGCAGCGGAATCCCGCCTTCGCCTGCATCGGCGCCATCTTCGGCATGGGCGCCGATATGGACCACTCCAAGCTCCACGGGGGCAACCGTCTCTTCGGCACCATCATAGGCGGTTTTCTGGGCATCGCCCTCTACCGGTTCTATCTGATCTTCTACCCGGAGGGGGACGGCCACCTGCTGCTGGTGCCCCTGCTCTTTGTGGGCGTGGTGATCCTCATCGTCCTGGCCCAGATCTTCTGGGTGGGCGCGGTGCAGCCCGGCGGCGTGGTCCTCTGCCTGCTGCTGTTCTCTATCGGCCCGGACAACTATATCTCCTACTCCCTCAACCGTATGCTGGACACCGGCGTGGGCGTGCTCATGTCCCTGTTCATCAACTGGCTTCTCCCCCGGGAGCGGCTGGAGCCCTGGGTAGACAAGCTCAAGGCAAAATTCCATCGGTAAGATCCTTCTGCCGGGCGGCCACAGGGCCGCCCGGTTTTTTGTCCACTATTTCAGGCCGTAGTAGTTGCACAGGCGGGCTGCCGCGTCCAGAGCGTCCGGCGGGTTGACCCACAGGTCGGGCAGATAGCCCGTGCCGTCCCGGTTTTCCATGGTCTCATGAAAGGCCAGTCCCGTTCCAAAATACACATACAGGCCGGTGTTGGGAAGGTAAAAAGTCCAGTTGTTCGGCACCAGGTTACAGCCGCTGGTTGGTCCCCCAATGGCCAGTACATTTTCCATGGAGCGGAAGAACTCCGCTACCGTTTCCCCGGAGGAGGCAGTGCCCTTATCTGCCAGCAGGAGCGTCACGGCTTCGCTGGACGCCCATGTCCCCTGGGCCTCTGACACCGCCCAGGCGCCCATCCCGTCCTCGGGGTAAAAGTCAAAGGCTCGGCAGGACAGCTGGCTGTATCGATGTCCGATAACGGCCTTAGGTTTAGCGGGCTGGCCGGTAAATCCCTCAAACCAATTCATGATCCAGATGTCGCTGCCGCCGGGGTTGGCCCGCACATCAAAAATCAGCACCGGCTCATCGGCATACTCCTGGCCGCAGGCGGCAAAACGCTCCAGCTGGACCTCCTGTTCCGGCGCGTTGGCGTACATCTGAGTGGATTGCAGCACGGGGATGTCCTGATAAGAGTATTCCGTAAATATCTCGTTTCCACGAGTCGACCTCTCAGCCTGGGTCCAGTCCAGGTCATAGTCCCCCAGGGTGTCGGGCAGGTCGGTCCCATCCTGGCTCAGGGCATAGAAACCATAGCAGATCTGCCCCTCCGGACCAATGGTGGGCTTCACATAGTTTGGGTCCAGCCCCTCTGCTTCGGAGAGATACAGGCCGGGTACATAGTACATATAGACCCGATGCGGCTCAATGAGAGGCTGTCCACCGATGGCAAAATGCCCGTCCTGGACCACGGGGATCAGGGCATCCGCCAGAAGATCCTGAATGGTATGGACATAGAAAACACCCTCATAGTCCGCCACCTGTGCCAGCACCTGCTCCTCCAGCGGGCCGAACACCTCGTCGCCGCCGAAATACTCATAGGCCCCGTAGGTGGTGCGCAGGAGGGTGAAGAAAGCCTCGATATCCTCCTGGGCAGTTTCTATCGTCAACGGCTCCGTCAGGTCGTGGGGCGTCAGGAGAAGTTCCATTTCCTCCTCCGTATAGGTGTTGTTCTGGTCGGTGAAGTCGGGCGTCCATTGGCTGATATCCAGAGCGGCCTCCGCCGCAATGACCGCCTTGCGGCGGGTGTTGACCTCCCCCAGAAAGGCGTCAAAATCCAGCCCGGCCACGGGGGCGGGATCTGGCTCCGGAGTGGGCGAAGGGGAAGGCTCCGGCGGCGTGCAGCCGGCCAGCAGGGCCAGGGCCAGAGCCAGGAGAAGCAGACGTTGTTTCACTTTACACCCTCCCTTTCAAGCTGCCCTGACAGACCTCCACAATTTCTACATCCTTTATGACATTGTGTAATCCCTCACCGGCGGCAAAGACCTCGGTGTAGTTGGGGGCGTGGCCCCGCCACAGGCCGTCTTTCTCCTCCTCGAAGAGGACGGGCAGGGTCCGGCCCACCCAGCTCTCCAGCCAGGTCTGGTGGAGCTGCCGGGCCACCTCGCCCGCCCGGTGGGCCCGCTCCTCCTTCACCGCGTTGGGCACCTGGTCCGGCATGGCGGCCGCCGGGGTGCCGGAGCGGCGGGAGTAGGGGAAGATGTGCATGGCGGAGAAGGCGCACTTGCGCACAAATTCCAGCGTCTGCTCAAACTCCTTCTCGGTCTCCCCGGGGAAGCCCACGATAAGGTCGGTGGTGATGCCGGGGCGGTCAAAGTATTCCCGCAGTAATCTAACGCTCTCATAATACCGTTCGGTATCATATTTTCGGTTCATCCGCTTGAGGGTGGCGTCGCACCCCGACTGCATGGACAGATGGAAGTGGGGGCACAGGTTGGGGATGGCCGCCCCCCGGCGGCAGAACTCCGCCGTGATGGTCCGGGGCTCCAGGGAGCCCAGCCGCACCCGGCAGCCGGGAGCGGCGGCGCACACCGCCTCAATGAGGTCCATCGGTTCCGGCCTGCCGGGCAGGTCCCGCCCCCAGGAGGAGATCTCGATGCCGGTGAGCACCAGCTCTTTGTACCCCTCCGCCGCCAGCTGGGCGGCCTGGGCGGCCGCCTCCTCCGCGGGCAGGGAGCGGATGGGCCCCCGGGCATAGGGGATGATGCAGTAGGTGCAGAAGTTGACGCAGCCGTCCTCCACCTTCAGCATGGCCCGGGTGCGGCCCTCCAGGCCGCCGGCAGGCAGCCGCTCGAAGGTGCGGCGGCGGAGGGCGTCGTCCACGTCCACCACCTGCCCCCCGTCGGGGCTGAGGGCCTCCAGCCGGTCCAGAAAGCCCATGCGGTCGTTGGTGCCCATCACCAGATCCACCTCCAGAGCCTCCACGGCCTCGGGGTCGGTCTGTGCGTAGCAGCCGCACACCGCCACGATGGCGTGGGGAGACCGCTTGCGGGCCTGCCGGATCATCTGGCGGGATTTTTTATCGCTCACCGCCGTGACGGTGCAGGTATTGATGATATAGGCGTCGGCCTCCCCGTCAAAGGGTACCAGAGTGTGGCCCCGGCGGGTGAGTTCGGCCTCCATGGCCTGGGTCTCGTACTGGTTCACTTTGCAGCCCAGGGTATAGATCGCTGTGCGCATACGCTTTCCTCTCTTTGCGGACCTTTTTCTGTTGAAAAATAGTTGACTTGCCCGTATAATAAATAGTACGAAGTTTCGGTATCCCCTATTATACGGGATTCCCACTGTATTTCAAGGAAAACATCTCATTTTAGGAGGCGCCCCATGTCTGAATTTCAGGTCTCTCTGTCCTCCATCGAGGAGGTCCGTCAGTTCGTCAACGCCGCTTCCCATTCGCCCTGCGAGGTGGATGTGCTCTCCGGCCGCTATGTGGTGGACGGAAAATCCATCATGGGGCTGTTCTCCCTGGACCTGTCCCGCCCGGCAACTGTCCGGCTCCACGGGGCCCCCGGAGATCAGGAGACCTTCCGCCAGTCGGTGACCGCTTTCATCCCGGCGGACTGAGCTTCACCTATGCATTTGGAGATGCCGGGCAGTGGGGGCAAGCCCCCGCCCTACAGACAGCCCATCCGCCCCCGGCGGCCCCTGCTCCCCCATACAAAAGACCTGTCATTCCGAGAAAAATGGCCGCCCACCGGGCGGCCATTTTTTTCGTGGGGATCCATCTCTATTGCTGAGTAAACGGATCGTCACGCCAGCAGCCCACACTCCCCTATATTGCCGGATGACAAAGGCCGGGCCTGCCGCATTGCGG
>CAUWDA010000008.1:0-73887 GCA_963557075.1 uncultured Flavonifractor sp. | reverse complement strand
AACTGTGCCCTTTTCACTCTTTGACTTTCTTTAACTCTTTGTTTGGACACTCCCCCACCCCTTCCATCGGTTGACAAAGCCGGAGACGGCAGATTATACTATAAAGTAACGGATTTTTTGAGAGGAGACCGCCATGACCAAGAAAAAAGACTTTAAAAACAGGGGCTATCTGCGGATCTTTGCCTCCTATTACAGGCCCCACTGGAAGCTGTTCCTGCTGGATATGGTGTGCGCCCTGTGCATCTGTATCGTGGATCTGCTCTTCCCCATGGTGTCCCGGGAGGCCATGCAGACCCTGCTGCCCAACAAGCTGTTCGCCACCTTCTTCACCGTGATGGTGCTGCTGGCCCTGGCCTATGTGCTCAAGGGCGTGTTCTACTTCATCGTCACCTACTGGGGCCACCTGCTGGGCGTGCGGATGGAGGCGGATATCCGCCGGGATCTGTTTGCCCACATGCAGGACCTGTCCTTCTCCTTCTACGACAAAAACCGCACCGGCCAGCTCATGAGCCGGGTCACCGGCGACCTCTTTGAGATCACCGAGCTGGCCCACCACGGCCCGGAGGACCTGTTTATCTCCTCTGTGACCATCCTGGGCGCCTTCGGCATCATGCTCACCATCCAGTGGCAGCTGGCCCTCGTCGTCTTTGCCGTCATCCCCATCTTTATCATCTTTACCGCCCTGACCCGGAAAAAGATGATGAAGGCATCCATTGAGGTCAAGGCCAAGCTGGCCGGTATCAACGGCGAGGTGGAGTCCTCCATCTCCGGCATGCGTACCGCCAAGGCCTTCGCCAACGAGGACGCCGAGAGCGCCAAGTTCAACGCCGCCAACGACCAGTTCCGGGGCGCCAAGCGGGGCTATTACAAGACCATGGCCTTCTATCAGTCCGGCATGGAGTTCTTCATGGGCATCCTGTCGGTGCTGGTCATCGCCTTCGGCGGCTTCCTCATCATGAGGGGGGAGATGGACTTCATCGACCTGACCACCTTCGCCCTGTATGTCACCACCTTTATTACTCCCATCCGCAAGCTGTCCGCCTTCGTGGAGCAGTTCATGCAGGGCATGGCCGGCTTCAAGCGGTTCACCGAGCTGATGCGGGTGGAGCCCGACATCCAGGACGCCCCCGACGCCCATGGGCTGGACCATGTGGAGGGGGATATCCTGGTGGACGACGTGACCTTCCGGTACGAGTCCTCCGCCGAGCCGGTGCTGGAGCACGTCACCCTCCACGTCAGCCCCGGCGAGACGGTGGCAGTGGTGGGCCCCTCCGGCGGCGGCAAGTCCACCCTGTGCCAGCTCATCCCCCGGTTCTACGACGTCACCGGCGGACGGGTACTGGTGGACGGCCAGGACGTGCGGGAGCTGAAGCAGCATGACCTGCGGGAGCAGATCGGCATCGTTCAGCAGGACGTGTTCCTCTTCGCCGGTACCATCTACGACAACATCCGCTACGGCCGGCCCGACGCCACCGAGGCGGAGATCATCGAGGCCGCCAAGCGGGCCGAGATCTACGACGACATCCTGGAGATGCCCGACGGCTTCCAGACCCAGGTGGGCGAGCGGGGCGTCATGCTCTCCGGCGGCCAGAAGCAGCGGGTATCCATTGCCCGTATCTTCCTGAAAAATCCCCCCATCCTTATCCTGGACGAGGCGACCTCCGCCCTGGATACCGTTACCGAGTCCCGCATCCAGTCCGCTTTTGACGCCCTGGCCCAGGGCCGCACCACGATCATCATCGCCCACCGGCTGTCCACCATCCGTTCCGCCGGACGCATTGTGGTCATTGACGGATGCGGCATCGCCGAGGAGGGTACCCACGAGGAGCTGATGGCCCGGGGGGGCGAGTACGCGCAGCTCTATCAGGCGCAGAAGTCGGTCTCACTGTAAAGGAAGGAGGGCGCCATGGAACAGAAGACCCGAAAGGCCCGGGTCCAGCGGCTGGAGTTTCCCGCCGGGCGGCGGGTGCTGGTGGTCAGCGACATCCACGGCAGCCTGCCCCTGCTCCGGGGCGTGTTGGACCGGGCAGGATACGGCCCGGAGGATATTCTGGTGCTGCTGGGGGATCTGGTGGAAAAGGGCCCGGACAGCCTGTCGGTGCTGCGCTACGTCATGGAATTGTCCCGGCACCGGACGGTGTACTGCGTCCGGGGCAACTGCGACGACCTGGTGCTGGAGTTTGTGGACGCCTCACGGATACGCCCCGGCTTCTTTGAGCACTATCTGGATCTCTGGCGGGGGCGCTGCATCCTGATGCAGATGGGCCAGGAGGCGGGCTTTGAGACCCGCTCCCCCGACGACCTGCCCGCTCTGCGGCAGGTGATCCTGGACCGCTTCGGCCCGGAGCTGCGCTTTCTGGCCTCCATGCCTGAGATCCTGGTCACGCCAGATTACCTCTTTGTCCACGGCGGCGTGTGGGATGAGGAGGGGCTGGAGGAGATGTCGGCCTGGGACTGCATGAAAAATGACAGCTTTCTGGACCAGGGCGTGCGGTTCCGCCGGTGGTGCATCGTGGGCCACACGCCGGTGACCCTCTACCACCCCCATATCCCCACCACCCACCCCCTGGTATCGGAGGAGCAGCACATCGTCTCCATCGACGGGGGCTGCGCCCTCCAGCGGGACGCCCAGCTCAACGCCCTGGTACTCCCCCGGAAACCGGGAGAGGGGTTTTCCTGGTTTGCCTGTGACGAGCTGCCCACCGCCATGGCTCTGGACGCCCAGGCGGAGACGGCCGAGTCGGTGAATGTCCGCTGGGGCCACAGTCAGGTGGAGGTGCTTCGGCAGGGCGGAACCCTGTGCCGCTGCCGCCACCTGGAGAGCGGCCGGGAGGTGGATGTGCTCACCGACTACCTCTACCGCGCCGGGGAGCAGACCCTGTGCAAGGAATCCACCGATTACCGCCCGGCGGTGGAGCCGGGGGACCTCCTGTCCGTGGTGCGCCGGCTGCCGGACCGGGCGCTGGTGAAGAAGAACGGAGTCACCGGCTGGTACTTCGGACGGCTGAGCCGCCCGCCGCAGAAATAAAAAAGGCCGCTGCCTGTTGGCAGCGGCCTTCAGCTTATGGAAAAAGCCTCGCAGAGCTCGCGCCCGCAGGCGCGAAAGAGTCCAAGTCGCATCTTACAGCGGACAGAGCCTGCCCACGGCGGAGAGATGGACGTTACTCTTCCCAGTCGGCGAAGTCCACATCTTCCATGTCGAAGTCGTCATCCCGGCCGGAGACCAGGCGCTTCACCTTGCAGCCCAGCTCCATGAGCTTATCCCAATAGGCCACCACGGCGTAGAGGGCCGCGCCCACCACGGTCAGTACCGTCAGAACCTTAACCAGTCCACAGAAAAATTTTTTCATGTCTCAGACAGCCTCCTTTTGTGCGGAAAACAAAATGCTGATAAAAACAGTGTACACGGTTTGGCGGGAAATTACAAGTACACATTCCCGCCGGGAAGAAACTTTTTTCCCTTGTAATTTGCGGTAAAATAGAATACAATAAAAGGACAAATCAATGCAACCAATCCCCCCGCTCCGGCGGGGATACTATGAAGACCCCCCAGGAAAGGAAGGGATGAGTCTATGAAGCTGCAAACCGAACGGGGCGCCATTACCATCAGCAGTGAGGTGTTTACCAACATTACCGGCGCCGCCGCTACCAACTGCTACGGCGTGAAGGGTATGGCCGTGCGTTCCAAGACCGACGGTCTGGTCCACCTGCTGCGCCGGGAGTCCATGGGCAAGGGCGTCAAAGTTACCTATAATGAGGACTCCTCTGTCTCCATCGAACTGCACATCATCGTGGATAACGGCGTGAACCTGATGGCGGTGAGCCGCTCCATCATGAGCGAGGTCCGCTATATCGTGCAGCGTACCACCGGCGCCGAGGTGCGCAACGTGGACGTTTGCATCGACTCCATGGTCATCGGCTGAGCCGGCCCGCCCATTGAAAGGAAGGAACACAGACATGAGAGAGCGCATTGACGGAGCGTCATTTGCCCAGGCCATCATTCACGCGGCGGCCTCCATCAATTTAGAGAAACAGAAGATCAACGAGCTGAACGTATTCCCCGTGCCCGACGGCGACACCGGCACCAACATGGGGCTGACCATCTCCACCGCCGCTGCGGAGCTGCGCAAGAAGCAGCCCCGCACCGTGGGAGAGGCCGCCGCCACCACCGCCTCCGCCCTGCTGCGGGGGGCCCGCGGCAACTCGGGCGTTATTTTGTCCCTGCTCTTCCGCGGCCTGTCCAAGGCAGTGAAGGACAAGGACGAGATCGACGGCCGGGACCTGGCCATTGCCCTGGATTTCGGCGTGGCCGCGGCCTATAAGGCTGTGATGAAGCCCGCCGAGGGCACCATCCTCACCGTGTCCCGTCTGGCCGCCGCCCGGGCGGCCGACGCCGCCCGCAAGACCCCCGATGATCCGGAGGCCGTGCTGGAGGCTGCCATTGCCGAGGGCCAGGTGGCCCTGGAGCACACCACCGAGATGAATCCCGTCCTCAAGAAGGCCGGGGTGGTGGACGCCGGCGGCAAGGGCTTTCTGGTGATCCTCCAGGGTATGCTGGACTCCCTGCGGGGCCTGCCCCTGCCCGAGGGCGGGGAGGAGAGCGGCAAGCCGGAGAACAAGACCGATTACGCCGCCATTGCCGCCGAGGAGATCACCTTCACCTTTGACACGGTGTTTATCGTCCGCAAGACTTCCGACAAGGGTCTGGAGCCCTTTGAGGCCTATCTGAACAGCATCGGCGACAGCCTGGTCATCGGCGAAGACGACGACTGCTTTAAGGTCCACGTTCATACCGACATCCCCGGCGCCGCCCTCACTGAGGCCCAGAAGTACGGCACGCTGGAGCTGGCCAAGATCGAGAATATGCGTACCCAGGCGGAGGATCTGGCCGCCGGACGCCACATCCAGAGCACCGACGATCTGGAGGATGACCACGACCACGAGGAAGGCGGCCGGAAGGTGGCCGCCCCCGAGAAGAAGTACGGCGTGGTGGCCGTGGCCGCCGGCGAGGGCCTGGCCACCGTGTTCCGGGATCTGGGCGCCGACGGCGTCATCAGCGGCGGGCAGACGATGAACCCCTCCACCGACGACATCCTGAAGGAGATCGACGCCACCCCGGCGGAGATCGTCTTCGTGCTGCCCAACAACGGCAACATCATCATGGCGGCCCAGCAGTGTGTCCGCCTGACCGAGGGCAAGCAGGTGGTGGTGCTGCCCACCAAGTCGGTACCCCAGGGGATCTCCGCTCTGATGGTCATGGACCCGGGGGCCTCCCAGGAGGAGAATGTGGCCGCCATGACCGAGGCCATCGGCCATGTGACCACCTCCGAGATCACCTACGCCGCCCGGGATTCCGATCTGGACGGCATCGCCATCAAGCAGGGGGACTATCTGGCCCTCACCGAGCACCAGCTCTTCGGCACCGAGCGGGAGCTGGACCAGCTGCTGCGCCGTCTGGCCCAGGCCGACGCCCAGCAGAGCGCCGAGTTTATCAACATCTTCTACGGGGAGGACGTGACTGAGGAGGAGGCCGAGAAGGCGCTGGCCCTCTTCAGCGAGTGCTGTCCCAACGCCGAGATCACCATGCTCTCCGGCGGCCAGCCCGTGTACTACTACATGATCTCCGCCGAGTGATCGGAAAATGATAAATGATATAGAAAGCCCTCCGGCAACGCCGGAGGGCTTTTCTTATATGGCGCGGATATGCATGGGAGCGCGGCTCACCGCCGGAGCAGGGCGCTCTCCCGGTACTGGATGGCCTCGGCCAGATGGTCCACGGCGATGGACTCCGCCCCGTCCAGGTCGGCGATGGTGCGGGCCACCCGCAGGATGCGGTCGTAGCTGCGGGCGGTAAGGCCCATGCGGTCGAAGGCCCCCTTGATGAGGGCGGTGCCCGCCCCATCCAGCTGACAGAATTGGGTCAGCTCCCGCTGCCCCATGTGGGCGTTGCAGTCGGGCCCCTCCGGGCCGAAGCGGGCAGTCTGGATGGACCGGGCCGCGTTTACCCGGGCCTTGATGACGGCGGAGGGCTCCGCGTCCGGCCGGCGGGAGAGCTGCTCAAAGTCCAGAGCGGGCACCTCCACATACAGGTCGATGCGGTCCAGCAGGGGGCCGGACAGCTTGCCCAGATACTGCTCCACCGCCTTGGGGGTACAGCGGCACCGGCCTGTGCCGTACCAGCCGCACTTGCATGGATTCATGGCGCACACCAGCATGAACCGGGCGGGAAAGACCGCCGTCCCGGCCACCCGGCTGATCTGGACCTGTCCGTCCTCCAGAGGCTGGCGCAGGGTCTCCAGCACCTCCTTGGAGAACTCGGGCAGCTCGTCCAGGAAGAGCACCCCATTGTGGGCCAGGGAGATCTCTCCCGGCCGGGGGGTGGAGCCGCCCCCGGCCATGCCCATGGCGGACACGGTGTGGTGGGGGGAGCGGAAGGGCCGCTGGAGCAGCATGGGCCGCTCTGCACTGGTCAGCCCCATGACGGAGTGCACCTCGGTACACTCCAGGGCCTCCCGCCGGGTCATATCAGGCAGGATGGAGGGCAGGCGGCGGGCCAGCATGGATTTGCCCGACCCGGGCGGGCCCACCATGGCCAGGTTGTGTCCGCCGGCGGCGGCGATCTCCAGGGCGCGCTTGCCGTTCTCCTGGCCCTTGACGTCGGCAAAGTCCAGCTCTGTCTCCAGGGCGGCGCCGGGGGTCCAGGGCTCGGCGGGGCAGAGTGGCGTGTCTCCCCGCAGGTGGGCCACCAGCTGGGAGACGTTCTCCACCGGATAGACGGTCAGTTCCCCCGCCAGTGTGGCCTCGGCGGCGGCGGAAGCGGGGACATACAGCTCCTTGATGCCCGCCCGGCGGGCGGCCAGCGCCATGGGCAGCATACCGGGGATGGGCCGCAGCTTGCCCGACAGGGACAGCTCCCCCACAAAGGCGCAGGGGGCGTCCGGCAGGCGGAGCTGTCCGCCCGCCGCCAGAATGCCAACCAGGATGGGCAGATCATACACCGTGCCCTCTTTCCGCCGGTCCGCCGGGGCCAGATTGACTGTGATGCGGGAGACCGGGAAGGAGAAGCCGCAGTTCTTGATGGCGGCGCGCACCCGGTCCCGGGCCTCTTTCACCGCCGCGTCGGGCAGGCCCACGATGTCAAAGGCGGGCAGGCCGCCGGACAGGTCGCACTCCGCCCGCACCTCATAGCCGGAAATACCGGTCAGACCCAGGGAACGAACTTCACACAGCATGACTGACCACCTCGGATGTCATAGTAGAAGTATGCCTATTATAGCACACCATCTATTTGCAGGCAAACGCAGCGCCGGAGTATTTATGTACAGAATAGGGCGTTTGAGGACAGGAAGGTGGATTCGTTGCCAAAGAAAAGATTTGGATATTGATCTGTGTTATCTCTGAACTGATTATAGAGCGCAGAAGAAAGGAGGGCTTACGCAAACAGATTCCGCACGTTGTTGTAGAAGATATCTTCCATGGCCTGATCATCAAGCCCGCAGGTCAGCACTTTCTGAATTTCGACAGAAGGATGATGGAATGGGTAATCCGTGCCAAACATGATCCGGTCATGGCCGACATCCTGATATGCCTGTCGAATTTTTACCCCCATAGGCATACCAGACATTTCTAGATACAGATTTGGATATCGCATTGCCATTTTCAGTGCGGCGTCTACATAGACTCCATGTCCATGGCCCATATGAATCATTACAGTTTTGACGTCTGGAAAACGCTCAGCCAGCAGAGCGATGCTCCAGGGCAGGGAAAATGGAGGGTGTCCAGAGTGAATGAACACCGGCAGCGATCGCTGCCGGGCCATCTCCATGATGGGATCCATAATTGGGTCATCCGCCAAAAAGGCATACCGCAGAGGGTTGAGCTTAAAGCCCAGAAAGCCCAGATCATCCACATAGGTTTCCACTTTCCGGCGGCATTCTGTCTCTCCTTCCAGGGGATTCAGATATACAAGCGGAAGGAAGCGTCCTGGATAGTTGTCCCGTGCCTTAACAATGTCATCATTTCCGGTATGATCCCTAGAGCATAAAACGGTCTGCTCCACTTCATATTCATCCATCAGGGCAATCAATTGTTCTGGCTGTCCTCCGACCCCATCGGCCCAACCACTAAAGTTGCCGATGTGTGCATGAGCATCTATCTTTTTCATGTTGCACGCTCCTTACTTGATTTTCAGCCGGCTGATTACGCCGGAGGTATTCAGAAAAACGATCAACAGTGATCCAATCATGATACCGGCTGTAGTCTGAGCTAGAATAGTGGGTATTGTGGCCAAAGCAGCGGCCGGACCGAGCAGGAGGGCTTTTAACGACTGATAGCAGATCACCTGGATAAGGCCGCCCAGAAGTTCGCCCACCAACCAGTTCCATGGCTTTCCGGGCAAAATCTTTTCAATGATGAGCCCCATCAAATAGGCCATGATACCTTTGATGACGGCAGTTGGGAGCACCCAGAGCATGAAGCCGCCCAATAGGTCAGCCATAGAAGCTCCTAACGCTGCTGCAATCGCGCCGTTTTTTCGGCCCAGGATCATCACGCCCAAGAAAATGGCGCAGTCGCCCAAATGCGTATATCCTCCCGTAATGGCAATTGGGATCTTAAAAGTATAGGTACAGACAAATATGATGGCTGCCATCATCGCGGTTTTTGTGATGTGTTTCTGTGAAGACTCCATAGGGAAACAGCTCCTTTCTTTTCTGGGGTGTTTCCCACACTATACTACAAGACTGAACTTATTTGAATAATCAATTTATTTATTTTTCTTAAGGTCAGTTTTGGGACGTTCAACATAGACTCTGTAAATAAACCATCTGAATTCATTTGCAGAGTTCAAAATAGAATGCTCAAAATATGGGAAAATATAGATTGCAAATGAGGCGCAGAGCGTGCAAAATAGATGCTTTAAAAGTTAATAAGATCAGACCGGTTGGTCTAATATAACGGGTTTATCCCCCGAACCACACTTCGAATTTTTTCCTGGCAAAAGAGAAAAATCAGGGCAATTTCCTAGGGATTTGAGAATTTGAAGAAAATTTTCACAGATAAGTAAGATTTGATTTACAAACAGTATGGATGGTGTTACAATGAAGGCGCTACAGGAAGTTTCTTTCTGGTAAGCGGGGAAACAGCCAGGGTAATGGGAATCCGGCCCGGTCTCTTGTGAGAGGCGGGGACCGATTCCCATTGCCCTGGAATAACGAACAAGGAGGAATCGTTTCATGGCGAGAAAGCTGAAATCCATGGACGGCAACACCGCGGCTGCCCACGTATCCTACGCCTTTACCGAGGTTGCGGGTATCTACCCCATCACTCCGTCCAGCCCCATGGCCGACAATGTTGACCAGTGGGCCGCTCAGGGCCGCAAGAATATCTTTGGCACCACCGTCAATGTGGTGGAGATGCAGTCTGAGGCCGGCGCTGCCGGTACCGTCCACGGCTCCCTGGCCGCCGGTGCTCTGACCACCACCTACACCGCCTCTCAGGGCCTGCTGCTCATGATCCCCAATATGTACAAGCTGGCCGGCGAGCTGATGCCCTGCGTGTTCCATGTGTCCGCCCGTACCGTGGCGACCCACGCTCTGAACATCTTCGGCGACCACTCTGACGTCATGGCCTGCCGCCAGACCGGCTTTGCCATGCTGTGTGAGTCCAACCCCCAGGAGGTCATGGACCTGGGCGCTGTTGCCCACCTGGCCACCATCAAGGGCCGCGTCCCCTTCATCAACTTCTTCGACGGCTTCCGTACCTCCCACGAGATCCAGAAGATCGCCATCTGGGACAACGAGGACCTGAAGGACATGGTGGACATGGACGCTGTGGAAGCCTTCCGCAAGCGCGCCCTGAACCCCGAGCGTCCTGTGATGCGCGGTTCCCACGAGAACGGCGACATCTTCTTCCAGCACCGTGAGGCTGCCAACAAGTACTACGAGGCCATTCCCGGCATCGTCGAGGAGTACATGGGCAAGGTCAACGAGAAGCTGGGCACCAACTATCAGCTGTTCAACTACTATGGCGCTCCCGACGCTGACCGCGTCATCGTCGCCATGGGCTCCATCTGCGACGTGGCCGAGGAAGTCATCGACTACCTGAACGCCCACGGCGAGAAGGTGGGCCTGGTGAAGGTCCGCCTGTACCGGCCTTTCCGCGCCGACAAGCTGCTGGAGGCCATTCCCGCCACCGCCACCAAGATCGCTGTTCTGGACCGCACCAAGGAGCCCGGCGCTCTGGGCGATCCTCTGTACCTGGACGTTGTCACCGCCTTTGCCAACGCCGGCCGCGAGGCTACCATCATCGGCGGCCGCTACGGCCTGGGCTCCAAGGACACTCCTCCCAGCAACGTGTTTGCCGTGTATGAGGAGCTGACCAAGGATCAGCCCAAGCGTCAGTTCACCGTGGGCATCGTGGACGACGTGACCTTCACCTCCCTGGAGGAGAAGCCCGCTCCCAACACCGCGGCTCCCGGCACCATCGAGTGCAAGTTCTGGGGTCTGGGCGGCGACGGCACCGTGGGCGCCAACAAGAACTCCATCAAGATCATCGGCGACCACACCGACAAGTACGTTCAGGCGTACTTCCAGTATGACTCCAAGAAGACCGGCGGCGTGACCATCAGCCACCTGCGCTTCGGCGATCGTCCCATCCGCGCTCCCTACTACATCAACAAGGCCGACTTCGTGGCCTGCCACGTGCCCGCCTATATCGTCAAGGGCTTCCCCATGGTCCGTGACGTGAAGGACGGCGGCGTGTTCCTGATCAACTGCCAGTGGAGCGACGAGGAGCTGGATCAGCACATGCCCGCCGCTGCCAAGCGCTACATTGCCGAGCACAACATCCAGGTCTACACCATCAACGCCATCGACCTGGCCATCGAGATCGGCATGGGCAAGCGCACCAACACCATCCTGCAGTCCGCTTTCTTCAAGCTGGCCAAGGTGATGCCCGAGGCCGAGGCCATCCAGTACATGAAGGACGCCGCCACTCACTCCTACCTGAAGAAGGGCCAGGACGTGGTGGACATGAACCACAAGGCCATCGACGCCGGCGCCACCGCGTTCCACAAGTTCGAGGTGCCCGCCTCCTGGGCTACTGCCGAGGACAAGGTTGTTGAGGAGCACCTGCAGGGCGATCCCGACACCGTGAAGATGGTGCAGGACATCATGGAGCCCGTGGGCCGCATGGACGGCGACAGCCTGCCTGTTTCCGCCTTTGCCAACGGCCACGAGGACGGCACCTTCTTCCAGGGCGCCGCTGCCTACGAGAAGCGCGGCGTGGCCGTGTCCGTGCCCGAGTGGGACCCCACCAAGTGTATCCAGTGTAACCAGTGCTCCTACGTCTGCCCCCACGCCACCATCCGTCCCTTCGCCCTCACCGAGGAGGAGGCCAAGAACGCCCCCGCTCAGGCAAAGATCGTGGACATCAAGGCCGGCAAGGGCAAGGGCGTCTACAAGTTCGCCCTCACCGTCAGCCCCCTGGACTGCATGGGCTGCACCGTGTGCGTGAGCACCTGCCCCGTGAAGGCACTGACCATGAAGCCTCAGGAGTCCCAGGCCGCCGAGCAGGAGGTCTTCGACTACATGGTGGCCAAGGTCGCCCCCAAGGCCGACGTGGAGGACATCACCACCGTCAAGGGCAGCCAGTTCAAGCAGCCTCTGCTTGAGTTCTCCGGCTCCTGCGCCGGCTGTGCCGAGACCGCCTATGCCCGCCTGATCACCCAGGTGTGCGGCGACCGGATGTACGTCTCCAACGCCACCGGCTGTTCCTCCATCTGGGGCGGTCCTGCCGCTACCTCTCCCTACACCGTGAACAAGGAAGGCAAGGGTCCCACCTGGGCCAACTCCCTGTTCGAGGATAACGCCGAGCACGGTCTGGGCATGTATCTGGGCCAGAAGGCCATCCGTGACCGCCTGATCGGCAAGCTGACCGAGTGGGCCAAGGACGACCGCGCCCCCAAGGCCGAGATCGAGAAGTTCCTGGAGACTGCCGAGGATGGCGCCGCCAACGGCGAGGCCACCAAGGCTCTGATCGCCGCCGCCGAGAAGGCCGCCGAAGCCGGCTGCCCCGTGGCCAAGGAGATCCTGCAGGAGAAGGAGTACCTGAACAAGAAGTCCGTCTGGATCTTCGGCGGCGACGGCTGGGCCTACGACATCGGTTACGGCGGCCTGGATCACGTCATCGCCTCCGGTGAGGACGTCAACATCTTCGTGTTCGACACCGAGGTGTACTCCAACACCGGCGGACAGGCCTCCAAGTCCTCCAACATCGGCCAGGTGGCTCAGTTTGCCGCCGCCGGTAAGACCCAGCCCAAGAAGAGCCTGGCTGAGATCGCCATGCAGTACGGCTACGTCTACGTGGCCCAGATCGCCATGGGCGCCAACCCCAACCAGACCCTGAAGGCCATCACCGAGGCCGAGGCCTATCACGGCCCCTCCCTGGTCATCGGCTACGCGCCCTGCGAGATGCACTCCATCAAGGGCGGCATGGCCAACTGCCAGGCCGAGATGAAGAAGGCTGTGGACTGCGGCTACTGGAACCTGTTCCGGTACAACCCCGCGCTCAAGGCCGAGGGCAAGAACCCCTTCACCCTGGACTCCAAGGCCCCCGCTGGCGGCTATCAGGAGTTCCTGATGAACGAGGCTCGCTACTCCTCCCTGACCCGCGCCTTCCCCGAGCGCGCCAAGGAGCTCTTCGCTCAGAACGAAGAGGCCGCCAAGGCCCGCTACGAGCATCTGACCAAGCTGGTCGAGCTCTACAAGTAAGCAAAAGCACCAAGACCCCCGGGCGAAAGCCCGGGGGTCTTTCTGTCCCGGCGGCCTCTTCACCCGCCGGAGGCGGGACGGCGCAGTGCGCGGGTCAAGAGCTTTGGGCATTGGCCCAAAGCCTTGATGCCGGCGGAATTCATTTCCGCCGGGCAGATCCAATATGGAGTCCCCGCCGGGTCTACAGACCCGGTGGGGTTGGCCGCCAAGGCCCGCTACGAGCATCTCGCGGGAGCCCACCCGCAGTCGAACGAAGTGACTGCGGGTGGGAGAGGAGACACAGCGGAACGAGGGAGCTTTGCCGTATACGGCGAAGCGAGGGATGTGGAGCTTGTGTTGACGAGGTCGAGCTCTACAAGTAAGCAAAAGCATCAAGCCCCCCGGGCTTTCTGTCCCGGCGGCCTCCCTGCCCACCAGGGGCCGGGATGTCAACCGGGCGCATAAAAATACACGGGCCTGGAGACCAGGTCCGTGTATTTTTTGCAATTGACAAACAGAAGTGCGGAGCGCCTTTTGAGGGGCTTACAGCACCTTGGAGAGAAACTCGATGGTGCGGGGCTCTTTGGGGTTGGCAAAGAAGGCGTGGGGCTCGTTCTGCTCCAGAATGTGGCCGCCGTCCATAAAGAGGACCCGGCTGGCCACCTCGCGGGCGAAGCCCATCTCGTGGGTGACCACCACCATGGTCATGCCCTCATCGGCCAGCTCCTTCATGACCTCCAGCACCTCACCCACCATCTCGGGGTCCAGAGCGGAGGTGGGCTCGTCAAAGAGCATCACCTTGGGCTTCATGGCCAGGGCCCGGACGATGGCGATGCGCTGCTTCTGGCCGCCGGAGAGCTGATTGGGGTAGGCGTCTGCCTTGTCCAGCAGATCCACCCGCTTCAGCAGAGCGACAGCGGCCTCGTCGGCCTCGTCCTGCTTCATCAGACCGGTGCGCACAGGGGCCAGGGTGATATTTTTCCGGATGGTCATGTTGGGGAAGAGATTGAAGTGCTGGAACACCATGCCCATCTGCTGACGGACCTTGTCGATCTCCACCTTGGGGTCGGTTATCACGGTCCCCTCGAAGGTAATGGAACCGGCGGTGGGGTGCTCCAGCAGATTGAGACACCGCAGGAAGGTGGACTTGCCGGAGCCGGAGGGGCCCAGAACGACCACCTTTTCGCCGGGACTGATGTGCTCGGAGATGTCGTCCAGCACGAGGTGGTCACCGAAAGACTTGGACAGATGTTTAACGTCGATCACTTTGACGCAGCCTCCTTTCCAGCTTACCCTGGAGCCAGGTGAGAAGCATGACCACGGCCAGGTACATAATGGCAATGCCGATGTAGGGATACATGACCTCAAAGGTTTTGGACCCCACCGCCTTGGCGTAATAGATCAGCTCGGCGCCGCCGATGGCGGAGACCAGGGAAGTGTCCTTAAACAGGGTGATGAACTCGTTGCCCAGGGCCGGAAGGATATTTTTAAAGGCCTGGGGAACGACGATAAAGCGCATCGTATCCAGATATCCCAGCCCCAGAGAGCGCCCGGCCTCGCTTTGACCGATGTCCACGCTCATCAGGCCGCCCCGGACGATCTCAGCCACATAGGCGCCGGAGTTGATGCCGATGCCGAAGGCGCCGATCAGGGTGCGGTTGCGGCTGGAGGCGAAGATAACGAAGGCCCAGATCAGCAGCTGGACCATCATGGGGGTGCCGCGGATCACAGTGGTGTAGACCTTACAGAGGATATTGGCAAGGCCCAGCAGGGGATTGTGGTGCCCGGGGCGCTGCTGATCGTGGGCAGTCCGGATCACAGCCACCAGTACACCCAGGATCACGCCCATCGCAAGGGCGATCACAGTGAGCTCCAGGGTGACCCCCAGGCCCTTCAAATAGAGTTTCCACCGGTCTCCGGTGATAAAGGCCTTTGTAAAGCCATTGACAACATCCGTCAACCACGCTTCCATAGGGCCCCTCCTTTCTTTCTTATAACGCCGGGGAAGGGCGGCTCATCGCCGCCCTTCTTCCGGTTGATTCAGTTGTTGGATTCAGTCCGCCTTGATGTACTTGTCCACGATGTTCTGGAAGGTACCGTCGGCTTTCAGCTCCGCCATGGCGCTGTTGACGGCCTCCAGCAGAGCGGTATTGCCCTTCTTCACGCCGATGGCGTAGTCCTCCACGGCATACTCGGTATCCAGAATGGTCAGACCCTCGTTGGCCTCCACATAGGACTGGGCGGGCAGGTTATCAATGACTACGGCATCGATCTGGCCGTTGACCAGAGCCTGCACGGCCACAGCGCCAGTCTCATAGCCGATGACGTGGTCCTCGCCATAGTCATCGGTGCAGTAGATGAAGCCGGTGGTGCCCATCTGGGTGCCGATCATCTTCTCACCCAGGTTGTCCAGAGTCACATCAGAGCCGTCCTTAACGATGACAACCTGTACGCCGGTGGCGTAGGTATCGGTGAAGTCCATGACCTCCAGCCGCTCCTCGTCCACGGTGATGCCGGCCATGGCGATGTCGCTCTGGCCGTTCTGGACAGCCAGCAGGGCGGCGTCAAAACCCATATCGTCGATCTGCAGCTCCAGGCCCAGCTTCTCAGCGATGGCGGCGCCAACCTCCATGTCGATGCCGATGGGGTTGCCGCTGTCGTCCAGCATCTCGTAGGGAGCGAACTCGGCGTTGGTGGAGAGGATCAGCTTGCCCTCCTCCACGGTGGTGAAGCCGCCCTCGGCGGGCTCCTGGTCCTCGGTCACAGGGGCGGTGCTGCCGCCGGCGGGGGTATCGGCTGCGCCGGTGGTGCCGCCGCCGCAGCCGGCCAGCAGACTCAGGGACATAACGGCGGTGAGACCCAGCAGGGCCAGTTTCTTAATATGTTTCATGATACATGCTCTCCTATCCATTGGTATTCGCGAGGCGCTTCTGGACAGCTCTCGTATTTGGTGATTCTCATTATACACCATATTCATAAAAGTGCAATATTTATTCATTCGTCAAACCGCACAAAATTACAAGCGCTTTTATAGCCCCTCTCTCCATGTGCAAAAAGAGGGGAGAAGGTCACATAATCTTGTTATGTGGGCCAAGAGACCGGTTTTCAGGCACTGAAAGGCTTTACTTCGGGGAAAGCAATGTGGTATAATGACGGCGATATGCTTAGATGTGGTTTTGAAAACCAGAAAGGAGGAGACTCTTTGGAAGAGATCCGTGGGCTGAAAGAGCGGCTGGAGGGCGAACGGCCGGTAGAGTGGGAGGGATTTCCCGACATCGGGCTGTATATGGACCAGCTCATCAACTATATGCCACGCCAACTCATCCACTATGGGGAGGGGGAGGTCCTCACCTCCGCTATGGTGAATAATTATATCAAGGATGGCGCCATGCCCCGGGCGGAGGGCAAGCGGTATTCCCGCACCCACCTGGCCTATCTCACCGCCCTTTGCGCCCTGAAGCAGGTGCTGTCGGTAAAGGATGCCGGACTGCTGCTGGCCTCGGCGGCTCAGGGGCAGGAGCCCAGGGGACTGTATGAGCAGTTCTGCATGGAGCTGGACCGGGCGCTGGATGTGACCGCCGGGTCCCTGGACCCTACCGCCGGGGAAGAGGATCTGCCCGGCCTGGCGCTGTCCCTGGCTCTGCGCAGCTACGCCGACAAGCTGGCCTGCCAGCGTATTCTGGAGCTGCTGCGGGCAAAGATGCCCGCAAACGAGAAAGAGAAGAAGAAAAAAGACTGATCCTGCGCCGCAGGCGCATTGAAATCAGAAAAAACAGGAGGTTCTCTGAAACAATGGGAGACTATGTGATTTTGACCGATTCCTCTGCGGACCTGTCCGACGAAATGGTGAAGGAACTGGGGGTGGAGGTGCTGCCTCTGTCCTTTACCATGGACGACCGGACCTATTACAACTGGCCGGATAACCGGGATATCGACCCGGCGGATTTCTATGCCTGCCTGCGCTCCGGTGGAGTGGCCACCACCTCTGCGGTCAATGTGGCCGACTACACGGAGACCATCGAGCCCTTTTTGAAGGAAGGGAAGGATGTGCTGGTGCTGGCCTTCTCCTCCGGCTTGTCCGCCACCTGCAACTCCGCCCGGATCGCCGCCGGCGAGCTGATGGAGCAGTACCCCGAGCGGAAGGTGTATGTGGTGGATACCCTGTGCGCCTCTCTGGGGCAGGGGCTTCTGGTGTGGCATGCCGCCCGGTTGAAGCGCCAGGGCAAGAGCATGGAGGAGGTACGGGACTGGACCGAGGCCCACAAGCTGAATCTGTGCCACTGGTTCACCGTGGACGACCTCCACTTCCTCAAGCGGGGCGGACGCATCTCCGCCGCCACCGCCGTGCTGGGCACCATGCTGTCCATCAAGCCGGTGATGCATGTGGACGATGAGGGCCATCTGATCAAGGTAGGAACGGCCCGGGGCCGGAACGCCTCCCTGAAGGCGCTGGTGGACCACATGGAAAAGACCGCCCTGGACCCCAAGGACCAGGTGGTGTTCATCAGCCACGGCGACTGCCTGGAGGACGCCCAGAAGGTGGCCGACGATGTGAAGGCCCGCTTCGGGGTGGAGACCGTGGTCATCAACTATGTGGGCCCCGTCATCGGCGCCCACTCCGGCCCCGGCACCGTGGCCCTGTTCTTCCTGGGGAGCGTGCGCTGATGGAGGATCTAAAGTGGCTGGAGGTGGCGGTGGACACCACCGAGGAGGAGCTGGACGGCCTGTGCGCCCGGCTTACCGCCAATGGCGTCACCGGGTTCGCCATCGAGGATGAGGCGGATTTCAAGGCCTTTCTGGAGCAGAACCACCAGTACTGGGACTATGTGGACGAGGCCCTGGAGGAGCGGATGCGCGGGGTGTGCCGGGTGAAGTTCTACGTCACCGACGACGACCACGGCAAGGCCCAGCTGAAGCAGTGGATGGAGGGCATCGACAGGCCCTATACCCTGTCCTCCCTGGGGGACAACGACTGGGCCCACTCCTGGCAGAAGTACTACAAGCCCATGGCGGTGGGGGAGAAGCTGTGGATCGTCCCCGAGTGGGAGAAGGACCAGACCCCGCCGGAGGGGCGCACCCCGGTGTACCTCAACCCGGGGCTCACCTTCGGCACCGGCAACCACGCCTCCACCCAGCTGTGCCTGATGGGACTGGAGGAGTATGTGGTCCCCGGCCAGCCGGTGCTGGACCTGGGCTGCGGCAGCGGCATCCTGTCCATCGCCGCCATGGCTCTGGGGGCCTCCGACGCGGTGGCGGTGGATATCGACCCCAAGGCGGTGGACGTGGCCTATGAGAACGCCGGGCTCAACGGCATCGGCCGGGACCGGTACACCGTCCGGGCGGGGGATGTGCTCTCCGACCAGGCCCTGGTGAAGGAGTTGGGCGCCCGGCGCTATCCCCTGGTGCTGGCCAACATTGTGGCCGACGTCATTATGCCCCTGGCCGCCAAGGCGGGGGAGTGGCTCACCGGGGACGGGGTGTTCCTGTGCTCCGGCATCATCGACACCCGGGCCGACGAGGTGCAGGCCGCGCTGGAGCGCTGCGGCCTGCGTATCATCCGCCGCCGGGAGCAGAACGGCTGGGTGTCCCTGGCTGCCCGAAACGGCGGCTGACCTGACTGCTCCGGAGAAAACCTCTTGACAAATGGCAGGGGCCGTGCTATAAAGATTTTATCATATGACTGACGGATAATGTGGAGCCTACCACATGGAGTATGATAAACGAAGCCGACCGTCTGGGCGAGATAAGCCCGGACTGTCGGCTTTTCTTTATGGAAAAAGGAGGTATGCGCCCGATGACGCAAGGGCGGATCCACTCTCTGGAGTCTATGGGGCTGGTGGATGGACCCGGGATCCGGTCGGTGGTCTTTTTGCAGGGCTGCGCCCTGCGCTGCCGCTACTGCCACAATCCGGACACCTGGGCGGCGGACGGACCGGCGGAGACTGTTACCCCCCGGCAGCTGACGGACCGGCTGCTCCGGTACAGGCCCTACTATGGGGACCGGGGCGGGGTCACCTTTTCCGGCGGGGAGCCTCTGCTCCAGCAGGAGTTTCTGGCCGAATGTCTGGCGCTGTGTCAGGAGGCGGGACTGCACACCTGCCTGGACACGGCGGGCTGCGGCCTGGGGGAGTATGGGGCTATCCTGGCCCACACCGATCTGATCCTGCTGGACGTGAAGCACTACACCCCGGAGGGCTGGCGGAAAGTCACCGGCAGCTCCATGGAACCATTTTCCCGCTTTCTGGCGGCGGCCCAGCAGGCCGCCGTCCCCCTGTGGGTCCGGCATGTGGTGGCGCCCGGCCTCACCGACGGGGATGCCCATCTGACAGGGCTGGAGGAGTATTTAAAGACCATCCGGTACATCGAGCGGGTGGAGCTGCTGCCCTACCACACCCTGGGGGTCCACAAGTATGCCGCCCTGGGGCTGCCTTACCCCCTGGAGGGGGTTCCCCCTATGGATGGGGCGGCCCTGGAACAATGGAACGAGCGCCTGAACCGGAGCTGCGCTTCGGGGAACGGGACGGAAGAAAAGGAGTCTGAACATGAGCATTGATGTGAATTGCACCGCCTGGCAGGGGTTTTGCACCGGCGAGTGGCGGCATTTGGTGAATGTCCGTAATTTTATCCAGAAAAATTACACTCCGTATCTGGGAACGGAGGATTTTCTGGCCCCGGTTTCCACAAAAACGGCTCAGGTGTGGAAAAAGGCGGAGGCCCTCATTATCGAGGAGGTGAAGAAGGGCATCATTGACGTGGAGACCCACGCCGTCTCCGGCATCGACAACTTCGCCCCCGGCTACATCGACCGGGAGAACGAGGTCATCGTGGGTCTCCAGACCGACGCCCCCCTCAAGCGCATCGTCAATCCCTTCGGCGGCATCCGCAACGCCACCTCCGCCCTGGAGCAGTACGGCTACCAGCTGGATCCGGAGATCGAGCGCCACTTCCGGCTCTACCGCAAGACCCACAACGAGGGCGTCTTTGACGCCTACCCGGAGCGCACCCGCCTGGCCCGCCATGCGGGCCTGCTCACCGGCCTGCCCGACGCCTACGGGCGGGGCCGCATCGTGGGGGACTACCGCCGGGTGCCCCTGTACGGCACCGACTTTCTCATTGAGGAGAAGAGGGCCGACCTGGAGCGCATCGACGGCCCCATGACCGAGGAGCGCATCCGTCTGCGGGAGGAGGTCCAGATGCAGATCCGGGCCCTGGAGCAGATGGCCTCCATGGCCGCCAAATACGGCTGCGACATCACCCGTCCGGCGGAGAATGCCCGTGAGGCGGTGCAAAATCTGTACATGGCCTACCTGGCGGGCATCAAGGAGAACAACGGCGCCGCCACCTCTCTGGGCCGGGTGTCCACCTTCTTGGACATCTACATCCAGCGGGACCTGGACCGGGGGGTGCTGGACGAGCGGGGGGCCCAGGAGCTGATGGACCAGTTCGTTATCAAGCTGCGGCTGGTGCGCCACCTGCGCACCCCGGAGTACAACGAGCTCTTCGGCGGCGACCCCACCTGGGTCACCGAGTCCATCGGCGGCATGGGGGTGGACGGCCGCACCCTGGTGACCAAGAACTCCTTCCGGATGCTCCATACCCTCACCAACCTGGGCACCGCCCCCGAGCCCAACCTGACGGTGCTGTGGAGCCCCCACCTGCCCCGGGGCTTCAAGGACTACTGCGCCAAAATGAGCATCGACACCGACTCTATCCAGTACGAGAGCGACGAGCTGATGCGGCCCATGTACGGCGACGACTACTGCATCGCCTGCTGCGTGTCCGCCATGGCAGTGGGCAAGCAGATGCAGTTCTTCGGCGCCCGGGCCAACCTGGCCAAGAGCCTGCTGTACGCCATCAACGGCGGCGTGGACGAGAAGAAGGGGGGCGTCATCGTCCCCGGCATCGAGCTGGACCGGGACGAGGTGCTGGACTATCCCAAGGTGCTGGGCAACTATAAGAAGGTGCTGTCCTACGTGGCGGAGCTCTATGTGGACACCATCAACATCATCCACTATATGCACGACAAATACGCCTACGAGAGCAGCCAGATGGCCCTCCACGACACCCTGGTGGAGCGGCTGGCCGCCTTCGGCGTGGCGGGGCTGTCCATCGCCGCCGACTCCCTGTCCGCCATCAAGTTCGCCAAAGTGCGGCCCATCCGCGACGAGAAGGGCATCGCCGTGGACTTCGAGGTGGAGGGGGACTTCCCCAAGTACGGCAACGACGACGACCGGGTGGACGATATCGCGGTGGAGCTGGTGTCCTACTTCTCCGCCGAGCTGAAAAAGCATCCCCTGTACCGGGGCGCCATCCACACCCTGTCCGCCCTCACCATCACCTCCAACGTGATGTACGGCAAAAAGACGGGGGCCACCCCCGACGGCCGCAAGGCGGGGGAGCCCTTCGCCCCCGGCGCCAACCCCATGCACGGCCGGGACAGGAGCGGGGCCCTGGCCTCCCTCAACTCGGTGGCCAAGATCCCCTACCGGGCGGTGTGTCAGGACGGCGTGTCCAACACCTTCTCCATCGTGCCCGCCGCTCTGGGCAAGAGCGAGACCGAGCGGGTGGACAACCTGGTGCACATTCTGGACGGCTACTTCCTCCAGGGTGCCCACCACCTCAACGTCAACGTGCTCAACCGGCAGCTGCTGGAGGACGCCATGGAGCATCCCGAGCAGTACCCCACCCTCACCATCCGGGTGTCGGGTTACGCGGTGAACTTCTCCCGCCTGAGCCGGGAGCAGCAGCTGGAGGTCATCAAGCGCACCTTCCATCAGCAGATGTGAGCCGCCGGTCTTTGCCGAGATTCATAAAAATATCATAAAAACATCAGAAAAAAGTAAAGTATTTTTGTGTATACATGCTACATTGGTGTTGTAATTTCGGTTGGGATCGGAAGGGAAGGCAGACCGATGAAGTGCAAAGATCCCAGGAAGCTGGCGCTAAGGATCATAGGGTTCATCCTGTTTACCATCGGCAACCTGATCACTGCGACGCTGGGCTTCGATGAATTCAGATACATACCGGAGCTGTTTGCACGGATGCCGACCTATCGTGCGATGGCGCTTACGTTCCGCCTAACAGGGGCCATTTACTACTCAAGCGCACTTTGGGTAAAATAAATTGCTTTGACGACAAAAGCGGCAGAGGAGCTAACGCTCCTCTGCCGCTTTTTACAGGGCCTGCTGCAAAATTGCGATTCCGCACAAGTCTGTCATTGCGAGCCAGTGAGCACACTGGCGTGGCAATCCGTTTTCTCAGCAAATTGAGACGGATCCCCACGAAAAATGGCCGCCCACCGGGCGGCCATTTTTCTCGGAATGACAGGTCTTTTGCGCATTTTGCAACAGACTCTTTTTACAGGGTCTGCTTTCGCAACAGCCGGATATCCTCGCCGTAGAAGGGGAGCACCCGGTACTCCCCCTCCAGCCGGGAGGAGATCTGGGGGGTGTAGCGCTGGCGCACCTGGGTCATGGTCAGGTTGGAGGAGATCACCGTCTGCTTGCCCGCCATCAGCCGGGCGTTGATGAGGGTGTACAGGGCGGACTGGACGAAGGGGGTGGTGAGCTCGCTGCCCAGGTCGTCCAGGATCAGCAGGTCGCAGCCCAGGTACCGGCGGGTCTCGTCCCTGGCCTCGTCGGCGTCCAGCTTGTCCCGGGCAAATTTCTGCTCCTCAAACCGGGCAAAGACGTTGACCGCCGTGTCGTATACCACGGAGAAGCCGTTTTCCGACACGGTGCGGGCGATGCAGGCGGACAGGAAGGTCTTGCCCAGCCCCGGCGCACCGGAGAGGAAGAGGTTGCGCAGCTTGAAGCGCCCAAACTTCCGGGCGTAGCTGGAGCACAGGTCGAAGATGAACTCCATGTTCTCCCGGGGGGAGAGGGCCTCCCCCGGCCAGGGCAGGGGGGAGTAATACTCCATGGAGAAGGTCTCGAAGGACTGCTCCCCCAGGTCCAGCAGCTTGGAGAGCTCGCGGATCTGCTCCTCGCCGCACAGCTTTTTCAGGCACACGCACATCTCGGCCCCCACCCAGCCGGTGTCGTTGCACCGGGGACAGGCGGGCTGGTCGTCCAGGGCGTCGGCCCCCCAGCCGTTCTGGAGCAGCAGGTGGGTGCGCTCGGCCTGGAGGGAGAGGTTGTGGTCCTTGATGACTTGGATGGAGGGGGCCGGGTCCCGGCCCTCTCGCAGGGAGGAGGCGATGATCTGGTACACCGTTTGCTTCAGCTCCCGGTCGATCTCCGCCACCCGGGGCAGCTGGGCGTAGATCTCCGCCTGGCGGCGGGCCTGGGCCTCCTCCCGGCGGCGGCGCTCCCCCTCCAGCCGCTTGGCGGCCCGGCGGAGCACGCTGGCTTCATATCCCATGGGTCAACCCTCCTTGTCCCGTTCTTTCTCCTGCCGCAGGAACTCCCGCATCCGCTCCAGGTCCTCCCGTACCCGGCGGTCCACCTCGCCGGGGGCGGCGGGGTGGTCCTGCATGGCGGGTCTGCCTCCGGCGGGGGCGTCGGCCCGGGGGGAGCGGGCGGGCTTGTCCCCCGCCTCGATCTCCGCCAGGGTGTGCAGGTTCTTCTTGTGCCATCCGGTCAGGATGCCGTTCATGTAATCCCAGTCCATCTGCTGCTTTTTGTAGACCGTTTTTTCGTAGGCCAGGCGCAGCACGTCATCGGGGAAGCCCATGTCGGTCCAGGCGGCCACCTTCCGCTTCTCCTTCTCCACCAGGGGCCGGGGTTTGAGGCCCAGCAGCTGGAGAATGGCTCCCTCCCGGGTGCGGTAGAGGCTCTTGCGTTTCAGATGGGCGTCGGCGGCCTGGGCGGTGTCCACCCCCAGCCGCTTCCAGGCGAAGCCTTCCTTGAGCACCTGGGACATCCGGGGCTTCTGGCCCGCGCCGTATTTCCGCTCAAACTCCTCCACGCACCAGCTCACCAGCAGGCAGATCACCTCGGCGGGGAGGGCCAGGTAGTCGTACAGGGTGTACAGGCTTTTCAGGTCGGCGGTGGACAGTACCTTGCCCAGCCGCCGCTGGACCTCGTTCACCAGGCCGGGGAAGGTGGAGGTGCTGTCCTCGATCTCCCGGGTGATGTCGGCGGCGGTGTAGTCCGGCGGCCCCTGGGGGGCGGGGATGGGGGCGGGCTCCGGTTTGGCCCTGCCGTCGGACAGGCCCAGGTTCACTAGGGCGGCGGCGGCGTCCTCCAGCCGCTGGCCGTCCCATTTCAGGCCCTTCCGGGCCTGGGCGGGGTCCAGCTCCCCCCCGTGGCGGAGCAGCCACAGGTAGAGCAGGGCGGCGTCCCCGTTGCCGCAGGCGGTGAGCCGGTCGGCCGCCCGGGCGTCCATGGATATGATGTTGCCCGGCAGCAGCAGCTCCGGCATAGGCATCCCCCTCTTTGTGTTCTCGTACCTGATATCATACCACATTCCGGGGGCGGGGCACAATCCCGCAGCAAAGATTTCCGGCGCTGCGGGGGGCCGAGCACCCGAATATGCGGTAAAAACCGGGGGGCAACGCTCCGTTGCCCCCTGTGCAAGCGAAAGGTGGTTTACAAAAACGCCCCCATACACTACGATGGTGGCGCGGCGAGGGACCCGGGGAAGCCGCGCTGTAAGTGCAGGCAAGCAAATGAACTGTTAGGAGGGTATCTTTATGAAACAGAAGCGTCCTGTCATTTCCTTTTTAAGCGGCGTCCTGGCCACAGTTTTGGTGACAGGCTGCGTCACTACCGCCCTGGCCGCCTCCGGCCTGGTGCAGTTCAGCCCCGTGGGACTTCAGCTCAACCGGAAAGCCGTCTTTGCGGCGGGCGACAGTGTAAAGACGGAGAGCGGGCAGTCTGTCCCCTCCAGCCTGCTGTATACCGATGCGGCGGGGGGCGGCACCACCTATCTGCCCCTGCGGACCATCGCCGAGCTGCTGGACGTACCCATCACCTGGGACGGAGAGAACAATACCGTCGTACTGGGCCGGAGCGGTACAAACGACTATACCATCATTGTCGGCGGACTGGAGCAGAACTGGGATAAGGTGCCGCTGAATCGGGTGGGGGAGAAGGTGGGTCCCTTTACCGAGGTGGAGCCTGTGGGGCAGCCGACGGGTGAGACCGCGACTTCGCTGAAGAACGCCCACTATCGCGCGGAGTCCGATTTTGACTGGGACATGGAGTTTATAGGCATGAATGGCCGCTACCTCAGCGTCACCGTGACCAACAACGGCGGCAAACCTCTGATGTTCAGAGCCGGGCACCGGCATGCCGCTGGGCGGGATCTGCTGGACACGAAGATCCCCGCCGGGGCCACGGTCACCCGCACCTTTGAGGTGGAGGAGAATGGCGCGGGGATCTTCCCCACCTTTGCCGTGGATATCTGCACTGCCAGCCCTGAGGGCGGAACGGTGGATATCGACATCTCTGCGGTGCAGTTTGGGAAATAAAGCCATAGTATCTTGCGGTTTGGCCCGTGGGCGGAAGGAACCATTCCGACTGCGGGTCTTATCGCATGCGGCAGAGTTGCGGGGCGAACGGAAAAAGAGTAAAATAAAAGAAAAACGGCACGTTTTTTGCTGACAGCGGGAGGAAGAAACGCCGGGTGCGGTTGAGGTGAGGAACATGGAACTGACAGAAAGACTGGCCCAGGCCCGGAGGGCCAGGGGACTCTCCCAGGCGGAAGCGGCGGAGCGGCTGAATGTGTCCCGGCAGGCCATTTCCCGCTGGGAGACCGGCATTGGGATGCCCACGCTGGATAACCTGATCCAGATGGGCAAGCTGTACCAGGTGTCGCTGGACGAGTTGGTGTACGGTTCCAGGCCGGAAACGCAACCGGCGCAGGGGAAAGCGGCGGAGGAGACAGGACCGTTCGACGGGACGGCGGACCAGCCGGAAGCGACGGAATTAGAGCAGAGACCCAAACGAAGGCGGCCCGCCCTGCGGGCGGCACTGGCGCTGGGGGCCGCGGGGATGCTGGCCCTGGGGATCTGGGGTGGCGGTTTGCTGCTGAAAGATAGGAAAGATCCGGTGGGTTCGGTGATCATTATCGGCGGGACAGGTCAAGAGCTGGACAAGCTGCCGCTGGACCGGGCGGGGGAGCAGGTGGGCCCCTTCGTCGAGGTGGAGCCTGTGGAGCAGGAGCTGGGTGTCCACCTGCTGGAGGACACCGAGTATCGCTCGGGCAGCAATTTCGAGCGGGATCTGGGCTTTATCAGCGTAGATAACGCCCGCTATCTCAGCATCACCGTGACCAACAACGGAGTCAGACCGCTGCTGTTTCGGGCCGGACACTGGGAGCAGGACAGGCAGGATATGCTCAGTACACAGGTCCCCGCCGGGGCCACAGTCACCCGCACCTTTGAGGTGCTGGAGAGCAGCAGGAAGGAAGTGGCCCACTTTGGCGTGGATATCAGCACCGGCAGCGCGGGCGGAACCATGGATATCCAGATCTCCGCAGTAAACTTTAAGCGGTGACACCATCGCCACGAAATGGATGACATAAAAAATAAAAATATAACTTCAATTGCGGGAATATTTGTGATATAATACCATAAACGGGGCGGGTGACTGCCCTTGTCGGAAGGAAAAAACGGCCTGCCTGACCGGCAGAGAGAAAGGATGAGTCGCATGGAAGGAAAACAGACTTCACGCAGACTGGGCCGCAGAGCCGGGGCGCTCCTGCTGCTGGCCGTGGTGGCCGTGGGCGCGCTGGCGTTCAACGCTGTGCGGGAGAAAGGCCGGTACATCAGTGAGACGGTCTCCGCCGATTTCCAGCCCGGCGAGGAGATGGCCCTGGTGTCGGATTTCAGCGGGAGAAGGGCCACCGGCGGCTTCCCGGACGGACTGTGGATCAAGCGGGTCGATGGGGAGGACGGCGCGGAGCCAGTGACCTTCGTGCTGGCCCGGGCGGAGAAGAACGGGGACTTCGCCCCCTATGCCCAGCGGACGCTGGAGCTCAATGAAAAGGCCACCTTCCGTCTGCCGGACCGGCAGCAGTTCCGGTACAAGCTGTACGCGAAGCAGCCCGGGCAGGCGGAGTCCGTTGCGGTCAAGCTGTCGCTGAATGACTACGAGGTGATCAGCTGACTGCCCTACTGACCTGCTGGACCGCCATACAGCCTTACTGACCATCAAGAGCCCGCCGCACCTGCGGCGGGCTCTTTGCGTCTCCCCGAAAATTCATGAAGAATTTAATTTTCTTCCGGAGCTGGATATGGTATAATACTATAAATTACTATGGTCAGGAGGGGTTTGCATGAAAAACCGCGTCGCCGTTACCATTGCCGGGCAGGAGTACACCCTGGTGGGCACCGAGGACGCCGGCTATACCGAGAAGGTGGCAGCCCACGTGGACGAGAAGGTGCGGGAGATCATGGAGAGCGCCCGGGTCTCCCTGGTGGACGGGGCTGTTCTGGCGGCGGTCAACATTGCCGACGAGTACTTCAAGGAGCAGGAGGCGGCGGAAAATCTGCGCCGCCAGCTGAAGGAGTACCTGGAGGAGGCCACCAAAATGAAGCTGGAGCTGTCCGAAGCCAAGCGGGAGATCTTCCGTCTGCAAAACAAGAAGTAAAGAGATAACGGAAACGGGGGGCGCTATGCCCCCCCTGTTCCGGGAGGGATCGTATGTTGGAACTGCTTGCCCCCGCCGGGTCCATGGAGGCCGTGGCGGCGGCTGTACAGAACGGCGCGGACGCCGTCTATTTGGGATACGGAGATTTTAATGCCCGCCGCAACGCGAAGAATTTCTCCCGGGAGGAATTTGCGGCGGCGGTTTCTTATTGCCATGTGCGGGGCGCCAAGGTGTATCTTACCCTGAACACCCTGCTCACCGACCGGGAGCTGCCCCGGGCGGCGGAGTTCGCCGCCGAGGCCAGCAGCCTGGGGGCCGACGCGGTGCTGGTGCAGGACATGGGCGTGCTGCGGATGGTGCGCCAGGTGGCCCCCGATCTGCCCGTCCACGCCTCCACCCAGATGACCGTCCACAACCTGGACGGCGTCAAAATGGCGGCCGACCTGGGCATGACCCGGGCGGTGCTCTCCCGGGAGCTGTCCCGGGACCAGATCGAATATATCTGCCAGAATTCCCCCATCGAGATCGAGGTCTTTGCCCACGGGGCCCTGTGCATGTGCTACTCGGGCCAGTGCTTCCTCTCCTCCGTCATCGGCGGGCGGTCGGGCAACCGGGGCCTGTGCGCCCAGCCCTGCCGCCTGAAATACGGCTGGGAGGGCAGGGCGGATTCCTACCCCCTCTCCCTCAAGGATCTGTCCCTGGCGGGCCACCTGCGGGAGCTGCGGAAGATGGGGGTGGCCTGCGTCAAGCTGGAGGGCCGGATGAAGCGGCCCGAGTATGTGGCGGTGGTCACCGGCATCTTTTCCCGGGCCATCCACGAGGACCGGGAGCCTACGGCGGAGGAGATGGAACAGCTCCAGGCCGCCTTCTCCCGCCAGGGCTTTACCCAGGGCTACTATCTGGACCAGCCGGGAAACCACATGTTCGGCGTGCGGGAGGAGACCCGGGAGCCCAAGGAGCTCTTTGCCATGGCCCGCAACACCTATCAGAGCGGCGAGGCCCAGCGGGTGCCAATTACCTTCTACGCCATGCTCCGCCCCGGCGAACCCGCCCGGGTGGGGGTGCAGGACGAGGAGGGCCGGGTGGCCACGGCGGAGGGCTCGGTGCCTGAGGAGGCCCGCACCCGGCCCCTGACCAGCGAAGCGGTGGAAAAGCAGCTCTCCCGCACCGGCGGCACCCCCTACCGGGCGGACCGGATGCGGGTGCTGGTGGAGGAGGGGCTGTCCCTCCCCCTGGCCACCCTCAACGCCCTGCGGCGGGAGGCCCTGGACGGCCTGACGAAGCAGCGGGAGCAGCTGCCCCGGCGGCGCACCGGGGAGTACCGCCCCGGCGCCCGGTATGAGAACCGGAAGGAGGCCCCCGCCCTCACCATCTCGGTGCACAGGGCGGAGCAGGTCACAAAGGAGCTGCTGGACCTTGGCCCCGCCATGGTGTATATCCCCCTGGCGGAGCTGGCCGCCCACCCGGAGAAGGCCAACGCCCCGGCGGGCACCGCCATCGGGGTCATCCTGCCCCGCATCGCCTGGGACCGGGAGTTCCCCCAGATGGTGGAGGACCTGAAAAAGGTACGGGACCTGGGGGTAAAGGACGCCCTGGTGGGCAACCTGGGGATGCTCCAGGCGGCCCGGGACCTGGGCTTTACCCTGCGGGGCGACTTCGGCCTGGAGGTGTACAACACTCAGGCGGTAAAGGAGTACAAGCGGCTGGGCCTGTCCTCCCTCACCCTGTCCTTTGAGCTCAAGCTGCCCCAGATCCGGGACATCTCCAAGAGCCTGGATACGGAGCTCATCACCTATGGGCGGCTGCCCCTGATGATCATGGAGAACTGCATCATCAAAAACCGCACCGGCGGCTGTCAGCACGGCTGCGAGGGCGCCAATCAGCTCACCGACCGGAAGGGCGCCCGGTTCCCGGTGGTGAAAGCCCCCGGCTGCCGCAATGAGCTGCTCAATTCCCAGACCCTCTTCCTGGCGGACAAGGCCGCCGACTACAGACGGCTGGGCCTGTGGGCCCAGCGGCTGCTCTTTACCACGGAGGACCCCCAGACCTGCGTGCAGGTGGCCCGGCGCTACCTGGACCAGGGGAGCTGGAGTCCCAGGGAATACACCCGGGGCCTTTACTACCGGGATGTGGAGTGATCTGCCTGATGAAACTGAAGATCAAAGCGGTGTCCCCCAAAATCGGGCGGGAGCTGCCCTGGCCCCAGCGGGCCACGGCGGGCTCCGCCGGTATGGACCTGGCGGCCTGCATCGACGAAGCGGTGACCATCGCCCCCCGGCAGCTGGTGCGGATCCCCACCGGGATCGCCATCGCCCTGCCGGGGCCGGAGTACGTTGCCCTGATATTTGCCCGGTCCGGGCTGGGGGTCAAGCACGGGATCTCCCTCTCCAACGGCGTGGGCGTCATTGACAGCGACTACCGGGGGGAGATCATGGTGGGGCTCACCAACCTGTCCGACGTGCCCTACGCCATCCACCCCGGAGACCGGGTGGCCCAGCTGGTGGTGACCCCGGTGGCCCTGCCCGAGCTGGAGCGGGTGGAGACCCTGGACGACACGGACCGGGGGACCGGCGGATTCGGGTCCACCGGGCAGTGACCGGCCGCGCCCCCTCATCCGGCCCTGCGGGCCACCTTCCCCACTGAGGGGAAGTTATCATGGAAAGGAACGAAATGCACATGGAACTCATTCTGGCCTCCAAAAGTCCCCGCCGGCGGGCGCTGCTGGAGCAGATGGGGCTCACGGACTTCCGGATCGTGGTCCCCGACATTGAAGAACACATGGACCGGGACCTGCCGCCGGCGGAGCTGGTGCGGCAGATCTCGGAGGAGAAGGCCCGGGCGGTGGCCGCTCAGGTGGGGCCGGAGGCCGTCGTCATCGCCGCCGATACGGTGGTGGCCCTGGACGGGGCGGTGCTGGGCAAGCCCGCCGACAAAGAGGAGGCCTTCCGGATGCTCTCCCTGCTGTCTGACAGCCGCCATCAGGTGTATACCGGCCTCACCGTGCTCCACGGGGAGCAGTGCGACAGCGTGTGGGAGGAGACGGCGGTCACCTTCCGCGCCCTGACCGCGGAGGAGATCGAGGCCTATATCGCCACCGGGGAACCCATGGACAAGGCGGGGGCCTACGGCATCCAGGGCTATGGCGCCCTGTTTATCAAGGGGATCTCCGGGGATTACTACAATGTGATGGGTCTGCCGGTGTGCCGCCTGGGGCAGATCCTGGCCCGGCTGGGCGTGGACTGCATGGCTCTGGCGGCAGGCAAGTAAAAAAGAGAGGCTGGGTACTGGCGTGAAGGACTTTTTCCGGCGCAACGGATTACTCATATTGATCGCCGCCATCCTGCTGGCGCTGGTGACGGCGGTGCTCTCCATGCTGCTGGGGGGCAAGGCCAACCCGGTGGCCAATCTGGTCAACTTCATCACCACCCCGGTGCGGGGGGCCATCAGCGCCGTTACCGGCTGGGCGGAGGAGCGCTACAGCGACGCCTTCCTGCTGGAGCAGATGAAGGGGGAGCTGGAGGCCGTCAAACGGGAGAACGCCGAGCTGAAGGCCAAGGAGCGGGAATATGAGGCGGCCATTCAGGAAAATGAGCGCCTGTATAACCTGCTGGAGCTGGCCCCTAAGGACAAGCAGTTCACCAAGGAGTCGGCCAAGGTCACCGCCCGCTCCACCTCCAACTGGGAGTCCACCCTCACCCTCAGCAAGGGGGCCGGTCAGGGCATCTCTGTGGACGACTGTGTGGTGGACGAGTACTGGAACCTGGTGGGCGTGGTGGTCGAGGTGGGGGAGAACTGGTGTACGGTGCGTACCCTCATCGACGCCAACATCGAGATGGGCGGACAGCTGGTCCGCACCGGCGGCGCCGCCATTCTGGAGGGCGATCTGGCCCTCATGGAGGAGGGGCGGCTGAAGCTGACCTACCTGCCGGAAAACAGCCAGCTCATGTCCGGCGACTTGGTGACGACCTCCGGCCGGGGCGGGGTGTATCCCTCCGGGCTGGTGGCCGGCCATGTGGAAGAGGTGCGCACCGACGTGTCGGGCGCTACCGACTATGCCATCGTTGTGCCGGAGAGCGACCTGAACAGTTTGCAGCAGGTCTTTGTCATCAAGGACTTTAGCATTGTGGAGTGACGGCCGGCCCGGTCCGCGCCCAAAGGAGGCACCGATCCTGTGACAAGACGGGACTTTTTGATCAAGTGGGGCGTATATGCCCTGGCCCTGCTGCCGGTGTGGTTTTGCGAGGTCTATCTGCTCAACCGCGTCCCCCTCTTCGGGGTGTCCCCCATGCTCCTTCCGCTGGCGGCTGTCGCGGTGGCAGTGCTGGAGGGCACCGTGGCCGGTGCCGGCTTCGGCCTGGGTGTGGGCATTTTGTGCGACGCGGTGTATTTTAACCTGGACGGGTCCATGACCCTGGGCCTGTGCCTGCTGGGCATCGGCGCGGGGGCCCTGGCCCAGTATGTGCTGCGGCAGAATCTGCTGGGCTGCCTGCTGTGCTCTCTGCTGGCCCTGCTGTGCATCGACGGGGTGCGGGTCCTGGTGTGGCTGGTGGCCGGACGGGCGGCCCTGCCCGCCATGCTCTCTCTGGCCGGGCGGGAGATCGCCTGGTCCATGGTTTTCGTCTTTCCGGTGTACGGCCTGTTCCTCTGGGTCTTCCACCGGGTGCCGAAAAAAACGGTTTTCTAAGGAACGAACAAGCGAGAAATGGAACAAAGTTTACGCATTTGGAAAAAATACGGCCCCTTTCTGCTGCTGGCGCTGCTGGTGGTCAGTCTGGTGCCGATCCTGTTGCTGGGCCGGTACGACTGGCCCTCCGCCGACGACTACAGCTACGCGCTGTATACCCACGAGGCCCTGAGTCGGGGCGTCTCCCCGCTGGTGGGCAGCTGGGCCTATATCCTGCGCTGCTATCAGGGATGGCAGGGCACCTTTTCCGCGGTGGGCCTGATGACCCTGACGCCGCTGGCCCTCTCTCCCTTCCTCTACTGGCTGACGCCGCTGGTGATGCTGGCCGCCCTGTGTGCCGGCACCTTCAAGCTGGCCCACACCCTGGTATGCCGGGCCTTGGGAGGGACCTGGGGACAGGCCGTCTTTCTGGCGGCCCCCCTTCTGCTGCTCTCCATTCAGTTCGTAGCGTCCCCCAAGGACACCTTCTACTGGTGGAACGGGGCGGTGTACTATACCTTCACCTATGGGATCATGCTGCTGATGGTGGAGCGGATGGTGGCCCTCAAGCTGGCCCGGACCGGGCGGGAGATCCTGTGGGCCGTCGCTCCCGGCACCCTGGCCGCCCTGATGGTGGGGGGGAGCAACTACGTCTCCGCGCTGCTGTCGGTGCTGCTGTGCGGGCTGTTCCTGCTGTGGTTTTTGTGGAAGGACCGGAGAAAATTCCTGCCCGCCCTGCTCCCCACGGCGCTGCTGTGCGTCGGCTTTTTTATCAGTATGGCCGCCCCCGGCAACGAGGTGCGGCAGGGCACTGTGACGCCGCCCATCGGTGCGGCAGACGCCGTTTTTCGTTCCATTGCGCAGGCGTGGACCGATGTGCAGGCCTGGTTCAGCTGGCCTGTCCTGCTGGTTTTTCTGCTGATGATCCCCCTGCTGTGGAGCCTTACGGAAAAGACGGCGTTTCGCTTTCCGCTGCCGCCGCTGTTTACTCTGCTCAGTTTTCTCCTCTTCGCCGCCCAGAACGCCCCCCACTTCTATGCCCTGGGGGAGGCCGGGCCGGAGCGGCTGCGGAGCATCGTGTTTTACTCCTTTTTCTGGTTGACGGCGGCTAATTTTTGGTACTGGCTGGGCTGGGCCCGCCGGGCGGTGCTGCCCCGGTTTGCCGGACGGGTAAAGCGTACGGAGCTGACCTGGCTGGCGGCGCCGGTCCTGGTGGTCCTGTTGGCGGCGGTGATGGTCCAGGGCCGCTATGGTGGGGAGACCACCTTTGCCAGGACCGCTGCCGCGCTGACAGACGGCTCGGCCGAATATTACTGGCAGCAGCAGATGGAGCGCCTGCCCCTGCTGGAGGACCCCTCTGTGGAGGACGTACTGCTGGAGCCGCTGGATGTGCCGGACAATCTGCGGGAGCTGCTTTACAACGGGGATGTGCATCCGGACCCCAAGATCTGGCTCAACCAGGCCATTACCCGCTTTTATCACAAGGACACTGTAGCGCTGGACCGCTGACCCTGGAAGGAGACCTGAACCGTGGAAGGGAAACAGTTTCATATCCGAACTGCCATAGTGGCCCTGGTGCTGCTGGCGCTGCTGGTGAGCTTTGCGGCCGCCCTGTTTCACTTGCAGGTGATCAAGGGAGACGAATACCGGGCCGCCTCAACGGTGAAGATCTCCAACACGGTGACGGTGGAGGCCGCCCGGGGGGAGCTGCTGGACCGGTATGGCCGGTCCCTGGTGAGCAACCGCGCCACCTATGAGATCACCCTCAACGCCTCCCTCATGGGGGCGGAGGCGAAGCGCAACGCCAATCTGCTGGAGCTCATTCAGATCTGTCGGGACAACGGTCTGGTGTGGGAGGATACGCTGCCCATCTCCGGGGAGACGCCCTTTGCATATACCAGCGACACCCCGCTGGTCTATGTCAACGGCGAGGGGGCCTTGAAATTCACCTATCTGGGGAGCCTGCTGGATAAGCTGCCCCTGGGCACCGGCATTCTGCCGGGCCGCTGGCGCAGTGACGACCTGGCCGCGGCCTCCGGTCCGGCCGACCTGGGGGAGGGGCTTACCGCCGGGGAGGTCATCGACGGCCTGCGGCAGTACTTCCTCATTGACGAGTCGGTGTCCGATGCCGATGCCCGGGCCCTCATCGGGGTGCTCTACGAGCTCAACCTCCGCAGCCGGGATGTGAAGCAGACCGAGTATATTTTCGCCCGGGATGTGGACATCAACGTGATCTCCGCCATCAAGGAGCGGGGACTTGTGGGCGTAAATATCTCGGCCACCACCGTCCGGCAGTACAACACTGCCAGCGCCGCCCACCTGCTGGGCCGGGTGGGCTCCATCCAGAACTGGGACGCCTATAAGGACAAGGGCTACAATATGAACGACTCGGTGGGTATCGACGGGCTGGAATATGCCTTTGAAGATTACCTGCGGGGTAAGTCCGGCACCTTGATCCAGGAGATGTCCACCAGCGGCAAGGTGGTGGGTGAGAGCTGGAAGGTGGACAGCCAGACCGGCGAACCCATGGAGCCGGAGCCGGGCAACCATGGGATCCTTACGCTGGACCTGCGCCTCCAGGAGAAGGTGGAGCAGGTGCTGGCCGATACCATCGAGAGCCTGGCCGACACCAAGGAAAAAGGGGCCATCGTGGTGCAGAGCGTCAACGACGGGGGGATCCTGGCCATGGCGTCCTATCCCACCTATGACCTGTCCCAGGTATACAGCAATACCGAGGCCTATCAAAAGGTGGTCAACGATCCCCGCAAGCCCTTTACCAACCGGGCCACCAGCGAGATCTACTACCCCGGCTCCACCTTCAAGCCCCTGGTGGCCATCGCGGCCCTGGAGGAGGGGCTGGTGACTCCTACGGAAAAGCTGGAGGACACCGGTTACCTTCAGTTGCCGGAGGAGGAGCACTACCCCTACGGCGACTACCATCCTCAGTGCTGGATCTACCGCCAGTACCGGGGTACCCACGGCTGGGAGAACATGGCCGACGCCCTGCGGGATTCCTGCAACATCTATTTTTACACCCTGGGCCACCGGCTGGGCATCGAGAAGATCGACGAGTACGCCCGCCGGTTCGGACTGGGCCAGAAGACCGGCCTGGAGCTGGCCGAGGAGACGGGCTATGTGGCCGGTCCTGAGACCAGCAAAATGCTGAACCAGGAGTGGTACGGCGGCAACCTGCTCTCCGCCGCCATTGGTCAGGACAACACCAAGATCACCATGCTCCAGCTGTCCAACTACATCGCCACCCTGGTCAACGGGGGCAACCGCTATGAGACCCACCTGCTCAAGGCCTTCAAATCCGGGGATTTCACCCGGACAGTATACGAGTATGAGGCCCAGCCGGTAGAGAAGCTGGACCTGGACCCCGCCTGGGTGGAGGCGGTGAAGCAGGGCATGTGGAAGGTGGCCAACGACGAGGAGAGCACCGTAGACCAGTACCTGAGCGATCTGGCGGTGGAGGTGGGCGCCAAGACCGGCTCCGCTCAGGTGTCCGCCGACCAGAACGCCAACGCCGTGTTCGTCCTCTTTGCCCCCTACGACGATCCGGAGATCGTACTCTCCATGGTGGTGGAGGGGGGTGCCTCCGGCGGCAACCTGGCCAGCGCCGCCGGGGAGATCGTCAACTACTACTTTGGCAGCGAGCATACGATGGAATCGGTAGGGACCGAAAATACGCTGATCCGCTGAAGGGAGTTTTTGCATTGCTGGACCCAATGACGTTTGACAGCCGGGATAGCCGGTATAAGCAGCCCTACGGGGCGGTGCCCGCAGGGACTCGGGTGTCCCTGACCCTGCGCCCCCTCCGGTCAGAGGGCTTCTCCCAGGCGGTGCTTATCGCCTACTTTGAGTCCCAGGTGGAGCAGCGGCTGGAGCTGCCCATGGACTGGGACGGGGTGGATGGGGACCGGGATGTGCTGCGGGCTGCGCTGGACACCGGGGACCATGTGGGCCTGATCTGGTATTCCTTTCGCCTGTCCGCTCCGGACGGGCGGACTGAGGAGCTGGGCCCTTACCAGCTGACGGTATACGACGGAACGGACCGGGTGCCCAGCTGGTTCGGGGAGGGGGTCACCTATCAGATCTTCCCCGACCGCTTCCGCCGTACCCGGGTGCCCGACCCCACCGGGATGCCCGGCGGCCGGAGCGTCCACACCAGCTGGCGGGAGGAGCCGGAGTACCGGCCGGACGCCAATGGAGAGGTGCGCAACCGGGACTTCTTCGGCGGCGACCTGCGGGGCGTGATGGAAAAACTGCCCTACCTCCACGACCTGGGGGTGGAGACCATCTACTTCTGCCCCATTTTCGAGGCCCCGGAGAACCACCGCTACGGCACCGGCGACTATGAGAAGATCGACCCCATGCTGGGTACGGAGGAGGATTTCCGGGACTTGTGCGCCGCCGCCCACGAGCTGGGGATGCATGTCATGCTGGACGGGGTATTCAACCACCAGGGCTATGTGAGCCGCTACTTCAACGGAGACGGCTCCTACCCGGAGAACGGGGCCTGCCAGTCTCAGGACAGCCCCTACTACAAGTGGTATCACTTCTCCCACTGGCCGGACCAGTACGACTCCTGGTGGGGCATCTACTCCCTGCCCGCCGTCAACGAGGGCGAGCCCTCCTACCGGGACTACATCTTTGGGGATGAGAACAGCATCGTCCGCCGCTGGCTGCGGGCGGGGGCGGACGCCTGGCGGCTGGACGTGGCCGACGAGCTGCCCGACGACTTTGTGCACGGGATCCATCAGGCCGCCCGGGAGACCGACCCCAACGCCGTGGTCATCGGCGAGGTGTGGGAGGACGGCTCCACCAAGGTGGCTTACGGCGTCCGCCGCAAGCACATCCTGGGGGGCCACTGTGACGGGCTGATGAACTACCCCTTCCGCAACAGCCTGCTGGGCTACCTGATGGGGGGCGACGCTGTCCACTTCAAAAATACCATGGAGGCGCTGCGGGAGAACTATCCCCCCTTCGCGTTCCACTCCGCCATGAATTTCCTGGGCACCCACGACACCCCCCGGATCCTCACCCTGCTGGGCTACGGCGGGGACGGCCAGGACCACGACAAGGACTGGCGGGCCTCCTATTTCCTCACGCCGGAGCAGTACCTGCTGGGCCGCTCCAAGCTGATGCTGGGGGCGCTGGTGCTCTTCGCCTTCCCCGGCTCTCCCATGATCTACTACGGGGACGAGGCGGGGATCGAGGGCTTCGAGGACCCCTTCAACCGCCGGACTTACCGCTGGGAGATGACCGACGATGTGCTCTGCCGCTGGTATACCCGCCTGGGAAAGGCCCGCCGGGAGCTGGCCGCCCTGCGGCGGGGGAGCCTCCGGTGGCAGAACGCGGAGGGGCGGCTGCTGGCCTTTCTGCGGGAGGGGGAGGACGTGCCGGTCCTCACCGCCGTCAACACCGGCAAGGAGCCGGCCCTCATCACCCTGCCCTGGCAGGCCAGGGACTGGATGACCGGCATGGAACTGCCCGCCGGACAGGTGGCGCTGCCCCCCATGACCGGCTGGCTGCTCACCCCCTATAAACCGGAATAACGCAAAAATGCCGGAGGACTGCCCTGTGCGTCCTCCGGCATTTTCAGGTTATTTCAGAGAGATGACCCAGCCTAGCTCACGATAGACGGGGAAGTACTGCCGCTCCGCACTGCCCTGCGGCCGGTCCCCGCGGACGATGTTGTACTCCACCTGGTCGAATATCCCCAATAAAACGGATTTGGGCATCCCGGCACGGGATCTGCATAAGACATATTGGAGAGGGCAGACCGGTCACAGGACAAAGGGGTGTGTTTTATGCAGTTCTGGAAGATGAATGGCGCAGGCAACGACTTTATCATTCTCAACAACATGGTGGAGGGACTTCCGGCGGAGCGGTTTCCGGCGCTGGCCCGGCAGCTGTGCCGGAGGCGGTTCTCCATCGGGGCGGACGGCCTGATGGTGGTGGAGAAGCCGGAGAAGGGCGGGGATTACCGGATGCGCTTTTACAATGCAGACGGCAGCGTGGGGGAGATGTGCGGCAACGGGGCCAGGTGCATCTGCCGGTACGGCTATGAGACCGGCCTGGCCGGTGCGACCCAGCGGGTGGAGACCACCGCCGGACGGGTCACAGGGGAGCGCATCTCTCAACGGGAGTACCGGGTCGAGCTCAACCGGCCCACCACGCTCCGGCTGGATCACCCGGTCACAGTGGACGGCCATACCTATCCCTGCTCCTATGTGGAGCTGGGGGAGCCCGGCCTGCCCCACGCGGTGGTCCCCCTCTCCGGACTGCGGAGCCGCCCGGAGGGGGAACTCCTGGCGCTGGGCCGGAAGCTGCGCGCTCACCCCGCCTTTCCCAAAGGGGCAAACGTCAACTTTTACGAGGTGGAGGGGCCGGGCAGGATCTGGGAGCGGACCTACGAGCGGGGGGTGGAGGACTTCACCTGGGCCTGCGGCACCGGGACCGGCTCTGTGGCCGCTGTACTCACCCTGCGGGGCGTGGTCAGCGGGCGGGGCGTCCGGGTGCAGATGACCGGCGGGGAGCTGGTGGTGGATGTGGAATGCCGGGGCGGGGCGGTGGAGCGCCTGTTCCTCACCGGGCCTGCCCATATCGTGGCAAAGGGGGAGGTCGCCGGGGAGGAGCTGCCTGTCTGAGAGATGTCTGCCAAGGCCCTTCCCAACCCGCAGGGTTTGGTGTAAGATAGCTTGTGAGCAGGGCGGGGAAGGGCGATGGGCCTACCCCGTCCCCCGCCGACGGGCGACAGAAAGGAAGGACCACCATGCTCTGTGACAACATCACCGTTCAGGACGGCCGGCTGTTTTTTGCCGGACAGGATACCACGGCTCTGGCCCGGCAATACGGGACTCCGCTGTACCTGATGGACGAGGACAGGATACGGGAGAACTGCCGCCGGTACACAGCGGCCTTCCGAAAACACTTCGGCCCCAATGCCCGCCCCCTGTACGCCAGCAAGGCCAGCTCCTTCAAGCGCATCTATGAGATCATGGGGAAGGAGGGCATGGGCATCGACGTGGTGTCTGCCGGAGAGATCTATACTGCCCTCCGGGCGGGCTGCGACCTGAGCCAGGCCTATTTCCACAGCAACAATAAGACCGACGAGGACATCCGCTACAGCATGGACCAGGGGATCGGCTATTTTGTGGCCGACAATGCGGAGGAGATCCGCGCCATCGAGGCGGAGGCCGCCCGCCGGGGCATCCGGCAGAAGGTGCTGCTCCGCCTGACCCCCGGCATCGACCCCCATACCTATGAGGCCGTCTCCACCGGAAAGGTGGACTCCAAATTCGGCAGCGCCATCGAGACGGGCCAGGCGGAGGAGATCGCCCTCTTTACCCTGGCGCAGCCCCATGTGGAGCTGGTGGGCTTCCACTGCCATGTGGGCTCCCAGGTCTTTGCGGAAGACGTCTTTGAGAGGGCGGCCGTCATCATGCTGGAGTTTGCCGCCGAGATGAAGCGCAGGCACGGTTATACGACCCGGCAGCTGGACCTGGGCGGCGGCTACGGGGTGCGCTATGTGGAGTCGGACCCCTATCTGGATGTGGACGCCAAGGTGGGGGCAGTGGCCGAAGCCGTCCGCGGGGCCTGTGCCCGCCTGGAGCTGGAAATGCCGGAGATCCACATGGAGCCCGGCCGCAGCATTGTGGGGGACGCCGGGATGACGCTGTACACCGTGGGTACGGTCAAGCGGATCCCCGGCTACAAAAACTATGTATCCGTTGACGGCGGCATGCCGGACAACCCCCGGTTCGCCCTGTACGGGGCCGGCTACACCTGCCTTTTGGCCTCCAAAATGGACGAGCCCGCAGACTTCCCCTGCTCGGTGGTGGGCCGCTGCTGCGAGAGCGGCGACATCATCCAGGAGGGCGTGATGCTGCCCGGCAGCGTGAGCCGGGGGGATATCCTGGCGGTGTGTACCACCGGCGCGTACAACTACTCCATGGCCTCCAACTACAACCGCCTGCCCCGGCCCCCTGTCGTGATGCTCCGGGGCGGGAGCGAGTCCTATGTGGCGGTCCGCCGGGAATCCCTGGAGGACCTGTGCCGCAACGACCTGTAGGCCCATTCTGCCGGGCCTGTCTCGACTATCGCCTCCTTTTGTGGTATAATTCACTCCTGTGAACCACAAAAGGAGGCGTTTTCATGGGCGAGCAGAAGCCTGAAACCAGCAAAAAACAGATATGTGCCGGTCTGTTGGCCCATGTGGACGCAGGCAAGACCACCCTCAGCGAGGGCCTGCTCTATGCCTGCGGAGCGCTGAAAAAGCTGGGGCGGGTGGACCACGGGGACGCCTTTTTGGACACCGACCCAATGGAGAAGGAGCGGGGCATCACCATCTTCTCCAAGCAGGCGGTTCTCCCCTTGGAGACGGTGGAGATCACCCTGCTGGACACCCCGGGCCACGTGGACTTCTCCGCAGAGATGGAGCGCACCCTGTCGGTGCTGGACTGCGCCGTCCTGGTGGTGAGCGGCACCGACGGGGTCCAGGGCCACACCCATACCCTGTGGAAGCTGCTGGAGCGCTACCGTGTGCCCACCTTCCTCTTTGTCAACAAAATGGACCTGGCGGGGACTGACAGAGCGGCCCTGCTGGGGGAACTGAAGGGGAAGCTGGACGAGGGCTGCGTGGATATGGCGGATGGGGAGGCCCTCTTCGAGCAGGCCGCCCTGTGCGACGAGTCCCTGCTGGAGGACTATTTGGAGACGGGGACGGTCTCGGACGCGGCCCTCTCCGCCCTCATCGCCCGGCGGAAGCTCTTCCCCTGCTGGTTTGGCTCCGCCCTGCGGCTGGAGGGGGTGGAGGAGCTTTTGCAGGGCCTGGAGCAATACGCCCCCCGGCCGGTGTACGGGACGGAGTTCGGGGCCCGCATCTTCAAGATCTCCCGGGACAGCCAGGGGGGGCGGCTGGCCTGGATGAAGATCACGGGGGGCAGCCTGAAGGTCAAGACGGTGCTGGAGGGCCCGGGCTGGAGCGACAAGGCCGACCAGCTGCGGGTGTACGCGGGGGCCAGGTTCCGCCCGGTGGATACCGCCCCGGCGGGGGCCGTGGTGGCGGTCACCGGCCTGGGCTCCGCCGCCGCCGGGCAGGGCCTGGGCTTTGAGGCGGAGGGGGCGCCCCCCGCCCTGGAGCCGGTGCTCACCTATCAAGTGCTCCTGCCCGAGGGACAGGACCCGGTCACCGCCCTGCAAAAGCTGCGCCAGCTGGAGGAGGAGGACCCCATGCTCCATCTGGTTTGGAGCGAGCGGCTGAAGGAGATCCATATCCAGCTCATGGGTCAGGTCCAGCTGGAGATCCTGCGGCGGATGATCCTGGAGCGGTTCGGCATGGCGGTGGAATTTGGACAGGGGGGTATCGTGTACCGGGAGACGGTGGCCGCCCCCGTCATCGGCGTGGGCCACTATGAGCCCCTGCGGCACTATGCCGAGGTCCATCTGCTCATCGAGCCGGGGGAGCGGGGGAGCGGCGTGGTGCTGGACACCGCCTGCCCGGAGGACGTGCTGGACGGCAACTGGCAGCGGCTGATCCTGACCCACCTGGCCGAGCGGGCCCACCCCGGCGTCCTCACCGGCTCCCCCCTCACCGATGTACGCATCACCCTGCTGGCGGGCCGGGCCCATCTCAAGCACACCGAGGGGGGCGACTTCCGGCAGGCCACCTACCGGGCGGTGCGCCAGGGCCTGATGGAGGCGGAGAGCCTCCTGCTGGAGCCCTGGTATTCCTTCCGGCTGGAGGTGCCCGCCCCCCAGGTGGGGCGGGCTATGAGCGATTTGCAGCGGATGGGGGGCGACTGCGACCCGCCGGAGACGGCGGGAGAGCTCACCGTCCTCACCGGCTCCGCCCCGGTGGCGGGGCTGCGGGACTACGGCAGCGAGGTGGCCGCCTACACCAGAGGGATGGGGCGGCTGAGCTGCACCCTGAAGGGCTATTTTCCCTGCCACGATCAGCAGGCCGTGGTGGAGGCGCTGGGCTACGACCCGGAGCGGGATGTGGACAACCCGGCCGGCTCGGTGTTCTGCGCCCACGGCGCGGGATACCACGTGGGCTGGGACCAGGTGAAGGCCATGGCCCATGTGGACAGCGGCCTGTCGCTGGAAGCGCCCCCGGAGCCTGAGACCCCCGCCGCCCCCACGCGGCGGAGCAGCTCTGCTCCCGGCCTGTCGCTGGAGCAGGACAAGGAATTGCTGGCCATCTACGAGCGCACCTACGGCAAGGTGGAGCGCAATTCCTTCCGGCCCCAGCCCAAGCCGGCCCGCACCAGCCTGGATGAGGGGAAGTACAACGTCCGGACCCAGAACCGGGGGCCGGAGTACCTGCTGGTGGACGGCTACAACATCATTTTCGCCTGGGAGGAGCTCAAGTCGGTGGCCCAGACCAATCTGGACGCCGCCCGGCAGATGCTGATGGATCTGCTGAGCAACTACCAGGGCTTTAAAAAATGCGTGCTCATCCTGGTGTTTGACGCCTACAAGGTGCCCCGGAATGTACAGGATGTATTCAAGTACCACAATATTTACGTTGTGTATACCAAAGAAGCGGAGACGGCGGACACCTATATCGAGCGGGCCACCTATGAGATCGGCAGGCACAACCGGGTGCGGGTGGCCACCTCCGACGGGGCGGAGCAGCTCATCATCCTGGGTCACGGAGCTCTGCGCCTGTCCGCCACCACCTTCAGGGCGGAAGTGGAGCAGGTGGGCGGACAGATCGCCGCCATTCTGGCCCAAAACAACCGGGCCACCCCGTCCCGGCCGGTGGCCGCCGCCCTGAAAAAGGCACAGGAGGAAAGCAAATGATCCCCATGCATATCATTGCCCGTATCCGCAGCGACTTTCCCACCAAGTTCGGCATCCCCCGGCAGAGTGGGCTGGTGGAGGAATTGAAAGCCACCGTCGTCTTTGAGCCTGAATATCGCAATCCGGACGCCCTGCGGGGGCTGGAGGAATTCTCCCACATCTGGCTCATCTGGCAGTTTTCTGAGGCGGTGCGGGACAAGTGGTCCCCCACGGTGCGCCCCCCCAGGCTGGGGGGCAACGCCCGGATGGGGGTGTTCGCCACCCGCTCCCCCTTCCGGCCCAATTCCATCGGCCTGTCCTGCGTAAAGCTGGAGGGCATCAGGAAGGACCCGGAGCTGGGTACGGTGCTGGTGGTGTCGGGGGCCGACCTGATGGACGGCACCCCCATCCTGGACATCAAGCCCTACCTGCCCTACGCCGACGCCCATCCGGAGGCGCTGGGGGGCTTTACCGGCAACGTGGGGGGCAAGGTGCTGGCGGTGGAGTTCCCGCCCGAACTGCTCTCCCGGGTGCCGGAGGACAAGCGGGAGGCCCTGACCGGAGTGCTGGCTCGGGACCCCCGCCCATCCTACCAACACGACCCTGACCGGGTGTACGGCATGGCCTTCGGCGGCTGCGAGGTGGGCTTCTCGGTGGACGGGGAGACCCTGCGGGTCCGCTGGGTCAAGGGGGCGGATGGGTCGGAGACCATATAAAAAACCGGCCCCAGGACGGGCCGGTTTGGCGCGGAGGGATGGCGGCGGTGCCGCATTTTAGGGGAAGCGCGTCAGGATTGGGGTAGGGAGTCGTCCTCCCGGATCCAGTCCTCCACATGGACCACCGAGTAGTCCGTTTTGGTGTTGCGGATGACCACCCGCTGGATGCCGGCGTTGATGATGAGTCTCCGGCACATGGAGCAGGAGGTGGAGCCGGCAATGAGCTCCCCGGTGGCGGGGTCCACGCAGGCCATGTACAGGGTGGCGCCCAGCGTCTCGCTGCGGGCGGCGGAGATGATGGCGTTGGCCTCGGCGTGGACCGAGCGGCACAGCTCGTACCGCTCCCCCGAGGGGATGTTCAGAGCCTCCCGGGTGCAGTAATTCAGATCCACGCAGTTTTTCCGGCCCCGGGGGGCGCCGTTGTAGCCGGTGGCGATGATCTCGTCGCTTTTGACCAGAATGGCGCCGTAGCGGCGGCGCAGGCAGGTGGCCCGCTCGGCCACCGTTTGAGCGATATCCAGATAATAGTTTTCCTTGTCGATGCGGCCCATGGCGGACCCTCCTTTGCTGACGATGTAGACCGATGGCGTCAGTATACCTTTTTTTGACCCAAACCGCAAGAGAAAGACAGCGTGGGATCTATCGTTCATGAAATGTTTACGGTTGTGTTCTTGACGAAAAAAGCCGCAAGCGATATCATAGAGACATCAAAAGTGCGCCCAATATTACTTTAAAGGAGACGACCGTATTTCATGCTCATGAATTTCTTGCACAAGCTGATGTATGGACGGTATGGCAGCGATCAACTCTCCTTTTTCCTGCTTTTCCTCTATCTGGTGCTAACTCTGCTGTCGGGACTGCCCCACATGGGCTGGCTCACCTGGCTGGCTATGGCGGTGCTGCTGTGGGATCTGTTCCGGATCTTTTCCCGCCGCATTGACCGCCGCAGGGCGGAAAACGCCCGCTTCCTGACAATGGCCGGACCGGTGATCCAGTGGTTCAAGATGCGGCTCACCATCAGCCGGGATAAGGAACACCGCTATTTTAAGTGCCCCAACTGCGGACAGTATCTGCGGGTGCCCCGGGGCAAGGGGAAGATCACCGTCAACTGCCGCAATTGCGGCGCCAGCTTCGAGGAGCGCAGTTAAGCGCCCGTCACCGAAAAAATGGCCGCCATAGGCGGCCATTTTTTGCGGTAGGGGTTCATTCGCCAAAGGCTTTCAGATAGGCCGCAGCGGAGCGGCTCATCTCTTTGGAAAAATCAGAGTTGTACTTCCGGGTACAGAAGGCCTGGAGCCACTCGGCGTAGGGCCGCTGTCCGGCGTTGTCGGAGAGCATCCGCTCCAGCTCCCCGGCGTCCATCCGGCGGTAGCCGTTCTCATGGACGATGTGGGAGAGCGCCCGGCGGCGGGGCTTTTCCCGGGCCTGCTGCTGGGCGGTGGGGTATCCAAAGACCACCATGGCGGCGGGCACCACATACTCCGGCAGGTTCAGCAGCGCCCGGTGGGTCTCGCACTGCTCCAGGATGTCCCCGATGTAGCAGGAGCCGATGCCCAGGCTCCAGGCGGCGGTGACCGCGTTCTGGGCGGCGATGTTGGCGTCGGAGCAGGCCAGCAGCAGATCCCCGGGGCCGGGCTTCCGGGGAGAACAGCCGCCGGAAGCGAAGGCGTCGTACCATTTCTGGCAGTCGGCGCAGAAGATGAGCACCAGCGGCGCCTGGGCGATAAAGGGCTGGTGGTCGCAGGTGTCGGCCAGAGTGTCTTTCAGGTGCTGGTCGGTGACGTCCAGAATGGTGTAGAGCTGCTGATTGCCCGCCGTGGGGGCGGCGCAGGCCGCCTCCAGAATGGCCTGCTTGTCCTCCGGCGCGATGGGTTTTTCCAGATAGGCCCGCACCGATTTGCGTTCCCGGAGCTGATGGAGTACGTCATTCATATGAAAAAACCTCCTGACAGGATGTGAGAGTATGCAAGAAAAACGCTACCCCGTGGAGGGGCAGGATACGCTGCTGCCCTTTCTGCTGGACCATGTGGCAGGCAAGAGCCGCAACAGTGTAAAGTCCCTGCTGACCCGGGGGCAGGTCCAGGTGGACGGAAAGACCATCACCCGCCACGACCATCCCCTGACGCCGGGGCAGACCGTGACTGTACTGCCCCAGGGGGCGGGAGACGGAAAGGCCCCCTTCCCCATCCTCTGGGAGGACGGGCGTCTGCTGGTCATTGAGAAGCCCGCAGGGCTGCTCAGCATGGCCAGCGACAAGGAAAAGAACCGCACCGCCTACCGGCTGGCCACCGACTATGTCCGTCGGGCCGACCCGCGGGCCAGGGTGTTCATCGTCCACCGGCTGGACCGGGACACCTCCGGCGTGCTTTTATTTGCCAAGGATGAGGGGACCAAGCGGGCCTTTCAGGACAAATGGGACGCGCTGGTCTCCCGCCGGGGCTACCTGGCGGTGGTAGAGGGTGCGCCCCCCGAGGAGCGGGGGACCATTCGCACCCTGCTGCGGGAGAACGCCGCCCACAAGGTCTACTCTGTGCGCAGCGGCGGCAAGGAAGCGGTGACCCATTATACCACGTTGGCCCGGGGAAAGAAATACGCACTTTTAGAGGTGGACATTGATACCGGGCGGAAAAACCAGATCCGGGCCCACCTCAGCGAGCTGGGCTGCCCGGTGGTGGGAGACCGGGACTATGGAGCGGCCACCGATCCCCTGGGCCGGCTGTGCCTCCACGCCCATGAGCTGACCCTCACCGACCCCTTCAGCGGGGAGGTGCGGACCTTCCGGGCGGAGGCCCCCGCCGGGTTCCGCCGGCTGGCCCGGTGAGAACGGCTTGAATTTGAGTCGAAAAAACGTTTCGACAAGCTGAAAATATCGGAGCGGGGCCGTCAGGCCCCGCTCCGATATTTTGGGAAGGGTTTTGGAAGGGTCGGGATCGGCGTCACAGCTTAACAGTCCAGCCGTTGGGATCGGGCTGGGTGCCCCACTGGATGCCGGTCAGAGTATCGTACAGCTTCTGGGCCAGAGGGCCGATCTTGCCGCCGTTGACCACCACATGCTTGTCCTCCCAGCCCATCTCGCCGATGGGGGAGATGACGGCGGCGGTGCCGGTGCCCCAGGCCTCCTTCAGGGAGCCGTCGGCCCCGGCCTCAAAGAGCTCCTGGGCGGTGATGAGCCGCTCCTCCACCTTCAGCCCCCAGCTCTTCATCAGCTCGATGCAGGACTTACGGGTGATGCCGGGGAGGACGGAGCCGGTGAGCATGGGAGTGACCACCGTGTCCCCGATCTGGAACATGACGTTCATGGAGCCCACTTCTTCGATATACTTGCGGTGGACGCCGTCCAGCCACAGCACCTGAGCATAGCCGTTCTGCTCGGCCCGCTCCCCGGCGCGGATGGAGGCGGCGTAGTTTCCGCCGCACTTGGTATAGCCGGTGCCGCCCTTGACGGCCCGGACATCCTCGCTCTCCACATAGATCTTCACCGGGTTGATGCCCTCGGCATAGTAGGCCCCCACGGGGCAGGTGATGATGGCGAAGATATAGTCATGGGAGGCATGGACGCCCAGAGTGGGGGTGGTGGCGATGATAAAGGGGCGGATATACAGAGAGGTGCCCGGCTGGTCAGGGACCCAGTCGGCCTCCAGACGGACCAGCTGCTCGATGGCGGCCAGTGCGTCCTCCTCATCCAGCGGGGGGATGCACATGCGCTCACAGGAGGCGTTGATGCGCCTGACGTTCTCGGTGGGGCGGAAGAGCTGGACAGAGCCGTCGGGGGAGCGGTAGGCCTTCAGCCCCTCAAAGACCTCCTGGGCGTAGTGAAACACCATGGCGGAGGGGTCCAGCGCGATGGGCCCGTAGGGGACGATGCGCCCGTCGTGCCAGCCCTGGCCGGCGGTGTAGTCCATCATAAACATGTGGTCGGTAAAGGTTCTGCCGAATACCAGCGTGGCGGGGTCGGGCTTGGGCTTGAGGACCGCGGCGCGCTGAACGGGATATTCCTTCATCAGGATGGCCTCCTTGCTGCTTCAATGCTTGTATTCAGTATGGCAGGGTATGGGACAAAAGAATGTAAACCATGATACAAAGCGGGGAGATCCCCGGCGTTTTTCATGGGAACTGCCTGTATGGTATCACAGTTGGGCCCGAAACACAACCTGCATACCGGTGTACGGCGGCACTTGTAATTTCTTCGGCGATAGGATATAATGTTTGGGCTAATATGCCGAAAGAGGGTAACTGACCGATGAAATTAGGTATCGTGGGCCTGCCCAACGTGGGCAAATCGACCCTTTTCAACGCCATCACCAACGCCGGCGCTGAGAGCGCCAACTATCCCTTCTGCACCATCGACCCCAACGTGGGCGTGGTGACGGTGCCCGACCACCGTTTGGACGCCCTGACCGAGATGTATCACCCCAAGAAGACCACCCCCGCTGTGGTGGAATTCGTGGACATCGCCGGTCTGGTCAAGGGGGCCAGCCAGGGCCAGGGTCTGGGCAACAAGTTCCTGGCCAACATCCGGGAGTGCGACGCCATCGTCCATGTGGTGCGCTGCTTCGACGACGAGAACATCATGCACGTGGTGGCCGACACCAGCACCAACGTGCCGGTGGACCCCGCCGGGGACATCGGCGTCATCGACATCGAGCTCATCATGGCCGACGTGGAGATGGTGGAGCGCCGCATCGACAAGGCCCAGAAGGCCGCCAAGGGGGACAAGAAGTACCTGCGGGAGGTGGAGGTGTTCACCGCCCTGAAGAGCTGGCTCAACGACGGCAACTCCGCCCGGTCCTTCGACTGCGATGAGGACGACGCGGCCATCATCGCCACCGCCGAGCTGCTCTCCCTCAAGCCCATCATCTATGCCGCCAACCTGGATGAGGACGGCTTTGCCGACTGCCACAGCAACGCCTACTACAAGATCGTGGAGGATCTGGCCGCCAAGGAGGGCGCCCAGGTGATTCCCGTGTGCGCCAAGCTGGAGGCCGAGATCGCCGAGCTGGACGGCGACGAGAAGAAGATGTTCCTGGACGATCTGGGCATCGCCGAGTCCGGTCTGGACCGGCTCATCAAGGCCAGCTATGCTCTGCTGGGTCTCATCTCCTTCCTCACCTCCGGCGAGGACGAGTGCCGGGCCTGGACCATCAAAAGGGGCACCAAGGCGCCCCAGGCCGCCGGTAAGATCCATACCGATTTCGAGCGGGGCTTCATCCGGGCCGAGGTGGTCAACTTTGACGACCTGATGGCCTGCGGCTCTATGACTGCCGCTAAAGAAAAGGGCCTGGTGCGCTCGGAGGGCAAGGAGTATGTGATGAAGGACGGGGACATCGTCCTGTTCCGCTTCAATGTGTAAGCCTGCGGACGGGCAGGGATAACGGGAGGACTGCTGCACAAGTGCGGCAGTCCTCTTTCTTTTTAGGAGGAACGGCCCGTTTTTCTGGACATTTCACCCGGATTTCGCTATAATGCTATCGATTATATGAATTTGTACTGAAAGAGGAATCACCATGAACGAGATCATTCTGCTGAAGCTGGGCGAGCTGGTCCTGAAGGGCCTGAACCGCCGCACCTTTGAAGACCGCCTCATTGCCAACGCCAAGCGCCGCCTGCGGCCCCACGGCGATTTCAAAGTGTACTCCAAGCAGTCCACCATGTATGTGGAGCCCAAAAATGACGACTGCGATCTGGACGGGGCCTGGGAGGCCATGACCAAGCTCTTTGGCGTGGTGGGGCTCAGCCGGGCCCGGGCCTGCGAGAAGGACGCCGACGTCATGCTCCAGACTGCCATTGAGTATCTGGGGGACAAGCTGGCCGCCGCCAAGACCTTCAAGGTGGAGTCCAAGCGGGCGGACAAAAGCTTCCCCATGACCTCCATCCAGCTGTCCCAGTACGTGGGGGGCGAGCTGGACGAGAGGTACCCCAACCTGAAGGTGGATGTACACCATCCGGAGCTCACCGTCTATCTGGAGGTGCGGGACTATGCCGCCTATGTCCACGCTGATCCCGAGCCGGGTGCCGGCGGTCTGCCGGTGGGCGTGGGCGGCCGGGCGGTGAGCCTGCTCTCCGGCGGCATCGACTCCCCCGTGGCCTCCTGGATGATCGCCAAGCGGGGCATCGCCCTGGAGATGGTCCACTTTTTCTCCTACCCCTATACCTCGGAGGAGGCCAAGCAGAAGGTGCTGGACCTGGCCAAGCTGCTCACCCCCTGGTGCGGACGGCTTACCGTCCATGTGGTGCCCTTTACCGCCATTCAGGAGGAGTTAAGGCGCAAGTGCCCCGAGGAGCTGTTCACCGTCCTCATGCGCCGGTTCATGATGCGGATCGCCGAGGCGGTGGCCGCCCGGTGCGGCGCCGGAGCCATCGTCACCGGCGAATGCCTGGGCCAGGTGGCCAGCCAGACCATGGAGGCCATGCGGGCCACCACCGCCGTCTGCTCCCTGCCCATCCTGCGCCCTGTGGTGGGTATGGATAAGGAGGAGATCGTGCGCATCGCCCGCAAGATCAACACCTTTGAGACCTCTATCCTGCCCTACGAGGACTGCTGCACCGTCTTTACCCCCCGCCATCCCCGTCTCCGCCCGGTGCTGGGCGAGCTGGAGGCCGCCGAAGCGGCCCTGGATGTGGAGGGCCTGGTGAAGGCCGCCGTGGACGGCATCGAGCGCATTCAAGTTTAAAGAAGCGATGAGCCGCCGAGCAGGGAGGCCGACCCGACTGCGAGGCGTGCAAGGCGTGACAACCTAAAACCGGTAGGGGCGGGGTTTATCCCCGCCCGTTCCTCTATCCTCAACAAAGGAAGTGCTTCCCCATGTCCCACACTGCCGAACTGATCGCAGTCGGTACGGAACTTTTGCTGGGCAACATCGCCAATGCCCCACGGAATCATTGATTCCGCGGGGACCCCATGTCTTTCCCATCCTCGGGCGGAATGGATCCGCCCTGCGGAAATGCTTCGCTGCGCTGCGCATTTACGGCGGCATTAGCCGCCGGTGCCGGTGTTGGCGATAGGAGGTCTTTACCATGTCTTATACAGCCGAACTGATCGCAGTTGGAACCGAGCTGTTGCTGGGCAACATCGCCAACACCGATGCCCAGATGCTGTCCCAGGGGCTGAGTGCTCTGGGCATCAACGTCTACTATCACACCGTGGTGGGAGACAATCCGGCCCGGCTGCGGGCGGCGGTCGAGCTGGCCCGGACCCGGGCGGATATCATCATCACCACCGGAGGCCTGGGTCCCACCTGCGACGATCTGACCAAAAATGTGCTGGCGGACTGCTTCGGCAGGAAACTGGTGTTCCACCAGCCCTCCGCCCGGCGGATCGAGGCCTATTTCAAGCGCATCCATCCCACGCGCCCCATGACGGACAACAACTACCAGCAGGCTATGCTGCCCGAGGGCTGCACCGTGCTGGACAACGACTGGGGCACCGCCCCCGGCGCAGCCTTTGAGGAGGGCGGCGTCCGGGTCATCATGCTCCCCGGGCCGCCCCGGGAATGCAGGGCCATGTTTACCCATCGGGTGGTGCCCTACCTGCGGGAGCTGTCCGACGGGGTCATCGTGTCCCGCACCCTGAAGCTTTTCGGGATTGGGGAGTCGACCATGGAGTCCCAACTGCGGGAGAAGATGAACGCCATGACCAACCCCACTCTGGCGCCCTACGCCAAGGAGGGGGAGTGCGAGCTGCGGGTCACTGCCCATGCCGCCGATGAGGCGGCGGCCTATGCCCTGGCCGACCCGGTGGTAGAGGAGCTGAAGGCCCACTTCGGCCCGCTGATCTACGGGGTGGATGTCCCCTCCCTGGAGGCGGTGGTCTTTGCTCTGCTGAAGGAGAAGGGGCTCACTCTGGGTACGGCGGAGAGCTGCACCGGCGGCCTGGTGGCCAAGCGGATGACCGACCTGGCCGGAGTGTCCTCTGTGTTCCGGGGCGGCGTGGTCAGCTACGCCACCGAGGTGAAGCATGCGGTGCTGGGGGTGGACCAGGGCCTGCTGGACCGGTACGGCGCTGTCAGTGAGCCGACGGCGCGGGCGATGGCGGAGGGGGCCCGGCGGGTGCTGGGCTGCGATTTGGCCATCTCTACCACCGGCGTGGCTGGCCCGGACCCCGACGAGCGGGGGAACCCGGTGGGGCTGGTCTTCATCGGCCTGGCCACTCCCGACGGCACCTGGGTCCGCCGGGTGGACCTGTCCATGGGCCGGGAGCGCATCCGCCATATCGCCGCCAGCCACGGCTTCGACCTGGCCCGACGCTATCTCTCCGGTCTGGAGTTGAAATAAGCAAATGGGAGCGGTGCAGAATAAAAACTGCAACGCTCCCATTTTTAAATGCACAGGAATTAGTCGGTATTTTTCTGCTGCTGTATACGTATCTGGAAAGCGGAGCTAAAGTCCGCCATCTCTGCACATGGAGATGGCGGACTTTTCGTACGCGGTTAAATTTGATGCTTACCAGACGATGATCAGCCTGCCGATTATCGAGTTCAAAGAGGTAGTTGGCTGGATGAACAGAGCTGTTGGTACAGAGAAAGACCAGCGGCAGAAATTCTAGTTGCTTGGCGTCCGCGCCCAATTTTGACCAGCCCTAACTGTTCTAATCGGTGCAAGGAGGCACGGATTTCGTTATCTGAGAGAAAGATTCCGGCGGTTTTGGCTGCCGCCTTCAGAGCTGCCCGCCCCAGACCCTGTATAGCCCCAGCGGTCTCGGCCAATTGGCCGAGGAGAAAGAGATCATCATCTGTGTATGCTCCGTCAGTGCGGGGAAAGGTGGAAGATTGTGGTGTGGACTCTATTAAAGGGGAAGAAAGTAAAGCGGATCTATGTTGTTCCCAGCTTTTTTTCAAGGGAACCGGGAGAGCGTCATAGGTAATCGTGTTTCCGCCGAGACAGGACAGATATTCCAGATAGTTGCGTAGTTCACGTATATTTCCGGGATATGGGTGGTGAAGGAATACATCCATGGCCTCATCTGTTAGAGTAAAGGAACTGTTCAAAGTGCGCTGGATGGCCTGGATCAGAAGAGGAATATCTCCTTCCCGCTCTCGCAGCGGTGGAATGGAGAGGGGCAGGGTATTTAGACGGTAGAACAGATCCTTGCGGAAGGTCTTCTCCTGTATCATTTCTTCAGGATCGATATTGCTGATGGCGATGAGTCGGACATCTACAGGTATGACCTTGTGCCCGCCTACACGCATGACCTCTTTTTCCTGAATGGTCCGTAGCAGTTTTACCTGTAGATTTAAACTCATGCACTCAATTTCATCCAGTAGAAGAGTTCCCCGGTGGGCGAACTCAAATAGACCCAACTTGCCACCCTTTTTTGCGCCAGTAAAGGCGCCTTCTTCATAGCCGAAGAGTTCGCTTTCCAGGAGAGAGTCTGGGATGGAGGCGCAGTTGACGGCGACAAAAGGTTCTTCACGTCTGGGGGAACTGTTGTGAATTGCTTGGGCGAACAACTCCTTTCCTGTGCCACTCTCGCCAGTGATCAGAATTGGCAAATCTGTTTGTGCCATTTTTTGTGCCAGTTTTTTTATTTCCAGCATGGCAGGACAGGCTCCCACGATATCATCAAAGGTATAGCGGGCACGATGCCCCCGGTCTATTAGCTGAGTACGGAGTTTGTGTTGTTTATTCTCTTCTACAGTAAAGTCCTGTATAATAGCAAACGCACCCAAATAGGTGCCACGACGCACAATAGGGGAGAGGCTGACATTGATATTTCGCCCGTTGAAGCGGATTAAGCGCGCACGAATCTCTGTACGGCTTTTACTGCAGGAATCGAAAGGAAGAAAGGGGCAAATGGTGGCCGCATCACTCCCTACCGCAGAGCCGGAGTCGGTGCCTATGAGTTCTCCTGCCGTCCTGTTACAGGCAAAGACGATATTCCGGTGGTCTACACCGATCACACCCACATCCAGAATACTTAACAGCAGGTCGAACTGGCTTTCCAGATGAGAAGATTTAGTAAATAGGTGGTCCAGACTATAGTTGGTTGTGGGTAAGGTCCGGTAATAGGCTTGGAAAACATCGGTATCCAATAGGTCTTCACAGGACAGTTTGATGGCGATCTCGGCAATGGTAGAAGCGTCGAAGGTTCGCTGTCCCAGGTTAATGACCCGCTTGATATGAGCAGGTACATAGCGCAGCTCATCTGGAGTAATGGCGAGATCTACATCCAGAACTGGATCAGCAAAGGGATAGAACGGGATAAATTCAATATTGTTGACACCCAGATGGTGTAGATCGGCAATAACCTCCAGCGCCATCTTTAAGTTTAAGTTGACCAACAGTGCTCGGGTCCCTCGGGGCAGAGTGAGGAGTTGCTTCAGTGCGTATTTGGTGATAGTAATGTTGGAGATGATGAAAGAGCTGCCTTGTGGGATCCACTTTTGGGCATCTTGGTAGCTCTCGGATGCACTGGTGGAAACGACATACAAATCAGCAGGCTGGATATGAAAAGCGGAGCTGTCTTCAAAATTATATGATACTACATCGGTCCGGCTTCCAAACAGACTATTGAGCTGTCGGACATAAAACTGAGCGACAGCCTTAGCCAGTGTGATGACTGCAAGTTTCTTTTTGCCCATTAAAACCACCTCGACCAATTGGTGACCTATTATAACATAAATAGGACCAATTGAAAAGAAGAATCAGAGATTCTTTGGATGAAAAAGGAAAAACCAAGAAAAAATTAGTGTTATAGACAGATGCGACGACATATTGCGGAAGAAAAGAACTTGGCACATGACTTGCAATTAACCTGGGCAGAGGATACAGATACAGGGATAACGCTGAATGGGAAGGGAGGAGAATGGTATGGATCAGCAAGAGGGAGCTCGCAGGATCATACGGAACTGTATAGGAATAAAGCCGGAGGAACGGGTGCTTCTGATTACGGACGAGAGGCGTCCTCCCGCAGTGGAGCAAGCACTCTATGAGGCCTGTAGAGAAGTTGGTGTAATACCAGAGCGTGTATGCTTTGACGGCATATTGAATCAGGGACAACCGCCTGAGACTATAGCTGCGGCCATGGAACGGGCAGATGTGGTATTATGCATTACAACCAACACGTTAGGCTATTCCATGGCGACAAGAGCATGTACCCAACGTGGTGGCCGTGTAGTTGCTATGACAGAGGCAACAGAGGAGCTGCTGACCAATGGTGCGCTGGAGGCGGACTTCTCTGGCCTTCGTGGGCGGGTCCGTTTCGTAATGGAGGCTTTTGACCGAGCTGAGGAGGTGCGGGTTACCACCCGAAAGGGGACAGAGCTTACCTTCCGCATTGGTGGGCGGATGTCTCACTGCTGTATGGGCACCTGCCTGGAGCCTGGTATAATGGCGGCAGTCCCAGATATGGAGGTTTATATAGCACCAGTAGAGGGAACGATGGATGGCATTTGGATCGCAGATGTGATGGGTACCGGAATGGGCTTACTTACTGAACCGATCCGACTGGAGATACAGAATGGAGAAGCCCGAGCTATCACCGGCGGCGATCAGGCCAATCAACTGCGGCAGAGGGTAGAAAATGTGCCAGGAGGGAAAGTCGTGGCAGAGTTTGCCATTGGGCTGAATCCCTGTGCTACACCTACCGGCAGCATTGTGATTGATGAGGGTATCTACGGCACAGGTCACTTTGCACTAGGTAGCAATACCGGTTTTGGTGGAAATAATAGTTGCACGCAACATCTAGACCTGGTCTATGAAAAGCCTACCATCTACCTGGACGGCAATTTGTTTATGGAGGACGGGGTCCTGATCGAATCGTGTGGATCCATCCAGAGTAAGTGAGACTCTGGAAAATAATAAAGAAGAAAAATGAGGAGGAATCAACCATGTTAAAAAAGAAATTGACTAAGGTCGCAGCACTCTGCATCGCATCGTCTCTGGTACTGGCGGGATGCTCCGGCGGTTCAACTGCTAATACGCCCAACCCCGGAAGTGATGAAACGCCAACTTCTGTAGAGCCTGTCGTGCTGAAGTTCAGCGATGTCAATGTCGAGCAGTCTCCCGCCGGTGTGTTTTGCCTGAAGTTTGAGGAATTGGTAGAAGAGCGGACAGAGGGCCGCGTCCAGATCGAGAACTACTTCGGTGGAACTCTGACTGCCAATAATATCGAGGGCACACAAACCGGTATTGCTGACCTGAGTCAACACGATGTCAGCGAGGTAACGGATCTATGTGCCGCGCTGTCTATTCTGGAGGCCCCTTTCCTCTTTGAAAGCGATGAAGAACTCTTTAAGGTGACTGACCCAGAATCCCCTATTATGGACCGATTGAACAATGAATTGTCTGGTACCGGTGTGCGGCTGCTGGCCACTTATTCTTGGGGTAACCAAAACTTGCTGACTACAGATAAGCCCGTCTATAACGAAGAAGACCTGAAGGGTATGAAGATCCGTGTTATTCCCAGCCAGATTTTTATGGAGACCATGTCCGCTATGGGTGCGACACCCTCCCCTATGGGCTGGAGTGAAGTAATTACCTCCCTGATCACCAAGATGATTGATGGTACCGGGATGCCTTTCTCTAATATTGTAGACACTGGTTTGCACGAGATCGAAGGATACTGCATGATGACCGGACACAACCCGACTCTATCTGGTGTGTTTATCAACGAGGCCAGCTGGGCTAAATTGAGCGAGGAGGACCAGAAGATTCTAGAGCAGGCTGGCGTGGAAGCCCGTCGGGCTGTCTATGAGAGCTTCGCTGCCGGAGAAGAGGCTGCTCGTGCCGCTATTGCCGAGAAGGGCATGGTCATCATTGAAAAGGAAGAGCTTTCCTTTGATACTGAGGCCATTCGTGACTCTGTGGCAGAAAAGTTTAAGGATGATTGGGGCGATATTTTCCAGGAGATCATGGAGTACCTGGGCAAAGCCTGACCAGGTAAAAGCTCTGACTACCAAGGCATAGGAAGAACTGAGCTGCTGGCTGGAGGCTGCTATGAAAAAAGTGTTGGATTTTTACGAGAAAATTGTGGGATGGGTAGAGATCGTATTCAATCTTCTGATTGTCGGAGTCATTGGTTTACAGATTATCACGCGTTCCTTTTTTAACTTGCCACTGAAATTCCCGGAGGAAGTTTCTGCTTTTATTCTGATTGCAATGGTATTCACAGGAGTTTCTGTTGTAGAGCGGCACAATGACCATCTGCGGGTAGAATTTTTACAGGAATTGCTGCCACAAAAAGGGAAAAAAGTGATGAATATCGTTGGTCGGCTACTGATTCTGGTACTGACAGGTGGCATTCTGGCGGGGGAGTTCCAACTCTTCCCCCAGATTAGAATGCTAAAGACGCACGCAGCCGGTATTCCATATGCATGGCTGCACATGGTGATCATTGTGGCCACGATTCTGTGGGCGATCTTTGCCGTGCTTGGGCTTCTGAATGAACTGAGGAAGGAGGAATAGGTTGTGCTTGCCATTGTACTGTTCCTATTTTTGATCCTGCTGTTGGCAGGCTTCCCGATTATTGTATCCATGGGAATTCCGGCGTTGCTCTATGTGATCATAGAAGAACTCCCCATTTCCACTATGGCCTACTCCGCCTTTCAGGCATTGAACTCCTTTCCGCTGGTGGCCAGTCCACTGTTTGTGTTGATGGGCTGCCTTATCAATGAGTTTGGCGAGACGACTAAGTTGTTCAACTTTTGCCGGGTGCTGATGCGAAACGCAAAAGGCTATACAGCAAAGGTGAATATTATTGTCAGCCTTCTCTTTGCGGGTATGTCTGGTGCTGCGGTGGCCGACATAGGCGGATTGGGACAGGTGGAAATCAAAGCTATGGAGGAAGAGGGGTTCTCTAGGGAATATGCCTGTGCTGTAACAGCGGCTACTTCCATGGTAGGCCCTATCTTCCCGCCGAGCATCCCCCTGCTGATTTTTGCCGTGCTGGCCCAGCAATCCCCTCTACATTGCCTGATGTCCGGCATGATTCCTGCCTTTGCTATCGTCATTATCCTTTATATTTTCATTTCGTTCCAGTGCAGAAGCAAGTTGAAGGGGTATCATGATGAGCATCCTGCCGCGGAGAAAGAAAGTCTTTGGCAGGCCACCAAGGAAGCAGCACACATTCTTTTTTTGATTCCTGCTATCATTGTCGCTATGCTGGGCGGATTTTGCAGCCCTAGCGAAGCAGGTGCTGCTGCGGTTATCTACATTTTGATCGTTGAGGCAGTTAGGGGCAAATTCTCCTTCCGCATTCTGAAGAATGCGATCATGGGGACCTATAAAACCATCAGCAATATCTTTATTATCATTGCGGTAGCTTCGTTCTTTACTAAGGTTCTGACACTGGAGCACTTCCCGGAGATGGTGACCTCTGCCTTCCTAAGCATGGCAGACAATCCGATCCTGATCCTGCTGCTGATCAACCTTCTGGTCTTGCTGGTGGGCATGTTTATGGAGACTATCTCTGCTTTGACCATTCTGACCCCCATTTTGCTGCCTGTGGCTGCAGCAATTGGTGTGGCCCCAGTGCAGCTGGGTGTCATTCTTGTTCTGAACCTGACCATTGGTATGCTGACCCCTCCCTTTGGCGTTGGTTTGTATACAGTGGCTACTGTGGGTAAAGAAGCCCCGCATAAAGTACTCAGAGAACTCCTTCCCTTATATATTCCGTTGCTGATCGCGCTGTTAGTGGTCACCTATGTGCCGGGACTTACTATGTGGCTGCCAAGCCTGTTGTAAGAGAAGGAATCAAAGAGGACAGGAGTCGAATCTCATGGATATCAAAGAAGTGATCGCGCAATACCCGCGTATTCCCCTGACTCCCCTTCCTACTCCACTGGAATTTGCCCCCCGGTTGACCAAGGCACTTGGTGGTCCCCAGGTTTACGTGAAGCGGGACGATTTGACCGCGCTGGCCTTTGGAGGGAATAAGACCAGGAAGCTGGAGTTCTTAATGGCAGATGCGGTGAAGCAAAAGGCGGATACGGTCATTACGTTGGGCGGTGTCCAGTCTAACTGGGTGCGCCAATGTGTAGCTGCGGCAAGAAAACTTGGGATGGACAGTGTTGCGGTACTGGAGGGCGAAATGCCCCAAATTTATCAAGGTAATGTCCTTCTGGATCGGATTTTTGGCGCCCGGTTGATCTATGACCCCAATATTACACAGGAATTAGAGGATCAAGAAATTCAAGGGATCTGCCCTATCACGGGTAAGGTGGCAGAGGACTACCGCGAGATGGGAAAACGTCCGTACCTAATGCCGCTGGGCGGAGCCACGCCCCTAGGAAATCTGGGATATATCAACGCCGTGGACGAGTTGATGAACCAGCTGACAGAAAAGGGAATCCAAGCAGATTATCTGATCGCTGGCACGGGGACCGGCGGGACACAAGCCGGGATCGAGTGTGGACTGCGGCTGATAAAGTCATCTACTAAGATGTTGGGTATTAGCGTCAGTCGACATACGCAGCCAAAAGAGAATGAGATTGCTGCGCTGTGCAACACAACCATGGAATTCCTGGGGATTCGTGACGAGATCTTTGTTCCCAACGATATCTCGGTAAATTATGACTATATCGGCGAAGGGTACGGTGCAGTGACAGAGGGAGCTGTTGAAGCCATACGCATGGCGGCTGAACTCGAGGGACTGATCTTGTGTCATACATATGCAGGGAAAGCCTTTGCTGGCATGGTGGATTTGATTAGGCGGGGAGTTTTGACCCGTGAGCATACGGTAGTTTTTCTCCATACTGGTGGAGGTGTAGCCAATTTCGCGCACCCTGAATTGTTTTGATGGTTTCCCGCAGTGTGGATTGCAGTTTGCTAAAACTTGAGCGGGGCGCCCCGAGGCAACGGGGCGCCCTTAATAAATTGTACCTAAACTTGATTCCAGCTGTGGTGCTGATCAAGGATGGAACCAGCATCGGCATTGTCCGGCGGCAGAGGTTTGACCAACTGCTGGAAAATGCGGCAATCCCAGATGATTTGGGAACAATGGGGAATGAGGAAGAAAAGGAGAATAGCAGATATGCTGACAAAAGAAGAACTTTTGACGCTGCTGGAGCGGGAGGTCGTACCCGCCTTGGGCTGTACAGAGCCGGTCTGTGTGGCGCTATGTGCGGCAGATGCCTATCACGCCATCGGTGGTCAGATCGTATCGATCAAGGTAGCGGTCAACGCCAATATTTTTAAAAACGGACTATCAGTAGGTATCCCTGGTTGCCCTCATGTGGGATTGAACTATGCTGCGGCCCTAGGTGCTTGCCTGGGAAATCCGGAAAAGGGCTTGGAGCTATTTTCGGCCATTACAGAGACTACCAATGTCTTTGTAGAGGAGATGATCGCGCAGAATAGAGTGACTATCTCGATCCAGAAGGAAGAGACCGGACTATATGTGAATGCTGAAGTGATCACTACCAATGGAATAGGGATCTCTACCATCCGGGACAGCCACGCCAACATTGTCTTTACTAAGGCTAATGACACCATACTGGTACAGAAGGGCCGCTCCGCCGCCACGGTGGAACAAAGTGATCTGTATGAAAAGTTGAAGGGGTCCACGATTGCCCAGCTGCGCAGATTGGTGGAAGAGTTGCCTGCTACTGCTCTAAAGCCTATGATGGATGGCGTGAAGATGAATGGGAACCTGGCGGATTATGGGTTGGAGCACGATGTGGGGGTTGGAATCGGACACGCTTTGCGTCGCCTGACAGATAGCGAAGTTTTTGGTAAGAGCCTGCTAAGCAGAGTTATGCTGCGTACGGCTGCTTGTGCAGAAAGTCGGATGAGTGGTTGCCCCTATGCGGTGATGTCAAGTGCAGGTAGCGGGAATCATGGCATTACCGCCATTCTCCCTGTGGTAGAGGTAGCTCGAGAACATGGAACGAGTGATGAGACGTTAGCCCGGGCTCTGGCTCTCTCCCATATCAGTACGCTGTATATCAAGCAATATCTGGGCCGGCTCTCATCTATCTGTGGCTGCGGTATGGCGGCAGCTACCGGCGCTGCGGTAGCTATCACATGGCTGCTGGGTGGAACGGATGAGCAGCTGGGCTATGCAGTTACCAATATGGCTGCCAACCTGTCCGGAATGATCTGTGATGGTGGCAAGGTGGGCTGTGCGCTAAAACTGGCTACAGCAGCCTCTGCTGCGTTAATGAGCGCCTATCTGGCAGTGGACGGTGTGGTGGTATCAGCTACAGATGGAGTGGTGGGTGCCACAGCAGAGGAGTCGGTAGCCAATATGGGACTGATCAGCCATCCTGGCATGACAGAGACTGACCGGGTTATCCTGAAAATCATGCTGGAAAAGCAGAACCGTGCTCTCCTGAATGGCTAAGGATAAGGCATACACGATTTATTTATGAAGAATAAAAACACGGTGTATTTTCAGAAAAGAAAATACACCGTGTTTTTCGTTTTCCTTAATCCTGCGGTTCCTCGCTGTCGGACTGGGGCTGCTGGGCAGCCTGCTGATAGGCGGCGGGGGGCTGGACGGCGGCGGGATCGGTGAACACCAGCTGGAAGGTGTCGCCGTCCATATCCTCGTATTTGAGCAGGTAGTCGGCCACGAAGTCCAGCTCCTGCCGGCGGGCGGAGAGGATCTCCACACAGCGGCTGTAGGCGCTGTCGATAAGGGCCTTGACCTCCTCGTCGATGAGGGCGGCCACCTCCTCGGAGTAATTCTTGGTCTGAGCCATGGAGCGGCCGATGAACACCTCGTCGTGACCGGAGTCGAATACCACGTTGCCAACCTTATCGCTCATACCGTAGCGGGTGACCATGTTGCGGGCGATGGAGCTGGCCTTTTGCAGATCGTTGCCCGCCCCGGTAGAGATGTCGCCCAGTGCCAACTGCTCGGCGGCCCGGCCGCCCAGACAGACGGCGATGCGCTCGGTGAGCTGCCTTTTGGACTGGAAGGTCACGTCCTCCTGGGGCAGAGAGATGGTCATGCCTCCCGCCATGCCCCGGGGGATGATGGTGATCTGATGGACCGGGTCCTGGGTCTCCAGATCGTGGATGACGATGGCGTGTCCCGCCTCGTGGTAGGCGGTGAGCTTGCGCTCCTGCTGGATGACCACCCGGCTCTTCTTCTCAGGGCCGGCGATGACCTTGATGACCGCCTCGTTGAGCTCCTCCATGCCGATGAAGTGCCGCTTTTTCCGGGCGGCCAGCAGAGCGGCTTCGTTCATCAGGTTCTCCAGGTCCGCGCCGGTGAAGCCGCCGGTGCCCTTGGCCAGCTCCGCCAGGGACACATCGTCCCCCAGGGGCTTGTTGCGGGCGTGGACCTTCAGGATAGCCTCCCGGCCCTTGATGTCCGGATAGCCCACATAGACCTGCCGGTCAAACCGGCCGGGGCGCAGCAGGGCAGGGTCCAAAATGTCCTGCCGGTTGGTGGCCGCCATGACCACCACGCCCTCGTTGTTGCCGAAGCCGTCCATCTCCACCAGCAGCTGGTTGAGGGTCTGCTCCCGCTCGTCGTGACCGCCGCCCAGGCCTGCGCCTCTCTGGCGGCCCACGGCGTCGATCTCGTCGATGAATACGATGGCGGGGGCGTTCTTCTTGGCCTGGTCAAACAGGTCGCGGACACGGCTGGCGCCCACGCCCACATAGAGCTCCACAAAGTCGGAGCCGGAGATAGACAGAAAATGGACCCCGGCCTCACCGGCCACAGCCTTGGCCAGCAGGGTCTTACCGGTGCCGGGCGGGCCCACCAGCAGTACGCCCTTGGGGATGCGGGCCCCCAGATCCAGGAAGCGGCGGGGGTCCTTCAGGAATTCCACGATCTCCTGTAGTTCTCCCTTCTCCTCCTCCGCGCCGGCCACGTCGTCAAAGGTGATCTTCTTCTGCTCGTCAGCGCCGACGCGGGTATGGGCCCGGCCAAAGCGGGCGGTGCGGTCGGCGGCTCCGCCGCCCCCACCGGCCCCGGCCTGCCGGAGGAACATGAAGTACCACAGCAGGCCAAAGACCACCAGTACGGCGATCCAGGGCAGGAAGCTCATCCAAAAGGGGGGCTCAAATCCGGCGGGATAGTTATAATCGGTGATGATCCCCTGCCGCATCTGATCCACGATCAGGTCGTTGAAGTCGTTGTAGAACCACTGGGGATCGGCCACCTCGTAGGTGGCGGTATTTTTGCCGCCCACCGGCTCCTTCAGCCAGAGGGTGACGGTGTTGTCCTCCAGCTGCACCTGGGTGACCTGCTGCTCCTCCAGCATCCGACGGACCTGGCCGTAAGAGAGCTGCTCTCCGGGGTTCATCCCTCCCCGGAGCACAAAGATGGAGACGATCAGCAGGATGGCAATGAGGATATAAAAGCCTACGTCGCGCAGGTCTCCGTTACGTTTCAAGGGACAGACACGTCCTTTCCGGGCAGATTTGAGCGGGCGCTGTTGGCCGCGCTCATTCCCCGCCGTACACAGAGGGCTTGAGCACCCCTATGTAGGGCAGGTTGCGGTATTTCTCCGCGTAGTCCAGACCGTAACCCACCACAAAGTAGTCGGGGATGGAGAAGCCGGAGTAGTCCACCGCTACGTCCTTCACCCGGCGGGAGGGCTTATCCAGCAGAGTACACAGCCGCACGGAGGCGGGCTTTCTGGCCTGGAGCAGCTGGAGCAGATAGCTCAGGGTGTTGCCGCTGTCCAGAATGTCCTCCACCACGATGACGTCCTTGCCCTCAATGTGCTCGGACAGGTCCTTGATGATCTTGACCTGGCCGGAGCTGGAGGTACCGGCGCCGTAAGAGGACACCGCCATAAAGTCTACCGTGCAGGGCAGGTGGATATTGCGCACCAGATCGGCCATGAAGATAAAGGAGCCCCGCAGCACGCTGACCAGCAGCGGCGCCTTGCCGGCGTAATCATTGTCGATCTGGGCGGCGATCTCCGCCACCCTGGCTTTCAGCTGTTCCTCAGAAAAGAGGACCCGCTCTACATCTTTGTCCAGAATGTGTTCCATCGTTTTAACCTTCCTTCCAAAATACCACTTCCCAGGCCGGCTGGCCGGGGGATGCCACACGGTCTCTATGGGGGCCAAGACCGGCCACGGCCAGTACGCCCCGTTCATCCGCCAGTACCGGGATGCGGTCCCGGTCCCGGCGGGGGATCTTCTCGTCGATCATCCATTTTTTCAGGGTTTTGGTGTCCCGGCCCGGCGGGGCCAATTCATCCCCGGTCCGCCTGGGCCGCAATATGGGGGCCCCCTGGACGGCCCGGCTCAGGTACCAGGCGCCGGCACGTCCGTCCGGCAACGGCGGACAGACCACCGGCCGGCAGGCGCACCGCCAGCCGGTGCCCTGAGGAGCGGTTTCCCCGTCGGTATTGAGGGGGCAGGGGGACATAGCAGGGGGCTCGCCTTGGGTGGTAAGGAGCAGTTCCCTGTAGACCCGCTGGGCCAGCCGTCCGTTGGGCAGAAAGACCACCGCCGAGGGGTCCTCCCCTGCGGCCAGGTCCACCACTGCCTTCAGGTGGGCGGCGGAGCAGTCGGTGTTGCCGTCCCCCATCATCTCCAGCAGGCGGCGCACTGCACGGGGGGCGATGGCGGCGGGCAGCTGGGCGATATGGCGGGCCTCGATGACCAGGTCGTCCTCCGCCCAGCGGGCGTGACGGCAGGCCGTGGCGGCCTGGGCATTGAGATAGTCGTTGTCGGCCCGCAGATAGCCCATGGTCTCGGCGGAGCGCTCGGTCAGCCGGGGGTTCAGCTCCCGCAGTACGGGGATCACCTGGCGGCGCAGCTTGTTGCGGGCGTATTTGGTGTCGGAGTTGGTACTGTCCTCCACATGATGGATGCAGTTGGTCTCCAAATAGGCTTCGATATCCGCGCGGGGGGTGGTGAGCAGGGGGCGCACCAGTGGGCCCCGGCGGGGCGGGATACCGGCCAGACCGTGGAGCCCGGCGCCCCTGGTCAGGTGGAGCAGCAAGGTCTCCAGATTGTCGTCGGCGTTGTGGGCGGTGGCGATGCGGGTACAGCCCAGATCCTCTGCCGTCTCCCGCAGGAAGGCGTAGCGCATCTGCCGGGCGGTCTCCTCCACCCCCTGACCCAGCCGCCGGGCCTCGGCGGCCACGTCCCCTGTCCCAATTGTGCAGGAGATGGCGCGTTCCTCACACCATCTGGCCACAAAGGCGGCGTCCCGGTCAGACTCTCCGCCCCGGAGCTGGTGGTGATAGTGGGCGGCGCACACCTGGAAGCTCCCCGTCTCCGCCAGGGCGGAGAGCAGGTGGAGCAGACACATGGAGTCCGCCCCGCCGGAGACGGCGCACAGCACCTTACCTCCCCGGGGGAGCATATCATATTCGGTTGAAAGAGCTTTGGCTGCTTCCAGCATAGGATCTCCTTTGCATCGGGCGGATGGGGGGGATCAAAACCGTTGTGCCGCAACGCGGCGGTTTTGTATCCAGAGGGTATGGGATACCCCCTGGAGCTTCGTCAATACTCCGAGTGCCGCCGGTCGATGGAGGAGAAGGTGGTATACTCGGGCAGCCACTGCAGCTCCACTGTGCCGGTCTCGCCGTGGCGGTTTTTGGCGATGATGCACTCGGCCAGGTTGTGATTCTCGCTGCCTTCGTTGTAGTAGTCGTCCCGGTAGAGGAACATGACGATGTCGGCGTCCTGCTCGATGGCGCCCGACTCACGCAGGTCGGAGAGCATGGGCCGCTTGTTCTGGCGGCTCTCCGGTCCACGGGACAGCTGGGACAGACAGACCACCGGTACGTTGAGCTCCTTGGCCATGATCTTCAGGGCACGGGAGATGTCTGAGACGATCTGCTGGCGGTTGTCGCTGCTGCGGGTGGGGCCGCCGGCGGAGGTCATGAGCTGGAGGTAGTCTATGACCACCAGCCCCAGATTATCCACCCGGCGGCACTTGGCGTTCATGTCCGCCACGCTGAGGGCGGGATTGTCGTCAATGAGGATCTGGGTCTGGTTGAGGGCGGCGGAGGCGGCGGCGATCTTGGACCAGTCCTCCTCGCCCAGCTTGCCGGTGACCAGCTTTTTGTTGTCCACAAAGGCCTCGCCGGAGATGAGACGCATGGCCAACTGCTCCCGGCTCATTTCCAGAGAGAAAAAGACCACCGTCTTGCCGGAGAATTTGCCGGCGTGGAGCAGCATATTCAGCGCAAAGGAGGTCTTGCCCATGCCGGGACGGGCGGCCAGCAGGATCAGATCGGACTTATTCAGGCCGGAGATGGCCTTGTCCACGTCGGGCAGGCCGGTGGACAGGCCGGGAACGGCGGAGTCGCTGAGGGCCAGCTCGTTGAGCCGCTCATACACGTTGAGGATGACGCTGGAGATGTGGGACAGACCCTGGGAGGCCCGGCCCTGGCGGATGGCGTAGATCCGTTGCTCGGCGGCTTCCAGCACCTCCTGCCCCGTGCCGGTGCCCTCCTGGACCAGAGCGGTCAGCTCCCCCGCCGTCTCGGCGATGCGGCGGAGCAGGGACTTGTCCTTGACGATGGCCACATATTCCTTCACGTTGGCCGCCGTGGGGGTGATCTCCATGAGCTGGAGCAGGTAGTTCCGGGAGGTGTTCTCGTCGTACACTCCGTTCTGGCGCATGTGGTCCAGCACGGTCACCGGGTCCACCGTGAGGGAGAAGTTGAACATGGAGTAGATGGTCTCGTAGATCTCCCGGTTGGTGCGCAGATAGAAATCCTCCGGCTTCAGATCCTCAATGACCTCCGGGATACACCGGGCGTCGATGAGCATGGCGCCCAGGACGCTCTGCTCGGCCTCCACGCTGTGGGGCATCTGCCGCAGCAGCAGTTCTTCTTCTGTTGCCATGTTCCTTCCCCTCCCCGGACGGGCCGATGTGGGCATCGGCCCCTACCCTGCATATTTTTACTGTTCGGCCACGACTACCTTCAGCGTGCCGGTGACCTCGTAGCCCAGCTTCACCTTCAGCTCATAGGTGCCGAAGGCCTTGATGGGCTCGTCCTGAACGATCTTGGTCTTGGGAATGTTGATGCTGTGCTGGGCGCTGAGAGCGTCGGCGATCTCCTTGGTGGTGACGGCGCCGAAGAGCCGCCCGCCGTTGCCCGCCTTGGCGGTGACCTTGACGGAGAGCTCCTTCAGCTTGGCGGCGGTGGCCTCGGCCTCCGCCTTCTCGGCGGCCTCCTGGGCCTTCTTGGCCTTCTCCTGCATCTTCATGGTGTTGATATTCTCCGCGGTGGCGGGGACCGCCAGCTTGCGGGGGAGGAGGAAGTTACGGGCGTAGCCGTCGCTGGCCTCGATCATCTGGCCCTTCTTGCCCTGGCCCCGTACGTCCTGCTGTAAAATCACTTTCATTGTCATTATCTCCTTCCTGTTAGGCTTCCCCTGGGGGAAGCTGTCACGCAAGGCGCGACGGATGAGGGAAAAGGCATCGGTCCCCTCATCCGCCCCCTGCGGGGGCGCCTTCCCCTGGGGGAAAGGCTTTTTTATTCGTCCTCCAGGTACTGGTCGATGGCCTGGAGCAGCAGCTTGGTCACTTCCTCCACGGTCTTGCCGGGTACCTGGGCGCCGGCGGTGGCGGCGTTGCCGCCGCCTCCCAGCTTCTCCAGCACCACCTGCACGTTCACGTCCCCCATGCTGCGGGCAGACAGGATGACCCGCCCCTCGTTGTCGGGGAAGAGTACGAAGGAGGTGTCGATGCCCGAGATGTTCAGCAGCTCGTCGGCGGCCTGGGCGGCGGTGATGCGGCCCACGGTATGGTCCACCCGGGCCACGGCGATGCCGCCCTTATACATCCGGGCGGTCTGGATGATGTCGTATTTGGCGATGGTGCCCTCCAGGTCGTTTTGGAAGAGCTTCTTTACGTCGCCGGTGTCCGCGCCGGAGCGGCGCAGGAAAGCGGCGGCCTCAAAGGTGCGGCTGCCGGTGCGCATGGTGAACTGCTTGGTGTCCAGGGTGATGCCCGCCAGCATGGCCTCCGCCTCGATCTTCAGCAGGTCGGCGGGTTCCAGCAGGTACTGGGACAGCTCGGTGACCAGCTCGCTGGCGGAGGAGGCGTAGGGCTCGTGGAAATTGAGGGCCGCGTCGGCGATATAGGAGGAGGCCCGGCGGTGGTGGTCGATGACGGCCACCTTGTGGACCGCCTCCAGCAGGTCCTGGCTCACCACCTGCTCCGGGCGGTTGGTGTCCACCACCACCAGCAGGCAGTTGGAGTCGGCCAGCAGAATGGCGTCCTGGGGAGAGAGGAACACGTCCTTGTACTCAGGCAGGGCCGCCAGCCGCTCGCTCATCTCGCTGGCGGGATTGATTCCCGGCTCCCGCACGATGTGGACAGGGGTGCCCTTCTTCCGGGCCATGGCGCACACGCCGGCGGCGGCGCCCATACAGTCCAGGTCGGGGTACTTGTGGCCCATGACGAACACCATGGAGGCGTCTGCCATCAGCTCGCCCAGGGCGTTGGCCATGACCCGGCTCTTCACCTTGGTGCGCTTCTCCAGCTCCTTGGTGCGCCCGCCGAAGAACTCGAAGTTGAACTTGTTCTTGACCACCACCTGGTCACCGCCCCGGCTCAGGGCCATCTCCACGGAGAGGGCGGCATACTGGAACAAATCGCCGAAGCAGTCCCCGTCCTTGCCGATGCCGATGGACAGGGTGGCTTGGATGCCCGAGGGGCTGGTCACCTGCCGGACCGTGTCCAGAATGGAGAACTTGCCCTCCTGGAACTGGGCCAGGAAGCGCTCCTCAAAGAGGAAGAGGTAGCGGTCCCGCTCGTACCGGGTGAATACGCCCTGGGCGGGCGCCACCCACTGGGCCAGCCGGTCGTCGATCTCGCTGCGCATGGCGGACTTGGCGCTGTCGTTGGCGCCCTTCATCAGCTCCTCGTAGTTGTCCACCGTCAGGATGGCCACCACGGGGCGGGTGGCGTAATACTCGTCCCGCACCTGGGCGAAGTCGGTGACGTCCACCCAGTAGGTGGTGGCCAGATAGCCCCGGGCGCCCTGCCCCTCTGTACGGACCAGGTGGCCGAACACCAGGAACCGGCGGTCGCCGATGGGCACCTCGGTGGGGCACTCGGTCTTGCCCTCCATAAGCCAGCGGGAGGAGAAGTCGGGCACCGCGGCGGTGATCTTGGTGTCGAACAGGTGCTCCCGCTCCCCGGTGATCTGGAGGAACCGGTCGTTGGACCAGATGACCTCATCGTTTTCCGGGCGGAAGATGACCATGGGCAGCGGCGCGTTGACCATAGTGTCCTTGGTGGCCGAGTCCATGTTGCAGGTCACATGCTCGATATACTTGAGGATCTCTTTCTGCCGCATGGCGTTGCTGCGGCGGAAATAGAGATACAGGATAGCCACCACGGCCAGCTCCAGCACCGCGGCGGGCAGGGAAAAGAGGGCGGTGGCCCCGGCGAAGAGGAGCAGACAGACGAAGTACAGCCGGAGGCTGGGCTCCAGCAGGTGAGACAATTTGTTTTTCCGCATAGGGACCTCCCAAACGCGTTCAAATACAAGATGACATGTTATTATATCAAAGGTATGGCGTAAAAACAAGAGCGGCAGCCCGGCTTTTCCCGGCATTCCTGCCCCGGAAGGCCATAAAAGGCTCCATCCCAAATGGCCGCCCGGCGGCCATTTGGGATGGGTTTGTCCAATGGGGCGTCAGAGGGTGTCCACCCGGTAGCCCAGGGCGCGGCTCTCCCCGGGGGCCAGGGTGATGCAGAAGGCCTTGTCTGCCAGCTCGGGGCCCTCCCCGGCCACGGCGGGCAGGCCGTGCCAGGGCTCGATACACAGGTAGGGGGCGGCCTTGCCGGGGGCAGACCACAGGGCCAGCACCGGGAAGCCGGGGAAGGTCATGCGCACGCCCCTGCCGCTCTTTTTGCTGCGCAGGCGCACCGACTGGGACCTGAGCCCCTGGAAGATCAGGGTGTCCAGCTCGTCAAAGTAGCGGTAGTCCAGGGGGAGGACATCGGTGTCCTCCAGACAGGGCCGGGTCCGGGCCGGGTCCAGGCCGTTGGCGTCGGGCACCAGGGTGGGGCAGGTCTCTTTCTCATCAAAGAGGATCTCATAGTCAGAGAAGGACTCCCCCGCCTCCAGGGGGCAGCGGAAGCCGGTGTGGGCCCCCAGGCAGAAGGGCATGGCCCTGTCCCCGGTGTTGGTCACCGTGAAGGCGGTGGCAAAGCCGGTGTCGGTGAGCTGCTGGCGCACCGTCAGCCGGAAGGGCCGGGGGTAGAGGTCCAGGGTGGCGGGGCTCTCCCGCAGCTCCAGCTCCGCCCAGTCCTCGCCGTGACCGACGACGGAAAATGCGCTGGTCCGGGCAAAGCCGTGGCGCTTCATGGACACCGCCCGGCCATCCACGCACACCGTCCCGTCCCGCAGGCCGCCCACAATGGGGAAGAGCAGGGGATTGCGCCCCGTCCAGTAGGCCGCATCCCCTGTCCAGATATACTCCAGGCCGTTTTCGTCCCGGTAGGATATCAGTTCGCCGCCCTGGGCGTCCACCTGGGCGGTGCGGCTGCCCCGCTTCAGTTCCAGTACCATCTTACGCGCCTCCTTCGCTTTCTCAGGAGCATTATACCGGCCGCGGTTTGGGAATGCAAGGCCGAAGCGTTTGACATGGAGCCCATTCGGCGATAAAATAAACAGGATCATAAAAAGGAAGGAGCAGCCCCCTATGCTGTTTGCGCCATACGAGCGGGTCCACTACGCCCGCGCCCCGCTGGTGGAGGTCATCTGCCAGCTCCGCTTCCCCACCATCCTGTCCATCGGGGCCAACGAGCCCGCCGCCTTTCAGGAGGCCATCCGTAAGGACTTCCCCCGGTATATGACCCGGCAGGAGCAGCTGCCGCCCAAGGTGGTGAAGAAGGGCAACGGCACCGTCCTGGAGCCCCAGAAGCCCCTGACCAACTATAACTTCATCTCGGAAGACAACCGCTGGAAGATCAACCTGACCCAGAATTTCATTGCCCTGTCCACCCTGGGCTATCAGCGGTGGGAGGACTTTGCCGTCCGGCTGGACCAGGCCCTGGCCCAGTTCATCCAGATCTATCAGCCCGCCTTCTTTGAGCGCATCGGCCTGCGGTATGTCAACGCCGTCTCCCGCAAGGCCATGGGCCTGGAGGATCAGCTGTGGGACGACCTGATCCAGAGCCAGTATCTGGGCATCCTGGGGGAGCCCGATGTGGAGGAGAGCGAGATCGCCAAGTGCGCCCTGGACGTGGAGACCCCCCTGGTGGGGGGATACCGGCTGAAGCTCCACGCCGGCCCCGGTCTGGTGGGGGCGAACAACCCCCAGAATGCCAATCAGCCCAGAGAGACCCGGTTCATCCTGGACAGCGACTTCTCCGCCGCCGGCCAGATGAACGCCGACCTTGTGCCTGAGAAGCTGGAGCAGATGCACCGGTTTGCGGTCTGCCTCTTCCGGGGGGCGGTGACTCCCACCCTCCACGAGGCCATGGGCCCCACCCCTGTGGCAGAATGAGGGGGGACGTGGTGATCCGGCCCGCCTGTCCGGCGGACCTGGACCGGATCTGGACACTGGTGCACCAGGCGGTGGTCCACATGAACGAGCTGGGCAATCCCCAGTGGGGAGAGGACTACCCCACCCGGGATTTTTATGCCGGGGACATCGACCGGGGGGAGCTGTACGCCGCCCTGGTGGACGGACACCTGGCCGGGGTGGCCTGCATCAATACCGGCGAATCTCCCGAGTATGACCCCCTGCCCTGGACCACCGGCAGACCGGCGGTGGTCATCCACCGCATGGCCATCGACCCCGCCTTTCAGCGCCGGGGCGTGGGCTCCGCCCTCTTTGCCTTTGCCGAGGAGGAGGCCCGCCGCCGTGGGATCGTGTCCATGCGCATCGACACCTATTGCCTCAACGACCGGATGCAGGCCCTCATCTGCAAAATGGGCTTTTCCCGGGTGGGGGAGATCCACCTCCACGGCAGACCTCTCGCCTACCCCTGCTTTGAGAAGGACCTTGCAATTTGAGGACAGGGCGGCTATAATAATGTCTATTAAATAAACCGCTGAGCGGCTTATTTGCGGGGCAAAGACCGCGTAATTTCACAAAAACAGTCCGTTTCACTGGTTTTGCGAAATTTAGACATTGTTACAATGCGTATGTCCGCTGGAACGCTGGGGCGATCCAGCGGAGGGTGCAGGGGTTTCGGGCATAACTGCCTGAAACCCCTGCATTGGAACAAAGGCAATTAGTCTTGAAGGACGAGACATTTAAGGCTTTCGGATTTGTTCCGTATGTGTTATAATGGACAGGTGTCTTGACACCAAGAGGAGGAGACGGCTATGAAGCAGCTGCTGCTGGTGGTGGACTACCAGAAGGACTTTGTGAACGGCGCCATGGGCTTTCCCGGTGCGGAACGCCTGGATGGTCCCATTGCGGAGAAGGTGGAGGCCTACCACGCTGCCGGCCACGATGTGGCCTTTACCCTGGATACGCACCAGGAGAACTACCTGGAGACCCAGGAGGGCCGGAAGCTGCCGGTGCCCCACTGCCTGATGAACTCGGAGGGGTGGCAGCTCTACGGAAAGACCGGGCAGGCCCTGGACAAGAGCCGGGACATGGTGATCTGCAAGCCCGCTTTTCCCTCCCTGTGGCTGGGGGAGTGGCTGAAAAAGCAGCAGTATGACCGCGTCGAGCTGGTGGGTCTGGTGTCCTACCTGTGTGTGCTGTCCAACGCCATCGTAGCCAAGGGGGCGTTGCCCGAAGCGGAGCTGGTGGTGGACGCCGCCTGCACCGCCGGACCCGATCCCACACTGCATCAAAATGTGCTGGATCTGATGGAGGCCCTTCAGATCACGGTCATCAACCGGGAGGTTTGAATACCATGAAGCAACACATGAATTACACCCTTTTGTGCGATTTCTATGAGCTTACCATGGGCAACGGCTATTTCCAGACCGAGGGCTACGCCCAGCAGATCTGCTACTTTGATATCTTTTTCCGCAACGTCCCGGACGGGGGCGGCTTTGCCATTGCCGCCGGTTTGGAGCAGGTCATCAACTATGTGGAGCGGCTTTGCTTTGACGAGGAGGACATTGCATACCTCCGGAGCAAGGGCTGCTTCTGCGAGGCATTTTTGGAGTACCTGAAGAACTTCCGCTTCACCGGCGACATCTGGGCTGTGCCCGAGGGCACGCCCATCTTCCCCCGGGAGCCCATCCTCACCGTGCGGGCCCCTGCCATCGAGGCTCAGTTTATCGAGACCTTCCTGCTGCTCACCCTGAACCACCAGTCCCTCATCGCCACCAAGACCAACCGCATCGTGCGGGCGGCGGACGGGCGGCCGGTGAGCGAGTTTGGTTCCCGCCGGGCCCAGGGCCCCGACGCCGCCATCCTGGGCGCCCGGGCCTCCTATATCGCCGGCTGCGCCGGTACGGCCTGCACCCTGGCCGACGAGGTATACGGCGCTCCCGCCGGAGGGACCATGGCCCACTCCTGGGTCCAGATGTTCCCCGACGAGTATTCGGCCTTCAAGACCTACTGCCAGCTCTACCCCCACTCGGCCACCCTGCTGGTGGACACCTACAATGTGCTCAAGTCCGGCGTGCCCAACGCCATCCGGGCCTTCAAAGAGGTGCTGCTCCCCCAGGGGATCACCAACTGCGCCATCCGCCTGGACTCGGGCGATTTGACCTACCTCTCCCGGAAGGCCCGCAAGATGCTGGACGCGGCGGGGCTGACCGAGTGCAAGATCGTGGCCTCCAACTCCCTGGACGAGTATATCATCCGGGACCTGCTGCTCCAGGGGGCCAAGATCGACTCCTTCGGCGTGGGTGAGCGGCTCATTACCTCCAAGAGCGAGCCGGTGTTCGGCGGCGTGTACAAGCTGTCGGCGGTGGAGGATCGGGAGGGGAACATCATCCCCAAGATCAAGATCAGCGCCAATCCGGACAAGATCACCAACCCCGGCTTCAAAAAGGTGTACCGCCTTTTCGACAAGGAGACGGGGAAGGCGTTTGCCGATCTGATCACTTTGTGGGACGAAAAAGTGGACGAGAGCCAGCCCCTGGAGCTCTTTGATCCGGACGCCACCTGGAAACGCAGCGTGTTTACCAACTTTACCGCAAAGGAGCTGCTGGTGCCCGTCTTCCGCAACGGCGAGCGGGTATATGACTCTCCGCCCATCGCGGAGATGCGGGCCTGGTGCGCCGGTCAGATCGACCTGCTGTGGGACGAGGTAAAGCGCTTTGAGAACCCCCACAACTACTATGTGGACCTGTCCCAGAAGCTGTGGGACCTGAAGCAGGAGCTGCTGACCCGGGAGGGGAAGTGACCCTTCTCCGTTCCGGACGGCTCTCCACGAAAAACGGCCGCCCACTGGGCGGCCGTCGGCTTGTCGAAACAGAAGAAATGCCTCAAATGTTGTGCAAGAGCCTTGCAGAGTCCCGTCGTCCGCTCAGCCTGCAAGCGTGTGTGCTTTGCGCGTACGACACAGCAGGCTCAAGGGCCTGTTGCAACATGCACAAACCGTACAAAAGACCTGTCATCCCGAGAAAAATGGCCGCCCACCGGGCGGCCATTTTTCGTGGGAATCCGTCTCAAT
>CAUWDA010000007.1:0-73929 GCA_963557075.1 uncultured Flavonifractor sp. | reverse complement strand
ACTTTTTTCTGATTCTTTTTCGTGAGGCCGTCCGGCGTTCCGCTCGGTTTCTCCCATCAAGATCCAGTTTTCAGTGCCTCTCGCAAGGCGCTCAGATAGAATACCACCCCACGCCACGTTTGTCAACACTTTTCTTCATTCTTTCTTTCCTTTTTTCTGCTCAGGCTGATCCCATCCATATATAGGGCTTCTGACTCCAATAAACCTCAATATATGCCATCTGTCCTCTGTTCCTTTCTATAGATACCCGCTGCCAGCAGCAGAGGGACCATAAAACCCAGCACGACTCCTCCCCATAAAGCCGGTCCCTCCAGCGCCCAGTCCAGTGTAAACGCATCTGGAAAGAATACCACCGCCCCTGCCGCACCCAGCAGAAATACGGGCACCGTGGCGACAGACCGGCGCCTTATTCCAAAGACCGTCTGGGCCAGCAGCCCACAGGCGCAGGTCAGCAGCGTCAGCAGCGCCAGATCGGAGAGGGCCCACAGGGCGATGATCACCGACTCGATCCGCTGAAAGGTGCCCTCAAAGCCAACACCTCTTACCATCATATAAAAAGGAGTGTCTATCCGCCCGGCCAGACCGGGGCCGAAGCTGCCCAGGCAGACGATCTGCAAGCCGGTCAGGGTAAGGCACAGACCGGTCGCCCAGCGCAGGAGGGTCCGCCGGCCATGCTCCTGGGAGATCACATGTCCCCCCAGGCAGGCGGCAAAGACTGCATAGCCCAGCAGACCCAGCACCGGCAGGGCCGCCCCGCCGGCGGCGGGCAGATCCTCCAGCCATACCGGCAGCAGATTTACCGCCTCGACCTGGAACGCCCCCAGCCCCAGCGACAGAGCCAGGCCGACGGACAGCGCCAGAAAGAACACCTCCCCGGCCCGGGCCAGTGCCCGCACCGGCTTACGTGCCAGCCAGAAGGACACGCCCAGCAGTACAAACAGAAAGAGGAGCATAGAGCCGTTGCGGTAGCTGATGGTAAGAAACCGCCGGGCCGCCTGTCTGGCATTGGCGGCCAGCAGCCATATCCCCCAGAGCAGATAAATCAGGCACAGCCCCCGCCCAGCAGCGGGCCCCAGCAGCCGCTGGGCAGCACAGGGCAGTCCTCCCTTCCCCGGGCCGCCCCGGCACAGGACCCAAAGCCCCCAGCACAGGAGCAGCAGCACCGGAAGCGCCAGCAGCGCAGCCAGCCACCCTCCCACACCGGCCCGGCGGGCCGTGAGTCCGGGGAGCACCTGTACCGCGGGGGACAGCAGCGCGGCAAAGGTCAAGGTCAAAAGCTGCCGCAGCGAAATACGGTCGTCAGTCACAGTTTCACCCCTTTCTCCATGGAGCACATACCCTCTTTATCCGTTTATCCGTCAGCGTGGTAGCTGCGGCGGATTTCCGTCTGGACAGCGGTCTCCATTTTCAGCCCCTTCAGAGAACGGCTGCCCAGCAGTACTTCCTTCCGCCAGGGGGCCCGCAGGGCGGCGGCAGGCCGCAGCCCCAGAAAATCGGCGTCCAGCGCACCGGCACACTCCAGCGCGGCGGTCACCCGGGCCTCTGTCGTCCGGGCCAGGGCCTCCTCCAAAGCTGCGCGGGTCTCCTCGTCAGGGGCGCTCTCCCCCTCCGCCAGATTGGCGTCCACCCGGCAGCAGACCCGAAACCCGGTCAGGCGCTTCCCCTGCCAGAGGGGACGGACTGCGGCGGACGCCCCCACCACCCGCAGGACGGCCCGGCCGCCGGGGATCTCCACCTCCACCACATCGGCGTCGGTCTTGCCGAAAATCAGGTTGACGCCCAGGGCGGCGTCCCCCTCTGCCCAACCCACCAGCTTCCCTTCCCGCAGGATGCCGTATCCGGCAGCGGCGAGGGCCCCATCGGGCCGCACAGCGGGCAGAAAGGAGGCCCCCTGCCGGTCCAGGTCCGCCAATACATCCTTTACCGTCCGGGGCATGGAGCTTGCGGTGAGTCCCGCGTTGTCGGCCAGCGCCTCCAGCCGGTCAGTGGCGGAACCCTCTTCGGCGGCGGCCCTGATGGCCTGCTCCGCCGTACCATCCCGCACCAGATAGAGGGCGGTCTCCAGACGCATCTCCACATCCCGCAGCACATACTCCAGCGGGGGTACGGCGCTCCGCCGGGCCAGCTCCTCCCCCAGCAGCAGCTGGGTGACGTGGCCGAAGTAGCGGTAGCAGTCCCCCTCCCGCTGAAGCGCCAGCACAGCGGCGCTGACGGAGCCGGCCCGGCTGGCCGACACCTCCCCCGCACCGCCGTCTCCACCGGCGGCGGTGACGTGTACAGCATCCCCCTCCAGTCCATCCACCCCCAGCGTGCGGATCAGCTCCATGTCCTCGATCTCCCTGGCGTAGGGCAGGATGCCGGGGTACCGGCGGCAGCCGGTCAGGGGGATCAGCAGGGCCAGGATCAGCAGACAGAGCTTCTTCACCGCTGCTTCCTCCTGTTCCGGGGCTTGAGGGCGGAGGGCCGGTCCTTGATCTGAGGCATGGGCCGCCGCAGAAATACATGTGCTCTGGGATCCGGCCCCGTCCCCACTGCAAAGGGGGTGAGGTAGGGCACGCCAAAGCTTTCGATGCCCGCCAGGTGAATGATGAGCACCGCCGTCCCCATGACAACGCCGAACAGCCCCGCAGCGCTGGCCAGCAGCACCAGAGCAAACCGCCAGATCCGCAGGGCGCTCCCAAACTCCTGGGAGGGCATGGTATACCCGGCGATCCCCGCCACCGCCACCACGATGAGCACCGCCGGGGAGACGATCTTGGCCTCCACCGCCGCCGTACCTACCACCAGGCCGCCGATGATGGATACGGTCTGGCCGATGGACTGGGGCAGCCGCAGCCCCGCCTCCTGGAGGATCTCAAAGGCCAGCAGCAGCACAACGACTTCAAAGGAGGAGCGGAAGGGGACATTCTGCTTGGCCTCGATGATGGACAGGGCCAGGCGGGTGGGGATCATCTCCTGGTGAAAGGTGACCATGGCGACATAGAGGGCGGGCAGCAGCAGGGTGGCCAGCATACAGAAATAGCGCAGCACCGTCAGGGCAGTGGCCAGCAGCCAGCTGGAGGACTTGTCCTGGGGCGCCTGAAGGAAGTTGCCCAGCACCGCCGGGGCCAGATAGCCCAAAGGGATGCCGTCAATGAGGATCCCCACCCGGCCCTGGGCCAGCCCGGCGCAGAACCGGTCGGAGCGCTGGGTGTACTGGAGCAGGGGGAAGGGCGTGCGCTGGGCAGGGACGATATACTCCTCAATGGCCCCGGTGGAGAACACCCCGTCGATGTCGATGTCCCGCAGCTGGGCGGCCACCTGTTCCACCAGGTGGGGGTTGGTGATCCCCTCTATATATAGGAGATCCACCGTAGTCACCGACTGCCGCCCCACCAGCTGCTCCTGGATGCGCAGCTCCGGCGCCTTCAGGTGGCGGCGGACGATGCTGGTGTTGGTGCGTACGCTCTCCACAAAGGCGTCCTTGGCTCCCTTGAGCACTGTCTCATTGTCCGGCGGGGAGATGGAGCGCTTCTCCTCGGTGCCGGTAAAACAGGACAGCACCGTAGATTCCCCGGGAAACAGCAGCACGCACCACCCGGCCACCAGGTCAAAGACCACCTGATCCAGGCTGTCCCTTGCCTCCACCGTCAGGTTATACAGCGTCCCCTGGCGCATCCGCTCCATCAGGGCCGCCGTCCCGGCGCATTGGGTCAGTTCCCGGTCCTGAGCCATGGGCCGGAGCAGGTAGTCGCTGACCCGCTCCATCCGCGCCATGCCGCTGAGGTAGCACAGCGTCACCTGCCGTCCCGGGTCCTCCCCTACCCAAACTGTCCGATGCACAAAGTCCACACAGTCCCGGAAGATCTCCTCCAGCCGGGCCAGCGTCACCGGCCCCGGATAGCGGGGCTCCCGCCGGGGGTGGGGATGGGTCTGTCCCTCCGTCTGTCTGCTGTCCACCGCGCTCCCTCCTTTCCCCGTTCTGCTCCGGCCCATGGGCCGCGCGGCAGGCCGGCCTTGTGCCGTTCGTCTCAATGATCCAACGGGTCCTTTCTATCCTGCCCGGTTTTTGCCGTCTTATACAAACCGAAAAGTAAGCATTGCTTTTTTTGCAACAGCTTGCTATACTTGTAAAAACTTTTTAGTTTATTCATTGAACCAATCACCTTTTGGTAAGTGTCCCTCCCTCCGAACGGGACAGATTCAACAAAGAGGAGGCGCCCCTATGAAGCCATTCAACCAAGCCGCCGACGCGCTGGACCAGGATCTGGCCCGCAAGATCGACGGGATCCTCGCCGCCCACGACGAAGACCCCACCCAGCTGGTGGGCATCCTGCTGGACGTGGAAGCCGCCGTGGAGCGGCACTACATCCCCGAGTCCGCCGCCTACTATGTGGCGGAGAAGCTGGGCGTCAAGCCCACCCAGGTGTACGACGTGATCTCCTTCTACACCGCTCTCCACGACAAGCCCCGGGCCAAGTTCACCCTGGAGGTGTGCAACTCCGCCCCCTGCCGGGTGAAGGACAGTGACACTCTGGTGGAGACCCTGAAGCGGCTGCTCAACCTGGAGGTGGGCGAGGTCACCTATGACGGGCGGTTCTCCATCGAAAAAGTGCCCTGCTTCGGGGCCTGCGACGTGTCCCCCGCCGTGCGGGTCAACGGCGTGGTATACGGCCATCTGGACAGCGAGGAGCGTATCCTGAATATGCTCCAGCAGCTCAATTAAGGGGGTGCCGGTATGAGAGAGAATGTCTGCTTTATCACCCGCAACTTCGGCAAATACGATCCGGACTGTCTGAAGAGCTATGAATCCATCGGCGGTTTTACCGCCCTGCGCAGGGCGCTGACCATGGACGGCGACCAGATCGCCGACGTGCTGGCCGCCAACGGCGTCCAGGGCCGCGGTGGCGCCGCCTACGACATGGGAAAGAAGTGGCATCAGGCCCGGGCGGTAAAGGGCCCCCACAAGTGCGTGGTGTGCAACGCCGACGAGGGCGAGCCCGGCACCTTCAAGGACCGGGAGCTGCTCACCCAGGACCCCTATCAGCTGCTGGAGGGCATGATCATCGCCGGCTGGTCTGTGGGCGCCGACAACGGCTACATCTATATGCGCGAGGAGTATTCCCACCTGCGTCCCCGCCTGCTGTCCGCCATCGCCCAGTGCGAGCAGGCCGGCTACCTGGGGGACAATATCCTGGGCTCCGGTCTGAACTACCGCATCCACCTCTACTCCGGCGCCGGCGCCTACGTCTGCGGCGAGGGTTCCGCCCTGGCCGAGTCGGTGGAAGGCAAGGCGGGCCGTCCCCGTATGAAGCCCCCCTTCATCAAGCAGTGCGGCGTGTTCCACCTGCCCACCTGCGTCAACAACGTGGAGTCCCTCTCCCTGGTCGCCCCTCTGCTGCTGGACGACGAGGGCTACTACAAGCGCCAGGGCACCGAGGACTGCCCCGGCACCAAGATGATCTCGGTATCCGGCAACGTAAAGAACCCCGGCGTCTTTGAGGTCCCCTTCGGCATCACCATCCGGGAGATCATCTACGACCTGGCCGGCGGCATGGAGGACCCCAGCTATCCCCTGCGCCTGGTGCAGCTGGGCGGCGCCTCCGGGCGCATCTGCTCCCCCGCCCAGCTGGACACCCCCTATACCTATAAGGGGATGCGGCAGGCCGATCTCACCGCCATCGGCTCCGGCGCGGTGCTGGTGGTGGACGAGCGCACCAGCGTCATCGGCTTTCTCCGCATGACCCAGGAGTTCTTCTCCCACGAGAGCTGCGGCCAGTGCACCCCCTGCCGGGAGGGCAACCGCCACATCGCCATGCTGCTGGACAAGATCGCCGCCGGCACCCACACCCAGAAGGATGTGGATACCCTGAAGAAGTTCGCCGACATCATGTCCTGTGCATCCCTGTGCGGCCTGGGCGAGACGGCTCAATCCGCCCTGCTGTCCGCTATGAAGCGTTTCCCCGAAGTCTTTGCCGTCAAAGAGGAGGTCGCGGTCCGATGAGCAACACGGTACATCTCACCATCAACCACATGCCGCTGGAGGTGCCCGCCGGCACCCGCATCATCGAGGCGGCCAAAATGCTCAACATCGACATCCCCCACCTGTGCTACCACCCGGACCAGACCATCAAGGCCCACTGCCGGATGTGCATGGTGGAGGTCACCGGCCAGCGCAAGCTGCTGGCCGCCTGCTCCACCGTGGTGTGGGAGGGCATGGAGGTCTTTACCGACACCAAGAAGGTGTATGACGCTCAGGTGGGCGTGCTGGACCTGATCCTGGCCGACCACAAGCAGAATTGCCTGTCCTGCGCCCGCAACGGCAGCTGTGAACTACAGGATCTGTGCCGCCGGTTCAACCGCCTGCTGCCCGAGCTGCCCGACATCTCCTCCAACGAGCCCCTGCGTATCGACAATCCCGCCATTGTCCGGGACCCCTCCAAGTGCGTCAAGTGCGGCCGCTGCGTAAAGGTATGCGCCGAGGTCCAGGGCTGCGCCGCCCTCACTCCCTCCAGCCGCTCCGGCGACTTCAAGATCACCACCGCCTTTGACCTGCCCATGGACCAGACCGACTGTGTGCTGTGCGGCCAGTGCTCCCTGGTGTGCCCCGTAGGGGCCATCGTGGAGGTGGACAACACCAACGATGTGGTGCGGGCCATTCAGGACCCCTCCAAGCACGTGGTGGTCCAGGTGGCCCCCTCCGTGCGGGTGGCCCTGGGCGATGAGTTCGGCCTGAAACCGGGCGCCATCGTCACCGGCAAGATGGTCACCGCCCTAAAGATGCTGGGCTTCGACAAGGTGTTTGACACCAACTTCTCCGCCGACCTGACCATCATGGAGGAGGGCAGCGAGCTGCTGGAGCGCATCAAAAACGGCGGCAAGCTGCCTATGATCACCTCCTGTTCCCCCGGCTGGGTCACTTATCTGGAGAAGCACCACCCCGAGCTGATCGACAACCTGTCCACCGCCAAGAGCCCCCAGGGCATGTTCGGCGCCGTGGTCAAGACCTACTATGCCCAGAAGATGGGCTGGGACCCCCACGACATCGTGTCGGTCTCCGTCATGCCCTGTACCGCCAAGAAGTACGAGGCCAGCCGGCCCGAGCTGGGCCGGGACGGCTATCAGGATGTGGACTTCGTCCTCACCACCCGGGAGCTGGCCAAGCTGATCCGCTACGAGGGCCTGGACCTGTCCGTCCTGCCCGACAGCGAGTTCGACTCCCCCCTGGGCATCGGCTCCGGCGCCGGCGCCATCTTCGGCGCCACCGGCGGCGTCATGGAGGCCGCTCTGCGCACCGCTTATGAGGTATACACCGGCCAGCCCCTGCCCCGCCTGGAGTTTGAGGCGGTCCGCAACGACGTCAACGCCATCAGGGAGGCCACCATCGACCTCAACGGCACCCCGCTGAAGGTGGCTGTGGCCAACGGTCTGAAGAATGCCGAGGAGATCATCCGCCGGGTGGAGCGCGGCGAGGCCGACTACATCTTCATCGAGATCATGGCCTGCCCCGGCGGCTGCATCGGCGGCGGCGGTCAGCCCATCGGCACCAACAACGCCGTCCGGGACGCCCGCATCCAGGCTCTGTACGAGCTGGATAAGAGCCTTCCCCTGCGCAAGAGCCACGAAAATCCGGAGATCCGCACCATCTATGAGGAGTTCTTTGGGGAGCCCCTGTCCCACCGCTCCCATGAGCTGCTCCACACCCATTATCACGCCCGCCCCAAGCGGCACGACTTCTCCCATCTGAAGTAAATAAAAGGGCCTGTTGCAAAATGCGCAAACCGTACAAAAGGCCTGTCATTCCGAGAAAAATGGCCGCCCACCGGGCGGCCATTTTTCGTGGGAATCCGTCTCAATTTGCTGGGAAAACGGATTGCCACGCCAGTGTGCTCACTGGCTCGCAATGACGGACTCGTGCAGAATGTCAATTTTGCAACAGGCCCTTTTGTCGTTTTGGACGTCCGGATAACCGGTCCCCATCCGCTTTTCCGCCACGCAAAAAGGCCGGCGCTGACGCGCCGGCCTTTTTCATGGAATACGGAAGGGGATTACTGGTTCTGCTGGGTCTTGCGCCACTGGTCCAGAACGGCGCAGAACACCAGGGAGAGGAAGCTCTCCTCCGCCTTGGCGGAGCGGGAGGTCAGCGCGATAGGCACCTTGGCGCCCACCACGGCGCCGCAGGTGACGGCGTGGGCGTGGATGAGCCAGCTCTTCACCAGAGTGTTGGCTGCGATCAGATCCTGGGCGATGATGCCGTCGAAGCCGCCGCCGGCCCAGGGGCAGTCGTAGTTCTTCAGCCGGCAGGCCTCCTTGGAGATAATGAGGTCGTAAGCGATGGGGCCCCACAGCTCGCAGTCGGCAAAGGGATGCTGCTTCTGCTCGCTCACCAGGCGCTGGGCCTCGATGGTGTCGGGCATGTGGAAGTTGACGTTCTCCACCAGAGCCATCAGAGCCAGCTTGGGATTCTCATAGCCGAAGGCCTTCAGGGCGTCGGCGGTGTTCTTGATGATGGCCTTCTTCTGGCTGGGGTTGGGGTTAACGATGATGGTCATGTCGGACAGGGCCAGCAGCTTGGGATACTCAGGGATGGAAGCCAGAGACACATGGCTCATGAGCCGCTCGGTGCGCAGGCCATTCTTCTTGTCCAGCACGGGCATCAGGAAATCCCGAGTGGGCATGTTGCCCCGCATGAGGATGTCGCCCTCGCCGCAGTGGATCACGTCGATGGCCGCCTGGGTCACATTGTGGCCAGGAGCGGTGTCCACCATGGTGTAGGGCTCCTTCTCCAGGCCCAGCTTTTCCAGCTGCACCATGGTGCGGGCCCGGTCGCCCACCAGAACGGGCTGCACAAAGCCCTCCTTCTGTGCCTGGAACAGACCCTGGAGCATGTTCTCGCCGTCAGAACCAGCCAGAACCACCCGCAGAGGGCTGCTCAGCTTGGGAACACGGCTGATGATATTATCAAAGTTTTTCAGTTCCATGGGATGATCCCTCACTTTTCCGATTGATACCGCACAGCGGCCTTGTTCTTTTATTATACCGGATAGTTTCTCGGAATACAAGGTATTTCCATCGGTTTTGCGCGGCGATCCGCCCATTTTCCCAATTCATGTTATCAGAGGGACCCTTCAGATATTCCTCTGCCGCTGGGCAGCAGCCTCCGGAGCGCTCACCCGCTTGCCCGGCCTATGGCTGCGCCGGAACGCCTTGGTCACCTCGCACACCGCCACCGGGGTCAGCGCAAGGCCCGCCACTGCCGCCCAGGCGCTGACAGACAGGGGCACCGTGGAGAACACCGCCTGGAGGGGCGGCACCAGCAGCACCGCCAGCTGCATGGCCAGGCCGATGAGGAAGGCCTTGTTCATGGCCGGGTTGGAGGTCACCCCCAGCTTGAAGATGGAGGCCTCCTCGCTGCGGGCGTCAAAGGCGTGAAAGAGCTGGCACAGGGTGAGGGTTGCGAAGGCCATGGTGCTGCCCACCGCCAGAGAGCAGCCCGGCAGCACCCAGGCGCCCAGCACATAGGCCGCAAGGGTGAGCAGCCCCACCATCACCCCCTGCCAGACCAGTCGAAAGGCAAAGCCGTGGGCGAAGAGGGACTCCCCCGCCTGCCGGGGCGGCTGGTCCATCACACCCGGCTCCACCGGCTCCACCCCCAGGGCCAGGGCGGGCAGGGAGTCGGTGACCAGGTTGAGCCACAGCAGCTGTACCGGGGCCAGAGGCATCTCGGGGAAACGGAACAGGGTGGCCAGGGCAATGGTCAGGATCTCCCCGATGTTGCAGGAGAGCAGGTAGTGGATGGCCTTCTTGATGTTGGCGTAGATCCCTCTCCCCTCCTCCACCGCCGAGACGATGGTGGCAAAATTGTCATCCGTAAGGATCATGTCGGCGGCTCCCCGGGCCACGTCGGTCCCGCTCTTGCCCATGGCGCAGCCGATGTCGGCGGCCTTGAGGGCGGGGGCGTCATTGGTGCCGTCGCCGGTCATGGCCACCACCTTTCCCCGGGCCTGCCAGGCCCTGACGATGCGCAGCTTATGCTCCGGAGACACCCGGGCGTACACGGCAAATTTGTCCACTTCCTCCTCCAGGGCCCGCTGGGGCAGGAAATCCAGGTCCTCCCCGGTGAGGGCCCGGTCCCCCGGGCGGCAGATCCCCAGCGCCTGGGCTACCGCCAGAGCGGTGCGTTTGTGGTCGCCGGTGATCATCACCGGGCGCACCCCCGCCCGGTAGCACTGCTCCACCGCCCGGCGCACCTCGGTCCGGGGCGGGTCCATCATGCCCAGCAGGCCCACGAAGGTGAGCCCCCGCTCCAGGGTGTCGCTGTCCAGGCTGCGGGGCAGCCCCTCCACGTCCTTGTAGGCCACCCCCAGCACCCGCAGGGCTCTGTCCGCCATGGTCTCGTTGCGGGCGGTGAGCCGCCGCCGCTCCCCCTCCTCCAGCCGGCACCGCCGGACCAGCACATCAGGGGCTCCCTTCACCATCACCCGGTATCCGCCCTCCGGCCTGCTGTGTACGGTGGTCATCAGCTTTCGTTCCGAATCAAAGGGGATCTCCCCTTTTCTGGACCACTTCTCCCCCAGCTCGTTGCGGTCCAGCCCCGCCATGGCCGCCGCCTCCACCAGGGCGGCTTCGGTGGGGTCGCCGGTACACACCGGGCTCTTTCCCTTCCAGCTCAGCTCGGCGTCGCCGCACAGGGCGCCTATGGTGAGGGCCAGATCCCGCTCCCCCTGCCGGAGGGTCCAGATATCCACCACCGTCATCTTGTTTTGAGTCAGGGTGCCCGTCTTGTCGGAGCAGATCACCCCGGCGCACCCCAGCGTTTCCACCGCCGGCAGCTTTTTGACGATGGCCCGCCGCCTGGCCATGCGGCTCACCCCCAGGGCCAGCACGATGGAGATGATGGCGGGCAAGCCCTCGGGGATGGCGGCCACTGCCAGGGATACGGCGGTGAGGAACATCTCCAGCAGATCCCGGCCCTGGAGCAGACCCACCCCAAACATCACCGCGCACACGCACAGGCACAGAAAGGACAGAGTCTTGGAGATCTCCCCCATCTTCTTCTGTAAAGGCGTATCACTTTCCGTCTTATCCATCAGCATTCCGGCGATATGGCCCACCTCGGTGTCCATCCCCGTGGCGGCCACCAGACAGGTGGCCCGTCCCCGGGTAATGACCGTGGCCGAGAGGAGCAGGTTGCGCCGCTCCGCCAGGGGGGTATCGGCGGGCAGGGGGCCCAGAGCCCCCTTGTTCACCGGGGCGGACTCGCCGGTCATGGCCGACTCGTCGGCCTGGAGCCCTGCCGCCTCCAAAATCCGGCAGTCGGCGGGCACCAGGTCCCCCGCCTCCAGATGGATCACATCGCCGGGCACCAGCTTCTCCGCCTCCACCCGGACCAGGACCCCGTCCCGCATTGCCCGGGCCGCCGGGGCAGACATCTGGCTCAACGCCTCCAGAGCCTTGCGGGCGCTGTCCTCCTGGGTCAGGGAAATCACTGCGTTCACCGCCACGATGCCCAGGATGATGGCGGCGTCCAGCCAGTCCTCGCCCCCGCTGGCCCACAGGGACAGGGCGGCGGCCGCCAGCAGCACCAGGATCATGGGGTCCCTCAGCTGCCCCAGCAGCCGGGTCAGGAAGGACTTGTCCTTCTTCTGTGCCAGTCTGTTGGGCCCGTGGGCCGTCAGCCGCCGGGCGGCCTCCGCGCCGGTCAGCCCCTCTTTTCCACTCCTCAGCGCCTCCAGCGCCTGTCCGGCGCTGTATGTATGCCACTGTGTCATGCTCCCCGCTCCTCGCCTCTGGACTTCCAGTTTTTACCCACAGTATAGCAGGCCTGTCCCCCGGATTTGGGGGAAATCTGGCAGGGCCGGAAAAAGCGCGGGCCGCATCTCCGCATAAAAAAGCGGCTCCCCGCTGGGGGGAGCCGTTTCACGCTATTCCGTACCGATCTTCCACTGGGAGAAGCGGAAAAAGAGATTTTGCTGGGTGGACATCAGGTTGGAGAGGGTGTTCCACTGGGTGAGCACCGACCAGTTTTTGAAGCAGAGCACCGCAAACGGGGGCTCCTCCGCCAGCCGCTGGTAGAGCCACTGGGCGTTCAGATCCCGGCCCTGCCCGGTGGACCCCCGGTAGGCCTGGAGAAGCTGGGCCGCCCTGGCGTCGCTGTATCCCCCATAGTTGAGGGACCCTCCGGCGGCGATCAGAGGGGTGAGGTCAAAATCCCCGGTGAGACGAACCTCTCCCAGATAGAGGTCAAAGTCCCCCTTCTGGAGGGCGGACAGGTAGCTCTCCCAGTCCAGCTTGGTGAGGGTGGCCCGGATGCCCATGTCGTTCAGGCCGTTCACCAGGTGCTGAGCCGCCGCCGCCCGGTCCTGGTTCTCGGCGGAGACCACCAGCTCCAGGCTGAGCGTCTGCCGTCCGCTGACCCAGCCGCCCTCAGTCCGGGTCCAGCCCGCCTCAGTCAAGGCGTCCGCCACCGCCTGGGAGGAGTAACTCAGCCCCTCTGCCAGGTTCTCTTTATACAGGGGGCTGGAGGGTGACACCGGCAGGGCGGCAGGCTGAGCATGGCGGGAAAAGAGCGCGGTGGAGACGGAATCCCGGTCAAAGGCCCGCAGCAGGGCCCGCCGCACCCCGGCGTCCCGGCAGGGACCGCTGACGGTGTTGAACCCCACATACACCATCACAGAGGTAGGATAATCCACCGTATCGTAGGAGCCGGAAAAGCCCAGGGAGTTGGTGGCGGTCAGGTCCGTGGTCACCAGGGAGATCTCCTTGGTGTCGAAGGCGTGGATCAGGTCGTCCGCCTCCTGAATGGCCCGCAGGGAGATCTCCGCCAGGGGGAGCGGCTCCCCCCGCCACCAGCTGGCGCTGGCGGTAAGGCGCAGCTCGTCCCCGCTGCCGGTCAGGACGTAGGGCCCGGTACCCAGGGGGATGCCCCCGGTCTCTTTGACGATGGGGATGTCCAGCAGAGCGGGCAGATCGCCGTTGGCCCGGGTGAGGGCCACGGTCACCGTCCTCTCCCCGGCGGTAATAGCGCCGATCTCCGCAAAGCGGGCGGCATAGAGGGCGCTGGTCCTGGCTTTTTCCAGGGAGGCCGCCACCTCCGCCCCGGTGAGGGGGCTGCCGTCAGAGAAGGTGACGCCGGGCCGCAGGGTAAAGGTCCAGGTCAGCCCATCCGCCGAGACGGTGTAGCGGTCGCACAGCACCTGTTCCACCGCAAACCGCTGATCCAGGGCAAACAGCCCCTCGTATGTCAGCCCCGCCAGAGTCAGGTTGGTGCGGTTGGTCCCGGTGATGGGGTGGAAGCCGGCATCCGGGTAGCAGGCCAGGGCAAAGGGCCGGGTCTCGGCGGGTGCGGCGCTCTCTGCCGGAAGGGAGGATTCTGTGACCGCCGGCTCCGGCCCGCCGGCGCAGCCCGTCAGGGTCAGGCAGAGGGCCGCCCCCAGCGCCGCCAGGCGCAGTCGTGTTTGTTTCTTCAAGGGCAGCTCCTCCTTGTATGTTTGCGACATAAAAATATCTTTCCGGAAGATGGAAAAGGCGGGCGGCTGATAGCCGCCCCTACACGTCTGTAGGGACGATTACCAATCGCCCGCCCCTGTGTTCGGTTAGGTCAAGCAAATCATAGCAGCCTGACTGCCGCGTTCGCCGTGGGTGATCCTGTGGGACCAGTATTTCTCCGGCAGGCAGGCGGTGCAGTCAGCGGACACGGCAATGTGGTCCGGGTCCAGCCCGGCGCTCTCCAGCCGTTTGGCATTGAGGCCTTTCAGGTCCACATGGAACTTGCCGGTTGGCAGCACCTCAATGCAGTGGAGCGCAGAGGCCCCCATGGCCTCTGTCATGGCGTTGGGCACGTCCTCATGGGTCTCAAAGCAGCACTTGGAGATGCCGGGGCCGATGGCGGCCAGGATGTCCAGCCGGTCGCAGCCGTAGCAGTCCACCATCCGCTCCACCGCCTTGGCGGCAATGCCCAGGGCAGTGCCCCGCCAGCCGGCGTGGACCGCGCCCGCCACCCGGCGCACCGGGTCGTAGAGCAGGATGGGCAGGCAGTCGGCGGTAAAGACCGTGAGCACCACACCGGGGATATCGGTGATCAGGCCGTCGGCCTGCCAGGGCTCCGGCTGGTCCAGCCCGATGCCCAGGTCGGCGGAGGTGACGGAGCGCACCGTGTCCCCATGGACCTGGCTGGCGCACACCACCTGCCGGATGTCGGCCCCGATGGCGGCGCAGAAGCGGCGGTAATTCTCCGCCACACGGTCCGGCTCGTCCCCCCGGTTCATGCCCAGGTTGAGCGAGGCGTAGATCCCCTCGGACACGCCTCCCAGCCGGGTGGAAAAGCCGTGGACCGCCCCGCCGGCGGCTTCAAATCCGTCGGCAGCCAGGTAGAGCAGGCCGTTTTTGTTGTGTTCAATGATATTCATGGGGCCCTCCATCCGGAAATCGAAATCTGCTTTCCGGAAATTCATTTTTCGGAAAAACACCACGACCCGCGCCGCGGGGCACGAAACCGGGGGTATCAAAACCGCTGTGCCGCAGAGCGGCGCGGCGGTTTTCTATCCAGGGGGCCGGAGGCGCCGGGGGCGCCTCCGGCCCCCTGGAAGATCATCAATCGTCCTCGTGCATGCCGCAGCACTTCTTGTACTTCTTGCCGCTGCCGCAGGGGCAGGGGTCGTTGCGACCCACCTTCTGGCCCTTCTTGATGGGCTGCTTCTTCACGGTGCCGTCGCTGCCGGCGCTCTCGCCGGTAACTTTGGCCACCCGCTCCCGCTTCACGGTAGAGCCCACCTGAATACGGGCCAGGAAGATACGGCGGAGAGTCTCCTCCTGAATGGCGGCGATCATGCGCTCGAACATCTCATAGCCCTCGCGCTTGTACTCCACCACGGGGTCGTTCTGGCCGTAGGCCCGCAGACCGATGCCCTGGCGCAGCTCCTGCATGGCGTCGATGTTGTCCATCCAGTACTCATCCACCACCCGGAGGGTCATGACCCGCTCCAGCTCCCGCATCAGGGGCTCGCCCAGCTCGGCCTCCTTCTTGCTGTAGACCTCGCTGGCCTTCTGGTGGAGCAGCTCCTCCAGGTCGGCGGCGCTGTACTGCTCCAGCTGGGCGTCGTCAAACTTGAAGTCGTCGGGGGTGAGGAACATGCCCCGGTACTGGGCGCACACCTCCCGCCAGTTCTCGGCGTCCATGTGCTTGTGTTCGCCCATGTGGGCGCTCACCTCGCTGGAAATGACGCTGGACAGCATATTCTGCACGGACTCCTTCAGGTTCTCGCCGTCCAGCACCTTGCGGCGCTGCTCGTAGATGACCTTACGCTGGGTGTTCATCACGTCGTCGTACTCCAGCACCGTCTTACGGGTCTGGAAGTTGCGGGACTCCACCTGCTTCTGGGCGTTCTCGATGACGTTGGACAGCATCTTGGCGTCCAGAGGGGTGTCCTCATCCACGCCCAGCTTATCCATCATGCCCATGACCCGCTCGGAGCCGAACAGGCGCATGATGTCGTCCTCCAGGGAGAGGAAGAACCGGCTCTCGCCCGGGTCGCCCTGGCGGCCGGCGCGGCCGCGGAGCTGGTTGTCGATCCGGCGGGACTCGTGGCGCTCGGTGCCCAGGATGAACAGGCCGCCGGCAGCCCGGACCTGGTCGGCCTCTGCCTTGATCTCGTCCTTATACTTGGCCTCTGCCTCGGCGAACATTCTCCGGGCCTCCAAGATCTCCTGGTTGTCGGTCTCGGCATAGCCGGTGGACTCGGCGATGAGCTCGTCAGACAGTCCGGCCTTGCGCAGCTCGGCCTTGGCCAAAAACTCGGCGTTACCGCCCAGCAGGATGTCGGTGCCGCGGCCGGCCATGTTGGTGGCCACGGTGACCGCGCCCAGCTTACCGGCCTGGGCCACGATCTCGGCTTCCTTCTCGTGGAACTTGGCGTTGAGCACGTTATGCTTGATGCCCTTCTTCTTGAGCATGTCGGAGATCTCCTCCGACTTCTCGATGGAGATGGTGCCCACCAGCACGGGCTGTCCCTTGGCGTGGCACTCCTCGATCTGCTGCACGATGGCCTTGTACTTGCCCTTCTCGGTCTTGTACACCACGTCAGGCTGGTCGATCCGGGCCAGGGGCTTGTTGGTGGGGATCTCCACGATGTCCAGGGCGTAGATGGTGCCGAACTCCTCCTCCTCGGTCATAGCGGTACCGGTCATGCCGGACAGCTTGCCGTACAGGCGGAAGTAGTTCTGGAAGGTGATGGTGGCCAGGGTCTTGGACTCACGGGCCACGGTAACGTGCTCCTTGGCCTCGATGGCCTGGTGAAGGCCCTCGTTGTAGCGGCGGCCGTACATCAGGCGGCCGGTGAACTCGTCTACGATGATGACCTCGCCGTCCTTCACCACGTAGTCGATGTCCCGCTTCATCAGGCCCCGGGCCTTGATGGCCTGGTTGATGTGGTGGGACAGGGTGGTGTTCTCCGGGTCGGCCAGGTTCTCGATCTGGAACTGCTGCTCGGCCTTGGCAATGCCCCGGGCAGTGAGGGTGACGGTGCGGGCCTTCTCATCCACGATGTAGTCGGCGTCCACATCCGGGTCCTCTTCCTCCTTGGCGTCCACCTTGGCCACCCGCTGGCCCTTCAGCCGGGCCACAAAGGCGTCCACAATGGTATACAGCTGGGTGGACTTGTCCCCCTGGCCGGAGATGATCAGGGGGGTACGGGCCTCGTCGATGAGGATGGAGTCCACCTCGTCCACGATGGCGAAGGCGTGGCCCCGCTGCACCATCTCGCTGGCGTAGATGCACATATTGTCCCGCAGGTAGTCGAAGCCGAATTCATTGTTGGTGCCGTAGGTGATGTCGGCGTCGTAGGAGGCCTTGCGGTCCTTGGGCGCCACGTCGTGGATCACCAGGCCTACGGTCAGGCCCATGAAGCGGTACACCTTGCCCATCCACTCGGAGTCACGCTTGGCCAGGTAGTCGTTGACGGTAACGATGTGGACGCCCTCGCCGGCCAGGGCATTCAGATAGGCGGGCAGGGTGGCCACCAGGGTCTTGCCCTCGCCGGTCTTCATTTCGGCGATGCGGCCCTGGTGGAGAATGATACCGCCGATGAGCTGCACCCGATAGGGCTTCATACCCAGCACGCGCCAGGCGGCCTCGCGGCAGGCGGCAAATGCCTCGGGCAGGATATCGTCCAGGGTCTCGCCATTGGCCAGCCTCTGCTTGAATTCAGGGGTCTTTGCCTTGAGCTGCTCATCCGTGAGCTTGGAATAGGGCTCATCCAGAGCCTCGATCTTGTCCACGATGGGTTTGATGGCCTTGATCTCCTTGGCGGAGCTGGTGCCAAACAGCTTTTTCAACAGTCCCATGTGATTGATTCACCTTTCTGATCTTCTGCCGCGCACAACGCGGTCGTTTCACATTGATTCAGTTTATTAGTATAGCATAAGCGTGTGTAAGAAAAAAGAGGAAATTGTGAACAAATTGCCCCGGCTTCCCGCCAACGGCGCGCCTCTTCCGGCAGCCGGACGCCGCTTTCCCGGCGGCGCCGGAGCAGGCAGGACCGGGCCTCAGCCCGCCTCCGGCCCCTCTCCGCCGCACCTGCCAAAGTCCCCCATCACCGTGCGGCCCCACTTCAGGGGGTCCTCCCCCTTCTTGAGCCGCAGGGACAGGTAGGGCTTCTCTCCGGGTGAGAAGAGCAGCCGGCCCTTGTACTTGTCCATACCGCACAGGGCGGACACCTGCCGCAGGTCAAAGCTGTCCAGGTAGAATTGCAGGCCGCCCCCCTGCTGCTTGATCTGGGTCACGCTGTTCTGGGCGGCCTCTGCCCGCAGCAGGGCCACCGAAATCAGATTGTTCACCGTTCTGGGCGGGTCGCCGTAGCGGTCGATGAGCTCGTCGGTGACGTCGTCGGCGTCCTCCTCGGTGCGGATTGCGGCGATGCGCCGGTACAGGTCCATCCGCTCCTCGGGGGAGGGCACATAGCGGTCGGGGATGGAGGCCGCCACACTGAGGTCGGCGGCGCACTCGGTACGCTTGGGGATGGGCTCCCCCCGCTCCTCCAGCACCGCCTCCTCCAGCAGACGCAGGTACATGTCGTAGCCCACGCTGAGCATGAAGCCGCTCTGCTCCGGGCCCAGCACGTTGCCCGCCCCCCGGATCTCCAGGTCACGCATGGCGATCTTGAAGCCGGAGCCGAACTCGGCAAATTCCCGGATGGCCCCCAGCCGCTTGGAGGCCACCTCGGTGAGCACCTTGCCCTGCCGGTAGGTGAGGTAGGCGAAGGCCCGGCGGGTGGACCGGCCCACCCGGCCCCGGATCTGGTGGAGCTGGGCCAGACCCATTTTGTCGGCGTCCTCAATAATGAGGGTATTGACGTTGGCGATGTCGATGCCGGTCTCGATGATGGTGGTGCACACCAGCACGTCCACTTCGCCCTCGCTCATGCGGGTCATGACCTCGTTGAGCTCCTCCTGGCTCATCTTGCCGTGGGCCACCGCCACCTCCACGTCCTCCCCCAGCATCTCCCGGATGCGGGCGGCGGTGCGGGTGATGGTATCCACCCGGTTGTGGAGGTAGAACACCTGGCCGCCGCGCTCCAGCTCCCGGCGGACGGCGTCCATCAGCACCCCCCAGTCGTGCTCCAGCACGTAGGTCTGCACCGGCTGGCGGTCCATGGGAGGCTCCTCCAGGGTGGACATATCCCGGATGCCGGAAAGGGCCATGTTCAGGGTGCGGGGAATGGGGGTGGCGGAGAGGGTAAGCACGTCCACCTGGCGGGACAGCTCCTTCAGCTTCTCCTTGTGCTGGACGCCGAAGCGCTGCTCCTCGTCGATGACCAGCAGGCCCAGGTCCTTGAAGGTCACATCCTTCTGGAAGAGCCGGTGGGTGCCGATCAAAAGGTCGATCTGCCCCGCCGCCAGCCGCCGCAGCGTCTCCTTCATCTGGGCGGCGGTGCGGAAGCGGCTCACCACGTCGATCTCCACCGGGTACTTGGCAAAGCGCTGCTTGGCAGACAGGTAGTGCTGCCGGGCCAGTACGGTGGTGGGCACCAGGATGGCGGCCTGTTTGCCGTCCAGTACGCACTTCATCACCGCCCGAAAGGCCACCTCAGTCTTGCCGTAGCCCACGTCGCCGCACAGCAGCCGGTCCATGGGCCGGGCGGTCTCCATGTCCCGCTTGATCTCGGCGATGCACCGCAGCTGGTCGTCCGTCTCGGCGTACTCGAACTGCTCCTCAAACTCGTGCATCCACTCGGAGTCGGGAGAGAAGGCAAAGCCGGGCTGCCGCTGCCGCTGGGCGTACAGCTGGATCAGCCCCTTGGCCAGGTCCTTCACCGCCTTCTTGGCCTTGGACTTGGCCCGCTCCCAGTCGCCGCCCCCCAGCCGGGACAGCTTGCGGGTCTCGTTGCCGTCCTCCCCGCCGCCGATGTACTTGCTCACCAGGTCCAGCTGGGTGGCGGGGACATACAGGGTGTCGGTACCGGCGTAGGCGATCTTCACGTAGTCCTTCTCCACCCCGTCTACCACTTTCTTGGTCATCTCCACAAACCGGCCCACGCCGTGGTGCTCGTGGACCACCAGGTCCCCGGGGGTCAGGTCGGCGTAGGACTTCAGCTTCTGCCGGTTGGTGACTGATTTGGAGCGGCGGCGCTTGCCCAGGGCGGACTGTCCCTCGGTGAGTACCGCCAGCCGTCCCACCGGGTACTCCATGCCGGCGGTGACGCCGCCTACGGCGATGACCGCCTTGCCGTAGGCGGGCAGGTCGTGGAGCTGGAAGTCCACGGCGGTGGTCATCTTCTGCTCCCGCAGCAGGGCCTGGAGGTTGAGGGCCCGCTGCTCGCTGCCCACCAGCACCACGGTGCGGAAGCCCTCGGACACATAGTGGGCCAGGTCGGAGACGGCGGTCTCCAAGCTGGCGCCGTAGGAGGGCAGCTGCTTGGCCAGCAGGTTGAGCACCGTCCGGGGCCGCCGGGGGTAGGCGGAGGCGGCGAAGGCGTCCAGGTAGCACACCGGCCACTCCTCCAGCACCTGCCACAGCTCCTCCGGGGTGCGGGCAAAGTCGGCCAGCTCTCCGGCCAGCTCTCCCCGATCCATCAGGGACTTGGCGTCCTCCTCCAGCTGCCACAGGTAGTTCTTTCCCCGCTCGGCCACCCGGCCGCTCTCGCTGATCACCACCACCGCATCCTCCGGCAGGTAGTCCGCCGCCGTGGCCATCTGGGGGTAGATGAGGCCCAGATACCGGTCCATGGCCGGGAAGGAGGTCCCGGCGGCCAGCCGCTCCCGGTCCTCCTCCAGGGTCTGGACCAGCTTCTCGGTCCCCTTCCGCTTTTTCGCCCGGGCGATCAGCTTATCCAGGCCCTCCAGCAGTCCCGCCCAGCCCCCGGGGGTGAACTGGGGCAGCACCTCGGCGGCGGGCAAGATCTCCGCCTCCCCGATGTTCTGCACCCGCCGCTGGGTGTCCGGGTCAAAAAAGCCCATGGCGTCGATCTCGTCACCGAAAAACTCCACGCGCACCGGCTTGGGGTGGGCGGGAGAAAAGAAGTCCAGAATGCCGCCCCGGAGGGCAAACTGGCCCACCCCCTCCACCTGCTGGCACCGGGCGTATCCGGCGGCAGTGAGGGTCTCGGTGAGCTCATTGAGGTCGTGGGCCTCCCCCATTCGGATCACCTGGGCCGCCTGGGTCAGCAGAGTCCTGGGGATGGTGCGCTGGAGGAGGGACTCCGCCGTACACACCAACAGGGGGCACTCCCCCGCCGTCAGGGCGCGCAGGACGGACAGGCGCCGGTGCTCATACTGCCGGGATACCACTGCCGCATTGTGGAAGGTGAACTCCCGGGCGGTGAGGGCGGCCACCGGCTCCCCGGAGAGGGCGGCCAGATCCTTCTCCATCCGCTGGGCCTCCCCCTCGTCGGCACACACCACCACCACCGGCCGTTCCAGCTCCTGGTGGAGTCCGGCGGCAAAATGGGCCCGGTGGACCGCCGACAGGCCGGAGAAGGCCACCGGGCAGGCCCCGTTGTCGATGGCCGCCGCCAGAGCTCCATATTCCGGGATATCCTTTAACGCGGACAGCAGTTGTTTCATGGTACACCTCAATCATATCGAAAAATTCGGAGCCCGCAGGCACATCATACTCCTGAGCCGGAACCCGCCTTATGGAGCGGCCCCCTCCGCCTGCCGGCAGAGGGCCAGAATGCCCTCCACCGTGCGAAATGCGTCCCTGGGGACCCGGGTCGGCTGGAGCAGGATACCCAGATCCTCCAGCCCCTCCAGCAGGTCGATGAGGGCCAGGGAGTCCAATATGCCCTCCTCCAGCAGGTCGGCTCCGGGGCGGAGGGCCTCCCGGGTGCCGCAGACCTGCACCAGCAGGTCCCGGATCGCATCGTCTCCGATCATCATAACATCTCCTCCAGCCGTTTCCGGTCGCATTTTCCATTGGGCGTCAGGGGCATCCGGTCCAGCAGCCGCCACTGGCCGGGGATCTGGTAGGGGGGCAGCCGATCCGCCAGGGCCTGAGCCAGCTTTTCCGGCTCCAGCCCGGCCCCCTCCACGAAGGCGGTCAGGCCCTTCACCTGTCCCGCCCCGTCCCGCCGGGGAAGCACCGCCGCCCGCTCCACCTGGGGCAGGGCCTCCAGCACCCCCTCGATGCGGGCGGGCTCCAGCCGGTACCCCTTGTACTTCAGCTGAAGATCCCGCCGCCCCGCCCAGTAGAGCAGTCCGTTTTCCACATAGCCAAGGTCCCCTGTGGAATGCTTTCCCCCAAACCGGGGAGAGACACTGGCTCCGGTGAGGACGATCTCCCCCTCCTCCAGGGAGATATCCACAGCCCCTTCCCCAACCACGCCGATGGGCAGGGGTCCGGCGCACATCTCCCGGGAAATAGGGACGGCGCACACGGCGCAGGTGGCCTCGGTGGGGCCGTAGGCATTGAGGAGCGCCACACCGGGAAACCGCTCCAGCAGCCGCCGGGCGGCGGCGGGGGGCAGCACCTCTCCGCAGGAAAGGACCGTCCGCAGCCGGGGCAGCCGGTCGGGCCCGAAGGAGGGTTCCATCAGGCACAGCCGCAAAAAGGAGGGGGTGGCCACCAGCAGGGACACTTCGCTGGCCTCCAACCGGCGGAACAGGGCGGCAAAGTTCTCCTTTTCCTCTCCGGTGAGGGCCACGTGGGTGCCGCCCCCCAGCAGAGACAGATAGAGGTCAGCCACCGACAGGTCAAAGGACCAGGCGGCCTGACCCACCGCCGTCCCGCCCAGGACGGCGGCGATCTCCGGCAGGGCGGAGGCCCACCGGAGAAAGTGCTCCAGATTGCCCAGGCTCACCGCCACCTCCTTGGGCCGGCCGGTGCTGCCCGAGGTAAAGATCTGATAGGCGATGCGGTGAGGGTCGTCGGACGGCGGGCAGGACAATCCGGAGGAAAAGCCCTCCTCCGCCGTCTGCCGGTCCAGCAGGACCGCCCCCGCCTGCTCCAGCAGCTCCCGCTGTCCCGCCGGGGGCAGCAGGGGGTCCAGGGGCAGGTAGGGCCGCCCCGCCAGCAGGCAGGCTACAAAGGCCACCGGCACCCAGACCTCGGCCGGGTCCCCCACGAGGGCCACCGGGCCGGTCCCCTGCTCCCGCAGTTTGGCCGCCAGGCCCTGGGCCATGGGCCACAGCTCTCCCCAGCGGATCACCTTCTCCCCCGCCGTCAGGGCGGGCCGGTCGCCCAGGGCGGCACTGTGGGCCTTGATTCGTTCCAGCAGCATAGCGGGCTCCTTTCAGCGCGGTAACATCTGATCCGCCGGGATGAGGGCGGGATCAAAGAGTACCTTGGAGTGGTTGTCCAGCAGCAGCTCCCGCCCCACTTCCGCGCCCGTGGCCCGGTCGCAGGCAATGCGGTAGACCTGGCTCACCCGGTAGTATTCTTCTCCCTCCCGGACATAGCCGCTCCCCTCCTCCCGCAGCCGGTAGCGCAGGGGGAAGAGGGCCGTCCCCCGCAGCTCACCGCACAGGTCGTCCTCGTCCAGCCACACCCGCAGCTGGACCGGCTGGTCGGTGTCGTTGCGGAAGCGGTAATCCACATGGGGATAAAAAATGGAGGTGCCGGTGCCGAAGGGCACCCGGCGGCGGTCGTCGGGAAAGAGGGCGTCCGAGTGGTGGTGCAGCTCGGTGACGGTGAGGGGGCTGTGAAGCACCAGATAGTGGATCAGGTTGGCCAGCTGGCACAGTCCGCCCCCCACCGCCCGGCCCAGGTTCCCGCTGGCGATGGTAAGTCCGTCCTGATAGCCCTTCCGGGCAGTGGGCTTGCCCACCAGGCGCCAGAAGGAGAAGCTCTCCCCCGGCTCCACCACCACCCCGTCGATACAGGCGGCGGCCAGGGCCAGATTGGTCCGCTTGCTGCGCTGCAGGTCCATATCCACTCCGGTCAGCCGCCGGAGCACCGGGGAGCGGTGCCCCTTGAGGAGCACGGGCAGCCCCTCCTCCCCCCGGCACTCCGCCCAGCGCGCCCCGGCCCGCCGGTCGGCCAGCGCCTTGCGTCCCCCCTCTTTCCACAGGGAGATCCGGTAACACACCGGGCCGTACTGGCAAAACAGCCTGCGTCCCGCCATGGAGACCACCTCCTAGATCCGGCGTGCCCCCTGCGAAAAAGGAGCGGGCACGCCCGCTCCTTTTATCCTAGCATCCCCAGTGGGAATTGCAAGTTACGATTTGGCAACAGCCGCCCTCGGGTTTAAAGCCGGCGCATCATGCGCCGCTCCCGGTAGGGGGTTCCGTCAAAGGTATACTGAATCTCTCCCACCGTCCGGAACCCCAGCTTTTCGTACAGCGCATAGGCCCGGGTGTTTTCCTGCTCCACATGGAGGTAGAGTTCCTCCACCTTCATTTCCTCTCGCATGAACTCCAGGAAACGGAGCACCGCCTCTTTGCCCAGCCCCTGTCCCTGATACTGTGCGCCGATCATAAACCGGCTCATACACCAGCCCGGAATTTCGGGGTCATAGTCAAACAGAACAAAACCCACCATGGTATCGTCAGAATAGACGGCCCGGGTATACAGGCCCTCTTCAAACCGGGCCTCCACCAAAGAGCGGGCGTTATCTGCCACAAAGCCGGCCTGGTCCTCTCTCACCTTCAGACAGATGCAATTCATGTAATTACTTCGATCAATTTTACGAAGTGTTATCATGGTTCTTTTCCTCAGCCGTTGAACTTGTTCATGGCCTTGTCGGGCCCCTCGGCAATGAGGCACTCCACCGCCTTGCCCGCCTTCTCGGTGGCGGCGGTGATGGTCTTCAGGTCCTCCCCCGTAAACTTGGAGAGCACCCAGTCGGCCATGTCGTAATCGGGGTGGGGCTTCTCTCCCACGCCCACCTTCACCCGGGGGAACTGATCGGTACCCAGGTGCTGGATGATATTTTTCAGGCCGTTGTGCCCGCCGGCGGAGCCCCCCTTGCGGATGCGCAGCTTGCCGATGGGCAGGGACACATCGTCGGAGATGACCACCACATGGTCGGCGGGGATCTTATAAAACCGGGCGGCTTCCCCCACCGCCTCGCCGGACAGGTTCATATAGGTCACCGGCTTCATGAGCAGCACCTTGGCGCCCCCCAGCTCCACCGTGTTGGTAAGGGCCCGGTACTTCAGCTTCTGCACCGGCACCCGCGCCTCATCGGCAATATGGTCGATGGTGAGGAACCCCACGTTGTGCCGGGTGTTCTCGTACTTGTCCCCGGGGTTGCCCAGGCCCACCACCAGCCACTCCACGCCGGAGGTTCGATTTTTGTTGAAAAACATAAGGACTCCTTAAAACAGGCAAAGGCGGGGGCAAGCCCCCGCCCTACCTGATGGTATGGTCAGATTTTCATTACACAAAGAGCTTAGAGACGGAGACCTCTTCGTAGATGCGCTCGATGGCCTCGGCAAACATGTGGGCCACGGACAGATACTTGATCTTGTCGCAGGCCACGCCCTGCTTGGCGGGCACGGTATCCAGGAAGTAGAGCTCCTTGATGACGCTCTTCTCGATGCGCTCCACAGCGGGGCCGGAGAGCACGCCGTGGCTGGCGCAGGCGATGACGTCGGTAGCGCCGCCGATCTCCACCAGGGCCTGAGCCGCGCCGCACAGGGAACCGGCGGTATCCACCATGTCGTCAAAGAGGATGACTTTCTTGCCGCGGACGTCGCCGATGATGTTCATGACCTCGGAGGAGTTGGCCTTCTGACGGCGCTTGTCCACGATGGCCAGGCCCATGCCCAGCTTCTGGGCAAAGGCGCGGGCGCGGGCCACGGAGCCCACGTCGGGGGACACCACGATCACGTCCTCCTCCTGGCCAGCAAAGCGGTCATGCAGGTAGTTGGTGAAGATGGGGTTGCCCAGCAGGTTGTCCACGGGGATGTCGAAGAAGCCCTGGATCTGGTTTGCGTGCAGGTCCATGGTCAGCACCCGGTCGGCGCCGGCACGGGTGATCAGGTTGGCCACCAGCTTGGCGGAGATAGGATCGCGGGGCTTGGTCTTGCGGTCCTGACGGGCGTAGCCGAAGTAGGGGATCACGGCGGTGATCCGGCCGGCGGAGGCCCGCTTCAGGGCATCGATCATAATGAGCAGTTCCATCAGGTTGTCGTTGACCGGGGAGCTGGTGGACTGGACCACAAAGACGTCGGAGCCGCGGACGGTCTCATAGATGGAGACAAAGTTCTCACCATCGGAGAACGCGCCTACCTCGGCGTTGCCCAGCTCCATGCCCATCTCTTTACAGATGGCCTCAGCCAGCGGGCGGTTGGAAGTGCCGGAAAAGATCTTAATGTCCTTACCGTGTGCGATCATTGTGTAAACATCCTCTCACATACATAAATTCGTGTTCTCTGTCTTGTTGATGCAGATCAGGAGTTATTTTATGTCCCCCCGCCGGGGGACGGGTTCACTTTCTTCTGGCCCGGCGGCGGGCAGCCCACTGCTTTTTCACCGTCTGGCGGGGCCGGGCGATGGCCAGAGAGTCGGCGGGGACGTCGTCGGTGATGGTGGCACCGGCGGCGGTATAGGCCCCGTCCCCCACCCGCACCGGAGCCACCAGATTGGTGTTGCAGCCGATGAAGGCGTCATCCCCGATGGTGGTGCGGTACTTGCTGATGCCGTCGTAGTTGACGGTGACGGTGCCGCAGCCGAAATTGACCCGGCAGCCCACGTCGGAGTCCCCCACATAGGTCAGGTGGGAGATCTTGGTGCCGTCCCCCACAGTGGAGTTCTTCAGCTCCACAAAGTCGCCCACCTTTACGTTGGCCCCCACATGGCAGTTGGGGCGGAGGTAGGCGAAGGGGCCGATCCTGGCCCCGCTGTCCACGGTGCTCTCATTGAGCTGGGAGGCGTTGACCACCACGTCGTCAGCCACGGTGCAGTCCCGGATCATCGTGTTGGGACCGATCTCGCAGTTTTGACCGATGGCGGTCTCCCCCCGCAGGATGGTGCCGGGCAGGAGCACCGTACCCGCCCCCACCTTTACCCGGGGCCCCACATAGCAGCTGTTGGGGTCCATCAGCCGCGCACCGCCCTCCAGCAGACGGTAGGCGCCGTAGTTGCGGGCGGTGAGCTCCGCCTCCACCCGGCCCTCCGGGCCGCTTCTGAGCACGGCGGCGTTCTGGTACCAGATGCTCCGCCCGCCCAGCTTGTCGGCGTTCTCCCTCAGCGCCTCTTCCAGGCCGCTTCCGTCGGCCAGGGACCGGGCCAGAAGGGCCGCGTCCACGCGGCACACGCCGGTCTCTTTGTTGTCCAGCGGGCCGACGCAGTTGTCATCCGTCAGCTGCCGTGCGCTCTGCCAGGAGAGGAGCACGGGCCGGGTGAGTACCAGCACCTTCCCCTCCAGCTGCTCCAGAAAGGCCATCAGCTGGTCCAGAGCGTCCTCCGTGACTCCGGTGACGAACTCCGTTCCGGCAGGGAAACAGGTCTCGGCCCGCTCCCGGTCGTCGCTGTGGCAGACCACAAAAAACCGCTCCACACCGGCAGACTCCAGCGCCTCGGCCAGCCAGAGGGCCGCCGGATCAAAGAGCAGCTCCTCCAGCATCCGTGACGGGCCGGTCCCCTCCCGGGGCAGGAACACTACCGCTCCAGTCGCGCTCATACCTGAGATCACCTCAAACACAATGGATTTGCCTGCCCGTCAGGCGGGCAGGACTCTGCTGATATTCATCTTCATTATAGCAAACAGGCGCAAAAAATGCACCGGGATTTTCAAAAAAACCCCCGTATTTTTTCTGACTTGGGACCCTTGCACAATTTCCCAGCCGTTCCTTCCCGGTTCTTTACCGAATTTCAACGGAAGGCCGGGACCGGGGAACGGGACATCCGGTACAGGCGCAGCCGCCGCCAGATCCCCAGCACCTCTGCCGTGGCGCACAGCTTGTCGGCCAGGCAGACCGCCGCCGCCACCCGGCTCCGGGGCGCACGGGGAGCCAGGGGCCACATATGGGCCAGGATTCCGTTCTCCTCCTCCCGGCTCAGCCCGCCGCACAGGTCCCGGGCATTGCGTGCGGCCGCCCGGGGGTGGGCAAAGCACTGCTTGTAGGAGGGCAGGCTCCTGGGGTCGTAGAGATACAGATCGTGGAGCAGCCCCGCCCGTGCGGCCGCCCGCCCGTCTCCCCGCCAGCCTGTCGCCAGCCGGAAGGCCACATAAGAGACAAACAGACTGTGCTCAAAGCAGGATACTCCCGGGTGGTGGGCGATGTCCCGCATCGCCTGTACCTGGGGCGCCTCCAACAGCTCCTCCACACAGCTCAGATACCGTTCCCAGCGTTCAATCCGCATAGCATGCCCTCCTTTGCCGCCCGCTTCGGCGGCTCGTTTCATGGCTCACCTTCTTATTATATCCCCACTGGAGCCAGCCTGCAACCCCATCCTGTGTCCTTTGGTCTTTCAATACAAACTGCCCGGTTTCCTTTCGACACGCTTTCACACTTTCCATGGTTGACTTTTTGAAAATACCGGATGTATAATGAAACGAAGGGTTTATTAGGGGAGAAATAGAAACTATTTGGAGGTCAATCATAATGAAAGAAGTCTACGTAGTCAACTGTTGCCGTACTGCTGTCGGCTCCTTCGGCGGCAGCCTGAAGGACACCCCCGCCACCGACCTGGGTGCCGTTGTGGTCAAAGAAGTCCTCAACCGTGCCGGCGTGAAGCCCGACCAGGTGGATGAGCTGATGTTCGGCTGCATCCTCACCGCTGCCCAGGGCCAGAATCCCGCCCGTCAGGTGGGCGTGAAGGCCGGTCTGCCCTACTCCGTGCCCGCCTACACCGTCGGTATGGTGTGCGGCTCCGGCATGAAGAGCGTTATTGAGGGCGCCCGGGCCATCCTGTCCGGCGATGCTGATATCATCGTGGCCGGCGGCACCGAGAACATGTCCGCCGCTCCCTTCGCGCTGCCCAACGAGCGCTGGGGCGCCCGCATGGGCGACAAGAAGGTCGTGGACACCATGATCCGCGACGGTCTGTGGGACGCTTATAACAACTATCACATGGGCACCACCGCCGAGAACATCTGCGACGTGTGGGGCATCACCCGCGAGGAGATGGACGCCTTCGGCGCCTCCTCCCAGCAGAAGGCTGAGGCCGCCATCGCCTCCGGCCGCTTCAACGACGAGATCGTTCCCGTCATGGTGAAGAAGAAGAAAGAAATGGTGGAGTTCAAGGTGGACGAGTTCCCCCGCGCCGGCACCACTGTTGAGGGCCTGGCCAAGCTGAAGGGCGCTTTCCCCGTGGGTCCCGAGGGCGTGGAGGACGAGATCGTCCACACCTTTGAGGTCACCAAGGTCCATGAGGCCGACGCCCACAAGCACGTTCAGCGTGTCACCGCCGGCAACGCCTCCGGCATCAACGACGGCGCCGCCGCCATCCTGCTGGCTTCCGGCGAGGCCGTTGAGAAGTATGGCCTGAAGCCCATGGCCAAGCTGGTCTCCTGGGGCCAGGGCGGCGTGGATCCCAAGATCATGGGCGTGGGCCCCGTGCCCGCCTCCCGCCAGGCTATGGCCAAGGCCGATCTGAAGATCGAGGACATCGACCTGGTGGAGGCCAACGAGGCCTTTGCCGCTCAGTCCATCGCCGTGGCCCGCGAGCTGGGCTTTGACATGGACAAGGTCAACGTCAACGGCGGCGCCATCTCCATCGGCCACCCCGTGGGCGCTTCCGGCGCCCGCATCATCGTCACCCTGCTCCACGAGATGGCCAAGCGGCCCGAGGCCAAGAAGGGCCTGGCCACTCTGTGCATCGGCGGCGGCATGGGTGTTGCCACCATCTTCGAAAAGTGCTAAAATAGTCTTGAGCGCGGTACCAGGACAGGGGCGGGCGAAACCGCCCCTGTTCCGGTATTTGCAAAGTTCCCAAATTTGATTTAGGAGGGTAACAACGTGCGCAATAAAGTAATTTCCGTTGAGGAAGCTGTCAACATGATTCCCGATGGGGCTACCATCATGTACGGCGGCTTCCTGGGCTGCGGCAGCGCCCATAAGATCATCGAGGCCCTGGCCGCCAAGGGCACCAAGGACCTCACCATCATCGGCAACGACTGCGGCATGGCGACCGGTCCTCAGGGCGAGGAGTTCTACGGCGTGGCCAAGCTGGTCCACAATCACCAGGTCAAGCACGTCATCGCCACCCACGTGGGCATGACCCCCGACGTGGCCACTCAGAACATGGTGGACAAGACCCTGACCGTGGATCTGATCCCCCAGGGCTCTCTGGCTGAGATGATCCGGGCCGGCGGCGCCGGTCTGGGCGGCGTGCTCACCCCCACCGGCGTGGGCACCATCGTGGAGGATTCCCCCTTCTGCCTGGGCAAGCAGACCATCGACGGCAAGGAGTACCTGCTGATGAAGCCCATCCGCGCTGACTTTGCTCTGATCGGCGGCCACACCGTCGACAAGTTCGGCAACGTGTGGTACAAGGGCACCACCCGCAACTTCAACATCGTCATGGCCACCGCCGCCGACGTGGTCATCGCCGAGGCCGACCACCTGGTCGAGGTGGGCGACATCGAGCCCGAGAATGTCGTCACCTCCGGCGCCTTTGTCAATTACATCGTGGATGGAGGGAATGCGTAATGGAAAAGTCTGAGATCAAAGGCTTTATTGCCAAGCGCGTCGCTCAGGAGCTGAAGGACGGCGACGTGGTCAACCTGGGCATCGGTCTGCCCACCCTGGTCCCCGCTTACCTGCCCGAGGGCGTCCACGTGATCCTTCAGTCCGAGAACGGCATCATCGGCACCGGCCCCACCCCCACCGCCGAAGAGGCCGATCCCCGCTATAAGGTCAACGCCGGCGGCTCCCCCGCCCAGGCTGATACCTTCGGCTGCTACATCGACTCCGCCACTTCCTTCGGCTTCATCCGCGGCGGCCACGTCAACGCCACCATCCTGGGCGGCCTGGAAGTGGACCAGGAGGGCTCTCTGTCCAACTGGATCATCCCCGGCAAGAAGATGCCCGGCATGGGCGGCGCCATGGACCTGCTGGTGGGCGCCAGAGACGTCATCGTTGCCATGGAGCACACTGCCAAGGGCAAGCCCAAGATCCTGAAGAAGTGCACCCTGCCCTACACCGCCGTCCACTGCGTCACCAAGATCATCACCGAGATGTGCGTGATGGACGTCACCCCCGACGGCCTGGTCATGACCGAGATCAACCCCGAGTTCACCGTGGATGACGTGAAGGCCGCTACCGAGGCCGACTTCACCGTCGCCGCCGACCTCAAGCCCATGTGCTGATCCGGCTCAACGCCATATACCAACGCCCCGCGGTTTTCCGCGGGGCGTTTTTTACGTCCGCCGAAATACGGAAGAAAATCGTTATATTTTTTTAAGGACTTCCCACCTCTCCGCGTGTATACTGACTGTATTAAGATATGTCATACACTCGAAAGGAGATGCCGGGATGATCCAGCTCAATTACCGGGATGCCCGCCCCATCTATGAACAGGTCAAGGACGGGCTGCGGCACCTGGTGGTGACAGGTGCGCTCCAGGCGGGGGACAAACTGCCCTCCGTGCGGGCGCTGGCCACATCGCTGGCCATCAACCCCAATACCATCCAGCGTGCCTATGAGTCCCTGGAGCGCGAGGGGTATCTGTACACCGTGACGGGAAAGGGCTCGTTTGCCGCCCCCCAGGCCGACGTCAACGCCGACCGGCGGGAGCGTCTGCTGAAGGAGTTCGACTCCTCAGCGGCGGAACTGCTGTTTTTGGGTATGACAGCGGCAGAACTGGCCCGCCGCCTGGAGGAGGCCGCCGCCCGTCAAGCGGCCAGAGAGGAGAGGAAACCATGATCGAAGCAAAAAACGTGGTCAAGACCTTTGACGGCTTCAGGGCCCTGGACGGTCTGACCATGACAGTGCCCCAGGGCTCCATTTACGGCCTGGTGGGCCCCAACGGTGCCGGCAAGTCCACCCTGCTGCGCCACGTCACCGGCGTGTACCGCCAGGACTCCGGCTCGGTCCTGCTGGACGGCAACCCCATCTATGAAAATCCCGCCGCCAAGGCCCGTATCGCCGACATCCCGGATGAGCTGTACTACTTCCTGTCCGCCTCCACCCGGGACATGATGCGCTTTTACAGAGGCTTTTATCCCCGGTTCGACATGGCCCGGTACGAGGCGCTGAAGGATATCTTTACCACTGTGGACGAGAAGCAGCCCATCCGCCGCCTGTCCAAGGGCATGCAGAAGCAGTCCGCCTTCTGGCTGGCCCTGTGCTGCCGTCCCGAGGTACTGGTGCTGGATGAGCCGGTAGACGGCCTGGACCCGGTGATGCGCCGTCAGGTATGGTCCCTGCTGATGGGGGATGTGGCCGAACACGGCACCACCGTACTGGTCTCCTCCCACAACCTGCGGGAGCTGGAGGACGTGTGCGACCATGTGGGAATTCTGTCCCACGGTAAGGTGCTCATCGAGCGCTCCCTGTCCGACCTGCAGGAGAACGTGGTCAAGATGCAGATCGTCTTTCAGGAGCGGGAGCTGCCCAAGCTGCCCGACGACCTGGAGGTGCTCCATGTGTCCCAGGTGGGACGCATCCACACCCTGATCATCCGGGGCAACGCCACCGATGTGACCAACCGGCTGGCGGTGTACGCCCCCATCCTGATGGAGGCCCTGCCCCTGACCCTGGAGGAGATCTTTATTTATGAGCTGGGAGGTGAGGACTATGCGGTCCGGGACATCGTACTTTAACAGGACCCTGCTGGGGAAAAATCTGGCCCGCTTCTGGCCCATCTGGGGACTGTACACCCTGATCTGGGTGGTGCTGATCCCGGTGAGCATCCTGGCTCAGCGGCTGTACTGGGACACTGACAACGCCCGTGCCCTTCCCCTGCGGCTCATCGGCGGCGACAGCGCCGCCCTGCTCCTGTGCTTCCTCTTTGGCATCCTGGCGGCCATGGCGGTGTTCTCCTACCTGTACTCCGCCCGCTCGGTGGGGATGCTCCACGCCCTGCCCATGCGGCGGGAAGGCCTGTTCCTCACCAATTACCTGTCCGGCCTGGCCTTCCTCATCATCCCCAATCTCGCCGTCTTCCTGCTGGGTCTGGCGGCGGAGGCTCTCAACGGCGCGGTGGTGTTCAGCAGCCTGTTCACCTGGCTGGTGGTCACCAGTCTGATGGGCCTGTTCTTCTACTCCTTTGCTGTGTTCTGCGCCATGTTCACCGGACACGTCCTGGCCCTGCCCGCCTTCTATCTGATCCTCAGCTTCCTGGCCCCCGGCCTGATCTACCTGCTGGAGTTCATCGCCCGGGAGTTCCTCTTCGGCTTCACCGGCGCGGCCTGGGCCGAGGAGCTGGCCACCTGGCTCTCCCCCTTCCTGCACCTGATGACAGGTACCCACAGCGGACAGCACTCCACTTCCAGCGTCTATCAGTTCCACGGTCTGGGTCTGGTGACCCTTCACGCCCTCATCGGCCTGGGCCTGGCCATCGCCGCCCTGGCCATCTACCGCCGCCGCCAGCTGGAGCGGGCGGGGGATGTGGTCACCGTGAGCTGGATGCGCCCGGTGTTCCGCTACGGAGTTGCTCTGTGCGCCGCCATCACGCTGGGCAGCTTCTTCCACAGCATCTTCTATTCCCTCCTCCCCCGGAGCCCCTGGGTCCTGCTGGGGTGGATGCTGCTGTGGGGCGCCGTCGGGTGCTTCATCGCGGAAATGCTGCTGAACAAGCGGTTCTGGGTCTTTAAATCCAGCTGGAAGGGCTGCGTGGTCTTTCTGGTGTGCCTGTGCGCCGGCATGAGCGCTCTGGAGCTGGACCTGATGGGCTTCGAGCGGGCGGTGCCTGCCGCTGATCGGGTCCAGTGCGTCCAGATCTTCGGCGTGGATACCACGCCCCGGGACAGCGGGAACCGCCCCCTGTCCACCACCGATCCCGAGGTGATCGCCCAGGTGGTGGACCTCCATGCCGATATCACGGCCCAGAAGGAGGCCCTGGAGGAGTGGCAGGCACAGGACTCCGGCTCTCACTGGACCACCGACTCCGACGGCATCGACGTGGAGGAGTCGTCCTCTGAGTCCCTGACCTTCTCCTACACCCTCACCGACGGCTCTGTGGTGGAGCGGAGATATTACATTCCTGTCACCGCCGACGGGCTGAAGGACCCCTCCTCCCTCTCCGGCAAGCTCTCCGCCCTGTTCAACCGGCCCGATATCGTATACGACAACTATTTCGGTGATGTGGGCGCGGAGGATCAGCTGGTCAGCGTCTCTATCGTCAACCTCTATGACCCTGAACGCGATGACTATGACTTCCTCTATCTGCCCCCCGAGCTGCTGGAGCCCCTGATGGAGGCCGTCCGCACCGACATCGCCGAGGGCAATCTGGGCCGGCGCTACCTGCTGGATGACCGGGCGCGGATGGATAACTGCTGCTACGCCGATCTGGAGCTCACCTACCGGATGCCCCTCTCCTCCAACAGCAGCCCCGCCGTCCCCTCCACCCAGAACGGATCGGAGCTGACAGTCAGCAGCCAGGAGGACACCTACTCCTTCACCATCACCCTGCAAAAGAGCGCCGTCCACACCCTGGAGGTGCTCAAGGACTACCCCAACGCACTGCTCTCCCAGGCTGATATGCAGAAGCTGTCCCTGGATTGATCCGCAGTATCATGCAGCGGCCCCGCCACACCGGCGGGGCCGCTGTTTTTGCGGAATTCTCTTTGATTTCCTTCCGCCTTGTGGTATCATGATGGTAAGTGCCTCTGGCGGTCCCCTCCGGCGGACCGCCCCACCGAAAACCAACAAAGAAAGGAAATCCGCCACTATGAATGAACGCGCCGCCAAGGTAGGCGTCTGGGCCTATCTCCTCTTTACTGTGGCCAGCTTCGGCCTGGCCCTCTATTTCCTGCTGAGCGGGGGCTACCGCTCCAACGTCTCCCTCATCGCCCTGCCCGTCTGGATGGGCTACACCGCCTTTACCAGCATCAAAAGCATAGCCGACCTGATCGGCGCCCAGAACCGCACCGCCAACTTTACCCGCATGCTGGACCGCTGGCAGGACACCTTTGAGAAGCGTTCCAGCGCCCTGGCTCTGCTCACCTTCATGACCCTGGCCACCGGCGGCATCAAGCTGGCCGTGCCCTACATCCTGTTCCAGCTGGGCATTCAGTTCGCCTGAGCATTCCGCAGAGGAGGCTTTCATCATGTCTATCCTGATCCAAAACGGTACCCTGATCTGCCCTGACGGTCCGGTGAAGGCCGATCTGCGGGTGGAGGGGGACAAGATCGCTCAAATTGGCCCCGCCCTCCCCGTAGGGGACAGTCAGGTCATCGACGCCGCGGGCAAGCTGGTCTTTCCCGGCTTTATTGATACCCACACCCATTTTGAGATGAACAAGGGTACCATCCGTGAGACCGCCGACAACTGGGAGAGCGGCACCCGGGCCGCTCTGGCCGGCGGCACCACCTGCGTGCTGGACTTTGCCGAGCCGGTCCGTGGGGCCTCCCTCCAGTCCGCGCTGGACGAGTGGCACGCCCGGGCCGACGGCCACGCCAGCTGTCACTACGGCTTCCACATGACCATCAAGGACTGGGATCCCCGCATCATCGCGGAGCTCCCCCAGATGACCGCCCAGGGAGTCACCTCCTACAAGGTCTATCTGGCCTACGCCAACATCCGCATCTCCGACGCCGTGGCCTATCAGGTCATCAAGGCCGTGGGCAAAGAGGGCGGCGTGGTAGGCTGTCACTGCGAGAACGGCGACCTTATTGACGCCGCCATCGCCGAGCTGAAGGCCGCCGGCAGGCTCTCCCCCGCCAGCCACCCTCTGGCTCACACCGCCGTCATGGAGGCGGAGGCGGTGGACCGCTGGCTGGCCCTGGCCGAGCAGGCGGGCTGTCCCGTCAATGTGGTCCATCTCTCCACCCGGCGGGGTCTGGAGGCGGCCCGGGCCGCCCGCAAGCGGGGGCAGAAGGTGTATCTGGAGTCCTGCCCCCAGTACTTCACCCTCACCGAGGACAAGTACCACCTGCCCGGCTTTGAGAGCGCAAAATATGTGTGCGCCCCTCCCGCCCGGCCCCAGTCCGATGTGGACGCCCTGTGGGAGGCCCTGGAGGGCGGGGAGATCGACACCATCGGCACCGACCACTGCTCCTTCAACTTCCACCCCACCAAGGAGCTGGGCAGGGACGACTTCTCCGCCATCCCCGGCGGCATCCCCGGTACCGAGCACCGGCCCCCTCTGATGTACACCTGCGGCGTGAAGTCCGGCCGCATCACCCCGCACCAGATGATGCTGGCTCTGGCGCAGCACCCCGCCCAGCTCTTCGGTATGTTCCCCCGGAAGGGGGCGCTGGCGGTGGGCAGCGACGCCGATATCGTGATCTTTGACCCTGATTATACCTGGCGTATTACCGCCGAGACCCAGTATCAGCGGGTGGATTACACCCCCTATGAGGGCATGGAGATGGCGGGCCGTACCGACACCGTGCTGCTGGACGGTCAGGTAGCGGTACAGGACGGCAAGGTGGTCCGGGAGGGTCTGGGCCGCTATGTGTCCCGGGGCCCGTCCCAGTTCTGGCGATGAAGCGGGTCGGCGGGGTCCTGCTGGCCTCCGGCCTGGGCCGGCGGTTCGGCTCCAATAAGCTGCTGAAACCGGTAGAGGGCGTGCCCCTCTACCGCCGGGCCATGACCGCCCTGGCGGGGGCGGGGCTGGACCGGCTGGCGGTGTGCTCCCCCTATCCGGAGGTACTGGAGGCCGGGGAGGAGCTGGGTTTTCTCCCCCTGTATAATCCGGACGGTGCGGAGGGCATTTCGGCCTCCATCCGCCTGGGCTTGTCCCGGATGCGGGACATGGACGGGGTGCTCTTCTCGGTATGTGACCAGCCCTTTTTGACCACAGAGAGTATTATTAAATTGAAAAATACCTTTACGTGTTCAGATAACGCCATCTGCGCCCTGGCCTGGCGGGGAAATCGGGGCAACCCCGTCCTCTTCCCCGCCGATCTGCTGGACGAGCTGGCCGCCCTCACCGGGGACACCGGCGGCGGCGCGGTGGTGAAGCGCCACCTGGACCGGCTGGTGCTGGTGGAAGCGTTTTCCCCAAAAGAGCTGGACGATGTGGATAACCCGGAGGATCTGCCCTGAAAAGGGGTGGGGCGGCTAGCTGCCCCACCCCTTTTTCCACCTTCAGGCGCTCTAGTGTGGAGACAGCTTTCTTCCAACCGCTCCGCTCCTTCAAAGTTTCTTTCAGATTGTCAAATATTTTCTCCCATGCTATAATCAGTCCATGGAGCCCCCCATTGTTCGGGCATTGAACTTGAAAGGATGGATCCGAATGAAGAAGCGCGTACTCACCCTCCTTCTGGCCCTGGCCATGATCGTCAGCCTGGCTGCCTGCGGTGGTGGCGGCAGCAGCGCTGCCGGTACCTACAAGCTGACCGAGATGAATGCCGGCGGCATCAGCATGGATCTGGAGGAACTGGCCTCTACCGCCGGCGTGGACATGAGCATCCTCATGGAATTGAAAACGGACGGCACCTTCTCCCTGGATATGGGCGGCCAGGATATGAGCGGTCTGACTGACGGCGTCAGCCTGGCCGGTACCTGGAAGGCCAGCGGCAGCGACCTGATCTTTACGATGGATGGCGAGGACCTGACCGTACCCTTTGACGGCAAGACGATCGTTATGGAGCAGGATGGGACCTCCCTCACCTTTGTCAAACAGTGATCTCCCCTTACAGTGAAACGCCGGACTGCCGCATTCTGCGGCAGTCCGGCGTTTTTATCTTCCAACGCGACAGGGGCCGGACGCCTGCTCCTGGCGTCCGGCCCCTGTCGAAGGAAAGAGGATACAATGAAATGAAAAGAAACTGTCTCTTGCAGGTATTATCATACGAAAAAGATGTTAACGAAGAAAACGCAAGGTGTTACAAATTCATTAAATCTGCCGCCCCTTGTGTAAAAAGTATGTCAACTCCCGCTGAAAAAGCGAAGCGGGCAGCGTTGCGCTCGCTGCCCGCTCCTGTGATTGGAGGATAGAATGAAAAGAAGCTTTTTCTCTTGCAAGTGATATGTTAACAAGGAGTTGTTAAAAAACCTAGGGCTATTTTGTTACAAATTGATTAAATGCACAAAAAGAGCGGGCCCGCTACCTCAATTCCTGGAAAAATGCCTGAAGCAGGGCGGTACACTCCTCCTCCATCAGGCCGCCGTAGATCCGGGGATGGTGGTTGAAGCGCTCCTCAAACAGGTTGAGCACCGAGCCGCAGCACCCCGCCTTGTCGTCCCTGGCCCCGTAGTACAGCGCCGGGATGCGGGCGTTGACGATGGCCCCGGCGCACATGGGGCAGGGCTCCAGGGTGACGTAGAGGGTGCAGCCGGTGAGCCGCCAACCCCCCAGCGTGCGGCAGGCCTGGTGGATGGCCTCGATCTCAGCGTGGCCCAGGGCAGTCCGCCCGGTCTCCCGCCGGTTGCGCCCCTCCCCCACCACGCGGCCGTCCTTTACGATGACACAGCCTACGGGGACCTCCCCCTCCGCCATGGCCTGGCGGGCCAGTTCCAGGGCTCTCTCCATATACTCCCGGTGCTCCATACCCTCTTCTCCCCCGTTTTTCCCTTGGGCGGCAGAGCCGCCCTTTTCTCCTATTTGTTATAGCATAATTCTCCACGCTATGCTATACTCTTTTAAGGAAACCTTACTTTTTTGCAGGTGATTATTTTGCTGGAGATCCTTCTTATCGCCGTCAGCCTGGCGCTGGACGCCTTTGCTGTGTCCGTATCCAGCGGCATCTCCGTCCCCGGCTTTGGGGGCAGACAGGCCTTAAAAATGGGCCTGTGGTTCGGCGGATTTCAGTTCGCCATGCCGCTGGCGGGCTGGTTTTTGGGCAGCAGCGTCAGCCGGTACATCGAGGCGGTGGACCACTGGGTAGCCTTCGGCCTGCTTGCCTTCATCGGCGGGCGGATGGTTTGGGGCGCCCTGCGCCAGAGCGCCGGTGACGGGGAGGCGGCTCCCCCCGACCTGTCTGCCGGACGGCTGTGCCTGCTGGCCATCGCCACCAGCATCGACGCCCTGGCCGTTGGGGTCTCCATGGCCTTTATGCAGGTGGACATCCTGCTCTCCGCCGCCGTCATCGGTCTGGTGGCATTGGGGCTGTCGGTGGTGGGCGGCCTGGTGGGGAAGCGGCTGGGCGTCCTCTTTCAGCGCCGGGCCGAGTTGGCGGGCGGTCTGGTGCTGGTGGGCATCGGGCTCAAGATCCTGCTGGAACACACGATAGGAGGCTGAATTATGGGCATCTGGGAGCGCCTGGCCCTGGACCCGGCGGTCCACCGGTTGGTGGCCCTGGTGGGGGGCGGCGGAAAATCCTCCACCATGTACGCTATGGCCCGTCAGGCCATAGATCTGGGGCTGACGGTGGTGGTCACCACCACCACCCATATTTTACCCCACCCCTGTCTGCCTCTCACCGGCGATCCCGCCGCGCTCCCTGCCCTGCTGGCGGAGCACCGGGTGGTCACCCTGGGGGCCTATGATGAGCGTGGCAAGCTCACCGGCGCAGGAGATCCGGCCGCCTGCCTGACCGCGGCTGACGTAGTCCTGGTGGAGGCCGACGGAGCCAAGCTGCGGCCCCTGAAGGCCCCGGCGGACCACGAGCCGGTGATCCCTCCCAGCTGTAACGCCGTCATCGCGTCGGCAGGACTGGACTGCCTGGGAAGCTCCATTGAGGAGATCTGCCACCGGCCGGAGCGGGTGTGCGCCCTGCTGGGCGTTCCCCCGTCCCATCTGGTCACCCCCGCCGACGTGGCGGCCATCCTGTCCGATCCGCTGGGCGGGCGGAAAGGCGTGGGACAGGCCATGGCCTTCCGCTGCCTGCTGAACAAGGCGGATGACCCCCGGCGTCAGGCCTTGGGGAACGAGATCAGGGCGCTGCTGGCCCGGCAGGGCATCCACAGCGCCGTCACTTACTACAGAGAAAAGGAGCGGGGCGGAGCATGCTTATTTTGATCAAGGGCGCGGGAGATCTGGCCACCGGCACGGCGGTGCGGCTGTACCGGGCCGGCTTTTCGGTGGTCATGACCGACATCGCCCAGCCCACGGCGGTGCGGCGGACGGTGGCCTTCTCCCAGTGCATGTACGACGGCCACGTCACCGTGGAGGGCATCACCGCCCGCAGGGCGGCGGACAGGGCTGAGGCGGAGACCATCCTGGCGGCGGGTGAGATCCCGGTGCTGGCCGACCCGGAGGCCCACATTCGGAGTGAACTGCCCTTCACGGTGGTGGTGGACGCCATTCTGGCCAAGCGCAACCTGGGCACCACCCTGACCGACGCCCCCATCGTACTGGCTCTGGGCCCCGGCTTTACCGCCGGGGTGGACTGCCACGGCGTAGTGGAGACCAAGCGGGGCCACGACCTGGGGCGGCTCATCCTGGAGGGGACCGCCATCCCCAACACCGGCGTGCCCGGCGACGTGGGGGGCTACACCAAAGAGCGCATTATCCGCGCCCCCGCCGACGGCCCCTTTGAGCCGGTGGCTCAGATCGGCCAGCAGGTGGCGCTGGGGGACGTGGTGGCCCGCGTCAACGGCATCCCCGTCACCGCCCAGCTCACCGGTATCGTCCGGGGTATGCTGCCCGCCGGCATCCCGGTGACCGCCGGTATGAAGTCGGGGGATATCGACCCCCGGTGCGAGGTGCGCCACTGCTTTACCGTGTCGGACAAGGCCCGGGCCATCGGCGGCGGCGTACTGGAAGGTATTCTGTATTTCGGAAGGAGGACACACCTGTGGAACGACTGATCCTGTGCGGTGGCGGCCACGTCTCTCTGGAGCTGGCCCATATCGCCGCCCGGCTGGAATTTGAGGTGGTCGTCATCGACGACCGGCCGGAATTTGCCAGCGAGACCCGTTTCCCCATGGTACAGCAGGTGCTGTGCCTGCCCTTTGAGCAGGCTCTGGACCAGCTGGGCAGCCGGGATACCGATTTTTACGCCATCCTCACCCGGGGCCACGCCTTTGACAAGGAGTGTCTGGCCCATGTCCTGCGGGGGCGGCACGCCTACGTGGGTATGATCGGCAGCCGCACCAAGGTGGCCGCTGTGTATCAGGCCCTCCGGGGGGAGGGCTTTTCCCAGGAAATGCTGGACGGAGTCCACTCCCCCATTGGCCTGTCCATCGGGGGCCAGACCCCGGCGGAGATCGCTGTGTCCATCGCCGCTCAGCTGGTGCAGGTCCGCGCCGCCCTGGGGCCGGACCTGGTCAAGCCGCCCCGTGAGCCGGGGATGCTGTGCACCATCGTGGAGAAGCACGGCTCCGCTCCCCGCGGCGTGGGCACCTGGATGCTGGTGCGGCCCGACGGCTCCTGCGCCGGTACCATCGGCGGCGGCCAGGTGGAGTACCAGGCCAGGCTCCACGCTCAGGACCTGTGGGCATCGGGCAGCCAGGGCGAGACGGTGGAGTACGACCTGTCCCACGCCGCCGCCGAGCTGGGTATGGTGTGCGGCGGCCGAGTGAAAGTGCGCTTCGAAGCTCAGTCCGGTACAAATCTCTGATTTTCCTTTTTTGAAATTTTTGCGCTGGACAAATCTTCCGATGTCCCGTTTCAGGAGGTAACCATGACACTGAAACAAATTTCTTATTTTCAAACCGTGTGTCAAAAAGGTAATATCTCTTCCGCCGCGGAAGCTTTATTTGTCTCCCGCTCGGTGATTTCCCGGGCAATCGCAGATTTAGAGGAAGAGTTCGATACGGTTCTCTTTCTTCGTTCTAAAAACGGAGTGACCCTGACAGAAAGCGGACATATTTTAGCAAAATTGTTTTCCGGTTTCAGCGCCTGCTATGCCGCCACCCGTTCTAAAATTCTTGAACTCCAGCAAAGTCCCCATGCGCAGCCCCTCCGTCTAGGCGTTACTCCCACAAATGCTTACTGTGTTTACCGTACCTATTTTGACGGATTTCAACAGCATCATCCGGATATCCCACTTCACGTGGAAGAGCACAGTGCCTTTGACGCATGGAAACTGCTCCAAGATGGAGATCTGGATGCGTTTTTCACCCCAGCCAGACCGGATAGCACCTTTTTCAAAACATTGGAACTATATCAGAATCCTATTATGATCGGTGCAGCAGAAAACAGCGCTCTTGCTTCAAAACCCAGTGTCAGTATCGCCGATATATTAGACCTCCCCCTGGGATTTTTTAATGCTCCAATGCCGATTGAAGCTATCCTTAACGCATGCTTCCATGCACTTGGAAAGCAGCCAAATGTGGTACTTCGCACTTCGGACCAGCTGCTGCTCCGGGAACTTACTGTCCAAGGCCGCCTCTATCCCATCCTTCCGCTGGACATGATGGTTACCTGGGAGGGTGTCTGTGAAATTTCTTTGGACTTCTTTCACCCCAGCTGCAATCGTATGGTTTGGTGCGATGCGCTTTCCCATGGCCCTGAAATGGCGGCCTTCCTTAGCTATATGGAGCGCCAGGTAACCCAGTAACTATCTTATGTCCTTTCCCTGTTTTACCGCTTCTACCCGAATGACTAAACCGGGATCTGGTTCCACCAATCAGTGGAACCAGATCCCGGTTTTTGTTTGCTGTCAATGCTCACATTGCCCACATTCGTTGCATATCCCAGTGATCTGGCAACCTGGACGGTCCACCAAACTCCTCCAAAACTCCAGAGTGGGCTCGGCTGTCTCCTCTTGTTCCTTCTGGCTGCTCTGTGTGGGCTGAGACTCAGTGCTGGGGGGGCGCATTGAATTTTTCCTGAAAATCCAGATTCAGAGACAGACCCTTCTCCTTCTGCTCCCTGGCCAGTTGGGCCTTGTCGGTGTACAAACCATGCTGCTTCTCCTCCACCATCTCCCGGTAGGAGGGGTCCTTTGCTTCAAATTTGGCGTTGTGGGGCAGGGGCACATCCTGGTCCACCAGAATATCCTGGACCTTACGGATGTTGACGTTATGGACGGTGGTACCCTCAGCCACCGCCACAGCGGCGGCCACGCCGGCAGCCTGACCGGTACCCACGCACTGAGGGATCAGGTCCAGCCAGTCGATGGCGATGCCGTCGGCAGACAGGTGGCGGCCCGGGCAGAGCAGGTTCTCTACACCCCTGGGCAGGATAGCCCGGTAGGGGATCTCCACGGGACCGCAGTCGTTAACCTGACAGATGGTAGAGTGCCAGGCGATCACGTCATCATGCTCCAGCGCATAGGCAAAGTCTGCGGTGGTCATCACATATTCACCCTTAAGCCGGCGGCTGATTCGGGTACCCAGCTGAGGCGCAATATCATACAGATAGGCGTTACGGAACGCAACAGGCACTGCCTGCCTCAGATACTCCAGCACCTCCCGCATGGTATTGCGGGTATTCATTTCAGTCTCGGTCTGATCCTTTACTACAGAGCAGTCCCGGTTAGCGTGCCAGTTGTTGACCCAGCAGATATCATTCTGATTACTGGCCATAGGCAGACACCGGAAGCCCGCCACCCGTGTCAAGCCCTGACGCAGAGCCGCCATCTCCTCCGGATGGGTATGGCGCCACTGGTAAAACAAATCCCAGTTGATGCCGCCGATGCGCCACACCAGTGCAGTGGTATTGGCCCGGGTAACCTGGTCAGCCATGCTTTCAAAGGGGGTGCCGGTCTGGCGGTACAGGTCGCCGTCACCGGTAGCGTCAATGACCACTTTGGCCAGAATTGCCTTGCGGCCTTCCTTACTCTCATAGATTACACCCTTGACAGCTCCGTTCTCCATAATGGGCCGGGTACCCCAGCTATGACACATAACAGTGATGGCATCCTTATGCTCCAGAAGCATCTTGTCCAGCTCGATCTTCAGCTGGTTTGGCTCAAAATATACCGACCGCACCAGACAGGAAGGCTTGCACCCACCATATCCCCCACGGCTGACGCAGTCATGGATGCCACTCCAGGGGTGAAGCAGGGCGGGATCAGTGCTGCCGATCTGGTCCAGGGAAGGGGCGCTCACCGCCCCGGGGATTTTGCTCAGACGGGTGAACCACTCCTCCTGGAGGCCCCGGACAAAGGACTTATCATACCAGGAAAGATTGGGCACCATGATGACATAGCCGCCGGTGACGTCGCCCCCCATGTATCCGTACCGCTCCAGCAGGATGATATTCTTGGCGCCTGCCCGGGCAGCGGCCACAGCGGCAGAGTGACCGGCGGCGCCGCCGCCTACCACCAGGATGTCGCACTGGGCCTCTATAGGTAGTTCCCGTGCTGGCTCCACATATACATTGCTCATTGACTAAACACTCCTTTTGTTCTTTCCCAAGAGAGCTCAGAACAGATATCCAAAGACGATACAGATGGCGCTGGCCAAAACAATAAAGATGATGTTGGTCACTACGCCTTTGGTAAAGATAAACTTATTGGTCATCTCTTCCCGTCCCAGCATAACCGGTGCATACGCAATAGCCCCGTTGGTAAGGAATGCACACATGCTGGAGAGGATGGTCGCAACACCCAAAATCGTTGCATTTCCTTCGCCATTCATCTGCATCGTACAGGCCAAAGGAATACAAATCGCATTGATGGTAAAGCTGACAGGCATGCCGTTGGTAAAGTTCGTGAAAATAGTGGAAGCTGCCACACAAAGTGTAACCATGATGGGCCAACTTGCGCTTCCCAAAACAGGCCCCAGGGCTGTAGCAATGGCTGCTTTAATACCCAAATCATCGGATGCGATTGCAGAACCGCAGATGGTAAAGCAGCCAGCAACAGCTACGATGCCCCACATCGTCTTGGACTGGAGGAGCTTGACGCCATTGATAAACGGCTTGCCCTCTTTGTCTCGGATCATACACAAAATAGCAAAGAGGACGATCCAAATCCAGGTAGAGCCAATTTTTTTGTAGAATACGTTGATGACGGATTCTACAGGCAGTACCATACCAATCAGGAGGAATATAATACCAAAGATCATGAAGCCAAGCAACACTTTTTGCTTGAAAGTCATCTTCAGATCGGACTCTGTGAGCCCCATCTTATTCACATCAAAGTTCTTCAGGGGAGTCAGGTCGGTCTTCCATACAAAACGGATAAACAGAGCATATACCAGCACAAAGGCCAACACCACCAGCGTTGCAGCCACCAGATAAAGGGCACTGTTGAAACTCAGACCGCTACTCTCCATAATACCACTGATGATAGCAATAGAGGAGAGATGAACTCCCTTGAATGGCAGCACATAGGCGCCCATAGCGGAAATATAGACACCCAGCAGCAACTCCCGCTTCAGGTCACTGTCCTTCTCCACACCACACATCTCACAGATCCCGTCCAGGATGGGATACCACAGCAGAAGCATGGTAGTGGGACTGCTTACCAGGGCAGAGCACACCAGTACTGTCAAAAACAGACCTACAATCAGGCGCATAGGATGTCCCCGAAACGCCCGGATGCGCAGCACCTTGCGGGCCAACACATTGACTGCTCCCGATTCTGTGACCGCACCAGTCAGGGCCATGACCCAGATGATCTGCTGAATGGTGGCATTTCCAAACCAACTCGCCAAAAGCCCACTGGCAGTTGTATAGTCACAGATAATCAACCCAAACAGGCCCATCAAAGCTGGCCAGAATGTCTCTCCCGTTACGATTGTGATGAGCAGGACCCCGAAAAATACACCTAAAACACCGATTCCCGCCGGTGTGATTCCCGCAAAGGGAGGAACTACAACGCCAAAAAAGAAAATGAGGCACAGTGCAATCAAAACACAAAGATAATAGCCAATATTCTTATTTCGTCCTCCAACACTTGACGACATGGCAAGGTTCCCTTCTTTCGTCCGAATTGTTCCCGCGGTCACTGAACTTACTATACAGCCTTACTTTTGCTCTGTAAAGCGCTATTATCAGCCATGCCGACGTAAAAATACTACGGATCATCCTGCATATCAGACTGATTCCATGTCTGCTCAACACACCTTGACTCCCAACCTCTTTGGCGCTATAATCTTCTACAGAAGAAGAAGCTCTACAAGAGACGAGGGAGGTGTACATCATGAAGCAGGACATCCGCCGCCTGCCCGACAGCGAGCTGGAGCTGATGCAGATCATCTGGGACAAGGAGCCGCCGGTGACCCGGCCGGAGATCGAGGAGGCGCTGAACAAGACCCACCCCCTGGCCCCCACCACCATCCTCACCTTTCTCACCCGGCTGTGCGACAAGGGCTTTCTCAAGCTGGAGCGCCGGGGCAAGGTCAATTACTACACACCGATCATCCCCAGAAAGGCCTATCTGGCCCAGGCCAGCCGGGGGGTGCTGGATCAGCTCTTCGGCGGCTCAGTGGCCGCCCTGGCCACCTCCCTGGTAGACGCCGGGGTGAGCCGGGAGGAACTGGAAGAGCTGCGCAAGATGCTGGAGGAGGGACGGCTGTGAACAACATTGTTTGGAGCTGCCGTCTGTTTGCCGCCGCCTTGCTGGCTGTTGGTGTAGCTTACTGCTTCCGCCGGGAGTGGAAGTATGAGCGGCAGGTGGCCCTCACCGGCTGCGCCGCCCGCAGCGAGGAGAAGCGCACCACGGAGGTCTGGCTTTCCCCCTGGATCTTGCCCTTTATGATGGCCGCTTACTGGCTGATCTACTCCCTGTTCCTCGGCCCGGCGGCGGGGGCCACCGTCCTGCTGGAGTTTTCCCTCCATCTGCTGGTGCTCCTCTCCCTGTACTTCGCCGTGCTTCTGCTTGCTCTGCCCCTGCTGCGGCGGACCATCTCCGCTCGGGCCTGCGCCACCCTGTGGCTGCTGCCCATCTTTCTGTACTACAACACCATGGTCTGGCGGGACACCTTTGTGCCGCCGCTGGTGGTGATACCCATCCCAAACGGCCTGGCCCCTCTGTTGCTGTGGATCTGGCTGGCGGGGGCCGGGGCAGTGGCTCTGTGGCACCTCATTTCCCACCTGCGGTTCCGCCGCCGGCTTTTGCAGGACGCCAGGCCGGTGGAGGACAAGGCAGTGTGGAACCTGTGGGCCGAGGAGTGCCATCTGGCCCTGCTCCGGAGGTACCTCCCCCTGCTGGTCTCTCCCGCCGCTACCTCCCCCCTGACCATCGGTCTGTTTGGCCGCACCATGCGTACGGTACTGCCGGAGCGGGACTATACGCTGGACCAGTACCGGCTCATCTTCCGCCACGAGCTGCGCCATGTCCAGCGGCAGGACATCGCCACCAAGTGCTTTTACCTCCTCTGCAAATCCCTGTGCTGGTTCAATCCCCTGATGTGGGTGGCCATCCGGAAGGCCTCCGCCGACCTGGAGCTGTCCTGCGACGAGATGGTGGTGTACGGCGCGGAGGACGATACCCGCCGGGAATACGCCTCCCTCCTGCTGGAATCGGCGGGAGATGAACGTGGGCTCACCACCTGCCTGTCCGCCTCGGCCTCCAGCCTGCGCCGCCGCCTGAAGGGGGTCGTGGCGCCCGCAGAGCGGACCTCCGGAACGGTGGTGCTGGGACTCATCATGGCGGCCCTGGTGCTGTGCTCCGGCCTGGTGGGGGTGAGCACCGCCAGCGGCACCGCCGGGGAACTGTTCTTCCCCGACCGGGAGGAGGTCTCCGTCCAGTCGGTCTCTGTGTGGACCGGCACCGACGACGGCTATATCGAGGACCCCTCCCCCGCTGTAAACCAGGCTCTGGTGGAAGAGCTGTCCGCCCTGCGGCTGACCAGGCTGGCCACCGATCAGAATATCACCGACAAGGAGTCTCCCTTTCTCGCCGGCTTTCTCTATGACGGCGAGGAGATGCTCTATCTGGAGCTCACCGACAGTCTGTGCTGCCTGACCACGCTGGACGACGGCAAGGAGATCCCTGTCCTCTACCGGGTGGACGGCCCGGTGGATTGGGATGGACTGCTGACCCTGGTGAAATGACCCGGCGGGGGCAAGCTCCATCTCCTATCTCCTATCTCTTGTCTCAAACTAAAAAGCAGTCCCGCTGCACGATGCAGCGGGACTGCTTTTTAGTTTGTCTTACCGCTCCTCCCGGAAGTAGGGCAGGCCCAGAGAGTTGGGCGGCTGCTTGACCCCCACGGGACCAGTCCCGTGGGAACCCCGGATTTTATTTGCGGCCGGGGAAAGTGAATTCCCCCGGCCTGCGCGCCATAGGCGCGTCCCGCCTGCGGCGGGTCCCAAGACAAGCAGCTTCTACACTGGCAAACAATCCGGCTTACCGCTCCTCCCGGAAGTAAGGCAAACCGAGGGAGTTCGGCGGCTGCTTGTCCTTACTGTTGCGCAGGGAGGTGAAGATGAGCACGATGACGGTGACCACATAGGGCAGGATCTTGTACAGCTCGTCGGGGATGAAGCCCAGGTGGAGCCGCTGGTACAGGATCATCAGCGCGCCGAACAGAACGGAGCCCCAGATGGAGTTAAGGGGCCGCCACAGGCAGAAGATGACCAGCGCCACCGCCAGCCAGCCCTCGCCGGACAGGGCCTCGTGGTTCCACACGCAGCTGGCAATGGTCATGATGTACACCATGCCGCCGATGGCCGAGATGCCGCCGCCGATGACGGTGGCCAGGTATTTATACCGGGTGACGTTGATGCCGGCGGCGTCAGCGGTGGCGGGAGATTCGCCCACCGCCCGCAGGGACAGGCCCGCCCGGCTCTTGCTCAGAAAGAGATGCATCCCCACCGCCAGGATCAGGCCCAGGTAGAGGAATACGCTGTGCCCAAAGAGCAGCGGGCCCACCACCGGAAGCTGCTGAAGGGCCGCCGGGAAGGGGGAGTTGAGGAAGGCCGCCTTCAGGCTGTTGCTCACCGCCACATAGCCGCCGGAGCTCACCCGCATGTACTCGCCGATGAACTGGCCCGCGCCGGTGCCGAAGATGGCCAGGGCCAGGCCGGTGACGTTCTGGTTGGCCCGGAGGGTGATGGTGAGGAAGGCGTAGATGAGCGCGCCGATGGCGCCGCCCAAGAAGGCAAAGAACAGGGCCAGGATGACGGCCAGCACGCCGCTGGTACCGCCCGCCCCCTCGAAGTAGAAGGCCGCGCCCAGGCCCATGGCCCCGCCCATGAACATCATGCCCTCCACGCCCAGGTTCAGGTTGCCCGCCTTTTCCGACAGGATCTCGCCCAGGGTGCCGTAGAGCAGGGGCACGCCGTTGAGGACGGCGGCCATGATGAGGAGCAGTATTGCATTGCTGTTGACGCTCATTGTTTTGCCCCCTCCTTATGGCCGCCCCGGAAGATCAGGCGGTAGTTGATGAAGAACTCGCAGCCCAGCATACAGAACAGGAAGATGCCGGTGATGATGTCCGAGATAGAGGCGGGGACGGCCAGCTGGGTCTGGAGGGTGTCTGCGCCCTTCTCCAGCACCGCCAGCAGCACGGAGATGCCCACCATAGCAAAGGGATTGAGCTGGGCCAGCCAGGCCACAGTGATGGCGGTAAAGCCCACGCCGGCAGCCACGCCGGAGTACAGGGTATTGTCCGCGCCGGAGGCCACCACGAAGCCCATCAGGCCGGCGATACCGCCGGAGAGGAACATGGTGCGCATGATGATCTTGCCCACGTTCATACCGGCATACCGGGCGGTGTTCTCGCTCTCGCCGATGACGGAGATCTCATAGCCCTGCTTGGTGTACTTCATGTAGAAGAACATGGCCACCGTCAGGACCAGCACGATGATCCAACCGCAGTGAACACCCAGCACCTTGGGCAGTACAGCGGCGGAGTCGAACTGAGGAATGATCTGAGAGCCGGGACGGCCCTCCCAGGGGCCGCCCTGGAGCCACTTGACCACACCGATCATGATATAGTTCATCATCAGGGTGAACAGGGTCTCGTTGGTGCCCCACTTGGCCTTGAAGAAGGCGGGGACCAAGCCCCACAGGCCGCCGCAGATGACGCCGGCCACGGCCATGACCACCAGCAGCACCGGGGCGGGCAGCCGGTCCGCCCAGAAGAGAGCAAAGTAGCTGGCCCCCACGGCGCCGGCGGTGATCTGTCCCTCTGCGCCGATGTTCCAGAAGCGCATTTTGAAGCAGGGCGCAATGGCCAGAGCGGTACCCAGCAGGGGGATGGCGATCTTCACGGTCTGGCGGATGGCGGTCTTTTTGCCCAGGGAACCGGCGATCATGGTGCCGAAGGCCCCGAAGGGATTGTGCCCCATGGCTAGGAAGATGAGGGCGCTGATGAGGATGGCCGCCAGGAAGGAGCCGGCCCGAATGGCCCACACCTTGCCACCGGACATCCCGTCCCGCTTGGCCAGGCGGATCAGGGGCGTATTGGATTCATGCATGGTCCTGTTCCTCCTTTCCGCCGCCTACGCGGGTCATGAGCAGGCCAAGCTGCTCCTTGGTGGCGGACGGCCCGTCCACCACGCCGGACACCTGTCCGCCGCACAGCACCAGGATCCGGTCGCACAGCTCCAGCAGCACGTCCAGATCCTCACCCACCAGCAGCACCGCCACTTCCTTCATCTTCTGCTCGTTGAGCAGGCGGTAGATGGTGTAGGAGGAGTTGATATCCAGGCCGCGGACGGGATAGGCCGTCATGAGCACGGTGGGGGCGGAGGCGATCTCCCGGCCCACCAGTACCTTCTGTACGTTGCCGCCGGAGAGGCGGCGCACCGGGGTGGCCACTCCGGGGGTGACGATCTCCAGCTCGTTGATGAGCTTCTCCGCCAGGGCCCTGGGGGCCTTCCGGTCCACCAGGGGGCCGGGGGTGTCCTTATAGGTCTTGAGCATCATGTTGTCCACCATGCCCATACCGCCCACCAGGCCCATGCCCAGCCGGTCCTCGGGCACGAAGGCCAGGGAGACGCCCACCTTGCGGATCTGGCCGGGGGTCTTGCCCACCAGCTCCTCCCCCGCCTTGTCCACCGGCACATGGTTGCCGGCGATGTCGCTGTTGGGGTGGGGCGGATAGTAGAAGATGTGGCCGGATTCCGCCTTTTGGAGACCGGCAATGGCCTCCAGCAGCTCCTTCTGACCGGAGCCGGAGATACCGGCGATACCCAGGATCTCGCCGCCGTAAGCCTGGAAGGAGATGTCCTTCAGTACCGGCAGGCCCTCGCCGTTGCGGCAGTTCAGTCCCTTGACCTCCAGGCGCAGGTCCTTGTACTTGGCCTGGGGCCGGTCGATGTTCAGAGTCACCGCATGACCCACCATCATCTCGGTGAGCTTCTGAGGGTCGGTCTCGGCGGTGTTGACGGTGCCGATGTACTTGCCCTTGCGGAGCACCGCCACCTTGTCGGACAGGTCCATCACCTCGTGCAGCTTGTGGGTGATGATAATGATGGCCTTGCCGTCGGCCTTCATGGCCCGCAGGATGTTGAAAAGCCGGTCGGTCTCCTGGGGGGTGAGGACGGCGGTGGGCTCGTCCAGGATGAGGATCTCCGCCCCCCGATAGAGCACCTTGACGATCTCCACCGTCTGCTTCTCTGACACCGACATGTCGTACACCTTTTTGTTGGGGTCGATGCCAAAGCCATACTTGTCGCTGATGGCCTGCACCTGAGCGGCCACCGTTTTGCGGTCATGCTCCTTCCCCTCCAGGCCCAGGGCGATGTTCTCCGCGGCGGTGAACACCTCTACCAGCTTGTAGTGCTGATGGATCATGCCGATGCCATAGTGAAAGGCATCCTTGGGGGAACGGATGGCCACCGGCTTGCCCTCCACCAGGATCTCACCCTCGTCAGGGAGGTAGATCCCGGAGAGCATGTTCATCAGGGTGGTCTTGCCGCTGCCGTTTTCCCCCAGCAGGGACAGGATCTCACCCCGGTCGATGGTCAGGTCGATGTTGTCGTTTGCCACCACCTTGGTGCCGAAGCGCTTGGTGATGTGCCTGAGTTCGATTGCATGGACAGCTTCCAATTCTGTCATCCTTCCTGTGAGTCAGTTCATGTGCTGCCGTTATCGCAGAGACCGGCGTCCCCGACGGCCCGCCGTTCGTCCCATCGGGGCGTCCGGAAGCCGCCCCCTGCGGTCATACCGGCTCTGCCGGAATTTCCCGGGAAAGGCGGAAAAGAGGGCTGCGGGGCAGCCCTCTTTTCTTTATGCATGGAGCAATTAGCCGAACGCGGAGTTGAGCCACTCAATGCCGTCGATCTGCACGGTGAAGTACGGCGCAGACTGGAAGTAGGACTCGTGGAACGCGCCGTCAAATACGGCCTCCTCGGAGTCTGCGGTAAAGTCGCCGTCGGTATCCAGCGCGAAGCAGTTGGTCAGGGGCTTGCCCTCCACGGTGAAGGTGGTGGTGTCGAAGACCTGCAGCTCGCCGGAACGGAGGGCCTCCTCCACCTCGGCCAGCTTCTCAGCGGTGCCGGCGGCGGCGATGTCCTCGTTCAGGGGAGTCATGACCACAGCGCCCTCGTCCATGCCGTGGCACCAATCCTGGTCAAACTCCTGGCCGTTGGCCACGGCCTCGATGGCGTATGCAAAGTACACGGACCAGTCGATGCGGGTACCGATGAGGGAGGCGTCGGGGGCGACCTCGATCATGTCGTTGTTGTAGCCGGTGTGGAAGGCGCCGGCGTTCTGGGCAGCGGTGGCGGGGGTGGTGTTGTCGGAGTGCTGGGAGATCATAACGCAGCCGGCGTCGCACAGGGCCTGGGCGGCGTTGCCCTCCTCAGGAGCGTTGGACCAGGAGCCCACGAACTGCACCTTCATGGTGACGGAGGGGCAGACGCTCTTGGCGCCCAGGTAGTAGGCGGTAAAGCCGGAGATCACCTCGGCGAAGGAGTAGGCGCCCACATAGCCGATCACGGCCTGGTCGGCGGTGATCTCGCCGTTGTCGATCATCTCCTGCATCTTCAGGCCGGCCACCACACCAGCCAGGTAGCGGCCCTCGTAGATGTTGGCGAAGGCGTTATGGGTGTTGGGCAGGTCGTCCACAGCGGAGGCCTGGTTGGTGCAGGCGATAAACTCGATCTCGGGGTAGTCGGGAGCCACCTTCAGCATGAAGGGCTCAAAGCCGTAGGAGTTGTTGATGATCATGTCGCAGCCGGCCTCGGCCAGCTCGATGTTGGCGTCCTCGCAGGAGGAGTCCTCGCCGATGTTCCACTTGATCTGCCAGTCGATGGTGATGCCCTTCTCAGCCAGGATCTCAGTGACGGCTTCCTTGCCGCGGATAAAGTTGTAGGTGTAGCCCTGGTCGTTCTCGTCGCCGATGCAGATCAGGCCCACCTTGATGGTCTTGCCCTCAGCAGAGGGGGTCTCGCTGCTGCCGGCGGGCGTCTCACCGCCGGGGGTCTCGCTGTTACCCTGGGGCTCTCCGCCACAGGCGGCCAGGCCCAGCATCATGGAACCGGCCAGGAGCAGTGCAAGCAGTTTTCTCTTCTTCATGTCCAATGTTCCTCCTTTTTAAAATCCTGTTGACTTCCAACTTTCCTTCAAAACAGCCCGCTTCCCGACAGGCTGGTCTGAACACACATAAGAGGTATACAGGCGACCACAGGTCGTCCTACGGAAAGGGTGATCTCCGCCGTAGGGGCGGCAACCTGCCGCCCGCCGGAAAGGGAGCGGATCTGGCCAGCCAGTGTCCGGCCCCTACAGATGGAATGGACCGGGGCGGGCCGATGTGGACATCGGCCCCTACGAAAACGTTGGGAGCAAGCCGTAGGGGGCGGCCTCCGGATGCCCGCAGATCCCGGCAGGCCTCAGCAGAACTCGAAGCCGTTCTCCTCGCTCATGCTCTTGATTCTCGCCAGAGATGCCCCAAATCGGCTGGCCGCTTTGGGTTCCCTTCTTTTCACCCGCTGGGCGGAAGTGAATTCCGTCCGCGGCAAGGGTTTGGGGCAAGCCCAAACCGCTTGTTGTGGAATCTCTGGCCGGGACGGTTCCGCCGTCTTAAGAAGCTCAGCAGAACTCGAAGCCGTTCTCCTCGCTCATGCTCTTGATTCTCGCCAGAGATTCCACCCGCACGCCCATCGCGCGGATCATGTCGCCGCCGGGCTGGAAGGCCTTCTCCACTGCGATACCGGCCCCCACCAGGGTGGCCCCGGCATCCTGCACCAGCTTGATCAAGCCCTGAAGGGCGGAGCCGTTGGCCAGGAAATCATCAATGACCAGCACACGGTCCCCGGGTCCCAGGAACTCCTTGGAAACGATGATATCATATACCTTGCCGTGGGTGAAGGACTCCACCTTGGACGTGTACACATCACCGGCGATGTTCTTGGTCTTGTTCTTTTTGGCAAAGATCACCGGACAATCAAAAAACTGCGCGGCCACACACGCGATCCCGATCCCCGATGCCTCGATGGTCAAAATCTTGGTGACCCCACAGTCCTTATACAAGCGCAGAAATTCCTTACCCATCTCCTGGAACAGCTTCACATCCATCTGATGGTTGAGGAAACTGTCTACTTTCAGTACGCCGCCCTCACGGATCTTTCCATCGGTGCGGATACGCTCTTCCAACAACTTCATGGCGCCGTCTCCTTAAGAAAAAATTCATTTCCATTGTATCGGATTCTCTTATCCACTTCAACTGCCCATATTCTATCAAAAAACTTTGCTCTCGTCATCTCTTTTTAGCAAATTTGTCTGATATGACAAGGTATTTTTGCGTTTATCCCCTATACTCGCTTCGATTTCCGTTGTACTTTCTCCCAGGCTTTGATAAAATAAGGATAACTCCCAGCGCCGGCGCCCGGAGCCGGCAACAGGTCAACCACAAAGGAGGCTGCTTTCCATGATGAAACGCCGGCTCTGTGCGGCGGCCCTCACTGCCGCCCTTCTTCTCTCCACCGCCCCCCTGTCTCCCCCGGCCCGGGCCTTTTCCGATACCGACGGCCACTGGGCGCAGGCAGACATCAACAAGGCCAGGGACTACGGCCTGATGGAGGGCTATCTCGACGGGCGCTTTGGCATCGGGGTGGAGCTCACCCGGGCTGAATTTGTCACGATCCTGTGCCGTATGTTCGGCTGGGAGGTCCTCTCCCCCGCCACCCCCTCCTACATCGACTGCCCCACCGGCGAGTGGTACTATTCCTCCGTGGAAACCGCCCGCGCCCACAACGTGATGGCAGACAGCGGCGCCTTCCGCCCTCTGGACTTCATCAGCCGGGAGGAGATGGCGGTGATGCTGGTTCGGGCCCTGGGGTATGACACTCTGGCCCAGGACCTGTCCGCCCTGTCCCTCCCCTTCAGCGACGTGACCGGCAACCATGGCTACATCGCCATCGCCTACGATATCGGCATGATCCGCGGTGTGTCCGGCCCCAACGGCCAGCTGAAGTTCCTCCCTGCCCACTCCGCCACCCGGGAGGAGGCCGCCGCCATGCTGGTGCGGGTCTATGAGCGGTACATCTCCAAGGTGGACTTCCTGCATGGCTTTTACGCCTTCTCCTCCTATGCCCAGATCAATCTGACCGGCGACATGGACGCTGTCAGCCTGGGCTGGGCCCGGCTGGAATACGGCCCGGACGGCCCCACCCTCAACTCCACCAGCGCCGGAGGCAACGACTGGGTGCGCCCCTCCGACCCCTCCCCTGCTACCGATTACTTTGACAGCCACGGGGTGGATTACAACCTGTGTGTGTTCGGCTCTGCCGCCGATTCGGTGACCCTGGCCGACGGGACCGCCTCCTCCACTGTGGCGGCAGTGGTCAATGACGCCGGCGCCCGGGCCCAGGCCATCAGCGCCCTGGCGTCAGCCGCCGGGGACTATGCCGGGCTGACCATTGACTTCGAGGGTCTGAAAGGGGAAACCATAAAAAAGAATTATGTCACCTTTATGAGAGAACTGCGGGCCGCCCTCCCCGCCGGCAAGGCGCTGTACGTCTGCGTCCAGCCCGACACCTGGTATACCGGCTTTGACTACCGGGGCCTGGGCGAGGTGTGTGACAAGGTAATTTTGATGGCCCATGACTACCAGTGGACCTCCATCCCGTCCTCCTATGTGGGCACCGGCAACACCACCTCCCCCGTCACCCCCTTCCCCAGCGTGTATGAGGCCCTGCGGGACATCACAGACCCGGCCACCGGTGTGGCCGACGTGGGCAAAGTGGCGCTGGCCATCTCCTTCTCCACCGCCGGGTTCCACGTGGACGAGGCGGGGCGGCTGCTGGACGACACCCTCTATCACCCCGGCCCCGCCACCCTGGCCGCCCGGCTGGCCCAGCCGGATACCGAGGTGACCTACAGCGAGAAGTACCGCAACCCCTGGGCCCTCTACACCGCCGAGGACGGCAGCCGCTACAAGGTCTGGTATGAGGACGCCCGCAGCGTTACGGACAAGCTGCAGCTGGCCCGGATGTTCGGCGTCACCGGCGTCTCCCTCTGGCGGGTGGGTACCATTCCCACCTCCACCGGTTATGACGTCTGGAGCGCTGTCAAAGCCGCCCGCTGATCCGCTCTCCGGGTGCAGAGAAGAAGAGGAGGTCCCCCCATCATGTCCGCAGACAAAAAATGTTTCTGGAAAGAATTCCTTTGGATGAACGTAGCCACCCTCATGATCTCGGTGGGGGTCTACTTCTTCAAGTTTCCCAACAACTTCTCCATGGGCGGCGTATCCGGCCTGTCCATCCTGCTGGGCAAGGTCCTGCCCATGCTGTCCGCATCTACCTACAACAGCATCATCAACGTGCTCTTTCTGATCCTGGGCTTTCTTATGCTGGACAGGAGCTTCGGCTTCCGAACGGTGTACTGCTCCCTGCTGTCGGCGGGTATGATCCAGGTGTTCTCCCTGGTGTGGCCCCTCACCGAGCCCCTCACCGACCAGCTGATGCTGGAGCTCTTCTTCGCCGTCATCCTGCCGGCTGTGGGTGCGGCCATCCTCTTTAATATCGACGCCTCCTCCGGCGGCACCGATATCGCCGCCATGATCCTGAAAAAATACACCGGTCTGGACGTGGGCACCGCCCTGCTCATCTCCGATGTGGCCATTGCCGCCGCCGCCCTCTTCGTGTTCAACCCCACGGCGGGACTGTGCTCTCTGCTGGGTCTGGCCCTCAAGTCGGTGCTGGTGGACTCGGCCATTGAATCTCTCAACCGGCGGAAGGCCTTCTTTGTCATTACCTCCAATCCGGAAAATGTGTGTGACTTTGTGACCCACTCCCTGGGCCGAGGCGCCACCCTGTGGACCGCTCAGGGGGCCTATACCCACGACATCCACTATGTGGTGCTCACCGTGCTGTCCCGGGGCCAGGCGGTGGTCCTCCGCCGCTATTTGAAGGAGGTCGAGCCTCACGCCTTCATGATCGTGGCCAATTCCAGCGAGATCTTCGGCAAGGGCTTTTTGCGGGCATAGCCCTATCTCCTATCTCCTATCTTAAATCACCTCTCCGGGACGGCGTTTGTGAATTTTCAGTAAATGCCGTCCCGGTTTTCTTGCCTGTCAGGCAAAAAAGGTGTAAACTATATTCCGTTTCGCCGGCTCTGTCCGGTCATTACAAGGAGGATCAAAACATGAATTGGAAGAAGCTCTTGTGCGTCGGCATGACCGGCGCGCTTCTGACCGGCGCACTGGCCGGTTGCTCCACATCTGATGCCCAGCCCAGCGCCACCCCCGCCGGCGATGATATCGCCTATCAGGCCACCGGCCTGACCCGGGACACTGTGCTCTTTACGGTAGACGGCCGGGATGTCACCGCCGACCAGTACCTGTACTGGCTGCTGACCAGCATCTCCGAGGCCAAGAGCGCCGGCTACCTGGCTGACGACGAGGCCTGGGAGGAGCAGATCGAGGAGCAGGACACCGCCGACTATCTGAAGGAGCAGGCCCTGGAGATCAGCAAGCTGTACGCCGCAGTGTCCAATCACGCAGAGGATGCCGGCATCTCTGTCACCGAGGAGCAGCGCGCCGAGGCGGAGGCCCAGCTGGAGCAGATGGGCGCGCTCTATGAGCAGTACTACGGCCTCACCCTCCAGGAGTGGCTGGACCAGCAGTGCATCAGCCGGGAGGGCTATCTGACCCTTAACGACACCTACTATCTGGTCCAGGGTCTCCAGAGCGCCCTGGAGGAGAAGGGGGAGCTCACCCCCACCGACGAGGAGCTCCAGGCCATGATCGAGGAGGAGGGCATTTTCAACTGTAAGCACATCCTCATCGCCTTCCCCACCCACGAGGATAACTCCGCTGTCACTGACGAGGAAAAGGCCGCCACCAAGGCGGAGGCCGACGCCCTCTACGATCAGATCACCGCCGACTCCGACCCTGTCGCCGCCTTTGACGCCGCCATGAAGGAGCACAGTGACGACGGCCGGGACCAGACCAGCGGCGAGCTGCTCAAACCCGAGGGCTATACCTTCCTGGCCTCCGGCGCTCTGCTGGACGGCTCTTCCGCCCTGGTAAAAGAGTTTGTCACCGCCGGCACCGGTCTGGACGTGGACCAGATCAGCCAGCCCGTGGAGACCAACTACGGCTACCATATCCTGCTGCGGCAGAACGCCGACAACGAAGAGACCCGGAATGCCTACTCCAACTACGCCATGAACCGCCTTCTGGACCAGTGGACCGCCGACGCCAAGGTCAAGACCACCGAGGCCTATGACAATCTGGACCCCAAGCCCTTCTATGACCATATGATCGGCATGGTCAAGCAGTGGCAGGAGGAGCAGCAGGCCCAGGCTGAGGCCTCCACCAGCCCCGAGGGCAATACCGCCGCTCCCGAGAGCGAAGCGCCCCAGACCGAGACCCCCGCGGCAGAGCCCACCGCCTCTCCCGCGGCCTGATCCCGTCACAAAACGCCATACACACAATGGCCGCCTGCGTTCAGGCGGCCATTTTTTATTGCACCGCAAGGCTCCTCTCCCCCCACTTCCCTGTCTGCCCCGTTCTCTGACTCCCCGCCTAAAATTTTAGTTGTTTTCTTCCACTCTATAGTTTCTTGTAAAAATATTGAGTTGTGACACCCTATATCTATAGTTTGGAATCTCTCTGGATAGGGGTGGCTGACATGGAAAAGCAGGAGAAGCGGCGCTGGCTGACAGAGGTGGGCCAGCGGGTGTGGGACTGCCGCACACAGCTGGGCCTGAGCCGGGAACAGCTGGCAGAGCAGCTGGGGATCTCATCTCAGTATGTCAGCGACATCGAACAGGGAAAAAAGTGTATGTCCATGGCCATTTTTGTGGACTTAGGCAAGGTACTGGATGTGGGGCTGGAGTACCTGGCCCACGGCGTCCTCCCCGAGGACCCGGCGATGGACCGGCTCAACCGGCATCTGCGGCAGACCACGCCCCTGGACCGGGAGCTGGCCGCCCGGATGCTGCTGCTGGCGCTCAACGCGGCTGAGGCCCTGGGGCCGGAGGATTGAGCCGTGTCCTCTCTCATCCGCGTTCTGGTGGCGGAGGACGACCCCGCCGCCCGGCGTCTGCTGACCGATACCATCCCCACCCTGCCCGGACTCCGTTTGTGCGGCGCGGCAGAGGACGGATTGGCCTGTCTGGAGCTGATCGATCTGCTCCAGCCCGACGCGGTGCTGCTGGATCTGGTGATGCCCGGCATGGACGGTCTGGCCGTCCTCCGGGCCCTGTCCCGCCAGCGGATCCGGCCGGTGGTAGTGGTGCTCTCCCAGGCCTCCCATCAGGGGGTGGTGAAGTGCGCCCTCTCCCTTGGGGCCAGCTACTACCTGGTCAAGCCTGTAAACTACCAGATCCTGCCCCAGCTGCTCCGTTCCCTCTGTCTGGCGCCCCTGACGCGGACCGCGCTGGCACTGCTGGAGGAGATGGGGGCCTGCGGCCTGGGCATGGAGGCGGCGGCTCAAGCGGCGGCGGTGCTCTGCCAGAACCCGGATGCTCTGCTCAAAGAGGCCTACGCCCCCACCATCGCCGCCCAGCGCACCGGCTACGCCAGCGTGGAGAAAAACATCCGCTCCATGGTGGATAAGCTGCACGCCAACCCCACTCCCGCCTATCTGGCGCTGATGGGCGGTCTGCCGGCCCGGCGGCCCAGCAACCTGGTCTTTCTCCGGCAGCTGGCTCATGCTGTAAGTCTCGCGTCCCTCTAAATGGAAAATATTTCCCAATCGACCCTCTTCGCCTTCTTTTGCGGAAAAATATGGTAATCTATAGTCAGACTTATGATTTACCGTCGAGAAGGAGGGGCCGCCATGCCGCTGCTGCGCCGAAAGGGCCTGTTTGAAAGCAATCGGGTCCAGTTTTTACCCATTCACGCCATCTCCCCCAACCCCGGCCAACCCCGGAAGTTCTTTGCCCAGGATGGTCTGGAGGAGCTGGCCGCCAGCATCAAAGAGCACGGAGTGCTCCAGCCTCTATCGGTGCGCCGCACCGGCAGCGGATATGAGCTGGTATCCGGAGAGCGGCGGCTGCGGGCCTCCAAGCTGGCGGGGCTGGCCGAGGTGCCCTGTATTGTGATCACGGTGGACGGGCAGGAGTCCTCCCTGCTGGCCCTGGTGGAGAATTTACAGCGGCGGGATCTGGATTTCGTGGAGGAAGCCGCCGCCCTGTCCGCCCTCATCCAGACCTACCATCTCTCTCAGGAGGAGGCCGCCCGGCGGATCGGCAAATCCCAGTCCGCTGTGGCTAACAAACTGCGGCTGCTCCGTCTCCCCCCTGCGGCCCTGTCCATTCTGCGGGAGCACGGCTGTACCGAGCGCCATGCCCGGGCGCTGTTGCGGCTGGAGGACCCAGCCCTTCAGGAGGAGACCGCCCGCCATGTGGCGGAGTCCGGTCTCACCGTGGCAGCCACTGAGGCCTATGTGGAGGAGCTGCTCCACCCCACACCGGACCGCCAGCCCCGGAAGAAGCCCGCCTTTATCCTCAAGGATGTGCGTCTCTTCCTCAACACCGTCACCCGGGGCCTGTCCATGATGAAAAGCGCCGGCGTAGACGCCAACTGCAAGCGGCAGGAGACAGCGGAAGCCATCCAACTCACCATTACCATTCCCAAATCATAACCCCCTCTCTTTTTGGAGTGTTTCACGTGAAACACTCCCTTTTTTTACGTAGTGCCCTCGTGGCAGCATAGCCGCCACGATCTACGCTAAAAATGTGCCACCGGCACATTTTTGTTGCGCTGCGCCGTGAAACACTCCCTTTTTGCATAGTGCCCTCGTGGCAGCATAGCTGCCACGACCTACGCTAAAAATGTGCCACCGGCACATTTTCGTTACGCTGCGGCGTGAAACACTCCTTTTTTTACGTAGTGCCCTCGTGGCAGCATAGCTGCCACGACCTACGCTAAAAATGTGCCACCGGCACATTTTCGTTACGCTGCGGCGTGAAACACCCTCTCTTTTTTCACAGTGACCCAGCCTTATATCGGTCCGAAATCCATCGCAATGCGACTGACGCACTTCTCTTGAAAAGGGACTTCTTTTTCAATTTCAGTTGAATTGCGCCATACAAGGGGATATAATAGAACTCGAATCGTTTACCAGATAAAAGGCAGGTGCGCTATGGCAAAAACCATTGCTATTGTAAATCAGAAGGGCGGGGTCGGCAAAACGACCACCTGCGTCAACCTGGCCGCCGCCCTGAAAAAGCAGGATCAGCGGGTCCTGGTGTGCGACTTTGACCCCCAGGCCAACACCACCTCCGGTTTTGGCGTGGACAAAACTCTCTCCCCCAATATCTATGACGTACTTCTCAACGGCGTCCAGGTGTCCCGGGCGGTGGTCAATACTCCCTATGTGGACGTGATCCCCGCCAATAAATCCCTGGCCGGCGCCACGGTGGAGATGATCACCGCCGACCACCGGGAATATCTGCTGAAGCAGGCCCTGGCTGAGCTGGAGGACCAGTACGACTATATCTTTATTGACTGTCCCCCCTCTCTGGAGCTGCTCACCCTCAATGCCCTGTGCGCCGCCGACTCGGTACTGGTGCCGGTGCAGTGCGAATACTACGCCCTGGAGGGGCTCAGCGACCTGCTCTCCACCGTCCGCATCGTGAAGCGGTCTCTGAACCCCAAGATCGGACTGGAGGGCGTGGTACTCACTATGTACGACGGGCGGACCAACCTGTCCATGCAGGTGGCGGAGGAGGTCAAGCGCCACTTCCCCGGACAGGTATATGCCACCGTCATTCCCCGCAACGTCCGTCTGTCCGAGGCCCCCAGTTTCGGCAAGCCGGTCCAGGCCTACGACCCCTATTCCCGGGGGGCTGAGGCCTATGCCGCCCTGGCCTCCGAACTGCTGGAGCACAATCAATACGCCATCGCCCGGGAAGAAAGGAGCGAATAATTATGGCACTGGAACGCGGCCTGGGCAAGGGCCTGGGCGCGCTGCTGGGGGACGCCGCCCTCCAGGCCCAGGAGGGGGGTTCCCTCTCCCTCCCCATCTCCCAGGTGGAGCCCGGCCTGAAGCAGCCCCGAAAGCGCTTTGACGAATCCGCCCTACAGGATCTGGCCGACTCCATCCGCACCCACGGAGTGATCCAGCCCCTCACCGTCCGGCGGCTCTCCTCCGGATATTACCAGATCATCGCCGGCGAGCGGCGGTGGCGGGCCGCCAAGCTGGCCGGTCTCACCGAGGTGCCCGCCGTCATCATCGAAGCCGATGACCGCAAGGTCATGGAGCTGGGACTCATCGAAAACCTCCAGCGGGAGGATCTGAATCCGGTGGAAGAAGCCAACGGCTATAAAGTGCTGATGGAGGAGTACGGCCTCACCCAGGAGGAGGTGGCCCACCGGGTGGGCAAGTCCCGCCCCGCTGTGGCCAACGCTCTGCGGCTGCTGGCCCTCCCCGACCCGGTCCACCAGCTGCTGGAGGAGGGTAAGTTGTCCGCCGGACACGCCCGGGCCATTCTGGCCGCCCCCAGCGGAGAGCTGCAAAAAAAGCTGGCACAGAAGGTCATTGCGGAAGATCTGAGCGTCCGCCAGACCGAAGCCCTGGCCAAGCGGCTGGCCGCCGGCGAGAAGGAGCCCCCCTCTCCCCCGCCCGGCCCTGACCTGTCCATTTACCTCCGGGCCGCGGAAAAATCCCTGGCCACCCGCTTCGGCCGCAAGGTCCATATCGTCAGCGGCAAAAAGAAGGGCAAGGTGGAGCTGGAATATTACAACCCGGAGGACCTGAACACCCTGCTGGACCTGCTGGAGCAGCTGCCCTCCCACGACAAAGGAGGTGCCCAGCTTTGAGCAAACCCGAATCCGAAAACCAGGAGCGGGGCCATCTCCAGCACGCTGCGGAGCACGAAAAGCCCCAGAAGCGCAACCCGGTGCTGCTGTACCTGACCATTCTCTTTGCGGCGGCCTTCCTGCTGCTGCTCATGTCCCTGCTGATGCAGCGGCGAGCCAATCAGGAGGCTCTGAACAATTTGCAGCAGACCTCCAGCTCCGCCACCCAGACCCTGGAGAATACCATCCGCCAGAACGAGGCGCTCACCAAGCAGGTGGAGGATCTGGAGCAGGCCGTCTCCCAGAATCAGCAGACCATCCGGGAGCAGGAGGACCGGCTGGACGAGCAGGAGGATCAACTCTACGCCCTGTCTCAGGCCAGCCAGGCCATGGACTGGTTCTGGCAGATCAACGAGGCCTATGTCCGGGGCCGTTACAGCTTGGCCCGCAGTCTCATCCAGGACATGGGAGAACAGCTTCCCCTGGCCCTCCCCCGGGAGAGCGTCACCGACAATGACCGTTTCTCCCCCTACGACCGCTATCAGGAGATCTATCACGCCCTGTACTGACAGTAAGGGTTGAAGAGACAGGAGATCTTTCATGTTTCACGTGGAACAAACTCACATCTCCTGTATTCTATCTCCTCACTCAGAACAGTCTACCGATATAAAGAAAGGTTGAGTAACAATGCTGGATATCAAATTTGTTCGGGAAAACCCCGAGATCGTCAAGGAAAATATCAAGAAGAAATTCCAGGACCAGAAGCTGCCTCTGGTGGACCAGGTCATCGCCCTGGACGCCGAGAACCGCAAGACCATCCAGGAGGCTCAGGACCTGCGCACCACCCGCAACGCCAAGAGCAAGCAGGTGGGCGTACTGATGGGCCAGTCCAAGAAGGACCCCTCCAAGCTGGCGGAGGCCGAGGCCCTGAAGGCCGAGGTCAAGGCGGACGCCGACCAGCTGGCCTGGCTGGAAAACCGGGAGACCGAGCTGGCAGAGGAGATCCGCCACATCATGCTCCAGATCCCCAACATCATCGACCCCTCCGTGCCCATCGGCCCCGACGACTCCTGCAACGTGGAGGTCCAGCGCTTCGGCGAGCCGGTGACCCCCGACTTTGAGATCCCCTACCACACTCAGATCATGGAGGCCTTTGACGGCATCGACATGGACGCCGCCGGCCGGGTGTCCGGCAACGGCTTCTACTACCTGATGGGCGACATCGCCCGCCTTCACGAGGCGGTGCTGGCCTATGCCCGTGACTTCATGATCGATAAGGGCTTTATCTTCTGTGTCCCCCCCTTCATGATCCACGGCAACGTGGTGGAGGGCGTCATGTCCCAGACCGAGATGGACGCCATGATGTACAAGATCGAGGGCGAGGACCTCTACCTCATCGGCACCTCCGAGCACTCCATGATCGGCAAATTCATCGACCAGATCATCCCCGAGGACAAGCTGCCCCAGACCCTCACCTCCTACTCCCCCTGCTTCCGCAAGGAGAAGGGCGCCCACGGCATCGAGGAGCGGGGCGTGTACCGCATCCACCAGTTTGAGAAGCAGGAGATGGTGGTCGTCTGCAAGCCCGAGGACTCTATGCAGTGGTATGAGCAGATGTGGCGCTACTCCGTGGAGCTCTTCCGCTCCCTGGATATCCCCGTTCGCCAGCTGGAGTGCTGCTCCGGCGACCTGGCCGACCTGAAGGTGAAGAGCTGCGACATCGAGGCCTGGTCCCCCCGTCAGCAGAAGTACTTCGAGGTGTGCTCCTGCTCCAACCTGGGCGACGCTCAGGCCCGCCGCCTGAAGATGCGGGTCAAGGGCGAGAAGGGCACCTACCTGCCCCACACCCTGAACAACACCGTGGTGGCCCCGCCCCGGATGCTCATTGCCTTCCTGGAGAACAACCTCCAGGCCGACGGCTCCGTGAAGATCCCCGCCCCTCTGCGCCCCTACATGGGCGGCAAGGAAGTGCTCACCCCCAAGGCCTGATCCCCTCCCTCCCTTAACCGCATCGGAATAAGGAGAACTTATGTCAACAAAAGAAAAAACCACCGGCTTTGTGGCCGAGTTCAAGCAGTTCATCGCCCGGGGCAGCGTAATGGATATGGCTGTCGGCGTCATCATCGGCGGCGCATTCAAGGCCATCGCCGATTCCCTGGTAAACGACATCATCAACCCTGTCCTGGGTATCTTCACCAGCGGAAGCAACGATCTGGCCAACCTGGCGATCCACCTCCCCGGCGGCGGGGATATGATGGTGGGCAATTTCATCAATGCCATCCTGAACTTCCTCATCATGGCCTTTGTCGTTTTCTGCATCATCAAGGGTTTGAACAAGTTCCACCGCAAAAAGGATGAATCTCCCGCCCCGCCCCCTGCCCCGCCGGAGCCCTCCGCTGAGGAAAAGCTGCTCACCGAGATCCGTGACCTGCTGAAGGAGCAACACCATGAGTGAACAACCGGAAAACCAGATCCCCCAGGAGGAGCAGGAACCCTTTGTCCCCGCCTCCCCCATCAAGCGCATCATGGCCTGGGTGGGCGTGGTCTACATGGTGGGCTTCGTCTTGCTCAACGTGTATCCCTTTTTCAACCAGGGCGAATACCTCACCGGCATCGCCCCTCTCTTCGCCTGTCCCGGCATTGGCGGCATCTTCGCCATGGCGGTCTATCTGGCCCGCCATCCGGACAGCACCCACGCCCGCAGGGCCACCATGGTAGTCCTGGCGGTCCTCTGCGCTGTCGGTTTTGTCGTCAGCCTGATCCTGGGCGTCCCTCCCCTGCTGGCCAATTTCGGTCTGTGATCTGAACAAGCCCTGGGACGGCAGGTCCCGCCGCCCGAAGCGCCGGCGGAGTGGGGCCAGATAGTCCTCACCCGGGCTGACGGCATGTCCGTCGGTCTCCAGCAGGACCCGTCCACCGCCTACTATCTGGAGAGCGTACTCCATACCGATCCCGACCAGATCAACGGCCTGGGCGAAACCGTCACCCAGTTGGATTTCGCAAAGCTGCTCAGTCCGGTGTCCGGCGACCTGTTGGAGCCCATCAATGATGTCGCCACCTTCCCCGACTGTAAAGACCACCCAAAGGACACGGTCCAGCCTCTCTATCAGGCCGGTATCCTCAGCGGTGTGGACGCTTATGGGACCTTTAACGCCGACGGCTACGCCATCGTCCGTCGGGACAGCGGCTGTGGCGTCATCGACACCACAGGAAAGCTGATCATTCCCTGTCAGTGGACGTCTCTGAGGCACCGCGGCGGTCCGCTCTTCTACAGCGCCAGCATCCAGAAAGACGACGGCGTCTGGCTCTTCGCCGACGGCAAACCGGTTTCTGAGGACAGCAGAGCCTTTGGAGACTGGAACATCACCCTGAGCAACGGCTATTTCCCCTGCACCACTCATTACATGGACATCAACTTCCAGCCGGTCACCCCCCAGATCTTTGACTGGACCGGACCGGTGGATGAAAACGGGTATGCCTTTGCGGAAAAAGACGGCACTGTCTACCGGATCGCCCTGAACTAAGGGCCGTTTTTCCACATCCCCTCCCCTCTTTGGGGAAAAGTATCTGAAAAAGGAGTCAAATCCATGGCCGACGAGAAAAACACCACCCAGACTTCCACATCCCTCTGTCTGGATGCTCAGCTGCCCCGCATTCAGCAGGGTCTGGAGACCCTGGGTATCCACACGCCGGGGGGCGCTGAGGCTCTGGCCCAATATGGCGCCATGCTGCTGGAACAGAACCAGGTCATGAATCTGACCGCCATCACCGATCCCGACCAGGTGGTGGATCTCCATTTCCTGGACTGCGCCGCCCTGCTCACCATCGGGGAGGACTTCAAAAATAAGACTCTCATCGACGTGGGCACCGGCGCCGGCTTCCCCGGTATGCCTCTGAAGATCCTGGAGCCCACCCTCAACGTCACTCTGCTGGACAGTTTGGGTAAGCGGGTCACCTGGCTGGAGTCCGTCTGTAAAGTGCTTTCCCTTACCAGCGTGACCTGTCTCCACGCCCGCGGCGAGGAGCAGGCCCACGAAGAGGGCTTCCGGGACAGCTTTGACTTCGCCGTGTCCCGGGCGGTGGCCTCTCTGGAGCTCCTGAGCGAGCTGTGCCTACCCTATGTCAAGGTTGGGGGCAAGTTCCTGGCCATGAAGAGCGTGGACAGCGGCGACGAGATCGACCGGGCGGCACGGGCCATTGCCAAGCTGGGCGGCCGTCTGCTCCCCCGGGTGGACTATGAGATCCCCGGCACCGGCGTGAAGCACCGGGTCGTGGTGGTGGAGAAGGTCTCCCCCACCCCCCAGAACTATCCCCGCCGGTGGGCCAAAATGCAGAAATCCCCCCTTTAAGGTCCGAATTTTCGGGCAAAAGGGCGCAGTTATCCATTGCGTCCCCTCAAAGAATGTGTTATTCTAATCTTGTATGTCGGGAGTGAGCCTATGTCCACAGCAATCGTCATCACCTCAGGCAAGGGCGGCACGGGAAAAACCTCTTTGACCGGCGGCGTCGCCTCCTGTCTGGCCGCCCTGGGCCACCAGGTCCTGTGTATCGACATGGACATCGGCCTGCGTAACCTGGACCTGAATCTGGGCCTCAGTGACCGGGCTCTGATGGACTTTACCGATGTGCTCAGCGGGCGCTGCTCCCTGGAGCGGGCGGCTGTCCCCCACCCTGTGATCCAGGGGCTGAGTCTCATCACCGCGCCGGTGACCCTGCCGGAGGAGCCGCTCAGCGAACACGCCATGCGGGACATGGTTCGTCAGGCCAGGCAGAAATACGACTACATCCTGATGGACTCCCCTGCCGGGCTGGGCGAGGGATTCCGGCTGGCCTGCTGTGCGGCGGACCGGGCCGTGGTGGTCTCCACCACCGACGCCTCCGCCTTGCGGGACGCCCAGCGCACCGTATCCGTGCTGCGCACCCGCCTGCCTCAGCTCCATCTGGTGGTCAATCGGGTGCAGCCCAAGCTGCTGCGGCGGCTCCACACCACCATTGACGACGCCATGGATACCGCCGGCCTGCCCCTGCTGGGCATCGTGCCGGAGGACCCCCAGGTCATTCTCAGCGGCAACCGCGGGGAGCCGCTCATCCTGTGCGCCAGCCGTGGCGCAGCCATCGCCTACCTGAATATCGCCAAGCGGCTGACGGGTCAGCGGGTCCCGCTGATGAAGCTGCGGGCCTGACTACAGACACAGAAAGGAAGAGAAGGTGTACTATGAATATCGCGTTGATGAGCCATGATCGGAAGAAAGAGTTGATGGTCCAATTCTGTATCGCCTACTGTGGTATTTTGTCCAAGCATACGATCTGCGCCACCAACACGACGGGCCGTCTGGTGGCCGAGGCTACCGGCCTGCCGGTACAGCTTTTCCTGTCTCATGAGCACGGCGGCAGCCAGCAGATCGGCGCCCGCATCGCCTACAATGAGATCGATATGGTCCTGTTCTTCTCCGATCCCCAGTCCAGCGACCTGGATGCGGATCTGAAGTATATCACCCGCCTGTGCGACCAGTACAATATCCCCATCGCCACCAATGTGGCCACCGCCGAGATGCTTATCCACGGCCTGGAGCGGGGCGATTTGGATTGGCGCGATATCATCAATCCCAAGAGTAAGCCCTTTACCGCGTAAAGAGAGGGCCTTCTCCCCCGCTCCAGCAAACCGCCTCCGGCGGTACGGCGGCTCATGCCGCCGAAGGCCGGCGGAATTCATTTCCGGCGGCCGCATTTGAAATCACCGGGGTCCCCACACGATGGGAACCATCGGGTGGGGCGCGGGGCGATTTGGACTGGCGCGATATCATCAATCCCAAGAGCAAGCCCTTTACCGCGTAAAGAGAGGGCCTTCTCCCCCGCTCCAGCAAACCGCCTCCGGCGGTACGGCGGCTCATGCCGCCGAAGGCCGGCGGAATTCATTTCCGGCGGCCGCATTTGAAATCACCGGGGTCCCCACACGATGGGAACCATCGGGTGGGGCGCGGGGCGATTTGGACTGGCGCGATATCATCAATCCCAAGAGCAAGCCTTTTACCGCGTAAACCAGATGGGCGGCCCCTCCGGGCCGCCCATTTTGCTCAAAAGGAGGTAAAAATGAAGCAACGTATCATTTTCCCCCTGTCCTTTCTGGCCGTGGCCGTCATTTTGCTTCTTCTCCTTTTTCAAGTATATGGCCTGCGCTCTGAGGTGGATGCGCTGCGCCAACAGCTGGACCAGGCGGAAGCCGGCATCCAGACCAACCGAAAAGCGCTCCGCCTGATCTCAGAAGACCTGGAATATCTGCGCAATGAGCTGGTCCCCGCGCCGGTCTCTCTGACCAAAGGTATCCATGGCATGTCCTCCTGGCAGCACGGCTCCTACTGGCCCGACCTTCCTGACGGCCAGGTGCTCGTGCACCTCTATCTATCGCCAGAATCGGACACTCCGGTATCACAGTCCGGCGATATCGCCTCCCTGTCCCTTCGCCTCACCGACGGCTCCGGCGTACAGCTCGCCCTGATGGAGATGGTTCGGGATGAACACCCGGAGAAGGACGGCTCGTTCCACTATACCGCCGACATCACCTCCCATGCCCAGGGAACGGACTATGTACTGCACTGCTGGCCCATCCTCGTCACTGATGAGGGTGCGACCCTGAGCAGCGAGGAGCCCGCCGTGTCCATTGAAATGGTAGACGGCGATCCCACCGGCAACTGCGGAAGCGTATTTTTAGTACCGGAAACGGAATAAGGATTGACTTTTCCCTCTTTTCGGGATAATATCGTAGGAGTTGAAACCGCTCTGACGGAGCAAGTACCGTTCACACCGCCGCACCAGAGAAGGGTCCCATGGCTGGAAGGACCTGCGGCAGGCGGCCGGGAGACGGCTCTACCAGCGGGCCCGGAGACGGGCGCGGTCCCCTTCCCGCAACAGAAGGCCAGAGGGCGCTTTTTGCGCCGAACATGGGTGGCACCACGAAAGCAGGCGCTTTCGTCCCGTGACAGGGGACGAGAGCGCCTTTTTGCGGTAAAACGGGCGACCATAAAGACCGCCCCTACGGCTTCAACAGCCAGTAGGGCGGTGGCCTGCCCCCGCCGTATCTCCTATCTCCTCACTTCTAACTCAATGCAAAGGAGCATCACTATGGCCCAGATCAAACCCCGTACCCTGTCTGGTTTTATGGAACTGCTGCCTGCCCGCCAGGTGCAGTTCGACCGGATGGTGGACATCCTCCGCAAGAGCTACTCCCTCTATGGCTTCACCCCCCTGGACACCCCGGCCATCGAGGCCAGCGAGGTGCTGCTGGCCAAGGGCGGCGGCGAGACCGAGAAGCAGATCTACCGCTTCACCAAGGGCGACAGCGACCTGTCTCTCCGTTTTGACCTGACCGTCCCCCTGGCCAAGTATGTGGCCCTCCACCAGAACGAGCTCACCTTCCCCTTCCGCCGGTTCCAGATCGGCAAGGTGTACCGGGGCGAGCGCGCCCAGAAGGGCCGCTACCGGGAGTTCTATCAGGCCGACATCGACGTCATCGGCGACGGCGCTCTGGACATCACCAACGAGGCCGAGATCCCCTCCATCATCTACAAGACCTTCACCGCTCTGGGTCTGAAACGCTTTAAGATCCGGGTGAACAACCGCAAGGTGCTCAACGGTCTCTTCGCCATTCTTGGCCTGGAGGAGCAGGCCGGCGATGTGATGCGTACCATTGACAAGCTGGAGAAGATCGGCCCCGACAAGGTGAAAGCCATCCTGGTGGACGACTTCGCTGTGTCCCCCGACACCGCCGACACCCTGCTGGACCTGCTGGCGGCGGCCGACCCCATGGCCGCCCTGGAGCCCTTCAAGGGCAAAAACGAGCGCTTCGACCTGGGCGTGTCCGAGCTGGAGACCGTGGTCAAGTATATGTCCGCCTACGGCGTGCCCGAGGACCACTTTATGGTGGACCTCACCATCGCCCGGGGCCTGGACTACTACACCGGCACCGTGTACGAGACCGTCATGCTGGACCACCCGGAGATCGGTTCCATCTGCTCCGGCGGCCGGTATGATAACCTTGCGGAATATTACACCGATAAACAACTTCCCGGAGTCGGCATTTCCATCGGTCTGACCCGCCTGTTCTCCGTGCTGGAGGCCCAGGGCTATCTGAACGAGGAGATGAACACCGCCCCCGCCGACGTGCTCATCCTGCCCATGACTGAGGACCTGGCCCCCGCCATCTCCTTCGCCACCGCCCTGCGGGATGCCGGCGTCCGGGCCCAGCTCCACTGCGAGAAGAAGAAATTCAAGCAGAAGCTGTCCTACGCCGACAAGCTGTCCATCCCCTACGCCGCCTTCCTGGGCGAGGACGAGATCGCCCAGGGCAAGGTGACCATAAAGGACCTGACCTCCGGTGAGCAGCAGACCCTCACCCCCGACCAGGCGGTGGCTCTGGTCCAGACCGGTCTGGCCGCCCGGGCGGGCGGCGCTCCCATCCAGGACAAAGACTGAGCGGAACTTTCCCCCTCCCCCCTTCGTCTAAATTCCTGACAGCGGGCGGCTGATAACCGCCCCTACAAAGGTGTGGAAACGATCCGGACGTAGGGGCGATTATCAATCGCCCGTCCCTTACCCCGGAACCAAACGATGCTGTACAGGAGGAATTTTCCTATGAAAAAGTTTGCTGCTCTGGTCCTGTCCGCCGCCCTGATGGTGGGCTCCGCCGCCGCCATCTCCCCGGAGGAGGCCTTTCCCAAAGTCAACGACTACCCCGGTTTCGCCGACGTGACCGCCGGGTCCTGGTTCGCCGCCCCCACCCAGGTGTGCTATGAGGTGGGCCTGATGAACGGCACCAACACCGGCTTTGCCCCCTTCGGCGTTCTCACCGTGGGCGAGGTGGCCGCCATCGCCGCCCGCATGAACGAGTCCATCACCGGAGACCCGATCCCCATGGTCACACCCAAGCCCGGCGAGACCCTGCCCTGGTATTTCTCCTATGTGGAGTATCTGAAAAAGCTGGGCGTTGAGGTACCCGACCCCGCCAAGCAGGCCACCCGTCAGGAGTTTGTGACCATCCTGGCCGCCGTGATCCCGGAGGACATGCTCTCCCCCATCAACGCTGTTACCACCCTGCCGGACAGCTCCGACGCCGACGTGCTGCGCTTCTACAATGCGGGTATCCTCACCGGCGTGGATCGCTGGGGTACCTTCGCCGCAGGCAACAGCCTGACCCGGGCTGAGACCGCCGCCATGGTGGCCCGTGTGGCCCGCGCCGATCTGCGCCAGACCTTTACCCCCGCCGACTACGCCATGTTTACCGCCGCCGGTCTCAAGCCCTCTGACGTGCTCTTCACCAACGGCACCACCGCCGGGGCCTACCTGCCCTATGTGCAGGGCCTCATTGACGGCCTGGAGTCCGACTGCGCCGCCCAGGGCATGGAGTTCAACTGGTTCCACACCGTGGACGGGATAAAGTTCCTGGACTACGTGAAGAACACCGCCCTCTCCCACTTCGGCGTCACCGCCAAGGAGGGCACCCAGCTGTACAAGAACTTCGACGTGCAGGTGTACTACAGCCGCTATCTGGACCTGAACGCGTAAAAAGCGGGCGGGTGTGGGCAGAAGGTGAATTGCCCCACGGGGGCAAGAGAGGCCACCCTGGGGTGCCCGCTCCTACAGTTGATTTGCTGCCCTGTAGGGGCCGATGCCCACATCGGCCCGTCCTATTTGTATTTTCTTAATCATATATTACAATTTGGAGTTGATTCAACATGGCAAATGCCAAAACCTGCTACCGCACCCACACCTGTGGGGAGCTCCGCATGGAGCATGTGGGCCAGACCGTCACCCTGGCGGGCTTCCTGGAGAACTTCCGTGAGGTGGGCGCCAACCTGGGCTTCGTGGTGCTGCGGGACTTCTACGGCACCACGCAGGTGGTGGCCGAGACCGAGGAGATGGTCAAGACCATCAAGGCCCTGAACAAGGAGTCCACCATCGCCGTCACCGGCGTGGTGCGGGAGCGGGACTCCAAGAATCCCAAGCTGCCCACCGGCGACATCGAGGTGGTGCCTGAGAAGATCGAGGTGCTGGGCCGCTGCCGCCACAACGAGCTGCCCTTCCAGGTCAACCGCAGCCGGGAGGCCGACGAGACCCAGCGGCTGAAGTACCGCTACCTGGACCTGCGCAACCCGGCGGTGAAGAACAACATCATCCTGCGCTGCAACGTGGTGGCCGCCCTCCGGGCCGCCATGATCGAGCACGGCTTCATGGAGATCACCACCCCCATCCTGACCGCCTCCTCCCCCGAGGGCGCCCGCGACTACCTGGTGCCCAGCCGCAAGCACCCCGGCAAGTTCTACGCCCTGCCCCAGGCCCCCCAGCAGTTCAAGCAGCTGCTGATGGCCTCCGGCTTCGACAAGTACTTCCAGATCGCCCCCTGCTTCCGGGACGAGGACGCCCGGGGCGACCGCTCCCCCGGCGAGTTCTACCAGCTGGACATGGAGATGGCCTTTGCCGACCAGGAGGACGTGTTCGCCGTGCTGGAGGACGTGCTGCCCCCCATCTTCGCCAAGTTCGGCACCTACAACGTGGCCTCTGAGGCCCCCTTCCGCCGCATCTCCTACCTGGAGGCCATGGACAAGTACGGCTCCGACAAGCCCGACCTGCGCATCGACCTGACCGTTACCGACGCCACCGAGGTGCTGGGCAGCTGCGGCTTCGGCCCCTTCGAGGGCAACACCGTCAAGGCGGTGGTGGTGTCCGGCTTTGAGGGCACCCGCAAGCAGATCGACGGCATCTGCAACGAGGTGGAGGTCCAGTCCGGCAACAAGGCCTACTGGTTCCGCCTGGACGAGAAGGGCGAGATCGTGGGCGGCATCGCCAAGTTCGTCCAGCCCATCAAGGACGCCGTGGTGTCCGCCCTGGGTCTGGAGCCCGGCTGCTTCGTGGGCCTCACCGCCGGCAAGCTGCTGGCCGCCCAGAAGACCGCCGGCGTGCTGCGCTCCAAGCTGGGCAACTTCTGCCCCAACCACATGGACAAGGAGCGCTACGAGTTCTGCTGGATCGTGGACTTCCCCATGTACGAGATCGGCGAGGAGTCCGGCCAGCTGGAGTTCTGCCACAACCCCTTCTCCATGCCCAACGGCGGCCTGGAGATCCTGAAGAAGGCGGCTGCCGGCGAGGTGGACCCCCTCAGCATCACCGCCTTCCAGTACGACCTGGTGTGCAACGGCGTGGAGCTGTCCTCCGGCGCCGTCCGGAACCACGACCCCGAGATCATGATCGAGGCCTTCCAGCTGGTGCGGCTGGGTGAGGACGACGTGAAGGCCAAGTTCCCCGCCATGTACAACGCCTTCACCTACGGCGCTCCCCCCCACGCGGGCATCGCCCCCGGCGTGGACCGCATGGTCATGCTGCTGGCTGGCGAAGACTCCATCCGCGAGATCATCCCCTTCCCCATGAACAAGAACGCCCAGGACCTGATGATGGGCGCTCCTTCCTTCGTCACCGACGCCCAGCTCAACGAGCTGAACATCGTCTGCACCAAGCACGAGGACGAGGAATAAGACACAAACAGAGGGCCTGTTGCAAAATTGACATTCTGCACAAGTCCGTCATTGCGAGCCAGTGAG